>NZ_JBODRZ010000003.1:1947247-2596330 GCF_050632895.1 Leifsonia sp. L25 | reverse complement strand
GGCATCCCCGCCGTCGACCTGCACGGCAACCTCAGCCAGGGCGCCCGGGACCGCAACCTCGCGGCGTTCGGAACCGGGGACGTGCGCGTGCTCGTGGCGACGGACGTCGCCGCCCGCGGTGTCCACGTGGACGAGGTGGAGCTGGTCGTGCACGTCGATCCGCCCGCGGAGCACAAGGCGTACCTGCACCGCTCGGGCCGCACGGCGCGCGCCGGAAGCGCCGGCGACGTCGCGACCGTGATGCTGCCGGAGCAGGCGGGCGACGTGAAGTCGCTGCTGCGCGCGGCCGCGATCACGGCGAGGCCGCAGCGGGTGACGGCGGAGTCCGCGGCCGTGACCGCGTTGGTCGGCGAGCGCGCGGAGCGCGTCGCCCCGGCGGCGGTCACGAACGGCGGCGGCAACGGCGGCGGTCGCGGTGGTGCGACCGGTGGTGGACGCGGCGACGCGGGTGCCGGCGGTGCGGGCACCGGCGGTGGCCGGCGACGCCGTCGCGGGGCCGGGCAGAACGGGGCCGCGGGTGACGCGGGCCAGAACGGCGCGGGCCGCGAGGCCGGAGGTCGCAACAGTGCCGGCCGGAATGATGGCGGCAGGAATGCGGGAGGCCGCGGCGGCAATGGTGGCAACGGAAGCGACCAGGGCGCCGCGGGCCGCACCGCCGGCGGCCGGAACGCCGGAGGCCAGAACGGCGGCGGCCGCAACGGCGGAGGCCAGGGCGCTGCTGGCCGCAACGGCGGAGGTCAGAGCGGCACCGGCCGCGAGGGCGCCCGTGACAGCTCCCCGCGCGGGAACGGCCGCGGCCGTCGCGCCTCCAGCGGTGACGCCGCGCCGCACACGGCCGGGACCGGCCACAAGGGCGGCTCGACCCACGGATCGAACTCTCCGCGTCAGGGCATGCGCGTCGGTGACCTGGTGAACTCGGGCACCACCCGCGGCCGCGGCACCCGCCGCGCCCACGGCTGAGACGCCCCGTCACGCGACAACGGAGGAGATCCGACGGCCACGCCATCGGATCTCCTCCGTTGACTGCTTTTCGGCTCGTTCGTGAGCGCGACTCCTCCGTTGCCCCGCGGCGCCCCTAGCGGGCCGCGGGGGCGGCCAGGGTGGCGATGCCGGCCTCGATGCCGTCGATGAGGAGGCGGAAGCTGCGGTCGAGGTCGTCGGGCAGGCCGAAGCCGCCGCCGAGTTCCAGGGTGATGAAGCCGTGCAGGGCGCTGCGCAGCATCCGGATCGCGTCGACCGTCGCCTCCTCCGGCAGCCCGAAGCCGCGCAGCGCCGCGGCCAGGACGGCGATCGTCTCGCCGGCACGGGCCGCGAGCCCGGCGTCGTCCTCCGAAGCGAGATCGGGGGCGACCTGCGTCGCGGCGTACCGCCCGGGGTGCCGGTGCGCGTACGCGCGGACCGCGTCCGCCGCCGAGTGGAGGGCGTCCGGCCCCGAGCGCCCGATGGTCGCCTCGGCGAGCACGCCGGTCAACTCGGTGACGCATTCGGTCGCGACCATGCGGCGAAGGTCGTCGAGCGATGCGACGTGCTTGTACAGGCTCGGCACCGCCACGCCGGCGCGGGAGGCCACGGCCGCGAGGGTCAGCCGGTCGAGGCCGGTCACGCCGCCGGCGTCGACGAGGTCGAGGGCCACGGCGCCGACCGCGGAGCGGGTCAGCCCGGCCCTAGGCACGGGCGCCCCCGATCGGTCCCCTACGCATGCGCCTCACCCCATCCGCTCCCCCGCCGCTCCGCCAGGAACCGCAGGGTCGCGGGCACGATCACGTCCGGCCGCTGGGCCTGCGGGTAGTGGCCCGACTCGGGCACGCGGACGACCTCCGCGCCGAGGGACTCGATCCAGTCGGCCTCCGCGGCCGGGTCGCGGTAGTCGGGGTCGAGCGCGCCGACGAAGGCGAGGATGGGGGCTTTCACCTCCGGCAGCCGGGGCTCGACGACCGAGTGCGTGAGCTGGAGGGTGAGGTGGCGGAAGGAGCGCAGCCGGCCGGGCTCCTTCATGTTGCGCTTCAGGTCGGCGGCGTGCTCCGGGAGCCACGGCGCTGTGCGGCCCTTGTTGATCGAGCGGTAGTACCCCGCCCAGACGCCCGGGCCCCAGGGGCCGGCGAACAGCACGCGGTACATGCCGTGGATGGCGGCGACCGTGACGCGGCTCATCGCGGGGTCGCGCAGCAGCGGACCGTAGAGCACGAGGCCAGTGATCGCGTCGGGACGCTCGGCGGCGGCCCAGGCGGCGGCCGCGGCGCCCATCGAGTTGCCGAGGACGACGGCGTTGCCCCCGAGTTCGTCGATCAGTGCGATCAGGTCGCGTGCGGTCGCGATGTCGCCGAACTCGCGGAACGTCGTGTCCGACTCGCCGTGCGCCCGGAGATCGGTGACCGCGACGCGGTAGCCGGCCTCCAACAGCGGGCCGGTGAGCTCGCGGTAGGTGGAACGCAGATCGCCCATCCCGGGGACGGCGACGACGAGCGGGCCGGAGCCCTCGACGGTGTAGCTGATGCGTCCCTCGGGGCGCTGCAGGTACCGGACCTGCGAAGCGATGGAAGTGTTCATAGCCAAAAAGCTAATACCATTAGCCAAACAATGCAAGCAAAAGATTCGAAAAAAATCAGACGATCTTGCCGACCGACGCCATCGCCGCCTTCACCAGCACGCCACGACCGCCCTCCAGCTCCTCGCAGACCGTGTGGGAGACCGCCTCCTCCGGCGTCATCCACGTGATCTCGAGCGCGTCCTGCCGCGGTTCGCAGGTCCCGGTCACCGGCACGACGTACGCGAGCGAGACCGCGTGCTGCCGCTCGTCCGTGAACGCCGACACCCCGGGCAGCGGGAAGTACTCCGCGACCTGGAACGGCACAGCGCTGGCCGGCAGCAGCGGGAACGCCATCGGCCCGAGGTCCTTCTCCAGGTGCCGGAACAGCGCCTCGCGCAGCGTCTCGCCATACATGACCCGGCCGGAGACGAGGGTGCGGGTGATCTCCCCCACCGCGTTGGCCCGCAGCAGCACGCCGACCTCGGTCACCTGGCCGAGGCCGTCCACCCGCACGGGCACGGCCTCCACGTAGAGCAGCGGCAGCCGCCGGCGGATCTGCTCCAGCTCGATGTCGCTCAGCCAGGCGGGACCGGGCAGGACGCCGTCGCCGTCGAGCGGGTCGGGGGTCGGGTCCGGGTCGGGGGTGCGCACGCTCATGCACTGATCCTACGGATCACCCACCCTGCCGCCACCCGTACAGACCGATCTGTGGACTGCGCCGCGATCTGGGGGGATGTGGAGGACAAGATGTCGTGCGCAGAATGGACCATGCCCTTCCCCGCTCCCGAGCTGCACCTCGACCACGAGGCCGTGCTCTGGTCCGCCGGCGAGGCCGACCGCGTCGGCCGCCCCCGGCTGATCCTCCTGCACGGCTACGGGTCGGACGAGGCGGACCTGTTCGGGATCTCGGCGTACCTGCCGCTGGAGCCGGTGATCGCCTCGCTGCGGGCGCCGATCCCGGAGGGCCCGGGCTTCGCGTGGTTCTCCCGCTTCACCAACGTCTCGGTCGACCCGCTCGCCGCCAACGCCGACGCCGCCGCCCGCGCCGTGCTCCACTGGCTGGACGACCAGCCGGATGCGCCGACCGGTCTTCTCGGCTTCTCGCAAGGCGGCGGCCTCGCCATCCAGCTCCTGCGCCTGGCACCCGAGCGCTTCGACTTCGCCGTGACGCTGTCCGCGTTCGTCGTGCAGGGCGCGCAGGACGGCGATGCAGTGCTCGCCGAGAGCCGGCCGCCGGTGTTCTGGGGTCGCGGCACGCACGACGACACCATCCCCGCGGCCGGTGTCGCGCGCGCGGCCGAGTGGCTGGAAGGCCACACGACGCTCGACGCGCGCATCTACGAGGGGCTCGGCCACGGGATCTCGCCGCTCGAGCTCGGCGACATCTCGTCGTTCATCGGGGCGCACCTGCCGCGCTGACGACCCGACGCGGCGGCCCCGACCGGCCTCCCCTTGGCGGTGTCGGTGGCCGGGAGCAGGATGGATGCGATGAGCGATGTGCTCGACCGGTTCTCCCCCGCGACCCGTGAATGGTTCCGCGGGGCCTTCGCCGCGCCCACCGACGCGCAGACCGGCGCGTGGGAGGCCATCTCCCATGGACGCCACGCGCTCGTCATCGCGCCGACCGGCTCGGGCAAGACGCTGGCGTCGTTCCTCTGGGCGATCGACCGGCTGGCGAGCGAGGAGCGCCCGCGGGACGCCCGCCCCGGCACGCGCGTCCTCTACATCTCACCGCTGAAGGCGCTCGGTGTGGACGTGGAGCGCAACCTCCGCGCTCCGCTGGTCGGCGTCACGCAGACGGCGCGACGGCTCGGCGCCGAGCCTCCCCATGTCAGCGTCGGTGTGCGCTCGGGCGACACGTCGTCGGCCGACCGCCGCGCGCTCGTCGCATCGCCGCCGGACATCCTGATCACCACGCCCGAGTCGCTCTTCCTCATGCTCACCTCTCAGGCGCGCGAGACCCTCGCAAGCGTGGAGACCGTGATCGTGGACGAGGTGCACGCCGTCGCCGCCACCAAGCGCGGCGCCCATCTCGCGCTCTCGCTGGAGCGGCTCGACGCCCTCCTGGAGAAGCCCGCGCAGCGCATCGGCCTGTCCGCGACGGTGCGTCCGCCGGAGGAGGTCGCCCGGTTCCTCGGCGGCAGTTCGCCGGTCGAGATCGTGGCCCCGCCCGCGGGCAAGCGCTTCGACCTCCGCGTCGTCGTGCCGGTCGAGGACATGAGCGAGCTCGGCACCTCCACGTACACCAGTGACAACGACGACGGCTCCGCGCCGCAGGCCGGCTCGATCTGGCCGCACGTGGAGGAAGCGATCGTCGACCGGGTGCTGGAGCACCGCTCGTCCATCGTGTTCGCGAACTCGCGGCGGCTGGCCGAGCGGCTCACCGCCCGGCTCAACGAGCTCTACGAAGAGCGAGTGCTCGGCGGGGAGGCCGGAGCGGGGTCCGGCGGAGGGGGCGACGCGACCTCCCGGCCCCCGGCGGAGCTGATGGGCGGCTCTGGCCAGACCAAGGGCTCCGCCGCTGTCGCCGACGCGGAGTCGCTCATCCTCGCCCGCGCGCACCACGGGTCGGTCAGCAAGGAGCAGCGCGCCCTGATCGAGGACGACCTGAAGTCCGGGAGGCTGCGCTGCGTCGTGGCGACCTCCAGCCTGGAGCTCGGCATCGACATGGGCGCGGTGGACCTCGTCGTGCAGGTGGAGGCGCCGCCCTCGGTCGCGAGCGGGCTCCAGCGGGTCGGCCGCGCCGGCCACCAGGTCGGCGAGGTGTCACGGGGCGTCGTGTTTCCCAAGCATCGAGCCGACCTCATCCACTCGGCGGTCGCGACCGAGCGGATGGTCGGCGGCCTGATCGAGACGATGCGGATCCCGACCAACCCGCTCGACATCCTCGCCCAGCAGACCGTCGCGGCGACAGCGTTGGAGCCGCTCGATGCCGACGACTGGTTCGACACCGTGCGCCGCAGCGCGCCGTTCGCGACCCTGCCCCGCAGTGCCTACGACGCGACCCTCGACCTGCTCGCCGGCCGCTACCCGTCCGACGAGTTCGCCGAGCTGCGCCCCCGCATCGTGTGGGATCGCGACGCCGGTACGCTCACCGGCCGGCCCGGCGCCCAGCGGCTGGCCGTGACGAGCGGCGGCACCATCCCGGACCGCGGCATGTTCGCGGTCTACATGGTCGGCGAGCGCGCGAGCCGCGTGGGCGAGCTGGACGAGGAGATGGTCTACGAGTCGCGCGTCGGCGACGTGTTCGCGCTCGGGTCGACGAGCTGGCGCATCCAGGAGATCACCCACGACCGCGTGCTCGTCTCGCCCGCGTTCGGCGAGCCGGGGCGCCTGCCGTTCTGGAAGGGCGACGGCATCGGCCGGCCGGCCGAGCTGGGCGCGGCGGTCGGCGCGTTCGTGCGCGAGCTGAGCGCGGCCTCCCCCGCCGACGCCGAGTTGCGCTGCGTGGAGGCCGGACTCGACGCGTTCGCGACGGCCAACCTGCTGGCGTTCCTGCGCGAGCAGAAGGAGGCCACCGGGCACGTGCCGACCGACCGGACGCTCGTGGTCGAGCGGTTCCGCGACGAGCTCGGCGACTGGCGCGTCGTACTGCATTCCCCGTACGGCATGCCGGTCCACTCGCCGTGGGCGCTGGCCGTGCAGGCGCGCGTGCGCGAGCGCTACGGCATCGACGCCGGCGCGATGGCGGCGGACGACGGCATCATCGTGCGTATTCCCGACACGGAATCCACGCCTCCCGGCGGCGAGCTCTTCGTCTTCGAGCCGGCCGAGCTGGACGAGCTGGTGACCTTGGAAGTCGGCGGCTCGGCGTTGTTCGCCTCCCGGTTCCGCGAGTGCGCGGCCCGCGCACTGCTGCTGCCCAAGTACAACCCCGGCAAGCGGTCGCCGCTCTGGCAGCAGCGGCAGAAGGCGTCGCAGCTCCTGGACGTGGCGCGCAAGTATCCGAGCTTCCCGATCATCCTGGAGACGGTGCGCGAGTGCCTGCAGGACGTCTACGACCTCCCGGCGCTGGACGAGGTGGCGCAGAGCATCGCCCAGCGGCGCATCACGCTGGTCGAGGCCGCGACCGAGACGGCCTCGCCGTTCGCCCGCTCGCTGCTCTTCGGGTACGTCGCGGCGTTCATGTACGAGGGCGACAGTCCGCTGGCGGAGCGGCGGGCGGCCGCGCTGTCGCTCGACGCGGGGCTGCTGGCCGAGCTGCTGGGTCGCGCGGAACTGCGCGAACTGCTCGACCCGTCGGTGATCGAGCGCGTGGAGTTGCAGCTTCAGCGCCTCGATCCCGAGCGACGGGTGCGCGGTGAGGAGGGCGTGGCCGACCTGCTGCGGCTGCTCGGTCCGCTGACGGTGGCGCAGGTCGCGGAGCGGCTGCAGAGTGAGGACGCGGCGGCCGACGACGGGTCGAGCGACGGGGAGCCCGCCACCGCTCCGCATGCGACCCTCGCCACAGCCCGCGCCCACCTCACCTCCCTGGTCGACTCCAAGCGCGCCCTCGCGGTCACGATCGCCGGCGAGGAGCGTTTCGCCGCCATCGAGGACGCCGGCCGCCTGCGCGACGCGCTCGGCGTGCCGCTGCCCATCGGCGTGCCCGTCGCCTTCATCGAGCCGGTGGACGACCCGCTCGGCGACCTGGTCAGCCGCTACGCCCGCACCCACGGCTCGTTCGAGGTCGCGGAGGTCGCCTCCCGGTTCGGCCTCGGCCCCGCGATCGTGCACGACGCGCTGCGCCGGCTCTCCCGCGACGGCCGGGTGGTGGAGGGCGAGTTCCGCCCGCACGCGACCGGCTCCGAGTGGTGCGACGCCGAGGTCCTGCGGCGGCTGCGGCGGATGTCGCTCGCCGCGCTCCGCCAGGAGGTCGAGCCGGTCGAGACCCCGACCTTCGCGCGGTTCCTCGCCGACTGGCAGCACCTCGGCTCCACGCTGCGCGGCGTGGACGCCGTGGCCTCGGTCGTCGAGCAGCTCGCCGGGGCGCGCATCCCGGCCTCCGCGTGGGAGTCGCTGGTGCTGCCCAGCCGCGTCGCGGACTACAGCCCGGCGATGCTGGACGAGCTGACCGCCACCGGCGAGGTGATCTGGGCGGGCGACGGCTCGCTGCCGGGCAACGACGGCTGGATCAGCCTCAACCTGGCCGACTCCGCCCCACTCACGCTGGCTCCGCCGACGGACCACGATCCCGACGAACTGCAGCGCGGCATCCTGGCGGCCCTCGCCCGCGGCGGCGGGTACTTCTTCCGCCAGCTCTCCGACACCCTCGGCGCCGAGCGCGGCGAAGCGATCGAGGACGCCGTCCTGGTCACCGCCCTGTGGGACCTGGTCTGGGCCGGGCTGGTCACCAACGACACGCTCGCTCCCCTCCGCACCCTGACCGGCGGGGGCGGCGGCGCCCACAAGCGCCCCCGGCAGCCGACCCGCTCCCGGATGTACCGCGGCCGCGTCAGCGCGCCGCGGACGTCCGCGATGGTCACCCGGATGGGACCGCCTACGGTCGCCGGCCGCTGGTCGCTGCTCCCGGAGCGGGACCTGGACTCCACGATCCGCGCGCACGGCCAGGCCGAGACGCTGCTCGACCGGTACGGCGTCGTCACCCGCGGCTCCGTGATGAACGAGGGGACGCCGGGAGGCTTCGCCCTGGCCTACAAAGTGCTCAGCGGCTTCGAGGACAGCGGTCGCGCGCGCCGCGGCTATTTCGTGGAGACGCTCGGCGCCGCGCAGTTCGCGAGCGGCCCGACCGTCGACCGGCTGCGCACGTTCGCCCGCGATCACACGCAGCCGCGGCCCTTCGACGCGGTCGCCCTGGCGGCGACCGACCCGGCGAACGCGTACGGCGCCGCGCTGCCGTGGCCGGCCGTCCCCGCCGCGACCGGAGGCGTGGAGGGCGGCACCGGCCACCGGCCCGGGCGCAAGGCGGGCGCCCTGGTGGCCCTGGTGGACGGCGAACTCACCATCTACGTGGAGCGCGGCGGCAAGAGCCTGCTCTGCTTCGCGGACCAGGAGGACGAAGGGGCGCGCCCCGCGCTCGTGGCGGCCTCCCGCGCCCTGGCCGGTCTGGTGACCTCCCGTCGCGTGGACAAGCTCGCGATCGAGACGGTCAACGGCGCGAGCGTGCTCGGCAGCCCGCTCGGCGCGGCGCTCTCGGAGGCGGGATTCCTCGCGACGCCGCGCGGCCTCCGGCTGCGAGGGTGACGGCCGATGCCTGAGGGCGACACCGTCTACCAGACCGCCGCGCGACTGCGCCGCGCTCTTCAGGGCAGGCTGCTGACCGAGACGGACTTCCGGGTGCCGCAGTACGCGACCGTCGACCTCAGCGGGAGGCACGTCGACGAAGTGGTCAGCCGAGGCAAGCACCTGCTGATCCGGGTCGGCGACCAGACCATCCACAGCCACCTCAAGATGGAGGGTTCGTGGGAGGTCTATCCGCCGGGCGGCCGCTGGCGGCATCCCGGGTTCCAGGCGCGTGTGGTGCTGCGGACCGCCGAGACGCAGGCCGTCGGCTTCCAGCTCGGCATCCTGGAGGTGGTGCCGCGGTCGCAGGAGGACGCGGTCGTCGGCCACCTCGGCCCCGACCTGCTCGGGCCGGACTGGGACGCCGAGGAGGCCGTGCGCCGGCTCGCCGAACACCCCGACACCCCGATCGCCGTCGCTCTGCTCGACCAGCGGAACCTCGCCGGCATCGGCAACGTCTACGCCAACGAGCTGTGCTTCGTGCGCGGGATGCTGCCGACCCTCCCGGTGCGGGAGGCCGACCTCCCGGCGACCGTCGACCTCGCCCGCCGCATGCTCGTCGCCAACCGCGACCGCCCGCTGCGCGTGACCACCGGCGACACCCGACGCGGCCGCAACACCTGGGTCTACGGCCGCGACGGGCGACCCTGCCGACGCTGCGGGACGCTCATCCGGCGCTCGGACGTACCGAGCTGGAGGAACGGGTGACGTACTTCTGCCCGGTCTGTCAGATCTGAGGCGGCGCGAGGGCAGGCGGCCCTAGGCTCGACGCATGTCAGACCGGCCCGCACCCGACGACGCTCATCTCCCCGCCGACGCCACCGTTGAGGAGCGACGGGAAGCCGGCGACCGGCTCCGCGAGCGCATCTACGTGACGTTCACGGCGCTCGCGATCCTGATGGCGCTGAACGCGCACGGCGAGCACCTCGACTCCCCCACGGTGCTGTGGACGCTCGTCATCTCGGTGGTCGGCGTGCTGCTCGCGGGCCTCGCCTCCGACCTGGTCTCGCACATGATCGTGCACAACACCCTGCCGACCGCCCGCGAGTTCCGGCACCTGCTGGGCGTCGCCTCCCGGGCGCTGACCGTCATCGTCATCCCGGTCCTCGTGCTCGCCGCGGCGATGCTCGGCTGGATGCAGGCGAGGACAGCCGTCGTGATCGCCATCACCGCCCTCATCGCGTCGCTCGCGGTGATCGCGCGCATCGCGGTGTCGCGCACCGGGCTCGCGTCGTGGAAGCAGCTCATCGTGCTCGTCGGCATCGTCGCGCTCGGGGTGCTCGTCGTGTTCCTGGAGCAGCTCGCGCACTGAGCCCGGGCGCGTGCCACCGGGGTGTCGCAGGCGCGTGCAAGGATGACGTATGCCGATCGCGCGCACCCGACCCGATCCGCGCAAGCTGAGCGCTGCCGAAGCGGAGCTCTTCCATGCCTTCTACCTGATGCGGCGCGGTTTCGACCGCACCCTCGACGCCCAGCTCCAGCGGGACGACGGCATCTCGATCTCCGAGCTCGAGGTGCTCATGGCGCTCGTGCGCTCCCCGGGCGCCGGCTGCGGGTGCGCGACCTGGTCGAGCTGACCGGGTGGGAGAAGAGCCGCGTCTCGCACCAGGTCACCCGCATGGAGGGCCGCGGCCTGGTCGAGCGCGAGGACTGTGCGGAGGACCGCCGCGCGAGCTGGATCCGGCTCAGCCGGGACGGCCGCCGCGTCGTCGTGCGTGCGCTCCCGAAGCACACCGCGACGATCCGCCGCATCCTCTTCGATGCGCTCACGCCGGAGCAGCAGGACGAACTGCTCGCGATCTCCACCCGGATGACCGACGCGATGGCCCCTGGAGACGTTCCCGCCGAACCGGATGCGTGAGGGTTCTCGCAGCGCCGATCGCCCCGTTGCCGTGAGCATGCTGAGAACTCCTCGCTGATCTGCTGGTCATTCCGCCGGAACACCGCGGGAAACCAGGCTGTTCGCAGGCCGCACCCCCTAGCGTCGTTGTGTGCGACGCCCGAACTATCCCTCAGGTGACTCCGGCGCCGGCCGGGAGGACCGTCCCGAGCCGCCGACCGAGATCTTCGGACGTGTGCCCGCGTCCGACCCGCGCCGGCCGGTGCGGGCGACACGGCCGGCGTCCGGCGTGCCCTCCGGGCGGGGCGGCAGTGGTGGCCGGGCTGCGGGAGCGGGTGCCGCCGGTGCGGGTGCCGCCGGTGCGGGCGCAGCCGGTGCCGCAGGCGCGGGCGCCGCCGGCGCAGGCGCGCCCTTCGACCTGTTCGGACTGTCCGGTTCGCCGGACCCGAGCCGCGCCGAGGGCGGCTTCGGCGACGGCGGCTTCGGCGGCGGCGGCGACGGCTCCGGTGGCAGCGGCAACGGCTCCGGAGGCGGCGCAGGCGGCGCCAAGCCTCCGAAGAAGCACCGTCGCGCCAAGCGCATCATCGCCTGGACCGCGGCCGGGCTGGCCGTGCTCCTCGTCGTCTTCGGCGGCTACGCCGCGTACAGCTACTTCCGCTTCGTCGGCGGCGTGAACCACGTCGACGTCATCAGCAAGACCGGCAACGACGTCGACGGCGCGGACCAGAACATCCTGCTCGTCGGCGACGACCACCGCCCCGACAACGCGACACAGGCGGAGCTCAACCAGCTCAGCACCACCGCGGACGGCGGCGGCACCAACACCGACACGATGATGATCCTGCACATCCCGGCCGACGGGAAGTCCGCGACCCTCATCTCCCTCCCCCGCGACTCCTGGGTGGACGTGCCCGGCCACGGGATGAACAAGCTCAACTCGGCGTTCTCGCTCGGCAACGGCGGCAGCGACCCGACCAGCGGCGCGAAACTGCTCATCCGGACCGTGCAGAACCTCACCGGGCTGTCGATCGACCACTACGTGCGCGTCTCGCTGCTCGGCTTCTACACGATCGCGAAGGCCCTCGGGCCCGTGCAGGTGTGCCTCAACAACGCGGTGAACGACCCGTACTCCGGCGCGAATTTCCCGGCGGGCGTCTCGACGCTCGACGCCTCGCAGGCACTGTCGTTCGTGCGGCAGCGGCACGGCCTCCCGCGCGGCGACCTCGACCGCGTCGTGCGCCAGCAGTACTTCCTCTCGGTGGAGGCGCACAAATTCCTGTCCGCGGGGACCTTGCTCAACCCGGGCAAGCTCACGAGCGCGCTCGACGCGATCAGCGGTTCGCTGGAGACCGACCCCGGGCTGAACTTCCTCCAGCTCGCGGCTCAGCTGCAGGGCCTCAGCGGCGGCAAGCTCCAGTCGGCGACCATCCCGATCTCCGGCACACCGACCATCACCGTCGACGGCTCGGACCTGTCGATCGTGCAGGTCGACACCGCGGCGATGCCGGCGTTCGTCAAGAGCCTGACGGGCACGCCGTCCGCCTACGACAGCGCGACGGCGGCAAAGCCCGCCGACACGAAGGTGACCGTGCTCAACGGCGGCAGCATGAACGGCGCGGCGGCCACGGCGACGCAGACGTTCAAGGCCGCAGGCTTCAGGACCGGCACGGCCGGCGACGCGAGTTCGCAGCAGACCACGACGATCCAGTACCCGTCTGGCCAGGAGTCGCAGGCCAAGGCCGTCGCGGCGCTGCTCCCGGGCGCCGCCGTGCAGGAGACCGGCAGCGTCAAGAGCGTCACCGTCGTCCTCGGCGACGACGGCCTGATGCCGGCCGCCCCCGGCGCCGCCTCGAGCGGCGCCGCCGCCCCTGCCCCTGCTCCCGCGCCCGCGCCGGCCCCCACTCACTCCGGCCCCACCACCAACTACTCCAGCACCGTCTGCATCAACTGACCCAAACCGCCGAGCACGTGGATTCTCTGCGTACTCGGCGGTTTTCGGCTGACTTTTCGCGTACTCGACTGTTGGGCGGCCGGCGTGGTTGAGGGGGTCAGTCGAAGAGGCGGCGGAAGACGTTGGTGTCGGCGAGGTCGATGAGTTCGTCGCCGCGGCCGGACATGATGGTGCGCAGCGCGTAGAGGGTGAAGCCCTTGACCTGCTCTGCGGTGATCGCCGGGGGGATGCTCAGCTCCTGGCGTGCAGTGACCACGTCCACGAGGGCGGGGCCGTCGTGGGAGAAGGCGGTGCGCAGAGCGCTCTCCAGGTCGTCCGGCTTCTCGACCCGCTGACCGTGGATGCCGATCGCCTGCGCGACGCGGGAGAAGTCCGGGTTCTCCAGGCCGGTGCCGAAGTTGACGAAGCCCGCGGCCTTCATCTCGACCTCTACGAAGTTCAGCGAGGAGTTGTTGAAGACGACGATCTTGACCGGCAGCTTCATCTGCACCAGCGTCAGCAGCTCGCCCATCAGCATCGCCAGACCGCCGTCGCCGGCGAGCGCGACCACCTGCCGTCCGGGGAACGCCGCCTGGGCGCCGATCGACTGCGACAGGGCGTTGGCCATGCTGCCGTGGTTGAACGAGCCGATCAGCCGGCGCGAGCCGTTCATCCGCAGGTAGCGGGCCGCCCAGACCACAGGCGAGCCGACGTCCGGGATGAAGACCGCGTCCTCGCTGGAGAGCTCGCTGATCAGCCGGGCGACGTATTGCGGGTGGATGGGCGTGCGGTTGCGGTCGTTGACGGCCAGTTCGTCCAGGCTCTTGCGGGCCTTCAGGTAGTGCGAACGGGACGCGTCGAGGTGCTTGGTGTCCTTGCGCTCCTCGATCAGCGGGAGGAGCGCCTCCACGGTGTCTTTCACGCTGCCGACGAGCCCGAGGTCGATCGGCGTGCGCCGGCCGAGGTTCTCGCCGCGGAGGTCGACTTGGATGATCTTCGCCTTCGACGGGTAGAACTGCTGGTACGGGAAGTCGGTGCCGAGCATCAGCAGCGCGTCGCAGGCCTCCATCGCCCGGTAACCGGAGGAGAAGCCGAGCAGGCCGGTCATGCCGACGTCGTACGGGTTGTCGTACTCCACGAACTCCTTGCCGCGCATGGCGTGGACGACCGGCGCCCGGAGCGCGCTGGCGATGTCGATGAGCTGCGGGTGCGCCCCCTCGACGCCGGCTCCAGCGAGGATGGTGACCTTCTTCGCAGCGTTCAGGATGTCGGCGGCGGCCTTCAGCTCGCCGTCGGCCGGTCGCGTGACGCGGGGCGAGTACACGATGGGCGCGGACGGCTTGCGGCCGACGCTGTCCGCGAGGAGGATCTCGCCCGGGATGACCACGACCGCGACGCCGCGGCGCTCGATGGCGGTGCGCATCGCGATCTCCAGCACGCGCGGCATCTGCTCGGGGAGGCTCACGAGCTCGGTGTAGACCGCGGCCTCGCGGAACAGGTCCTGCGGGTGCGCCTCCTGGAAGTAGGTGCTGCCGATCTCGGGCCCCGGGATCTGCGCGGCGATCGCGAGCACGGGCACCCGGCTGCGGTTGGCGTCGAAGAGGCCGTTGATGAGGTGGAGGTTGCCGGGGCCGCAGCTCCCGGCGCAGACGGCCAGCTCACCGGTGAGCGCGGCCTCCGCTCCTGCCGCCAACGCCGCGGCCTCCTCGTGCCGGACATGCTCCCAGGTCACGTCGCCTGCGCGGCGGAGCGCGTCGGTGAAGCCGTTGAGCGAGTCGCCGGGGATGCCGTAGACGCGCTTGACCCCCGCCTCGCGGATGATCTCGACGATGGTGTCGGCGACGGTGGTCATGCGGCGTTCTCCTCTGTCGGCTGGGCTGCGACGGGTGATCCGGCGGCGGATAGCCTCACGCTACTCCGCGGTCGCCCGCCGCGTCTGGTCCCCCCGACCGGATTCATGCATCACGCACAGAGGTCGTCCGCACTACTGTGTTCAGGTCATGGTCACGCAGAATCGCGCACTCGCCACCCGCGACGCCATCCTCCGGGGTGCTGCCGAAGTGTTCGGCGCCCGCGGCTACGGGCTGGCCTCCATCTCGGACATCGCGAAGGCCGCCGGGCTCACGAAGGGCGCGCTGTACTTCCACTTCGCGTCGAAGGACGAGCTGGCTCTCGCGGTGATCGCCGACCAGCACCGACGCACGATGGAGGCCTCCGTCGCGATCCTGGCGGAGGGCCGGCCCGCACTGGAGTCGCTCGTGCTGCTCTGCAGGAGCCTCGGGCGGCAGCTCCTGGAGGACCCGGTGGTCCAGGCCGGCATCCGGCTGACCACCGATGTCGGGACGGCCGGCCAGGCCATCGTCGAGCCGTACGAGGACTGGTTCCGCGCGATCGAGGAGCTGACCACGAAGGCGATCGAGGAGGGCGACGTCGCGGAGCGCGTGGACCCCCGGATGTTCGCCCACCTGCTGTCGCCGGCGTTCACGGGGGTGCAGCTCGTGTCGGCGACACTGACCGGCCGCGCGGACCTCCTTCAGCGCATCCGGGAGCTCTGGATCGTGCTGCTGCCGGGGATCGTCGCGGAGGGGCGGCTCGACGCGCTGCGGGCGCTGCCCGATCTCGTGGTGGAGTGAGTCCGGTGGGGGTGGTCGGGGGGACCGTTGGGAACCGCCCGACCGACATCCCCCAGTGGTCGCCGGTGCGACGTGTACGTCGGTCGGGCGTTCGCCCCCGCATGGCCATATTACATGCATAACCGGTCGATCGGTTTGTTTCGATGCCCCGTCGTTCCGGGGTTCCCCGGGCGTGTCGGTTAGACTCGCGCGATGGGGGGTCCGCGCGAGCGGGTCGAGAGCAGCAGCACCGGGGAGGTCGCCGATGTCGGCACGGACGAAGCAGAAGAAGCGCGCGACGATGCGCCTCGTCTACATCGACTTCTGGTCCGCCCTGAAGATGTCGTTCCTGATCGCCATCGTGCTGGCGGCCGTGACCGTCGTGCTCACGCTGCTCGGGTGGTCGGTGCTCGACAAGGTCGGGCTGGTCGGCTCGATGGCGACGTTCCTGGAGAGCATCGCCGGCGCGCAGGGCTCCGCCCTCGTCGCCGGGTTGACCTTCAACAACGTGATGATGTTCACGCTCGTGGTGTCGCTGCTGGAGGTCATCGTCGTGTCCTCGCTCGGCGCGATCTTCGCGGCCCTGTTCAACCTGGCGACCACTGTGGTCGGCGGGTGGAAGGTCACATTCGGGAGCGACTAGCCCGTTCGGGTCCGGCGCTGTCGACGGCGTCGCTGTCGGCCGCGATGCGCTGAAGGCCGCCCACCAGGAGTCCCACCCCGAACGCGAAGGCGGCGGCGGAGTCGCCCTCGTCCAGCGGGTCGGAGGCCTCCCCTGTCGCCAGGACGCCGATGCTGTCGAACTGCATCCGCTGCTGCTCGTGGGAGACGTGACCGAGCACGAAGTGCAGGAGCGCGGTGGTCGCGCGGCCGGCAGTCTCGGCGTCGAAGCCTCCCGCGCGGACGGCGGCCTCCAGGCGCTGCTGCGCCGGGGCGGCGCCCAAACCGAGCGCGGCGGTGCTGGCGACGACCTCCGCGCCGTCGCGGTAGGCGAGGAGCGCGTCGCGGAGGGCGGCGGACTCGGCGCGCACGCGGTCGGGCCACGGCGCGTCGGTCCGCGTGCCGACGGCGCGGCCGACGATGCGATCGGCGAGCTCGGCCAGGAGGGTCTGCTTGTTCGGGAAGTGCCAGTAGAGCGCGCTCGGCTGCACGTCGAGAGCGGCGGCGAGGCGGCGCATGGTCAGATCCGGCAGGCCGTAGTCGTCGAGGATGCGCAGGGCCGTCTCGGCCACGTCGTCGCGGCTGTGTCTGCGTGCGCTTTCGTTTCCCGTCACGGTTTCACTATAGTGAACGCTGTTCAGGTGAACAGTGTTCAGGTGAAGGAAACCCGATGACCGACTCCCCCGCACCACCCCGCCCCAGCCCGCGACGGCGTCCACGCCCGCAGAGACCGCGCCCTCCCGGCCCGAGGGCGTCCGCTCAGCCCGCCCCGCCCGCCGCGGCATCGACGCGACGGACATCGCGCGCGTCGCCGTCATGGCCGCGATCGTCGCCGTCCTCGGCCTCCCCGGCGGCTTCACCGTGTTTGGCGCGGTGCCGATCACTGCCCAGACGCTCGGCGTCATGCTCGCGGGCGCGCTGCTCGGACCGTGGCTCGGCGCAGTGTCGATGACCGTGCTGCTCGCCCTCGTCGCTGCCGGGCTCCCCTCTTGGCGGGCGGCCGCGGCGGCATCGGCGTCTTCGTCGGGCCCTCGGCCGGCTACGCGCTCGGCTGGATCGCCGGCGCCGCGGTCATCGGCCTCATCGTCCACGCCGGCAACCGCAAGCCCGTCGTCTGGCGCACGTTCCTCGGCGTCGTCGTCGGCGGCATCGGCGTCGTGTACGCGTTCGGCATCCCCGTGCAGAGCTTCGTCCTGCGGCTGCCGCTCGGCCAGACCGCCCTTCTGAGCCTCGGCTTCGTGCCGGGCGACCTCATCAAGGCGGTGCTCGCGACCGCGATCGTGGCGACGCTGGTCCGCGCGTACCCGCGGGCGTTCCGGCGCACGTGGGCTCCGGCTCCCCGTCGGGATGACACTCGGGCCGCATGAGCCCGATCGTCCCGCTGCGCGACGACGACCCGGCCCTGCTCGACAGGCTCCGGGAGGCGCGGTCGTCCGGCCTCGTCCCGCTCGTCGTCGACGGTCGACGTCCGGCCACGCACCTGGCCGCGGCCGTCGACGCGGCGTCGCACGCCGACCTGGCGGCCCGGGACGGGTCCGAGCGGATCGGCTGGGCGACGTTGACCTCCGGCAGCAGCGGTCCGCCGCGGATCGTGCTGCGCACCCATGAGTCGTGGGCCGCGTCGTTCGAGGCGGTGACGGAACTGCTGGGCGACGGCCGGGCGGTCGCCCTCCCGGCTCCCGCGTCATCGTCGCTGACCCTGTTCTCGCTCGCGCACGCGCTCGACGGCGGCCCGGAGGCGGTGCTCGTCGGCGCCGCAGCGGACTGCTTCCACGGCACACCCGAGTCGCTGCGCCGGCTGCTGGAGTCGGGTGCCGCGCGCGGCATCCGGTCCGCGCTGGTCGGCGGGTCGCACCTCGACCCGGCGCTGCGGGCCTGGGCCGAGGCGGAGGGGATGCGCGTGACCGCCTACTACGGGGCGGCGGAACTGTCGTTCGTGGCCGTCGACCACGGCCACGGGCTCGAGCCGTTCCCCGGCGTCGAGCTGCGCGTGCGCGACGGCGAGCTGTGGGTGCACTCGCCCTACGTCGCCCGCGGCTACGCCGGTGCGCCCGGCCCGCTGCGCCGCGACGGCGCCTGGGCGACGGTCGGCGACCGCGCCGAGCTCGTGCGGACGGCGGACGGCGGCGAGCGCGTCCGCCTGCTGGGCCGCGCGGACGGCGCCATCCTCAGCGCGTCCGCCACGATCGTGCCGGACGAGGTCGAGGCCGCGTTGCGCTCGGTGCCCGGCGTGCGCGACGCGGTCGTGTTCGGTCTCCCGACCGGCCGGGTCGGGGCGCTCGTCGCCGCGCTCGTGGAGCCGGACGGCAGCCTCCCGCCGCTGTCGACGCTGCGGGCGGCCGCCGCGGAGCGCCTCGCGCCCGCCCACCGTCCGCGCCGCTGGTACGCGGCGGAGTTGCCGCGGACCGCCGCGGGGAAACCGGCGCGTGCGGAGGCCGTGCGGCGTGTGCTGGCGGGAGAGGTGCAGGCGATTGAACGCTGAGACCGCCGTCATCATCGCCGCCCGCCGCACCCCCGTCGGCACCCGCGGCCGCGCCCTGGCACGCCTGCGCGTGGAGGAGCTGGCTGCGCCGGTCCTGCGTGCCGCGCTGGACGACGCCGCCGGCGCGACGGGGGCGCCGATCGAGGTCGCCGACGTCCTGCTCGGCAACTGCATGGGTCCCGGCGGCAACCCGGCGCGTGTCGCCGCCCTCGCCGCCGGGCTGGACCCCGCGATCCCGGGCGGCACTGTCGACCGCCAGTGCGGGAGCGGACTCGCGGCCATCCTGGACGCGGCCGCAGCGATCCGGGCCGGCGACCCGAGGCCACGGCTCGCCGGGGGCGTGGAGAGCGCCTCCACCGCACCCGTCCGCTCGCTGGACGGGGTCGCCTACGCCCGAGCGCCGTTCGCGCCGGAAGGCTTCCCGGATCCCGACATGGTCCGGGCCGCGGAGGATCTGGCCGCGCACGACGGCATCCCGCGGTCGCGACTCGACGCGCACGCTGCGCGCAGCCACGAGCGGGCGCGCGCCGCGCTGGACGCAGGGCGGTTCTCGGACGAGCTGGTGCCGTTGGCGGGGCTCGACCAGGACGACGCGATCGGCGGGGCCGAGCGGCTGCTGAGCCGACTGCCCGCACTGTTCCCCGGCGGTGCGCTCACGGCGGCGACGTCGACCCGGATCGGAGACGGCGCCGCGGCGGTCGTGGTGGCCCCGGCGGGCACCGGTCCCGGACTCGCGGTGCGTGCGTCCGCGATCGTCGGCTGCGACCCGGCGCTGCCCGGGATCGGGGCGGCGCCGGCGATCCGTGCCGCGCTCGCCCGCGCGGGGGTCACCGCGCAGGAGGCCGCCGCGTTCGAGCTGGTGGAGGCGTTCGCGTCGCAGAGCATCGCCGTGCTGGAGCGCGTGGGCGTGGCGGAGGACGATCCCCGGGTGTGCGCCGACGGCGGTGCGCTGGCGCTCGGCCACCCGTGGGGCGCGAGCGGGGCCGTGGCCGTGGTGCGGCTGTTCAGCCGGCTCGTGCGCGGCGGGGCGCCGGCGGGGACGCTCGGCGTCGCCGCGGCCTCGGTCGGCGGCGGCCTGGGTGTGGCCGCGGTGTTCGAGGTGGTGCGATGAGCGCCCTCCAGCTCGACGGCGTCGGCGTCCGCCTCGGCGACGTCGACGCCCTCCACGACGTCACCCTCGACCTCGACGCGCGCACCATCGCGGTCATCGGCGAGAACGGGTCGGGGAAGTCCACCTTCGCGCGGCTCCTGGGCGGACTGGTCGCCGCCTCCGCGGGCGAGCTGCGCATCCTCGGGCTCGACCCCGCCCGCCAGGCCGGCGAGCTGCGGCGGCGGATCGCGGTCGTGTTCAGCAACCCGGACGCGCAGATCATCATGCCGACGGTCGCCGAGGACGTCGCCTTCTCGCTCCGCGCCGACCGGCTCGGACGGGAGGCCACGGCGGCGCGGGTCGCCGACGCCCTCGACCGTTTCGGCCTGACCGAGCTGGCGGACCGGCCCTCCCACGACCTCTCGGGCGGCCAGAAGCAGCTTCTCGCGCTCTGCGGCGCGTTCGTGCGGCGCCCGGAGCTCGTGATCGCGGACGAGCCGACCGCCTACCTGGACGCGCGCAACGCCCGGCGCGTCGCCGACCACCTGTTGGAGGACGCCGGGCACCGGCTGGTCCTGGTCACGCACGACCTCGGGCTGGCCGCCCGCTGCGACACGGCGGTGCTCTTCGCGGGCGGCACGGCGGCCGCGGTCGGCGAGCCCGCGGACGTTGTCGCGGCGTACGAGCGCCTGCTCGCCGAGGGCAGCCTCCCGTGCTGACGCTCTACCGCCCGGGGTCGGGGCTGCTGCACCGGATGCCGGCGGGACCCAAGCTGCTGCTGGTGCTCGCGGCGGTGCTCGCCGTGTCGCTGCTGCCCTCCACGTGGGTCGCTGCTGCGGTCGCCGCGGTGCTGCCGGTGGTCGCCTACGCCCTCGCGGGCCTCGGCGACGGGATGCTCGGGATGCGGGAGCTCGCCCGTCAGCTGCTCGCCATACGCTGGGTGATCGTGATCACCCTCGCCGGCCAACTCCTCTTCCTCGGCCCGCAGCCCGCCGTCGCGAACACCGCGCGCGTGGCGTCCGCGGTCGTGCTCGCCGCGTTGCTGGTGCTGACGACGCGGGTCGCCGACCTCCTCGACGCCGTCGAGCGGGGCCTGCGACCGCTGGCGGCGCTGCGGATCGACCCAGCCCGGACCGCGCTGTTGCTGACCGTGACGCTCAGCACGGTTCCGGTGCTGGCGGGGCTGGCGCGGGACGTCCGCGACGCCCAGCGCGCGCGGGGCGCCCGGGCCGGACTGCGGGCGTTCGCCGTGCCGTTCCTGGTGGTGGCGTTCAAACACGCGGACGAGCTGGGCGACGCGTTGACGGCGCGAGGCGTGCGATGAACGGCGGCCCGCGGGTGCTCGGCCCGACCGTGGACGACCAGACCCGCTGCATCCACTACCGGACACCGCTCGATGTCATCGCGATCCGGTTCGCCTGCTGCGGCGAGTTCTACCCGTGCCACGCCTGCCACGCGGAGACCGCCGGCCATCCGGCCCGGCAGTGGCCGGTCGCCGACCGGGGCCGGCGCGCCGTGCTGTGCGGTGTGTGCACGGCGACGCTGACGATCGCCGAGTACCTGGAGACCGACTCCTGCCCGGAGTGCGGGGCGGCGTTCAACCCGGGGTGCAAGCTGCACACGGAGTTGTACTTCCAGGTGTGACGCAAAATAATCTGGCGCGCGATTCGTGCCGAATGTGGCGAAAGCGGCGCGGATTCACGCGATTCGTCACGAATGCGCGGTGGAAAAGACGAGCGACCGCCGGGTGCGGCGTGCGCACCCGGCGGTCGTTCGTCAGGACCTTACTGCTGGTGACCGACGGCCTTGCCGTTGGACATCTTCAGGTCGTTCCAGCCGATCACGGCCCCGCTGCTGTCCTGCGCCGACAGGGCGTAATCGCCCTTGGCGAGCGGGTTCGGCATCGTCAGGCGAAGGTCGCCGTCCGCCGGGACCTGGATCCAGCCGCCGCCGACGGCCTTGCCGGAGATCCACACCGACACCCACTGGCCGGCGTACTGCGTGCCGACGGGGTCGGGAGGGCGGCGCCGGCGGTGCCGTTGGAGGACCCGGCGACCAGGTAGTAGCCCTTGGCGGCG
The DNA here is from genome assembly GCF_050632895.1 of Leifsonia sp. L25. The sequence goes on along the minus strand of NZ_JBODRZ010000003.1, from coordinate 2,574,889 downwards.
ATCGTGCCGCTCAGCGGTACGACGCCGTTCGCGGCGCCGGTGCCGGCTCCGGAGCGGTACTGCACGCTCCAGCCGGTCAGCGCCACGGGCTGGTCGCCCGCGTTGTAGAGCTCGATGAACTTGTTGGCGTAGGCGGCGCCGGCGCTCCCGCCGGACAGGTACGCCTCGTTGATGACGACACCGGTGCCGTCGGTGCTGGCGAAGGCCGGAGTCGCGGCGAGGGAGCCGGCGGCGAGGCCCGCTCCGACGGCCACGGCGGTGGCAGCGCGCCACAAGGTGCGCAATCTGGATGACATTTCTCTCCTCGGTCGGGAAGGGGAACTCGTGCGAGCCCGCGGTCACCTGAGAAATCGCAGAGAACCGCGGACTGTCTCGTGTGTGAACGTACAGAAAACTTGAACGGGGGTAGACCGCTCATTTGAGCACTGCCACGGCCGCGGGGCTCGTCCAGGCGCGGCGGCCTCCCGGCGCCGGCCGCGCGGGTGGGCCATGATGGTGTGCATGCGGATCGACGAGATCGCCCACTTCCGGGCGCTGGCGGCGGAGGGCCATCTGGCGCTGGCCGCCGAGACGCTCGGGGTCTCGCAGTCGACCCTCTCGCGATCCCTCGCCCGTCTGGAGGCGGAGGCCGGCGTCGAGTTGTTCGACCGGCGCCGCGGCCACCTGGAGCTCAACCAGTACGGCGAGATCCTGCTGGCCCACGCGTCCCGGGCCGAGGCGGAACTGGAGACGGCGCGCGCCCGCATCGACGCCCTCCGCGATCCGGCGGCCGGGATCGTGTCCCTCGCCTATGTGTCATCGTTCGGGAGCTGGCTGCTGCCCCGGGTGGTCAGCGAGTACCGCAGCCTGTTCCCCGACATCCGCTTCGCCCTGCGCGGCGGGACTGCGGACACGGTACTCGACGCGCTGCGCGAGGGCTCGGCCGATCTGGCGTTCCTCAGTCCCGATCCGCGCGACGCCGACATCGAGTGGGTGCCGCTGACCGCGGAGCGGCTGGTACTCGGCGTGCCGGTGGGCCATCCGCTCGCCGCCCGCACAGAGGCCGCGTTCGCGGACCTGACCTCGGCCGAGCTGGTCGCGTTGCGCCCGGGGTCGGGCTTGAGGACGATCGCGGACGCCTACTTCGCCGCGCACGGCGAGGTGCTGGCGCCGGTGATCGAGGTGACCGAGCTGTCGACACTTCGGGCGCTGGTGCGCGACGGCGTCGGCGTCGCGCTCATCCCGGACACGCCTGCGGAGCCGGGGATCGTGGCGGTGCCGCTCGCCGATGAGGCGGAGCGCGTCATCGGCCTCGCCCGCAACCGCACCCGCTCGCAGTCGGCGGCGGCGGAGCAGTTCGCGCGGTTCGTGCGCGAGGAGCTCACGGCGCTCTGAGCACCCTCCCGCGCGACGCGCTCGACACGCTGCTCAGGCGCCCTTCGCGGCGAGCGCGCCCAGCGCGCCCCACAGCCGCTCGATGTCGGCCGGGAGCTCGTCGAGGCGCCCGCGTTCCGCCGCGATCATGTAGGCGCCGAAGAAGCCCTGCACGGCCACCACGGCGACTTCGCGCGGCGTGAGCCCCTGCGGCAGCGCGTCCTCCTCCTGCTCCAGGTAGGCCGCCACGACGCCCACCCAGTGGTCGTAGGGGTCGGCGTCCGGATCCGGCGGGAGGATGGTCTGCGACAGCGCCATCGCCGCCCGCACCCGCACGTCGGACGCGAACACGGCGCCGACCCGCCTGGTCAGCTCGGCCGCGGCCTCCACACCGCGAAGGCCGCTCGCGTCCACGTCGGAGACGATCGCCGGCCAGTTGCCGTACTTCTCCACGACCAGCGCCTTCGCGAGGTCGAGCTTCGACCGGAAGTGGAAGTACACCGCGCCCTTGGTCAGCCCGGTGCGCTCGACGATCCGCTCGAGCCGGGCGCCCGCGTAGCCGTGCTGGTCGAACTCGTCCGCGGCGGCCTCGAGGATGCTGGCGCGGCTGCGCTCGGCGCGCTCCTGACGTGGCATGCGGGGGCCTCGATCCGTTCGATGCGTCGGTCCCCCCAGCGGCCAACTCTAACCCGTGCCGGCGGCGGGACCTGGCAGGGTGCTCGATTGCGCGGAGTGTCGGGGCCGCGCCACCCGGACGGAGCGGAGCTCAGCAGGAGTCGGCGAACAGCCGCCGCGGCCGCTCCGGGTCGGCGTCGTCGAACAGCACCGACGCCACCTCCCTGGGCGCGCCCAGCGGGTCCTTGCGTCCGGTGGCCACGAACGACCAGTCGGCGTCGCGCTCCGGGTCGTGCTCGATCCAGACCGAGAAGTTCCAGAACCCGCGCAGGTGCTCGCCCAGCAGGCCCGGGCCGTCGACGACGAGGACGCCGTCGGGCTCCGCGGCGCGGAACGGCGTGACGACCTCGCTGCGGAGCGCGTCGGGGGTGACGTGCGCCGTCGCGTGGGTGCGCTCGACCTCCTGGCCCGACGCGCGGAGGGCGTCGGCGAGCGCGTCCGCCGCTGCGGGGAGGTCGGCGCCCGCGACTCCGGTGACCGCGATGAACCGCGGACCCCGGGTGTAGTGCTGGAGGAACTCGGCCGCGAGCCCGTCGAAGAAGGACGCGCGGTCGGTGGTGGTGCTGCCCATGCCGCGAGTATCCCACCGGAACGCCGGAGGCTGCCAGCGGACGGGGCCGTACCGTTCACGCAGGTGCGCGGCCTACCCTGGAGGGGTTGCGGTCCTGGTGGGAGGAGAACGACATGGACGCGGATCCGGCAGACGAGCTTCATCCGCCCGAGGCTGTTCCGGAGCTCCCCGACGAGCGGGCGATGGGAATGATGAGCGTCTCGCCGCAGCGGCGGGCCGAGCTGGAGTCCCGCGCGCGCGAGTGGATCCGCGACCTGGCCGCCGCCGAGCCCGACAGTGAGGCCTTCCGCCGGAAGATCACGGGCTTCTCCCGCCTCGGCGACTCGGAGATGCGGGAGTCGAGCGAGGCCTCCCGGCAGCTCCTGAGCCGACCGGCCACCGCCCTGGCGGCAGCGCGCGGCAAGGCGGTGCGGACAGACCCCCAATACGGCGTCCTCCGCACCCTCCAGGCGCTGCGGGCGACGGTGAGCGACTTCGATCCGCAGCACACCAGTGGGCGCTACCGGATGCTGGCGCGGATGCCCGGCGGACGCCGCCTCCGCAAGTACGTCGAGCGGTTCGAGTCGGCGCAGAAGCAACTCGACCAGATCGTCGTCTCCCTCGACCACGGCGAGCAGTGGCTGCGCCGCGACAACGAGGAGATCGAGAACGAGCGCGCAGCGCTCTGGAAGACCACCGAACGGCTGAACGAGTACGTCACCCTGGCCGCCGCGCTCGACCGCGCGACAGTGGAGCGCGCCGAGGACCTGCGCCTCACCGACCCGCTGCGGGCGACGACGCTGGAGAAGGAGGCGCTCTTCCCGATCCGCCAGCGCCGCCAGGACCTCACCACCCAGATCGCGGTGTCCGTGCAGGCGTACCTCGCCCTCGACGTGATCAAGAAGAACAACGTCGAGCTGATCAAGGGCGTCGAGCGGGCCAAGACCACGACGGTCTCCGCGCTGCGCACGGCCGTCGTCGTCGCACAGGCCCTGGAGAACCAGCGCCTCGTCATCGACCAGCTCGGCGCGCTCCACCAGAGCACGAACGCCCTGATCGGCCGTACCGGCGAGGTGCTGCGCGACCAGACGGAACAGATCCAGAAGGAGCAGACGACTTCCGCCGTCGACGCGCAGGTGCTGCAGCGTGCCTTCGACGACGTGTTCGCCACGATGGACGGGATCGACGTCTACCGGGGGCAGGCGATCACGAGCATGTCCCAGACGGTGGACGCGCTGGAGCATCAGGTGGCACGGTCGCGGAGCTACCTGAAGCGGGCGCGGCCGGACCGGGATCAGGCGGGGCCGGTCAACTGAAGATGGCCCACTCCGTGCGGTCCAGCCGGGTGTTCGCACCCCGCACCCGGAGGTACCAGTAGCGTTCGTCGCGGTGCAGATAGTGGCCGAGGATCGTGGTGTAGTGCCAGTCCCCGTCGACCAGCGTCCAGTGGATCAGCGAGATGAACTGATCGTGCCGCAGGTACGGGACGGCCGCGAAGTCGTCCCGTGTGAAGGGCGACGAGTGGTGTGCGTCCTCCGTGTTCGCCGTGCTCATGCGGCAACGATGCCGTGCGGGGGACGGAGCCGATAGGGACCAAAGTCACGCGGTCCCCAGCCACGCGAACCCGTACGGGGCGAGCGTGCCCGTGTCCCAGCCATCGGCCAGGAGGGCGACGTGCCCCTCCCCGACATCGACGGTCGCCTCCCGGCCGGACAGGTTGTGCAGCGTCACGACGCCGTCGCGGCGCAAGGCCAGCACTGCGGGATCCCCGACGTCCACCGTCGTCCAGCCGGCGGCCGCGGCGTGCGTCTCGCGTCGCACCCGGGCGAGGTCGCGGGCGAGCGACAGCAGCGAGCGGGCGTCGTCCTCCTGTGCCCGGGCGTTGACCGTGCGGAAGCCGAAGGGGCCGTCCACCTGCGCGCCGAGCGTCAGCGGGGACTCGGCGGCCGTCGTGAAGCCGCCCCACGCCGTGCCGTCCCACTGCATCGTCGTTCGCGCGGCGCCGCGTCCCTCCACCGAGAGGTCGTCGCCCGGGCCCAGCTCCTGGCCGGCCTGCAGCAGCGGCACGCCGGGGAGGGCGTGCAGGAGGCTCAGCGACATCCGCACCCGCTCGGCGGGCTGCAGCATGGGCGCCCAGCCGCGCCGGATACCGCGACCGTAGATCAGGGCGCCGTCGCTGCCCGCGAACGCCGCGAACACCTCCTGGCGCTCGTCGTCGCTCAGCAGCGACAGGTCGAGCTCGTCGGCGTTGCGCATGAAGTTGAGCCGGGACTCGGCCGGGATGTTCTGGTCGAGCCGGCGGAGCGCGTCCACGATCGGCTGCGCCTGCCCGCGCGCGAGGGCGAGGAAGGTCGCGTTGTTGAGGCTGAAGTCGATGACCGCGTCGAAGCGGTCGTTCTCGATCAGCGCGGCCATCGCCTCCGGTGGCTCGGAGGCCTCCGCGACGAGCGCCACGTCGGACCGGATCTCACGCAGCCGCGCCCGCAGCCGATCGAAGAACACGGCGTCGTCCACATCGGTGTCCGGCCGGCCCTTGCCCTGGACGAGCAGCAGGGCGGCATCGATGCGGAAGCCGTCGACGCCGACACCGAGCCAGTGGTCGAGCAGCTTGACGAGCTCCTCGAAGACGTCGGGATCGGTGGCGTTGATGTCCGGCTGGAACGAGTAGAACTGGTGGTGGTAGTACCGCCCGGCGCGCTCGTCGAAGGTCCAGACGCTCTCCTCCTCGCCCGGGAACATCGGATGGTCTCCCGGCTCCGTGGAGTCGTCGTCGCTCCAGACGAAGAACTTCCCGTCGCGCCCGTCGGTGTCCTCCCGCGCGGTGAGAAACCACGGGTGCCTGTCGGAGGTGTGATGCGGCACAGCGTCGATCAGCACGCGCATTCCGAGGTCGTGCGCCCGGCCGAGGAAAGCGCGCAGGTCGTCCAGGTCGCCGAACCGCGGATCCACGGCGAGGTGGTCGTCCACGTCGTAGCCGTTGTCCCGACGCTCGCTCGGGTAGAACGGCAGCAGCCAGATCCAGGTGACGCCGAGGGACGCCACGTACTCGAGGCGGGCCGTCGCGCCGGGGAGGTCGCCGAACCCGTCGCCGTCGCTGTCGGCGAAGCGGGAGAGATCCAGGCCGTAGACGAGCGCGCCGGGGTCGGTGGCCCAGCCTGCGGGGTTGTCGGGGGTGTCTTCCTGCATGAACGACATGCCTCCACTCATACCCCTGTTTCCTCTGTCGAGGAGCACGTAAACGCCCCTACAAATCGCGTTCAGGGGCGTTTACATGCCCCTCGGCGTCAGGAGGCCACCGGGTCCAGGCGGACGATCACCGCCTTCGACACCGGGGTGTTGCTGCCGGTCGCCGCGCTCTGCAGTGGCACGAGGACGTTCGCCTCCGGGTAGTAAGCCGCCGCGCACCCGCGCGCGGTCGGGTACGACACCACCCGGTAGTTCGGGAGGACGCGGTCGACCTCGTCCGGCCACTCGCTGTGGATGTCGACCCGCTGGCCGTCCGTGAGGCCCAGCTCGACGAGGTCGTCGGGGTTGACGAAGATCACGTCGCGGCCGTTCTTGATGCCCCGGTAGCGGTCGTTGAGGCTGTAGATCGTCGTGTTGAACTGGTCGTGGGAGCGCAGCGTCTGGAGGATCAGCCGGCCCTCCGGGCGCTCCAGCGGCTCCAGCTCGTTCACCGTGATCATCGCTTTGCCGGTCGCGGTGTCGAAGCGGCGCTCGTCGCGCGGTCCGTTCGGGAGGACGAAACCGCCCTTGCGGCGGATGTCCGCGTTGAACGTCCCGAACCCGGGGACGACGCGGCTGATGTGGTCGCGGATGACGTCGTACTCGGCCTCGAAGCCCGCCCAGTCGATCCCGTGCGTGCCGCCCAGCGTCGCCTGCGCGAGCCGGCAGACGATCGCCACCTCCGACAGCAGCCCGGGCGCGACCGGCGGCACCTTGCCGTGCGTCGCGTGGACCGCGCAGACGCTGTCCTCCACCGACAGGAACTGCGGGCCGCCGGCCTGGAGGTCCACCTCGGTGCGGCCGAGCGTCGGCAGGATCAGCGCCTCCTCGCCGGTGACCACGTGCGAACGGTTCAGCTTGGTCGAGACCTGCACGGTCAGGCCTGCGCCGCGCATCGCCGCCTCGGCGGCGGCGGTGTCGGAGATCGCGGCGACGAAGTTGCCGCCCATCGCGAAGAACACGTCGATGTCGCCGCGCTGGAGACCTTCGAGCGTCTGCAGGGCGTCGAAGCCGTGTGCGCGCGGCGGGTCGAAGCCGAACTCGGCCTGCAGCGCATCGAGGAACGCCGACGGCATCTGCTCCCAGATACCCATCGTCCGGTCGCCCTGCACGTTGCTGTGCCCGCGGATCGGAGAGGCCCCGGCGCCCGGCTTGCCGATGTTTCCGCGCAGGAGCAGCAGCGTGATGAGCTCCTTGAGCGTCGCGACCGCGTTCTTCTGCTGCGTCAGCCCCATCGCCCAGGTGATGATGACCCGGTCGGAGCGGATGTAGAGGTCCGCGAGGAGGTCGATCTCCTCCCGGGTCAGCCCGGTGGCCTCCAGGACGGTGAAGTCGTCGAGGGTCGCGATGTGCGCCCGGAACTCCTCCAGCCCGAGAGTGTGCTTCGCGAGGAAGTCATGGTCGAGGACCGTGCCGGGGGCGGCGTCCTCGGCCTCCAGCACGCGCTGCGAGACGGCCTGAAGCAGCGCCATGTCGCCGCCCGAGCGGATCTGCAGGAAGTGGTCGGCGATCTGCGTGCCCTTGCCGATGATGCCGCGCGGCTTCTGCGGGTTCTTGTAGCGGATCAGCCCGGCCTCCGGCAGCGGGTTGACGGCCACGATGGTCGCGCCGTTGCGCTTGGCCTCCTCCAGCGCGGTCAGCATGCGCGGGTGGTTCGTACCCGGGTTCTGGCCCATCACGACGATCAGGTCGGCCTTGCCGAAGTCGTCGTAGGCGATGGTCGACTTGCCGATGCCGATGGTCTCGCCGAGCGCCGTGCCGGTCGACTCGTGGCACATGTTCGAGCAGTCCGGCAAGTTGTTGGTGCCGAACGCGCGGGCGAAGAGCTGGTAGACGAACGCGGTCTCGTTCGCGGTGCGGCCGCTGGTGTAGAACGCGGCCCGGTCGGGCGACGCGAGGCCGTTCAGGCGGTCGGCGATGAGGGCGAAGGCCGCGTCCCAGCCGATCGGCTCGTAATGGTCGGCGCCGGCGGGCTTGTGCACGGGCTCCACGAGCCGGCCCTGCATCCCGAGCCAGTACTCCGACTTGTCGAGCAGGCTGGTCAGCGAGTTCTCAGCCCAGAAGCTGGTCGGGACCGTGATCGGCGTCGCCTCCCAGGTGACCGCCTTGGCACCGTTCTCGCAGAACTCCAGGATGTTGCGGTCGCCCGGGTCGGGCCACGCGCAGCTCATGCAGTCGAAGCCGTTCTTCTGGTTGATGGCCGTCATCAGCTTCGCGGTGCGGGCCGGTCCCATGTCGCGGATGGCGGGCTCCATCGAGTGCAGGATGGCCGGCACGCCGACGGCCCACTTCTTGTTGGGGCCGACCTCCAGGTCGGGGTACTCGTTGCCGGGGTTGACGTCCGTGTCGTGCATCAGGCCATCGCTTTCTGCTGTGTCTCCGTCACCATGATCCGCTCGCCGCCCGAATAGACGACCATCGACGACCCGCGGAGGAACCCGATGACCGTGAGGCCGAGCTCCCGGCCGAGGTCGACCGCGAGCGACGACGGCGCCGAGACCGCCGCGAGGATCGGGATGCCGGCCATCGACGCCTTCTGCACGAGCTCGAAACTGGCCCGGCCCGACACCATCAGCACGGTCCCGCTCAGCGGGAGGCGGCCCTCCTTGAGCGCCCAGCCGACGACTTTGTCGACCGCGTTGTGCCGGCCCACGTCCTCGCGCAGCACGAGCAGCGCGCCGGTCGCGGCGTCGAACAGCGCCGCCGCGTGCAGGCCTCCGGTCTTCTCGAACATCGCCTGCCCCTCGCGCAGCCGGTCGGGCAGCGTGGTGAGCAGTTCGTCGGTGATCGCGACCGGGTCGGCGTCGACCGGATACGCGGAGCGGGTGCGCACGGCGTCGATGCTTGCCTTGCCGCACAGACCGCAGGAGCTGGTCATGTAGAAGTTGCGGTCGAGGCTCGCGTCCGGCCGCGGGACCCCGGGCGCCAGAGTGACGTCGAGGACGTTGTAGGTGTTCTCGCCGTCGACCGTGCCGCCCGCGCAGTAGCGGATGGCGCCGAGCTGGTCGCCGTGCGAGATCACGCCCTCCGAGACGAGGAAGCCGGCGGCGAGGTCGAAGTCGCTGCCGGGCGTGCGCATGGTGATCGAGAGCGGCGTTCCCGCCACCCGGATCTCAAGCGGCTCCTCGACGGCGAGCACATCCTCCCGGCGGCTGCGCGATTCGCCGACGACGATGCGCGTGATCTGTTTTCGCGATGTCGTGCGACTCATGCTCCAGGCTTATCACGGCGTAGCGTGAGACCGGAACGGAATGCCCGCAGTGGGTCATTCGAATACTGCGGGAAGAGGATCGCGAATGGGCATGACGCGGTGAGCGGGGCCGGCACCGTGACCGGGAACGGCGGACGGCCGACCTGGCACGAGGCGCGGGCCATCGCCGCGGCAGCGGGGACCGCGCTCCCGCCCGAGAGCGTCCCGCTGCACGCCGCGATCGGACGGCGGCTGGCGGCGGACCTCGTGACGCCGATCGACCTCCCGCACTTCGCCTCGGCGGCGATGGACGGCTGGCTGGTGGCCGGCGTCGGCCCCTGGACGCTGGTGGAGGGCTCCCCTTCTCGCGGCCAGGCGAGCCCGATCGTCACCGGGGCCCTCGTACCGGCGGACGCGTTCGCCGTGCTGCGCAGCGAAAGCGGGGAGGTCTCCGGTGGTGCGCTGCGCTCGACCGTCGCGGGCGAGCCGCGGCGGGGTCACCACATCCGGCGGCCGGGCACGGAGGCGCTCAGTGGGGAGCGGCTGATCGCCGCCGGCGCTCTCCTCAACCCGGCGCACGTGGCACTCGCCGCGGCCACCGGCGCCGACGAACTGCTCGTGGCGGCCCTCCCGTCGGTCGCGCTCGTGTTCACGGGCGACGAGGTGGTGACCTCCGGAGTGCCCGCTCCCGGCCGCGTGCGCGACAGCTTCGCCGTGCAGCTCCCGGCCCTGGTCGGGATGCTCGGCGGCCGGGTGACCGGCACGGCCCGCGTGCCCGACCGGCTGGAGGACACGGTCGCCGCGCTGCGCGACGCCGACGCGGCGCTGATCGTGACGACCGGGGGCACCGGTGCGTCGTCGGCCGACCACCTGCGGGACGCACTGCGCGCGCTGGGCGCGCGACTCCTGGTCGACGGGGTGGCGATGCGGCCGGGCGGCCCGACGCGGATCGCGGAACTGCCGGACGGCGGGCTCGTCGCCGCGCTCCCGGGCAATCCGCTCGCGGCGATGGTCTCGGCGATCACGCTCGTGGAGCCTCTGCTCGCCGGACTCGCTGGACGGGAACCCGAGCCGGTGCGGACGGTGCGCGGCGCCACGGTCGACGGGCGGCCCGGGTCGACGGTGCTCGTGCCCTACACGGAGGCCGACGGTCGCGCGGTCGTCGCGGCCTGGCGCGGGGCGGCCATGATGCGCGGGCTCGCGGGCGCGAGCGGCATCCTGGTGGTGCCGCCGGAGGGCGTCCGGGACGGTGAGGACGCGCAGGCCGTGCGCGTTCCGTGGGTCGGGGTCCGCTGAGGACGCCCCTCGGACAAGCACGCACACGGGTCGCAACACGCCGTTACCGCGTGCGCGTCACGGCGTGTTGCGACCCCTCTACGGAGACGGCGGTGGGGCGGTCAAGCGCCGGCGTCGGCGCGGGTCGCGATCGTCTCGAACCCGCTGCCGGAGGACCCCGCCAGCCGCCGCCCGATCGAGGCGGCGACGCGCTCGGCCTGGAGCTTCGCCAGCTCGGCCTTCTCCCCTGCGAACAGCTCGTCGACCGTCCCGTTCCAGAGCAGCAGCCAGCGCTCGAAGTGCTCCGGCAGCAGCGGCGACAACGCGTGGAGGTCGCTGTGCACCTGGAGGGCGTTGCGCCGGTAGACGCCCGCGCGGAAGAGCACGGTCTCCCAGAAGTCGCACATGATCGGCAGGTGCGCCTCCAGGTCCATCTTCGCGATGTCGGTGAAGATCGGGCCGATGAGCGGGTCGGCGTAGGCACGGCGGTAGAACTCGATCACCAGACGCTCGACGTCGGCGCGGGAGCTCAGGTCGTGCGGCACGCTCCCTACGATAATCAGTTCCTGCCGGACGGATCGTGTGAGCACGTCATCAATTCCCCAAGCTGGGATACGGTGGCAGTCGCCGGAAGGAGAGCAGATGGACGAGCCGATCGGAACCGCCCGAATCACGGACAGCACCGAGCCCGACACCACCGAACTCGAGGCCGGGGGTCTCGAAACCGAGGAGGCGGACTCCCCGGAGACCGGGATCACCTACGACGAACAGCTCTACCCGGCCCGGCCGCGCCGGTTGCGGCCCCGCGCCAACCTGCGCGGCGGCGCGATCCGCCGCACGGTCTCCGACCCGCGCGCCGCGAACGGACTGAACCCCGCCTACGTGCAGTGGCTGGTCCGCCAGTCGATGCTGAAGGACGCCGACGTGCTCAGCCGCCAGCTCTCCGGCTCGCCGAGCATGTGGCGCAACCCGTACGCGCGGCCCGACGCCCGCCGCGCGGTGTCGACCTCCGACGTCTGGTTCACGGCTTACCCGATCTCGCTCATCACCCGCAGCGACCAGAGCTTCCTCGCCGCCCTCGCGGACCCCGAGCTGTGGAGCGTGTTCGAGCAGATCGGCATCAATGGCGTGCACACCGGCCCGGTCAAGCGCGCCGGCGGCATCCGCGGCTGGCAGGAGACGCCGAGCGTCGACGGCCACTTCGACCGGATCGGCACCCAGATCGACCCGATCTTCGGCGACGAGGAGACCTTCCAGCGGATGACCGACGTCGCCGAGGAGCACGGCGGCGTCGTCATCGACGACATCGTGCCGGGCCACACCGGCAAGGGCGCCGACTTCCGCCTCGCCGAGATGGCGTACAAGGACTACCCCGGCATCTACCACATGGTCGAGATCCCGCCGGAGGAGTGGCACCTGCTGCCCGAGGTGCCGGAGCACCGCGACTCGGTCAACCTCGACCTGGCGACGGAGTCCGCCCTGGCCGAGCGCGGGTACATCATCGGGGAGCTTCAGCGCGTCATCTTCTACGCGCCCGGCGTCAAGGAGACCAACTGGAGCGTCACCGCGCCGGTCGTCGGCGTCGACGGCGTCACCCGCCGCTGGGTCTACCTGCACTACTTCAAGGAGGGGCAGCCGTCGGTCAACTGGCTGGACCCGACGTTCTCGGGCATGCGGCTGGTCATCGGCGACGCCCTCCACTCGCTGGGCGACCTCGGCACGAGCGCGCTGCGACTGGACGCCAACGGCTTCCTCGGCGTCGAGAAGAGCGCGGAGGGCCTCCCGGCCTGGTCGGAGGGCCACCCGCTCTCGCACGCGGCCAACCACGTCATCGCGGGCATGGTCCGCAAGGTCGGCGGCTTCACCTTCCAGGAGCTCAACCTGACGGTGGAGGACATCCGCGACACGGGCGCGGTCGGCGCGGACCTGTCCTACGACTTCATCAACCGCCCCGCGTACCACCACGCGCTCGCGACCGGCGACACCGAGTTCCTGCGGCTCACGCTCCGCACCTCGCTGGAGCTCGGGGTGGAACCGGCGAGCCTCGTGCACGGCCTCCAGAACCACGACGAGCTGACCTACGAGCTGGTGCACTGGGCGACCCTGCACAAGAACGACCTGTACCCGTTCCGGTACGAGGAGCTGCCCGGCGGCGAGCTGGCCGAGCTGATCCGGTCGGAGCTGGTGGAGAAGCTGACCGCCCCCACCGCCGACTACAACCTGGTCTTCACGACGAACGGGATCGCCTGCACCACGGCCTCCCTCATCGCCGCGACGCAGGGCCACGCGACGCTCGACTCCATCACGGAGGCGGATGTCCCGGCGATCCGCGACGCCCACCTGCTGCTCGCCGCGTTCAACGCCTGGCAGCCGGGCGTCTTCGCGCTGTCGGGCTGGGACCTGCTCGGCGCGCTCACCCTCCCCGCGAGCTGGTCGCCGACCTGATCGCCGACGGCGACACCCGCTGGATCGAGCGCGGCGCCCACGACCTGCTCGGCATCGCGCCGGACGAGGAGCGCTCGGCGTCCGGGATGCCGCGGGCCCGCTCGCTGTACGGCACGCTTCCGGACCAGCTCGCCCGTCCGGACTCCTTCGCCAGTGGGCTGCGCGACCTGCTGCGCATCCGCTCCCGCTACGGGATCGCGACCGCGCGACAGGTGGACGTGCCCGATGTCGCGCACCCCGGGATGCTGGTGCTGGTGCACGAACTCGAGACGCTGGACGAGCACGGCCTGCCGGTCGTGCAGCTGTCGGTGCTGAACATGAGCGCGGAGGCTGTGGACGGGACGGTGCGGTCGGACGCACTGCCCCTCGGCGCGACCGTCATCGACGCGGGGGATGACAGCGAGATCTCGACGGTCGACAACCTCAGCAGCTTCCCGCTGAGCATCGGGCCGTACGGGGTGCGGTTCCTGGTACTGCGACGACCGGAGGCGTAGGGCGATTCGTGCCGAATGTCGCGAAAGCTCGCGGCTGAGTGCACATTCGGCACGAATGTTCCGGGTGAGGGGACCAAAGGCCCGCACCCGGACTCCGCGCGCGGCGTAGCCTCAGCCATCGAGGCGCCCGGCCGACGGCGGGCTGCCGCGGAGGAGCTGAGTGGAATGCAGGCGCACGCAGGAGACTTCCTGGTCATCGCATCGAGCCGTCTCGAGGAGCCGGCGCGGGTCGGCTACATCGAGGAGGTCCACGGCGAGAACGGCGCACCGCCGTACGTCGTCAAGTGGGAGGAGGACGGCCGCACCACGATCGTCTTCCCCGGCTCGGACGCACACATCGAGCATCGCGGCCGCGACACGAACAGCGTGTCGTATTGAGGCCGGCTAGCTTCCGTCCCCGAGATGCACCACAAGACGGTTGTGGACGTGCGTCACATTCGGGGACGACCAGGCCGTCAGCTCCGCCTCATGCTTCTCGATCCACGAGCGCACGCTGCCGGTGAGGGTCAGCTCCGTCCCGTCGACCTTCACGACGATGTTGCGGGCGTCGAGGGCGGCATTGCGGATGATCGCCTCCCGTACCCGGTGCTCCACATCCTGCGCGTCCGGGCGGCCGGTGAGCTGGATGCGGTTGTCCAGGGCGCGGACGCCGTCGATCCTCCGCACCGCCTTCGCTGCTGCCGTGCGCTGATAGTTCCACTCCACCAGACCGCTGAGGATCACGGTGCGACCCTGCACTTCGAGATGGATCCGGTCCTCCGGGATCCCGGAGGACCAGCGCAGGACGTCGTTCACGGCCTTGGCGAGCTCGAGCCCTTCCGGCTCGCCGAGGATGCGGCGCAGGTGCAGCTCGTCGTTCACGGCGCTGACGCCGACCACCCGCTGGGCGGCCGTGACGGCTGCGGCGCGCTGGCTGAGCGACCCCACCTCGCCGGTGAGCGTCACGATGCCGCCGTCGACGGCGACCCCGATGTGCGCCGGATCGTCGAGGCCGGGCTGCCAGCCCAGCTCGGACTGAACGTCGTGCCGGATCTTGAGATCCTCTGCGGAATGGGTGACGGTCTTCGAGTTCATACCCACAGACTGGAGCCGATCCGCCGCGGTCACGAGGGGCGAAAGTCCCGCCGCTCGGGCTCGGCCGCCGGTCACTCGACGTCGTGGGAACCCGCCGCGTTCTGCTCCCCGCCTCGACGGGCAGGTCCGAGTCGTAGACGAAGACCACCCGGGCCGGAACCTCGCCGGCCAGTACGCTCGCGACCGCCCGGTTGACGTCGCGGATGTCGTACCGCGACGCGATGACGCGTGTGCGACCGACGGCATGGAGGGCGAACACCTCGGCGAGATCCTGCCGGGTGCCGACGATGGATCCGATGATCGAGATCCCCTTGAGCACGGTGTCGAACACCGGGACGGTGAGCGTCCCGCCCGCGGGGAGCGAGACCAGCACGAGGCGGCCGCCGCGGTTCAGCGAACGGTAGGCCTGATCGAAGACGCCGGGGGCCACCGCGAGCACGATGGCCACGTCGGCCCCGCCCAGATGGTGGAGGACGGTGGCAGGGTCGACATCCCGCGCGTCGATCGCGTGGTCGGCCCCGAGCTCGACCGCGAGTTCGAGCTTGTCGGTGTCCACATCGACGGCGACGACTTGCGCGCCGACCAGCCGGGCGTACTGCACCGCGAGGTGGCCAAGGCCGCCGATGCCGAAGACGGCGACACGCTCGCCCGGCACGACGTGGGCCGCTTTGACCGCCGCGTAGGTCGTCACGCCGGCGCAGGACAGCGGCGCTGCGTCGATCGGAGAGACATCGTCGGGGACCGGCACCGCGAACCGGGCGTCGGCGAGCGCGAACTCGGCGTAGCCTCCGTCGACGGAGTAGCCGGTGTTGTACTGCTGCTCGCACAGGTTCTCCCGGCCGTCGACGCAATAGCGGCACTCGCCGCAGGCGTGGCCGAGCCACGGCAGCGCGACGCGTTGTCCCAGCGTGCGCGAGGTCACCCCGTCGCCGAGACGCTCCACGATCCCCACGCCTTCGTGACCGGGAACGAACGGGAGGGTCGGTTTGACCGGCCAATCGCCGTCGATGGCGTGGATGTCGGTGTGACACAGCCCGCACGCCTCGAGCCGCACGAGCACCTGCCCGGGTCCCGGCGAGGGGATCGGTCGCTCCTCGATGGTGAGGGGCTGATTGAACTGGCTGACGACAGCTGCGCGCATGAGCGGTTCCTTCCCGTGTGGGGTCAGTCTTGCCGGGTCGCCGGGGGCGCGCTGGGCCGAAGGTCCCTCCAGGCCGAAGGTCCCTCCGGGCCTCGTTGTGCGCTCGCGCGGGCCTTTCGGCCCTGCTCCCGGTCACTCCGCTCCGCGACACTCGGACCGAGCGTCTGGAGGAGCAATGAAGCACTGGATCCGCATCGTCCTGACCGCGCTGACCGCACTCGTCGGGCTCACCGCCGTCGCCGGCGGCGCCGCGCTGGTCATCGGGACCGTGACCCCGTCGACACTGGGCGGGATCGTCCCAGGGAACTCCTTCCTCGGCGGGAGCCCGTTCACGTCCTATCTCGCGCCCGGCCTGCTGCTGGCCGTCCTCGTGGGCGGGACGCACCTCACGGCCGCCGTGCTGGTCGGGCGCGGCTCGCGGTCCGGTCCGCTCGTCGCGGCCGTCGCCGGCTTCGGGATCCTGATCTGGATCTTCGTGCAGATGATGTTCATCCCGTTCAGCGTGCTCCAGGCGGTCTACTTCGCGGCCGGGCTGGCCGAGGTCGGGCTGGTCCTGCTCGGTCTGGGTCTCCTCCGCCGCGACCAGGTCGTGACACCGTGACCGCGACCCTCCGGTTCCTCGGAGCGACGGACACCGTCACCGGCTCGCGGTACCTGGTCGAATCGCAGGGCCACCGCGTCCTCGTCGACTGCGGGCTGTTCCAGGGCTACAAGGTCCTGCGCGAACGCAACTGGCAGCCGTTCCCCGTCGACCCGGCGAGCATCGACGCCGTCGTGGTGACACACGCCCACCTCGACCACACCGGCTACCTGCCCGCGCTCGTTCGCGACGGCTTCCGCGGGCGCATCCACGCCACGCACGGCACTGCCGAGCTGAGCCGCCTGATCCTGGCCGACAGCGGACGCCTGCTCGAGGAGCAGGCGCAGTTCGCCGCGCGGCACCACAGCTCCAAGCACGCGGTACCGCGCCCGCTCTACACCGAGCAGGACGCCCTCGCCGCACTGGAGCGGTTCGAGCCGCACCCCTTCGACGCCGAACTGGACATCGCCGGCCTCACCGCACGGTTCGTCCCGGCCGGCCATATCCTGGGCGCCGCGCAGGTGCGTCTGGAGGCCGAGGGCTCCCGGCTGCACTTCACCGGCGACCTGGGGCGCTCCGACGACTCGCTGATGAGACCACCCCGTGCCTTGGAGGCGACCGACGTCCTCGTCTGCGAGTCGACCTACGGCGACCGCGAGCACCCGGGAACGGACCCGGCGTGGCCTCTCGGCGAGATCGTGCGCGAAGTCTGCAGCAGGGGCGGTGTGGTGATCCTGCCCGCCTTCGCCGTCGGCCGGGCCGAGACCCTGCTGCTGCAGCTCAGCCGGCTGCGGGCGCGGCACTCCATCCCGGACATCCCGGTCTTCCTCAACAGCCCGATGGCCGTCGACGCCGCCGAGATCTACGCCCGCTATCCGGAGGAGCACCGCATCCGCCCCTCCGAATTCGAGGCGATGTACCGGCTCGCCACTCTCGTGCGGACGGTGGACGATTCGAAGCTGCTCAACCTGCGCGGCGGTCCGGCGATCATCATCTCGGCGAGCGGCATGCTCGAAGGCGGCCGCGTGCTGCACCACCTCGCCGCGTACGGCTCCGACCCGCACAACGCCATCGTGCTGACCGGGTTCCAGGCGGGCGGGACCCGCGGTGACGCGCTGCGCCGCGGGGAGCGCAGCCTGCGGATCTACGGGCGCGACATCCCGATCCGAGCGCAGGTGCACGTCCTCGACATGCTCTCCGCGCACGCGGATGCGGGGCAGATCGTGGACTGGTTGCGCACCGCGCCGACTCCGCCGCAGGCGGTCTACCTGACCCACGGGGAGCCGCACGCGGCCGACGCGCTGCGCGTGCGGGTACGGCGATCGCTCGGCTGGGAGGCGCGCGTGCCGGAGTTCGGGGAGAGCGTCAGCCTGCCCGTGGCGAGCGGGTCGTGAAGCGCGCCGCCCGCCGCGCCACCCGGTGCGGGTACGCCCGGCGGCGCACCGCCGGCGCCCGCGGGGCGCTCAGCCGCGCGTAGTACCAGATCTTCGCGATCTCCACGAGGACCAGGTACACCAGCACCAGGCCGACGAGCGCGAGGAAGAACAGCGCGGGCAGCGGCGTGAAGCCGAGCGTCCCCGCCAGCGGCGAGTAGGGCAGCCACGCCCCGACGGCCACCACGGCGAGCACCGAGGCGGCGAGCGGGAGGAGGCGCGGCTGCGCAGGAACGGCACCCGCCGGGTGCGGATGACGAACACGATGAGCGTCTGCGTCGCGATCGACTCGATGAACCAGCCGGAGCGGAACTCGGGCGGGGCGGCGTTGAACGCGAAGAGCATCAGCCCGAAGGTTGCGAAGTCGAACAGCGAGCTGATCGGGCCGAAGAGCAGCATGAAGCGGCGGATCGCGCCGATGTCCCAGTGCGACGGCACCTTCAGCTGCTCCGCGTCCACGTTGTCGCTCGGGATGGCGAGCTGGCTGGAGTCGTAGAGCAGGTTGTTGAGCAGGATCTGGCCGGGCAGCATCGGCAGGAACGGCAGGATCACCGATGCGATCGACGCGCTGA
Source organism: Leifsonia sp. L25 (assembly GCF_050632895.1). The sequence continues at coordinate 2,556,882 of NZ_JBODRZ010000003.1, read as the reverse complement.
ACATGTTGCCGAAGTTGCTGGAGGTGCCCATCAGCACGTACTTGATGGTGTTGGCGAAGATCCGGCGGCCCTCCGTCACGCCGTCGGCGAGGACATCGAGGTCCTTGTCCAGCAGCAGCACGTCGGCGGCGTCCTTCGCCACATCCACGGCCGAGTCGACCGAGACGCCGATGTCGGCGCTGTGCAGGGCCAGCGCGTCGTTGACGCCGTCGCCGAGGAAGCCGACAGCCCGGCCCTTCTGGCGCAGCGCGCGGACGATGCGCGCCTTCTGCTCGGGCGAGACCCGGGCGAAGATCGTGGCGGCGCGGGCGGACTCCCCAGTTGCGCATCGTCGAGCGCGTCGACCGCGTCGCCGGTCAGCGTGCCGATGGACACCATCCCGAGTTCGGCGCAGACGCGCCCGGCCACCACGGCGCTGTCCCCGGTGGCGATCTTGACCCCGATACCGAGGTCGGCCAGGCGCTTCAAGGACGCGCGGGCATCCGGCTTCACGCCGTCCACGAACGCCAGGAAGCCGCGCAACGTCAGGCCGGTCTCGTCGTCGGCGCTCAGGGAGACGAGGTCGCCGGCCGCGCGGGTGGCGATCGCGATGACGCGGGAGCCCGCGGCGTAGAGCTGCTCCAGGGTCGCGGTCGCGTCCGGGCCTGCGGCGGTGCACAACGGGAGGACCGACTCCGGAGCCCCCTTCACGACGACGATCGGAGCGGAGCCGGTCGCGGCGACCAGCGCGCCGGCCATGCGCCGCTCGTGGTCGAACGGCATGGCGTCCAGCTTGCGGTATGCGGAGACAGGAGCGGTCGTGGCGTCGTCGCTCTCCCAGAGGGCTGCGTCGAGCGCGTTCAATCCGACCGTCTGCGGAGCGGACGGGTCGGTGTCGGTGGCGAGGAGGCCGAGCAGCAGCACCTCGGCCGCGTCCACATGGTCCAGCGGAACCGGGCGGTCGAAGACGATGCGACCGGTGGTCAGCGTCCCGGTCTTGTCCGTGACCAGGAGATCGAGGTCGCCCAGGTCCTCGATGCAGACCATCCGTTTCACCAGCACCCGGCGTCGCGCGAGCGCGCGCGAGCCCGCGGCCAGGCTGGTGCTGACCACGGCGGGCAGCAACTGCGGGGTGATGCCCACGGCGATCGCCAGCGAGAACAGCAACGACTCGATGAGCGGCCGGCCGAGCAGCAGCGCCGCTACGAAGATGAGCGTGGTGAGGATGAGGGCGACCAGCAGCAGGAAGGTGGAGAACTGCCCGAGACCGCGCTGGAACTCCGTCTGGGGCTGCTGGGTGCCCAGGCCGACGGCGATGCGGCCGAACTCGCTCGTTCCGCCGGTCGCGACCACGACGCCGACACCGCCACCGGCGTGGACGACGGTGCCCATGAGGGCGCAGCAGTCGAGGTCGCCGACGCCCGCGCCCTCCCGCACCGCGTCGACCGACTTGGCCGCCGCGCGCGCCTCGCCGGTCACGATGCTCTCGTCGCACTCCAGGCCGTTCGCCTCGATGAGCCGCAGGTCGGCGGGGACCACAGTGCCCACCGAGAGCAGCACGATGTCGCCGGGAACCAGCTCCGTGACGTCGACACTCCGGCGCGTGCCGCCGCGCAGCACGATCGAGGTGTGCCGGAGCCGGTCGTGGAGGGCGTCGGCCGCTTGCTCCGCCCGGAACTCGTTCACGAACCCCAGCCCGACGCTGACCACGAGGATGACCGCGATGATGACGGCCTCCGTCCCCTGGCCGACGAACGCGGAGATGATCGCGGTCGCGAACAGCAGGATGAGGATCGGGCTGCGGACCTGCCGGCCGAGGACGCGCCACGGGCGGGCGCGGTGGCCCCGGACCGCGTTCGGGCCGACGCGGGTGAGCCGGGCGGCGGCGTCGGCGTCGCTCAGCCCGGCCGTCGAGGTTCCCTGCCCGGCGAGCACGGCGGCCGCATCCTGAGAGGCGGCGAGTCGGACCGGGCTCAGCGCAGCGGGTGCAGCGGGTGCAGCGACCGCGGCCGTGCCCGGCGCGCCGGTCACTCGGCCTCGCGGTGCGCTCGCGCGATCACGACGGGCACGCGGACGTTCAACAGCACGTCGTGGCCGACCGAGCCGAGCATGACCCGCTTGGCGCCGTGGCGATCGCGCGTTCCCACGATCAGCATTCTGCTGCCTTCCGCCGCCTCGACCAAGCCCCGGGCCGGCGCCGCCTCGATCGCGTCGGCGCGGACGTCGATCTCCGGGCGGAGCTCCCTTGCGTGCCGAGCGGCCTCGTCGAGAACGCGCCGCCGCCGGTCGTCGAGGGACACTTCGGGCACGAACCCCGCGAGCAGCGGGTTGGCGGTGTAGCCGACGCAGACGATGCGCAGCGGTTCGCCGAGCGCAGCGGCCTCGTCCGCCGCGAACACGACCGCGAGCTCGCCGGGCCGCTTGCCGTCCACGCCGGCCACGACCCCGGTTCCTGAGCCGGCCCAGCCGTGCGGGACGACCGCGACCGAACAGGTCGCGGTCGACGCGACGCGGAGGTGCAGCGATCCGGCGAAGCCGCGGTCACGCTCCGAGCGCGAGCGGGCGCCCACCACGAGGAGGTCGGCGTCGCGGGAGGCCGACGCCAGCTCCGCGCCGACGTGGCCGTAGAGGTAGCGCGTGCCTACGTCGAGGACGGGGCGCGGCAACGGCGCGGGTTCGGGTCCGGTCAGGGCGGGCACCCGCGTCGAGGCGGCCTCGGCGATGCGGAGGGCTGCCTCGCGCTCGGTCGCCAGCAGGGACTTCGCCGCCAGGACGAGCAGGTCGCTCGGGCCGTCCGCGTCGTCCCCCCAGGAGTGCTCCAGCACGAAGACGAGCTCCAACCGGGAGCCGTCGCGGACCGCGCGTCGCGCCGCCCACTCCAGCGCGCCCCGGTGCCCGGTCTTACCGTCGACTCCGATCATGATCGTCTCGGTCATCGCATCCTCCAGCCTTCAGGGAACGCGACGAGTCTCGCAACCCGGGTCGCGGTCCCCCAGTGCCGAAAGTCCCACGTGACTTTGGACCCTGGCCGCGAGCGGGCGACGGACGCGAAGGTGTCGGCATGAACGACACCGCACCGGCCGCGCGCGCGGCCATCGTCTACGAGTCCATGTTCGGAAGCACGCGTCAGGTGGCCGAGGCCATCGCGGAGGGGCTGCGACCGTTCGCGTCGGTGACCGTCGTCAAAGTCAAGGACGCACCCGAGGCCTTCCCGGAGGCCGAACTCCTGCTCGTCGGCGCGCCCACACACGTGCACTCGCTCAGCCGGCCCGCCACGCGGGTCGAGGCGGCGAAGTGGGGCGACGACGCCGAGCGGCGACTGACCCTGGAACCCGACGCCGAAGGCATCGGCGTGCGCGAATGGCTGGAGACGTGCGGGGACGTGCCGGCGCGGTTCGCCGCGTTCGACACGCGCGCCGACATGACGGAGATCTTCAGCGGTTCGGCGGCCGCAGCCATCGACAAGCGCCTGCGCAGGCTCGGGTCGCACCGGCTGCTCGCGAAGCACAGCTTCCTGGTGGACAAGGACAGCGCACTCGAGGCCGGCCAGCTCGACGACGCCCGCGAATGGGGCCGGACGATCGGCGAAGCGCTGCGTACGACCGCCGCCGTCTGAGATCGACTCGGGTCAGCTCACGACCCGTGGATCACGAGCACCGGGCAGTCCGCGTGCTCGACCACCGAACGCGACACCGAGCCCAGCAGGAGGCCGGTGAAACCGCCCAGTCCACGACTGCCCACGATCAGCATCTCCGCGTCCTCCGCCACGGCGATCAGCTGACGCGCAGCGGACCCGGAACGGATGACGGTCGAGTACCAGGGCGGCAGCGTGTCGCCGAAGACTTCGTGGGACGCGTCGGCGGCGATGGTGTGAGCATCCCGCTCGGGGTCCCAGCCGCCCATGACATAGCCGGGCCACGACGGCGGATACTCCCACACCGTCACACCGACCAGGCTGCAGCCCAGGCGCTCGGCCATCCGGGCGCCGCGGCGCAGTGCGGACAGCGACTCCGCGGAGCCGTCGAGTCCGACGACGATGCGGCCGCCGGGGTGGATACGGTCCTCGGACTCACCGCTGAGAGGCGCGTCGCTCATGATTCTTCCTTCTGTTGCTGTGCAGAGGTCACCAGCGCTCGGGTTCCGGCTCGCGCCGGAACCGGCGGCCGGACATCGAATCGATGTCGATGCGAACGTAACGGTATTTGAGGGTCGGAATCCAGGGCTGCAACGGAGCCTCGTCCGCCTCGTCGATCTCCGCCTGGTGGTCGAGCTGCCGGGCATGGCCGTGGACGATGACGCTCCAGGCCTCGTCATCTGTCCAGCCGTCGGTCTCGAACGCCACCGTGTCGTGCACGGTCAGCTCCAGCAGCTTGGTGCCAGGAGCGGTCCTGAGCAGGATGCTCGACCCATCGGAGTAGAAGTTGACCGGGTAGATGTCGGGCTCGCCGCCCACGGCTGTCGCCAGCCTGCCGACCGTAGCGCCTTTCAGGACCTCCCGGCATGCGTCGCGGTCCAGCACCTGGACCGGGTCATCCGATGACATGGCTCTCTCCTTCCGTCGTCGGCTGCTCCACGCGCGCCGCCGTCGTCGGGGCATGCACCACGATCGTCGGCGAGGACAGGTTGAGCAGCACGTCGTATGCGACAGCGCCGAGGCTGCCGAGCTGCGCATGGGCGCGGCGCGAGTCCCCGATCACGAGGAGTTCCGCGCTGCGGGCCAATTCGTTGAGGGCCGCGCCCGCGGGCCGGCGCACCACGCGGCTGCGGATGACGATGCCGGGCTGCCGCGCCCGCGCCCGCGAGACGGCGGACGCGAGGAACCCTCGTGCCTCGTCGTCTCGCCGGAGCTGCCAGTCGCGCCGCTCGTCGGCGTCGTCCGGGTGGAACGTGACGTGCGCCTCCGACGAGCGGACGGTCATCAGCTCGCAGTGGTGGTCGCAGGCCAGGTCCGCCGCCAAGTCGACGGCCGCCTGCCCCGCCGGGGTGTCGTCGACGCCGACGATCACGCCGCGCCGCATCCGCGAGGCGGCTTCGGGGATGATCGCGACCGGCCCCGTCGCGAGGTTCGCGAGCTGGAGGCTGCGCGAACCGAAAGCGCGCCCGTAGTGGAAGCCGGTCTTGTGGGTGCCGACGACGACCATCGTCGCCTCGTCGCTGAACGAGGCGAGCTCAGCCATCGGGCTGCCGACCCGGAGCTCCGCATCGATCGGCACGTCCACGCCGAGCGAACGGGCGTAGTCGAGTTCGGCGTCCAGACGCTTCCCTGCGTCCTGGTCGACCTCCTCGATGAGCTGCGAGCCCACCGCCCCCCACTCGTCGTCGGCGACATGGACGAGGGTCACGCCGACCCCTCGCTCCCGTGCCCCTGCGACAGCCCAGCGGATCGCGGCTCGGGCCGGTACCGATCCGTCGACGCCGACGATGTACCTGCGGACCTCCATGGCGGCACCTCCGTGTGAAGTCTGCTCAACGGAATCGGCGGCCCGAAGGGCCATTGGTCCCGTGGGACCTTCGGCCCGCCCGGTACACGAGCGCGGCGCTTGACTCGGTGACGGAACGGGAGGCGGGACGATGCCGGTCATGAGAGCGTGGCGCACCACGAGAGCGAGTGGCGGCCTCGAAGAGGTCGAGGCCACGGTGCCGGAGCCCGAGTCGGACGAAGTGCTGATCGAGGTGGAGGTGTGCGGGGTCTGCCGCACCGACCTCCATGTGATCGACCGGGAGATCCCCGTGCACCGTCCGGGGGTGACGCCCGGCCACCAGGCGATCGGCACGGTGGTGGACATCGGCGACGCTGTGACGTCGCTGCAGCCGGGAGACCGCGTCGGCGTCGCCTGGCTGCGCCGCACCTGCGGGGAGTGCGCCTTCTGCCGGCGGGGAGCGGAGAACCTGTGCCCGAACTCGGAGTACACCGGCTGGGACGCGGACGGCGGCTTCGCCGAGTACCTGGTGGCGCCGGCCGCGTACGTCTACCCGATCGCGGCGGACGCCGACGCACTGGAGACCGCACCGCTGCTGTGCGCCGGGATCATCGGCTACCGGGCGCTCCAGCGTGCTGAGCTCCCAGCGGGCGGCACCCTCGGCATCTACGGCTTCGGGTCGAGCGCACACGTGACGGCACAGCTCGCGATGGCGGGAGGCGCACGGGTCTTCGCGATGACACGCGGCCCGCAGAACCGCGACCTCGCCCGCGAGCTCGGAGTCGACTTCGTCGGCGAGGAGGAGGACGAGCCGCCCGAGCCGCTGGACTCCGCCATCGTGTTCGCGCCGGCCGGCGGTCTCGTCCCGGTCGCGCTGCGGGCCACCGCGAGCGGCGGCACCGTCGTGCTCGCCGGCATCGAGATGTCCGACCTGCCGCCGCTCTCGTACACCGAGTCCCTGTTCCGCGAGCGCGACCTGCGCACCGTCACAGCCAACACCCGGGAGGACGGGGCGCGCTTCCTCGCGCTCGCCCGCAACCTCCGGCTCCGGCCGACGGTGACGGCGGTGCCGTTCGACGGGCTGGCGGCCGCGATCGACGATCTGCGACGCGGTAAGGCCAGCGGCTCGCTGGTGCTGCGCGTCGCCTCCTAGAAGGGTGAAGACGATGACCGACCGGACGGTGGTCTGCTGGGACGGCTCCACAGCAGCGGAGGCGGCGCTCGCCTGGGCGCTCCGCCGCGCGCGTGACGAGGGCGCGACGATCGAGCTCTTCGATGTCGTCGATGCGGGCCTCTACCTGGGCGACGACGCAGCCCGCGACCGGGCGACCGAGCAGGAGGAGGACCGGCTCGACTCGCGGGTGGAGGACCTCGCGGCGTCCGATCCCGGCGTCGTGGCCGGGGCGGTGATGCTGGTCGGGGATCCGCTCGACGTGCTGACCGCCCAGGCCCGTGCCGACACCATTCTCGTGGTCGGCACCCGGCACCGCGTCGGGCCCCGTGTCCGCTACGGCTGGTCGCTCGGGTCGCGGCTCGCCACGGCTGCCGCCGGTCCGGTGGCCGTCATCCCCGTCGAGGAGGCGGAGGCGGCGAGCGCACGGTCGGGGGTCGTCGTGGGAGTGGACGGCTCGGAGGTGGGTCGTCTCGCGCTGGAGTTCGCCTGCCGGGAGGCGGAGGCGCTGCGCCAGCCGCTGACGGTGGTGCACTGCTGGGTGGCTCCGCTCTCCGAGCAGCCGCTGGTCGTCCCCGACGACGAGTTCGTCACCTCGCAGCAGAGCGAACGGCAGGACCTGCTCGACGATCACGTCCGCACGGTGCGGGATAAGCACCCCGACATCACAGTGCAGGGCGTCCTCCTGCGCCAGAACCCGATCTCGGGCCTCCGCGTCCAGTCCGAGCACGCGTCGATGCTGGTCGTCGGCAGCAGACGGCTGACCGGCTGGAAACGCACCTGGCTGGGGTCGGTCTCCCACGGCCTCGTGCTCGACCTCGCCGCGCCCACGGTCGTCGTCGGTCAGGAGACACAGGTGTACGCGACGGCGCCGGACGCTACACTCAGCGCCTAGGGGACCCGTGCCGCCTCCGGCACGTGCCTCCGTGCGGCTGCGCCCGGGCCGCCACCCGAGAGGAGGCCCGCGATTCAGGACGATGAGCCGATCACGTTCCCGGACGCGCCTCGGGGCGAGCTGGACCACGCCCTCGGCGAGCTCGTCGAGCAGGCGCGGAAGGTGCTGGAGACGCAGGGCCGGCTGCGCGCGCTCGTCCGCGCGAACCGGGCGGTGGTGTTGCACCTGGAGCTGCCGGTGGTGCTCAGAACGATCATCGAGGCCGCCGTCGAACTCGTCGGCGCGCGCTATGGCGCACTCGGGGTGATCGCGGAGGGCGGCGGGCTGGAGCAGTTCATCCACGTCGGGATGTCGGCCGACATAGTGGCCCGGATCGGCCATCTGCCGGAAGGCCACGGGCTGCTCGGCGCCCTCATCGACGACCCCCGCCCGATCCGCCTGGACTCGATCGCCGACGATCCGCGGTCCTCCGGCTTTCCGGCGGGCCACCCGCCGATGACGGCGTTCCTGGGGGTCCCGATCACGGTGCGCGACTCCGTGTACGGCAACCTGTATCTCACCGATCCGGTTTCGGGAGGGTTCACCGAGGACGACGAGCAGCTCGTGAGAGCCCTCGCGGCGAACGCCGGCTTCGCGATCGACAACGCACGGCTGTACGCCGAGACCGTCGCCCGGCAGTCCTGGACCGCGTCCTCCGCCGAGATGACGGCGAGCATCCTCGGCAGCGGAAACGCGGAGGCGCACCAGGAGTTCGCATCTCGTGTCGCCGCCCTTCTCCGGGCGCGCTCCGCGGTCGTGCTCGGAGTGCATGAGCCCGGCGAACCGATGCCGCTGCTCGGGCGCAGCGACGGCCTGGTGGACGCCGGGAGCGTGCCGCTGGAGAACGACCGCGTCCGCAGCGCGGTCGAGGGCGGCCAGCCGTCCAGGCTCGAGGAGTTGAGCGGCTACGCGCTCGCCGAGGGCTGGGAGCCGGGTCCCGCGCTCGTCGTCCCGTTCGACGGGAAGGTCGGCCAGCCCGAGGTGCTGATCGCCGTCCGGGAGAGCGGGGATCTGCCCTTCTCCGCGTTCGAACTCGAACGCGTCGTCACCTTCTCCCGGCAGGCCGCGCTCGCAATGGAACTCGCGGACGCACGCGCGGACCGAGAGCGCGTGGTGCTCCTGGAGGATCGCGCGCGCATCGCCCGCGACCTCCACGACCACGTCATCCAGCAGCTCTTCGGCGCGGGGCTCGAACTGCAGAGCGTCCAGTCGTCGCTCGGCCCCGGTCTGCTGGCCGACCGGATCGACGGCACCGTGAAGTCGCTCGACGACGCGATCGCACAGATCCGTACGGCGATCTTCTCGCTGTCCCGGCAGCAGGGGCCGGCCGAGAGTCTGCGGCACCGGCTGCTCGACATCGTCCAGGAGGTCGGCGAGGCGCTCCCGCAGCCGGCGACCGTCTCCTTCTCGGGCCCGGTGGACCTGGTGTCCGACCCCGCGCTCGCCGACGACGTCGCGGCGTTCGTACGGGAGGGACTCACCAACGTGGTCCGGCACGCGGGGGCCGGCAGCGCCACCGTCGAGGTCGTCGCATCCGCGGACGAGATCACGGTCGACGTCGCGGACGACGGCAACGGGATCGGGGAGACCTCGCGCCGGAGCGGCCTGCGCAATCTGTCCGAGCGCGCCGAACTCAGGGCGGGCACGCTCGACGTCGAGTCGACCGCCCGGGGGACCCGGCTGCGGCTCCGCCTGCCGGTGACCGAAGGGAGCGCCGGATGAACCCGTCGACGATCCGCGTCTTCCTCACCGACGACCACGAGATCGTGCGCCGCGGCATCGCGGGGCTGATCGACGCCCAGGACGACATGGAGGTCGTCGGCGAAGCGGCGACGGCGGCTCAGGCGCGGGCCAGGATCCTGGCCGTGCGGCCCGACGTTGCGGTGCTGGACGTGCGACTGCCGGACGGCAGCGGCATCGACGTCTGCCGAGCAGTCAAGCAGGCGGAGCCGGGGATCCGCTGCCTGATGCTCACCGCGTACGACGACGAGGACGCGCTGCGCAGCGCGATCATCGCCGGAGCCGACGGTTACGTCGTCAAAGACATCCGCGCCAGCACACTGCTGGACGACATCCGAGCAGCGCATCGGGGCAAGCGCCTGATCGACCCGCGCATCGCCGAGCGCGTCTCGGCGACGCTGCGCGAGCCCGCCGACGACCCGCGGTTCGCGTCGCTCGGCCTCCGCGAGCGGCAGGTGCTCGCGCTCATCGCCGACGGCCGCACGAATCGCCAGATCGCGGAGCGGCTGGGCCTGGCCGAGAAGACGGTGAAGAACTACGTGAGTTCGCTGCTGGCCAAGCTGGGCCTGGAGCGGCGCACGCAAGCCGCGGTGCTCCACCTCGAGCACCGCGGCCGCGTCTGACCGGACTCGGGTTCCCGGTCAGCCCCCTCTTCCCCCGGTTCTTTCCCCCGGTTGTTTCCGCCGGTTCTCAGATCACCGACCAGCCCGCGTCACTCGGGAGGACGGCGCCGTTCACGTTCGACGAGTCGTCGCTGAGCAGCCACGTGATCGCCGCCGCAAGCTCCTCCGCCGTCGCCGGTTGCGGCACGTTGGTCTGCAGGTACGGAGCCATCCGCTCGCCCGCGAAGGCCGACCGGAACTCCGCCTGGATGTTCGTCATCGTCGCTCCGGGAGCGACCGCGTTGCAGCGGATCCCCTTCGCCCCGTAGAAGAACGCCGTGCTCCGGGTCAGACCGTTCACGGCATGCTTGGACGCCGTGTACGCGGCGCCGGCCGCCGATCCCCGAAGGGCGGCCTCGGACGAGACGTTGACGATGGTCCCCGCTCCACGCTCCAGCATGCCGGGCAGCACAGCCCGGGTGAGCCGCATCACCGCGGTCAGGTTCACGCGCAGCACCCGGTCCCAGACGGCGTCCTCCACCTCGGCGGGCGGGAGGAAGTCGTCCATGATCCCCGCGACGTTCGCCAGCGAGGTGACCGTCCCGTCTGCGAGCCGCATGACATCGGCCACGACGTCCTCGTTGCTCACGTCGCCGGCGAAGGTGATGAGACGATCGGACCCGAACTCCTCGGCGAGCGCCGCCAGCCGAGGCTCGCTGATGTCCGTCGCGACGACGGTGGCCCCCTCGGCCAGCAGGCGGACGGCGGTGGCCCGGCCGATCCCGGAGCCTGCGCCCGTCACGATGACCCGGGCGTCGGAGAACCGCCCCTCCACGATGTGCGTCGACATCTCGCGCGCCCCGTCAGGCCTTCGGGCCGGCGGTGATCGGAACCTTGGTCGGAGACGGCAGCGCGGCGAACGGGACGTCGACCTTCAGCACTCCCTTGTCGAAGGTCGCTGCGATCTTCGACTGATCGGACTGCTGCGGGAGCATGATGCGTCGATAGAAGCTCTGGCTGGACTCCCGGACGACGTACTTCTTGTCCTTGTCCTCCTCCTTCTCGTGCTTCTCCGCCTGGATCACCAGCGCGCCCTCGTCGATGTTCACGGAGACGTCGCTCTCGTCGAAGTCGGGAAGGTGGACTTCGACCACCAGCTCGCTGTCGTCCTTCGTGTAGATGTCGGTCGTCGGAAGCATCGTGCGCCGCGTCCCGAGCATCCCGTTCTCGAAGAAGTCCCGCTCCATCCGGCTCAGCTCGGCGAACGGGTCGAAACGGACCAGATTGCGTGCCATGTCAGTGTCCTCTCTTCGGTATCCACGTTGACCCCGAAACCGTATGTCGCCATCACGGCACGGGTGTGGGTCGAAGGTCCTGCGATTCGGTGGGACCTTCGACTCACCCGCGCGACCCCGGCACGCGGATGCTGGGGCCATGAGCATCAGCAGCGCACCCGGATCAGGGACGTCGAGCACGCCGGCACGCACCTTCAGCGATCTGACCGTCCGCCGGGCGGTCGAGTCGGAGTTCGCCTGGACGCCTGACGTCACCGCACCCGCCATCGGCGTCTCCGTCGACGGCGGCGTCGTCACGCTCACCGGGGAGGTGGGCACCCTCCATGAGCGCATCGCGGCGGTGGAGGCCGCCCAGCGGGTCGCCGGGGTCCGCACCGTCGCCGACGAGCTCCGGCTGCCCGAGCCGGGCGACGACCCGCACGGACACACCCTCGCCGCCGCGGTCGACGGCATCCTCGCCTGGACGGCGGGGGTCCCGCGGACGGGCATCCACGCCGACGTGCAGGGCCACCGCGTGGTCCTGACCGGCGAGGTCGAATGGGACGCGGAGCGGGTGGCCGCCAAGCGGGCCGTCGAACGCCTGCACGGCGTCCACGCGGTCGAGAGCCGCATCGAGCTCACCCGCCGACCGCAGGCCGACGACATCGCCGAGGAGATCCGCAACGCGCTGGTGCGCAACGCGATCCTCGACGCCGGCCGCATCACCGTCTCCGTCGACGCGGACGAGATCACCCTGACCGGCTCCGTCGGCTCCTGGACCGAGCACCAGCAGGCGCTGCGGACCGCCTGGTCGTCGCCGCACGTGCGGCAGGTGCACGACCTGCTGCGGGTCGAGCCGCGGGAGATCTGAGACCGTGGGCGGGAGGTTCTGATGCATCCCTCGAAGATGGTTCTGCCGCCGATCGTGTGCGGCGTGGACGGGTCCGAGCAGTCCCGCCGGGCGTTCCACGAGGCCGTGCGGCTCGCCCGCGCGCTCGAAACGCGCCTGGATGTGGTGATGGCGTGGCAGCCCTCCACCTCGATGTACGACGCGTACTTCCCCGATCCCGGGCGAGCGCCGAAGGTGGTGGCGTTCGAGATCCTGGAGGACATCGTGCGCGCCGAGTTCGGCGACGAGACGCCCGAGTGGGTGCGCGTGCTCGCGGCACCGGGACATCCGGGCAAGGTGCTGGTGGAGGCTTCGCACGACGCCGAACTGCTCGTCGTCGGAAGTCGCGGCCTGAGCGAGCTGGCGTCGCCGTTCCTCGGCTCGGTCAGCCTGTACTGCACCACGCAGGCGGGTTGCCCGGTGCTGGTCGTGCGCCCGGACAGGCAGACGCGGAAAGATCCGAAGGAGAAGGGCGAATGACCGACCGGACGATCGTGGGATGGGACGGCTCGCCGGAGGCGGACGTCGCACTCGAGTGGGCCGTCGAACGGGCCAAGGCCGAGCAGGACTCGATCGTTCTGGTGGACGTCGAGGATCTCGACGCGCTCGCACCGGGCCAGGTGGTCACCGAGGACGTGGTGGCCCAGCGGCACCTCGCGGCCGACGCCGCAGCGCAACGCGTGTCCGACGCGAACGGCGGGCTCCGGATCAGCACGCACGTGATGGCGGGCCTGCGACTCGACGAGCTGCTCCGCTTCTCCCGGGCCGACAATCTGGTCGTCGTCGGGACCGGGCGCCGGCACTGGCCGCACGTCCGCTACGACTGGTCGCTGGGGTCGCGGCTCGCGGCGCATGCCCGCGGCGCCGCGGCGATCGTGCCCGGGCTCCCGGAGACGGGACGGACGGCGGTCGTCGTGGGCGTCGACGGGTCGGAGGTGTCGCTGAAGGCCGCGCGATTCGCGTCACGGGAGGCCAGGAGGCTGGGCGGCGAGCTGCGCCTGGTGCACGCCTGGCTCGATCCACTGGTCGGGATTCCCGAAGTCCAGCAACCGGATCACCGTTTCACGATCGACCTCGAGGCCGAGCACGACATGATCCTGCGGTCCGTCGCCCGCACTGTGCGCGCGGCCAACCCCGACCTCCAGGTGACGGGCTCCCTCGTCCGGGACGACCCGAGGCATGCGATCCTGGCGCACCTCGACGACGCGGCTCTGCTCGTCGTCGGGACCGAGCAGGCTCGCGGGCTCGACCGGATGATGCTCGGCTCGGTGAGCCACGCGCTGATCCTGGCCATCCGGGTGCCGACGATCGTCGTCGCTCCCGAGTGCCTGATCTGAGCTGGAAGGCGGAGGAGCCATGTTCACCGATCGCCGCCAAGCCGGGCAGACCCTCGCGGAGCGCCTGCGCGATCTGCGCCACTCCGACGCCGTCGTCCTCGGGCTCCCCGCGGCGGCGTCCCCGTCGCCGCCGTCGTGGCTGAGGAACTCGAACTGCCGCTCGATGTGATCGTGGTGCGCAAGCTCGGCATCCCCGACCAGCCCGAAGTCGCGATGGGGGCCATCGGCGAGGGCGGCGCGGAAGTGCTCGACCCGACGATGGTCGCCCGCGGCTGGCTCAGCGAGGAGGAGGTCGAAGCCGTCGAGCAGGCCGAGCGGCGCACGCTCGACCAGCGGCTGGCGCTGCTGCGCGAAGGCCGTGAGCGGATCGACCTGCGCGGACGGACCGCGATCATCGTCGACGACGGGATCGCGACGGGCGCGACGACCAAGGTCGCGTTGCTCGTCGCGCGGCAGCTCGGGGCGAGCGAGGTCGTCATCGCCGCGCCGGTCATCTCGCCCCGCGCGCTGGACGAGATCGAGGACGCGGACCGGGTCACGTGCGTGCTCCTGCCCGCCCGTTTCCAAGCGGTCGGGCAGTATTATCGCGACTTCGGGCAGACGGAGGACGCCGAGGTCGTGCGCCTGCTGCACGAAGCCTCGCTTCGCCCGCGTCGCTCGCGCCCCCGGCTGCCGGACACCTCGGACGAGGAGGCGATCGCGGATGTCCGCGCGATGGCGACGCCGCTGCTCTCCGACGCCGACCTCGACACGCTGGCCGAGCGGGCGGCGCGGGCGCGGTTGATCTGCATCGGAGAGGCGTCGCACGGGACACACGAGTTCTACGCCTGGCGCGCCGCCCTCACCAAGCGCCTGATCGAGCGCGGCGACATCCGCTGGATCGGGGTCGAGGGCGACTGGCCCGACTGCTTCCGCATCGACACGTGGGTGCGCGGGCGCAGCGAGCAATGGGAGGACGCACGGCAGCTGCTGTCGTCCTTCGAACGCTGGCCGCGCTGGATGTGGGCGAACACCGATGTCGCCGAGTTCCTGGACTGGCTGCACCGCTGGAATCTGACGCAGGAGCGCAGCCGCCGGGTCGGGTTCTACGGACTGGACGTGTACTCGCTGTGGGAGTCGCTGGAGGCCGTGATCGACTGGCTCGCCGCCAACTCGCCCGACGACGTTCCGACCGCTCTGCGCGCCTGGCGCTGCTTTGAGCCGTACGGGGAGGACCCGCAAGGCTACGCGTGGGCGACGCGGCTCGTCCCGATGTCGTGCGAGCCGGACGTGATCGCACTGCTCACCAGCGTGCGCGAGCACGCCGGCCGACTCGGCGCCGGCTTCGACGACGACGAGTCGCGCCTCGATGTGCTGCAGAACGCCCTGACCGCGGCGGACGCCGAGCACTACTACCGGATCATGCTGCAGGGCGACCGCGAGTCGTGGAACGTCCGCGACATCCACATGGCCGACACCGCCGACCGGCTCGCGGAGCGTGCGGGACCCGACGGCCGGGGTGTCGTCTGGGCCCACAACACCCACGTCGGAGACGCCCGCGGAACCACCATGGGCAACGAGGGGATGGTCAACATCGGCGAGCTCCTGCGCGAGCGCCACGGCCTCGACGACGTCTGCCTGATCGGCTTCGCGTCACGCGAGGGCACTGTGCTCGCCGCCCGCTCCTGGGGCTCGACGGAGACCGCGTTCCGGCTGCCCGCGGCCAAGGCCGGCAGCCACGAGGATCTGCTCGCCCGAGCGCTCCCCGGTGCGGCGGTCCTGATCTTCGCCGGAGCCGCTGGGACCGAGTGGCTGAGCCGCGAACGCGGCCACCGCGCCGTCGGTGTCGTGTACGACCCCCGGCGGGAGACGGGCAACTATGTGCCGACCGTCATGGGCCGCCGCTACGACGCGCTCCTCTGGATCCCGCAGACGACGGCGCTGACGCCGCTGACCCACGAGCCGCGGCCGGAGTCGCCCGAACTGGAGACGGAGCCGACGGGGTTCTGACCCGACGTCGGATGTCAGGCATTCCGCCGGTCCAGCACCCGGGCCTCCGCCTCGGCGACGCGCCCGATGGTCCGGAGGAAGCTGTCCGGGTTGAGCGAGATCGAGTCGATGCCGCTCGCGACGAGGAACTCGGCGAACTCGGGGTGGTCGCTCGGGCCCTGCCCGCAGAGGCCGACGTGGATTCCGGCCTGGTGCGCGCGGGCGATGGCCTCGGCGATCATCCACTCCACCGCGGGGTCGCGCTCGTCGAAGAGGGCGGCGAGCTGCGCGGAGTCCCGGTCCACGCCGAGGGTGAGCTGCGTGAGGTCGTTGGAGCCGATCGAGAAGCCGTCGAAACGGGTGGCGAACTCCCCCGCCCGGATCACGTTCGACGGGATCTCGCACATCATGTAGACCTTCAGGCCGTTCTCGCCGCGGACCAGGCCGTTCGCGGCCATCTCCTTCAGGACCAGGTCGGCCTCTCCCGGAGTGCGGCAGAACGGGACCATCACGATGATGTTCGCGAACCCGATCCGCTCCCGCGCGCGCTTGAGCGCCCGGCACTCCAACGCGAATGCCTCCCGGTACTTCGGATCGTAGTAGCGGGACGCGCCGCGGAACCCCAGCATCGGGTTCTCCTCCGGGCTCTCGAACGCGGCGCCACCGACGAGGTGGGCGTACTCGTTCGCCTTGAAGTCGCTCAGCCGCACGATCACGTCGTGCGGGTGGTACGGCGCCGCGAGCTTGGCGAGCCCGCGCGCGAGCGTCTCGACGAAGAACTCCTGCGGATCGTCGAACCCCGACGTCAGCGCACGGATGCGCCGGCGATCGTGCTCGTCGGCGACCCGCTCGGGATGCACGAGCGCCATCGGATGGACGGTGATCAGGTTGTTGACGATGAACTCCATGCGGGCCAGCCCCACACCGGCGGCGGGCAGGCGCCACCAGCGGAAGGCCGCCTCGGGACTCGCGACGTTGACCATGACCCTGGTACGCGTCGCGGCGACCTGGCGCAGGTCGATCTCGGTGCTCTCGAACCCCAGCACGCCGTCGTAGACGTGGCCGATGTCCCCCTCCGCGCAGGAGAGGGTGACCGCCTGGCCGTCGACGAGCGTCTCCGTCGCCGACCCGGTGCCCACGACCGCGGGGATGCCCAGCTCCCTGCTGACGATCGCGGCATGGCTCGTGGAGCCGCCGTGGTCCGTGATGATGCCGGAGGCGCGGGCCATGATCGACACCCAGTCGGGGTCGGTCATCTCGGCCACCAGGATCGCGCCGTCCGGGAAATCGGCCATCTGCGCCGTGTCGCGGACGACGCAGACCCGGCCCGTGGCGATCGAGTCGCCGATGGCGGCGCCCGACAGCAGCAGCTCGCCCGACTCGGTCAGGTGATGCTCGGTGAAACGCGCCGCACTCTTGACCGCCTGCACCGTCTCGGGCCGCGCCTGGACCAGGTACAAGTCGCCGGAGGCGCCGTCACGGGCCCACTCCATGTCCATCGGGCGCCCGTAGTGCTTCTCCACCAGTACGGCCCAGCGGGCGAGCTCCAGGATCTCGCGGTCGCTCAGCACGAATGCGCGCCGCTGCCTGGCGGGCGTGTCGACGATCCGGGTGCGCGCGGTCCCGCCCTGCTGGTAGACCATCTTGCGCGCTTTCGCGCCGAGGCTCCGCTCGATGATCGGCTCGACGTCGGGAACGTCCAGCAGCGGCTTGAAGACCAGGTAGCGGTCGGGGTCGACCTCGCCTTGCACCACCATCTCGCCGAGCCCCCAGGCCGCGCTGACGACGACGACCCGGGGGAAGCCGGTGTCGGTGTCGATCGAGAACATGACGCCCGAGCCGCCGAGATCGGAGCGCACCATCCGCTGCACGCCGATCGAGAGGGCGATGTCGAGATGGTCGAAGCCCTTGATCTCCCGGTAGCTGATCGCGCGATCGGTGAAGAGGGAGGCATAGCAGCGCCGGCAGGCGGCCAGCAGCTCGCGCTCCCCGACCACGTTGAGGAAGGTCTCCTGGGCGCCCGCGAAGCTGGCCTCTGGCAGGTCCTCCGCGGTGGCGCTGCTGCGCACGGCCACCGCCGGCGCGCGCGATCCGGCCCGCTCGGCGAGCCGGCGATAGCTCGCGACGATCGCGTCGGCGATCCCGCTCGGGAACTCCCCCG
Source organism: Leifsonia sp. L25 (assembly GCF_050632895.1). Next base: position 2,539,407 of record NZ_JBODRZ010000003.1, on the reverse strand, counting down.
CCAGGAACAGCTCGCGGAGCGCTTCGCCGGTCTCGCGCAGCGTCGCGGTCCTGGACCGGTACGCTTCCAGCCGCTCCCTCATCGCCTCCTCGATGCCGTTCGCCGCGACGAAGGCACGGTACGCGGAGGCGGTCGTCGCGAACCCGTCGGGGACGCGGATCCCCTCGTCCCTGAGCCCACGGATCATCTCGCCGAGCGACGCGTTCTTCCCCCGACCCGCGGCACGTCGCGCATCCCGACATCCTCGAACCAAACGACGTCGTCGTCCATGAGCCCGCCCTCTCGATGTCGCCGGCGCCCTCCCAGGACGAACCGGTCGGGCTCACGCTACGGCGGCGCCCGGGCCGGCTACAGGGACTTTCGGCCCGCTCGCGTCGGCAGCTCGGCCTCCAGCCGTTCGACATCGGCCCGGCCGCAGAGCTCCGACGCCGGCGTCGTCACCGCCGCGCTTCCGGCCGCGACGGCCGTGCGGAAGGCATCCTCGACGGATCGCCCCTGGGCCATCCGGAGCACGAAGCCTGCGAGGAAGCTGTCGCCGGCGCCGACGCTGCTGACCGCCTCGACAGCCGGGGCCGGAAGCCGGTATCCGCCCTCGCGTGAGGCGAGCAGCGCGCCGTCGGCGCCGAGGGTGAGCGCCACATACTCCGCGGCGCCTGCCGCGACGAGCTCGGCGGCGGCCGCGAACCGGCTCTCCTCGTCGTCGAGCTCCGCACCGACGTGGGCTTGGAGCTCTCGGAGGCTCGGAGCGACCAGGAACGTCCCCTCGGCGAGCGCGGCGGCCAGCCCGGGTCCCGTCGAGTCGACGACGCACCGCGCGCCGCCCTCCCTCGCCAGCACGACGACCCGGGCGTAGAAGTCGTCAGGGACCCCCGGCGGGAGACTGCCGCTGGCGACGACATAGCCTCCCGGCGAAACGGCGTCCGAGACGTAGTCGAGGCACTGGCGCCATTCGTCCTCGCTCAGCTCCGGGCCGTCGAGCACGAAGCGGTACTGCTTGCCGTCCGCGATGTCGTCGACCGTGAAGCTCTCCCGGGTGCTCCCCGGATCGGAACGACCATGCTGGGCAACCGCTCCGCTTCGACGAGGCGCCGGTAGGCCTCGCCGATCGGGCCGCCCGCGGTGAACACGGCCAGCGTGCGCCCGCCGAGACGGTGCACCACCCGCGACACGTTCACCCCTCCTCCGCCGGGAGCCAGCCGGCTCGTGCTGCAGCGGAGTTTGTGCTCCGCGACGACCTGAGGGGTCGACGTGCTGATGTCCAGGGCCGGGTTCACCGTCAGAGTCAGGACGGGCGCCGGCCGCTCGGGTGCGTTGCTCACGAGAGCAGGATAGGACGCGACGGCCGACTGTCCACGGGTCCTTCGACCCTGCCCGTGCAGCGTCGTCGAGGCTTGACTGCGCACATGACGATGCCCGTTTCCGAGCCCCGCCGGCGACGCTCGTGGATCCTCTGGCTCCTGTTCGCCTTCGCGTTGATCGGGATCGGGGTGACGGTCTTCCTCCCGGGCGCCCTGGGCCGGCAGACCGCGACGCTGACCTACACGGCGTTCGTGACCGACGTGCAGGCGCACAAAGTCGCCACCGCGACGATCGACGCCGACGGGACGGTCGACGGCACGCTGACGTCCGGCGCACAGTACACGAGCGTGATCCCGCTCCCGGTCGCCGGCCAGCCGGTCCTCGCCTCCCTGCGTTCGGCCGACGTCGCCGTGACCTTCGCGCCCGCGAGCCAGGGCTCGATCTGGTCGACGCTGGGGACGTGGCTGCTCATCCTGGGTCCGATCGTGCTGGTGTGGTGGTTCATGGCGCGGATGGCGAGACGCGCCGGCGCCTCCGGCGGGATCTTCGGTGTGACCAGGTCCTCGGCGAAGCTGTTCGAGCCGTCGGCGCGGACGACGACGTTCGCGGATGTCGCGGGCTACGAGGGTGTCAAGGCGGAGGTCTCGGAGATCGTGGACTTTCTGCGTCACCCCGAGCGCTATCGCCGGCTGGGCGCGGCCGCTCCGCGCGGCGTGCTGCTCGTGGGACCTCCCGGCACCGGCAAGACGCTGCTCGCTCGCGCCGTCGCCGGGGAAGCACAGGTCAGCTTCTTCTCGGTCGACGGCTCGAGCTTCGTCGAGATGTTCGTCGGCGTCGGCGCCTCCCGCGTGCGGGACCTCTTCCAGACGGTGCGCTCGAGTGCGCCGGCCATCCTCTTCATCGACGAGATCGACGCGATCGGGCAGCGACGTTCTGGCGCGAACTCATACGCGTCCAACGACGAGCGCGAGCAGACGCTCAACCAGCTGCTCGCGGAGATGGACGGCTTCGAGACCTCGTCGGGCGTCGTCGTGCTCGCGGCCACCAACCGGCCGGACGTCCTCGACGCCGCGCTGCTGCGCCCCGGGCGGTTCGATCGGCACATCACCGTCCCGCTCCCGAACGTCGTCGAGCGGACGGCGATCCTGGAGGTGCACTGCCGGGACAAGCCCCTGGACCCCGCGCTCGACCTGGAGTCGGTCGCGCGCGGCACGCCGGGGTTCTCCGGCGCCGACCTCGCGAACCTGGCCAACGAGGCGGCGATCGAAGCCGTCCGCGCCGGGCGCGAGTCCATCGGCGGCCAGGACTTCCGGGCCGCGCGCGATCGGCTCATCCTGGGACGCCGGGAGAGCTCCAGCGTGCTGCTGGTGGAGGAGAAGCGGCAGGTCGCCGTGCACGAGAGCGGCCACGCCGTCGTCGCCGCGCTGAGCGAGCGCGCGGACCCCGTCGACAAGATCACCATCCTGCCCGCCGGCGACACGTTGGGCGCCACGGAGCAGCTCCCGCTCGCCGAGCACCACCTCCAGGGCGAGCGGGCCCTCCTCGACCGCCTCGCGGTGGCCCTCGGCGGCCGGGCCGCCGAGCTGGTCGTCTTCGACGAGGCCTCGACGGGCGCGGCCTCCGACCTCGCCGCCGCCACGGCGCTCGCCACCCGCATGGTCCGGGACTTCGGGCTTTCGCCGGCGCTCGGCCCGGTCGGCTATCCGACCGGGGAGGACGCCGCCGAGAGCGGCGCCACGCTCAACCGCCCGTACTCGGAGGAGACGCAGCGCGCGGTCGACACGGAGGTCGCACGTCTCGTCCGGGAGGCGGAGGCCAGGGCCGTCGACCTCCTCTCGCGCAACCGCGGCGCTCTCGACGAGCTGGTGGATCGCCTGTTCGAGGCCGAGACGCTCGACGGCGCCGTGGTCTACGAGCTGCTCGGCCGACCGGCGCCGGAAGGCGTCCCCGAGCTGGGCGTGCAGCTCAGCCCCGCCGGCGACCGGCGCGCGCTGCCCGGCGCCGTGCCCTCCACCGCATCAGTTCGTCCGCGGCCCACACGATGACGGGACAGGGGATCAGCAGGGCGATCACCCAGCCGGGAAGCGGTGCGGTCCCGAAGACGCGCTGCAACGGCGGCAGCAGGCACAGCGCCACGACGAAGAGCAGCTCCGCGCCGATCGCCGCCAGCAGCGGACGATTGCTGAAGACGCCGAGAGCCAGGAGCGACGCACGCTCGGTGCGGGCCGCGAACGCGGTCCCCACCTGGCACGCGACGATGGTCGCGAACGTCGCGGTGGTCGCCTGCAGATAGACCGTGTGCAGCGGGTCCCCCTGGCCGACGGGCGCCCCTGGATACCAGCCGCCGGCCGCCAGCACCGCGAAGAAGATCGCCATCGCGAGCGCGGCCGAGATGCTCCCCATGAGCGCCCAGGCCCGGAACAGGAGTCGACGCGTGATGAGCGGCTCCGAGCGCGGGCGCGGGCGCCGCGACATCAGATCGGGCTCGCCGCGCTCCCTGCCCAGCGCGAGGGCGGGGAGGATCTCCGTCCCGAGGTCGATCGCGAGGATCTGCAGGACGGTGAGGGGCAGCGGGATGAGGCCGCCGGACAGCGCGAATACCGCGAACGGGACGACCTCCGGCACGGCGTGGACGAAGATGTAGAGCACGAACTTGCGCAGGTTGTCGTACGCGCGCCGGCCTTCGCGCACGGCGGTGACGATGGTCGCGAAGTTGTCGTCGGTGAGGATCATCGTGGCGGCCTCCCTCGCCACGTCGGTGCCCGACCGACCCATCGCGACCCCGATGTCCGCACGGTGCAGAGCGGGCGCGTCGTTGACCCCGTCTCCGGTCATCGCCACGACCTGGCCCCCGTGCTGGAGCGCCTCGGCGATGCGCAGCTTCCTCCGGAGTGCTGCGGGAGAAGACGATCTCCCCCGGCTGGGCGAGGAAGCGGTCCAGCTCGGGCTCGGACAGCGCGTCGGCCTCGGCGCCGCCGATCACCCGGTCGGCGCCGATGCCGACCTGTCTCGCGATCTCGGCCGCCGTCCTCCCGTTGTCGCCCGTCACCACGTGGATGGTGATCCCCGCGCTGTGACAGGCCTCGACCGACGCCGCGACCTCCGGGCGCGGAGGATCGAGGAGGGCGACCAGCCCGAGCAGGCACAGCTCCGACTCCGCGGAGTCGGCATCGGACGGCACGTCCGCCGTGTCACGGGCGGCGAGCGCGAGAACGCGCAGACCGCGTCGCGCGAACTCCTCGACCGCCGCCGACGCCGTCGAACGCAGCTCCGTCGACATCGGCTCGTCGCCGCCGGGGCGGTTGATCGTCGCGCAGAGCGGAAGCAGCCCTTCCGGCGCCCCCTTGACGGAGACCATCAGAGCGCCGTCGCGGCGGCTCACCACGCTCATCCGCTTGCGTTCCGGATCGAACGGGTACGTGGCGACCCGCGAAGCCGTCTCGACCCCCGCCTCCGAGGCGGCCGCGCGCAGCGCCTCCTCCATCGGGTCGGTGGTCCGCTCCAACTGGTTGCAGTCGGCCATCACCTGGAGCAGACGCGTGAGGTCGCCGCCGCCCTCCACCGGATCGTGGACGCCGTCGACGGTCCACAGCCGGTAGACCGTCATCGCGTTGCGGGTGAGCGTCCCGGTCTTGTCGGTGCAGATCACGGTCGTCGACCCGAGCGTCTCGACGGCGGACAGCTGCTTCACCAGCGCCCCTCTCCGGGCGAGGACACGCACCCCGACGGCGAGCGCGAGCGTGATCGTGGGGAGCAGCCCCTCCGGGACGTTCGCGACCAGCAGCCCGATCGCGAAGACCGCCGCGTCGGGGACGGTGAGCCCGGCGAACAGCCCGAGCGGGAGGAACAGCGCCCCGACGCCGACCGCGACGCCCGCGATGAGCCAGGTCGAGCGCCGGACCTGACGCTCCAGCGGGCTGGCGGCGGGCGAGCCGCGCCGGGACAGCACGGCGATGCGGCCCAGCTCGGTCGCCGCGCCCGTCGCGAAGACGACGGCCGTCGCATCGCCCGACGTGCATTCGGCCCCGGAGAACACCGCGTCGGGCGCATCGACCAGCCGGTCCGCGGTGTCGACGCCGCCGGCCGATCTGACCACCGGCACCGACTCGCCGGTCAGCGCCGAGAGATCCACCTCGACACTGCCGTCGATCAGCCGCGCGTCCGCCGAGACCCGGTCGCCCTCCGACACCACGAGCACGTCGCCGGTGACCAGGTCGACCGCCGGGACTGTGGTGGGGGCGCCGTCGCGCAGGACGCGCGCCTGCAACGGCAGGTAGCGCGCCAGGGCCTCCACCGCTCTCTCCGCCTGACGCTCCTGAAGGAACGCCACCGCAGCGTTGATCACGATCACCACGACGATCGCCCAGCTCAGCACCGCCGTGCCGGAGACGTAGGCCAGCACCGCGGCCATCCAGAGCAGCAGGGCGAGCGGGTGCGAGAACTGGCGCAGGATCTGACGCGGCCAGCCCGCACGTCGCGCGACAGGCAGCGCATTGGGTCCCTGGACCGCCAGGCGTCTCGCCGCCTCCCGGCTGCCGAGGCCCTCCGTGCTCGACCGGAGGTCCCTCAAGAGGAGTCCGACCGGCTCGCGCGTCGGCCGTTCCTCCTGCGTCGGTCGCTCCTCCTGCACAGAACACCCCTTCGCCGTCAGCCGAGACCCATCGAGCCAGGACAGCGCCCGCGCCCACAGGGGCTTAAGGCCCACCCGACGGGCGAGGCGAGCGCTATCGTGCAGGAGCCGACGACGGCGACGGATCGGAGGACACCGGAATGGGACCGCTGCTCCAGCACCCGGTGACCTCGGCGGTCCTCGACATGGACGGGGTCGTCACCGACACCAGGGAGCTCCATCTGACGGCCTGGACGCTGTTGTTCGGCGCCGAACTCGACGGGATCGCACCGGGCGGCGGACCGTTCACCCCGATCGACTACGAACTCTACGTCGACGGGAGGAGCAGGGAGGACGGCATCCGGACCCTGCTCGCCTCTCGCGGCGTCGGGCCCGAGCGCCTGACGGCCGCGCTCGTGGAGCGGCTCGCGCAGCGCAAGCAGCAGCTGTTCGAAGAGCAGCTCCGCGTGCACGGCGCTGCGGTGCTGCCCGGCGCGCTGCCGTTCCTTCGGGCGCTCCGCCTCGCCGGCGTCCGCGTGGCGCTGGCCACGGCCAGCAGGAACGCCCGGCTCGTGCTCAGCGGGACCGGGGCGCTCTCCCTGTTCGACGCGGTCGTCGACGGGACCGACGCCGCGGCGCTCGGGCTGCCCTCCAAACCCGATCCCGCGCTCTTCCGCGAAGCCTGCCGGCGGCTCGGGGCCCGGCCCGCGGACGCCCTGCTGGTGGAGGACTCCGAGTCGGGTGTCGCGGCTGCGGCTGCGGGCGGCTTCGGCCTCGTCGTCGGGATCGCCGAGGGACCCCGCCGTGCGGCCGCGCTGCGCCGCGCGGATGCCGACATCGTCGTGCCGGGCCTCGACGCCCTCGGCGTGCGGGGAGCCGGGCTGATCGAGCCCACCGACGACGCGGAGCACTGGGTGCTCCGCTTCGACGGCTACGATCCGGCGGCGGAGAGAACCCGCGAGAGCCTGTGCACGGTGGCGAACGGGTACTGGGGAACGCGGGGCGCCGCCGAAGAAGCGGTGCTGGGCGGCCACCACTCCCCCGGGACCTATCTCGCCGGCGTCTACGACACGGTGGACGACGGCGGTGTTCCGGCCGAGGAGATCGTCAACGCGCCCGATTGGCTGCGGTTGACGTTCCGGCCGCCAGGCGCAGAGCCGCTGGGCGCCGATCGCGACGAGCTGCTCGAGTACCGGCAGGAGCTCGACCTCCGTCAGGGCGTCCTCCGCCGTGTGCTCACCGTCCGGGACGACGCGGGACGGGAGACCACCTTGCGTTTCCGCCGGTTCCTCTCGCAGGCGGACCCCCGGCTCGCCGTCCTGCAGGCGACGATCGTGGCCCGCAACTGGTCGGGGCCCGTCACCGTCCGGAGCGGGATCGACGCAGCGGTGCGCAACACCACCACCGACACTGCCACCGTGGGCACCGCGCGGAGCCGGCGGCATCTGGCGCTCCGATCGCACCGCGAGCTGTCAGAGGACACGCTCCTGGTCGACACCGAGACGCGCACCTCAGGCGTCCGGATCGCACTGGCGCAACGCACCCGGACCTATCGCGGCGGCGTGCTGCTGCCGACGGCGCCGACCTACGCCGAGCAGCGCGGTCTCGCCTTCCACGAGTTCACGGTCGACCTGGACGAGGGCGAGCCCGTGGTGGTCGAGAAGGTCGTCGGCGTCAGCACCTCGCGCGACCGCGCGACCGGCCGGCCCGAGGCGGCCGCCGCGGACAGGGTCGCGCGCGCACCGCGGTTCTCCGAGCTGCTCGTCGACCATGCCCGGCGCTGGGAAGGGCTCTGGTCCGCGTTCGCCGTCGACGTCCAGCCGCCGGGCGACCACAGTCTCGCCGTCAACGTCAACATCTTCCACGTCCTGCAGACCCTGGCGCGGGCGGACGCCGACCTCGACGCGGGGGTGCCGGCGCGCGGGCTCCACGGCGAAGCGTACGGCGGCCATGTGTTCTGGGACGAGCTCTTCGTGTATCCCCTGCTCACCCTTCGCCGCCCGGCGTTGAGCCGCGCGCTGCTCGCCTACCGCCACCGGCGTCTGCCGCAGGCGCTGCGCGCGGCCGCGGAGGCGGGCCTGGCCGGAGCGATGTTCCCGTGGCAGAGCGCGACGACCGGAGAGGACGTCACTCCCGATCGTCTGCTGAACCCGCTCACCGGACGCTGGATCCCCGACCATTCGCGCCTGCAGCGGCACGTCGGGCTGGCGATCGCGTACAGCGCGTGGCAGTTCTACCAGACGACCGGCGACGCCGAATACCTCGCAGAGGAGGGCGCGGACCTCATCGTCGGCATCGCCCGCTTCTTCGCGTCGCTCGCCCACTGGGACGAGGCCTGCGGCCGGTACTCGATCCGGGGCGTGATGGGCCCGGACGAGTTCCACGACGGTCCCCCCGACCGGCCCGGCGCAGGACTCACGGACAACGTCTACACCAACGTCATGACCGCCTGGGTGCTGCTGCGCGCGGCCGACACGGTCCGGCTGATCGCGAGTCGGCCCGACTCGGACGCCGCGGACGCCCTCTCGGTGTCGGACGACGAGCTCGCCCACTGGGCGCACGTGGCGCAGCACTTGCGCATCGTCTTCAACGCCGACGGGACGCTGTCGCAGTTCGACGGCTACGACGACCTCGCGCCGATCGACCTCGACCGCTATCGCCAGCGCTATCCGACCTCCGGGCGGCTCGACCTGGTCCTGAACGCGGAAGGGGACACGACGAACCGGTACCAGGTGTCCAAGCAGCCGGACTCGCTCATGCTGCTCTACCTGCTCTCCGCCGAGGAGCTGCGCGAACTCCTCGAGAACATGGGCTACCCGCTCGACGCGGACGCCATCGTCCGCACCGTCGAGCGCTACTCCCGGTCCTCGACGTACGGGTCCACCCTCTCCAACGTCGTCCACTCCTGGTTGGAGGCACGGCGCGACCGCACCCGCTCCTGGCAGTTCCTGGAACGCACCGTCCAGAGCGACCTGGCCGACATCCAGGGAGGCACCACCCGGAACGGCATCCACCTGGCGGCCATGGCGGGGTCGGTCGACCTGCTCGTGCGCTGCTACGCCGGCCTCGAGACACGCGCGGACACGTTGTGGTTCCATCCGCTGCTCCCGGCGGAGCTCGAGTCGTTGCATTTCACGATCGTCTACCGCTCGCAGCGGATCGCCGTGTCCATCGCCCACAGCTCGATCCGTCTCGAGTCCTCCGCCGGCGACGCCGAGCCCGTCCGCGTGAGCGTCGAGGGACGGGCCGTGCTGCTGCACACCGGGGAGACGCGCGACTTCGAATTGTGATCCGGCCGGGAAGCGGACCAGGGACCTACGGCCCTATGACCCGCGGTCGGCGCGGTCGATCCTGAACCTGGGGCGCACGGCGCGCCGGTTGCGAAGGGGAACTCCGAAATGGACATTCATTCACGCGCTCTGCGGCTCACCCGCGCGGCAGTGCTGGCAGGCGCCGTCATCCTGACCCTCGGCGCGTCGGCCGCATCGCCGCCGCTGCAGACGGCCGACGGAATGGGACCGCACTTCTACAGCGGCGTCACGGTCGACGTCTCTGGCACCGTCGACGGCGACGTCTACGCCGCCGGGCAGAACGTCACCGTCAGCGGCGACGTCACCGGCGACGTCATCGCGGCGGCCCAGACGATCACCATCAGCGGCCACGTCGACGGGAACGTACGGCTTGCCGGGCAGGCCGTCACGATCACCGGCGATGTCGCCCGCAGCGGCACGATCTTCGCCTCCGATCTCCTCGTCGACGGCAACGGGTCCGTCGGGAACGACCTCGTCGCGACGGCCGGTTCCGCCCGCATCGCAGGCACCGTGGGCAGGGACCTCCTGGTCAGCGTCAGCGACCTCCGGATCGATGGGACGGTCGGCGGCGATGTGACCTACGCCAGTTCGACAACGGCGCACATCGCCGACGGAGCGGTCGCCGGCACCGTGAAGCATGTCCAGACCCAGCAGACGTCGACCGTCCAGATCTCCCCGTGGGCCGCAGTACTGGGCTGGTTCCTGGGCTTCCTGTACGCCCTCGTCGCGTTCAGCCTGCTCACCCTCGCCGCCGGTCTGCTCGTCCCCCGCATGCTTCAGCGCGTCACCGACCGGCTCCTGCCGTCGCCGTGGCGGGCGCTCCTGGTGGGCTTCGTCGCCGCGGTCGTCGTCCCGATCGGGCTCCTGTTCCTGCTCGTGACGATCGTCGGCGCCCCTCTCGCGCTCGCCGCCCTGCTGATCTGGGTCGTGCTGACGCTCGCGACGTTCCTGGTCGGCGCCCACTACCTCGGGCGCCTGGTGCTGCGCCGCTCCCACCCGGTGCTCCAGTCGTTCGTCGGCGGGCTGATCCTGCTCGTGGGGCTGCAGATCCCGCTGCTCAACATCCTGGTCTGGCTGGCGATGGTGTTCTTCGGACTCGGCGCCGAACTGCTGGAGCTGTACCGGCAGCGGCCCTGGAGCGTGGGGACCACGACCCCTCCGGCGTCACCCGCGACGGCGCCGCCGGAAGCGCAACCGATCCTCACGAGCGAGCCGCCTCGGCAGTAGCGGAATGGAGAGAGGAGCCCGGTGTGTCGATCGCCGACGCGGCCGTCGAAGTCCGCGGCCTCCCGGGTCCCTCACCAGTCGTCGCGTCCGTCCGACCCGCTCGGCACGACGAACGAGTACTCCTTCGGCGTGACCAGCACCGGGCACGGGAGATTCAGCAGCACATCGTGGCTGACCGAGCCGAGCAGTGAGGAGGCGAAGCGGCCACGCCCGCGCGTCCCCACGACGATGGCGACGGCTCCCGTGCCCTGCTCGATGAGCGCCTGCGCCGGGTTCTTCCGCACCAGGATCGGGGTGATCGGCGCCGCCCGGGCGATCGGGACGTCCGCGACGGCCTCCGGGATCACCGCCTGCTCGCGCTTCAGGAAGGCCGGGTCGGCGTGCTCGCCGGACTCGATGGCCGAGTGGAGGGCCTCCGGCACGTCCCAGGCGTGCACCGCCTCGACCTGCGCGCCCGACCAGCTCGCCTCGGTCACCGCGAGCGCCAGAGCGGAGCGTGCGAACGCGGAACGGTCGACGCCGACGACCACCACGTTCCGCTCCGGGCGCGGCGACGCCGGAATCACAGCGACGACGCAATCGGCCTTCGCCGCGAGCTTCAAGGGGAGGGTGCCGATCCGCGCTCCACTCAGCAGCGGCCCCTTGTCGGTCCCCACCACCAGCAGAGCGGCGCCCGCCGCCGCACCGAGAAGCGCGCTCGCCGGTGGGCCTTCGGCCCAGCGGACCTGCACCGTCACGTCCGGCGCGAGCGCGTGGACATGGTTCCTCGCCTGCTTCAGCCCGGTCTCGACCGTGGTCTCCAGGTCGAACCGCGGGCCGAAGACGGCCCCACCGAGGCGCGTGTCGATCGCGTGCACCACCTCCAGCGCGCCTCCGCGCTCGACGACCCGGTCGACTGCCCAGTCGAGGGCCCGCCACGCCGACGGCGAGCCGTCGAATCCGACCACCGTGCGCCCGTCGGTCGCCATCGTCACCAGTCCCCCTCCATCCGACCGGTCAGAGTGTGCAGGTTCACCCGGAACACCACCGCGGCTGCGGACGGCCGGCCGACCTGGGCCTGCGCCTCGGGGAGCCGCGGGATGTCGAGCGTGCGCATCATTCCCAGCTCGGCCCCTTGGTGACCGTCGGTCGCGGCGGACACCAGCGGTCGGAAGCGATCGACCAGGAGCTGCACGGCCGTCTTGGCCTCCGCGCCGACGAGCTGCTCGAACCGTCCCCACCCGATCACGCTGCGCCAACGATCGATGTGGTCCAGCTCGTCCACTTCGAAGCAGACTTCCGGCTGCGTCCGCAGCGCCTCCACCTTCCTGCCCTGCGCGCTGTGGCAGTACACGGCGCCGTCGCGATAGGCGTAGGAGATCGGGACGACATACGGCTGTCCTTCGGAGATCATCCCGAGGCGGCCGACCAGGCGGCTGCCCAGCAGGTCGTCGATCTCCTCGCGCGTCATCTGGTCGGGCATGGGTGACTCCTCACGTCGATCGGCTCGATGTCGAGCCTGCCTGCAGTCGGTGCCCCTCTGCCAGGACCTTCGACCCTTGCCGTGCCGGAGGCGCGGGCGGTCCAATGGCCCCATGAGAAACCACTACGAAGCGTCCCGGATGGGGATGCACGACGTGCCGACCGCCGGACGCGTCCTCGTCGTCGCGGTCGTCGCCTGGAGTCTCGCCTGGAAGGGCGCATCCCTCTGGCGTGCAGCCAGGAACGGCAGCAAGCCCTGGTTCGTCACGCTGCTGCTCACCAACACGCTCGGCGTCCTCGACGCCGTCTACCTGTTCGGGGTGGATCGCCGTTTCGGCAGGAAGGAGCTCGAGGAGCTGGAGGAGCTCGCGATCCTGGAGGCCACCGGCGAGCCCGAGCAGGAGGGCCACCCGCAGGAGACGTGAACCGCACAGCAGACAGAGCGGCGGGAACAGTGGCGAAGGCGGCTGACCCATGCTGTCGGTCTCGCACCTCCTCCGGGGGCGTGTCCTCGCCGGACTGACGCTCCGCACGCTCCCGCGCGAGCTGCTGGCCGGGGTGACGCTGCTGGCGATCTCCGTCCCGGTGAACCTGGGCTACGCCCAGATCGCAGGGTTGCCGCCGGCCACGGGGCTGTACGCGTTGATCGTCCCGGCGGTCGTCTACGCCCTCATCGTCTCGTCGCGCCAGCTCGTGGCGTCGCCCGACGCGGCGGCGTCGGCGCTGGTCGCGTCTTCGCTGGGCGGGATGGCGGTCGCCGGCTCGAAGGACTACCTCGCGCTGGCCTTCGCCCAGGCCATCATCGGCGGCGTCGTCTTCGTGCTCTGCGCGGTCTTCAACCTGGGCTTCCTCGCCGACTTCCTCTCCAAGCCGATCCTGATCGGCTTCGTGAGCGGTCTCGCCCTGGACATCCTCGTCAGCCAGCTCGCGACGATGCTCGGGGTGCGGATCACCAGCAGCGCGGAGTTCATCACCAGAGTGTCCGAGCTCGTCGCCGGGCTGGGCGGGGCCAACGGCTGGGCGATCGCCATCTCGGCCGGGTCGCTGGTCGTGCTCCTCCTCGGACGGCGGTTCGCCCCGCTCGTGCCCTGGGCGCTCATCGTGCTCGTGGCCTCCACCTCCGTGGTGGCGTTCGCCGGGATGGAGAGCCTCGGCGTCCGCACCCTGGGTCCGGTCGAACGCGGTGCACCGACGTTCGCCTGGCCCGTCATCGAATGGTCCCAGTGGCTCGCACTCGTGCCGTCCGCGCTGTCGCTGACGATGGTCGCGATGAGCGAAGGGCTGCTGGTCTCCCGCGCCTTCGGCGAGCGCCGCGGCTACCGGGTGAATCCGGACCGGGACCTGCTGGCGTTCGGCGCGGCGAACATCGCGTCCGGCCTGACCGGCGGCTTCACGATCGGGTCGTCGACCTCCCGCACCGCGGCGATGGACCACGCGGGCTCACGCAGCCAGCTCCCCGCACTGGTGACGGCGGCCGGCACGCTGCTGCTGATCGTCTTCGGGACGGCCCTTCTCGAACACATCCCTTCGCCGACCATCGGCGCCATCGTCGCCGTCGCCGTGCTCCCGCTGCTGGACGTCGGCGAGTTCGTCTCGCTCTGGCGGCTGTCGCGGTTCGAGTTCGCGATCGCGGTCGCCTGCTTCCTCGCCGCGCTGCTGATCGGGCCGGTCGCGGGCATCGTCATCGCCGTGGTCCTCGCCCTCGTCAACCTCGCCCGCCGCGCGGCGAACCCGGCGATCGACGTGCTGAGCACCACAGGCTCCCCCGAGCACTCCCTCCTGCCGGTCGAGGGCGAGGTGACCCAGACCGCTCCCGGCCTGATCGTGCTGCGCTTCGCCGCACCGCTGTTCTTCGCCAACGCCGGGGTGTTCGAGGAGGCGGTGAAGACGGCGGTGACCGAGGCGGGACCCGACCCTCTCGAGCACATCGTGCTCGACCTCGAGGCGGTGACCGACATCGACGTCACCGCCGCCGAACGATTCCGCGCCGTCCAGGGCTGGCTGGGCGAACACGGGGTGCTGTTGCACTACTCGCGCGTGCGCCCCGACCTCGAACTGCGCCTCGAGCACTTCGGCCTGCTCGAGGACCGGACCCTCTACGGGACGAACCAGGCCGCGATCGACGCGCTCGCGCCCTGACGGCCGCAGGGCCGCCTCGAACCGGCGGGACCTTCGGCCCGCCCGCCGATCCGTTCGAGCATCACGCTGGTCCCGACCGAAGGAGAAACCGTGGACATCGTCGCGAGCGCGCCGGGCATTTATCTCGGCTGGGGTGGGTTCACCATCCAACTCGGCAACCTCATCGTCATCGTGGTCATGCTCGTGCTGTTCGCGCTGGCGCTGCTGCTGCCGTTCCCGAAGGCGAGGCGCCGGCGATGAGCACGCAGGAACGGCCGGCTCGACAGTCCGCCGAGCCGGCAGGCGAACCGCCGGCCGCCGGCCAGGACGAGGAGATCTACACCTGGACGGGCCGCGCGCGTCGCTGGCTGCTGAAGCGCCTCCCGCCGCAGAAGCTCCTGCCGCAGGACCAGCCCAGCTATGTCTCGTCGTGGATCTATGTGTTCGGGATGGCGTCGCTTGCCGCCCTCGCGGTGGTGATCCTCTCCGGCCTCGTGCTCAGCCTCAACGGGCCCGCCTGGTACCACTCCTCGGGCCTCGGGCACTTCACGAACAGCGTCCACCTGTGGAGCGTCGAGCTGTTCTTCCTGCTCATGGTCGTGCACCTGTGGGGCAAGTACTGGATGGCCGCGTGGCGCGGAGGCCGGGTGCTCACCTGGATCACGGGCGTGATCGCCTTCGCCGTGTCGATCGCGGCGGCGTTCACCGGCTACCTGCTGCAGACCAACTTCGATTCGCAGTGGATCGCCTTCGAGGGCAAGGACGCCCTCAACGCCGTCGGGATCGGCGCCTGGTTCAACGCCGCCGACCTCGGTCAGATGTTCACCTGGCACATCGTGCTTCTCCCGATCGGCGTCGGCGCGATCGTCGTGCTGCACGTCCTCCTGGTGCGCGTGCACGGCGTCGTTCCGCCGATCGACGCGACCGAGACGGACGACCAGGTCGTCCACTCCTACAACGAATCGGAGGGGCCGCGATGAAGCGCACACCCAGCATGACCTGGCGGCGCCACGACGATGTCGCCGGCCGGCCGTGGCACGGACGCGTCCGCGACTACGACCTCTTCAAGGAGGTCACCATCGGCTTCGTCGTGGTGGGCCTCCTGACGCTCGGGCTCGCCGCGGTGTTCGGCTCGCCGGACGAGCCGGGCGTGACCTTCGCCTCGTGGTCGGCGAGCGATCCCGTCGACTTCGCGTCGACCGCGACGGCCGAGCTCGGCGGCACCAGCGACACTGCGCAGTACGGACCGCCCTACAACGACACGCAGGGGGCCACGCAGACCCTCGGCCCGCTCGACCTGCAGAGCCTGTCGGGCGTGCGCCTCCCGATCGACACCGCGAAAGCCTTCGTCATCGGGCCGCTGCGAACGCTGCCGTCGGTACCGTCTGCGGTGTCGCGCTGGACCAACGCCTCCCCGGCGCAGCAGGCGAAGTGGACGGCCGCGTACGAGAAGGCGCTCGCAGCCGACAAGGGCAGCACGCTGCCGAGCCCGTCCTCCGGCGACTACGGCCCGGTGCCTGCGATCATCGCGTCGCTCAGCGGGATGGCGCGCAGCGGCGCTCTCGACGGCGCGCTCGCCAGCCAGAGCGGCTTCTACCCGCTGAACCACACGCCGGCGATCCTCTTCCTCGGCGACGGCCAGTACTTCCAGAACCTCGCGGCGGACCAGCACCTCACCGGGGACCAGTGGGGGATGATGAACGAGACCGGCAACACGCCGGGGCAGGCGTGGCTGTGGCTCTTCTCGCTCTTCTACCAGGTGGAGCCGTTCGCGTCGCTCCCGAACGCCGACCTGGTCGTCGTGCTGATCATGGGCGTCTTGACGGTCCTGCTCGCCCTGCTGCCGTTCATCCCGGGCCTGCGCACCATCCCGCGCTGGATCCCGCTGCACCGGGTCATCTGGCGGGACTACTACAAAGCGACCCGCCTCAGCGCCAGTACCGGGCAGAGCGCGACGGCGTCGTCCGCCGCGTCGAGTTCGTCGGCGCGCAGCGGCACGTCGGACCGGGAGCCTTCTTCACCCCGCAGCGAGACCGGGTAACCCCAGTCGTCGCGCGTGAGGGCGCGGTCGAGGATCTCAGTGCAGAGGCCTCGGCCGTCGCACCGTGTCCAGTCGATGTGGAGGGCGTGGTGGCTGCTCATCGAGCGGCTGCCCGCCGCACACAGCGGCCGTGGGCGTGCGAGCGCACGTCATGGTCGAAGACCGTGAGCGCGCTGCGCACGAGCCGCGCCGTCCCGTCGGGGTGGTGGCACGAGCCGCGACCGACGACGAGGCCGGTGATCCGGGCGAGGTCGGCGGCGTTCTCGGCGACGGCCTGACCGGAGGCGACGGCGGCGAAGCGGTCGGCCATCGTCGGGAGGCCGAACATGCAGGGGCCGCACTGCCCGGCCGACTGGCCGGCCAGGTACTTCACGATCCCGGCGGTCACGTCGAGCGCGCAGCGGTCGTCGCCCAGCACGTGGATGATCCCGGCGCCCGGTGCGGCGTCGAACGGCGCGAGGTCGAGGGCGGTCAGCGGGAGGTCGAAAGCCTGCGCCGGCACCCACGCGCCGTGGTAGCCGCCGATCAACGCGGCGGAGACCGTCGCGAAGTCGAGTTGCAGGGCGGCCAGGGTCTCGCGCACGGTGGCATCGGTGCGGATCTCGTAGACGCCCTGCTTCGGGACGTCGCCGGTGACGGTCACCAGGCGGGTGCCGGGGTCGACCGGATCGCCGACGGAACGGAACCAACGGGCGCCGTGGCGGGCGATCAGCGCGACGTGCGCGAGGGTCTCCACATTCTGGACGACGGTCGGCCGGCCGCGGAGACCCGAGGTCGTGAGGCGCTTGGTGCGGTCGACCGGGCGGGGGTCGTCGTTCTCGATCAGGTTGACCAGGGCGCCGGCCTCACCGGAGACGAAGCCGCCCGCGCCCTCCACGACCTCGATCCCGCGCGCGTCCTGCCGCTCGGCGATCGCGCGCTCCACCGCGCGGAGGGCGTCGCCCTCGGCCACGATGAGCACGTTCCGCGCGCCGATCGTCTTCGCAGCGGCGATCATGCCGTCGATCACGAGGTGGGGCGCATTACGCAGCAGCACGGCGTCCTTCGAGGACAGCGGCTCACCCTCCGTGCCGTTCGCGATGAGGATCGGGGCACGGCCGCGGCGCCGTCCGCCCGCGTCGAGGGCGGCCGACAGCTTCCGCCAGGCCGGGAAGGCGGCGCCGCCGCGGCCGGTCAGCCCGGAGGCTTCCAGCTCGGCGAGCATCGCGTCGGGGTTCCGCTTGGGCAGCTCGCCGTAGGCGCGCAGGTGCGCGTCGAGCGACGCTCTGTGCCCGGCGGCGAACAGCCGTCCGGCGTCCACGGCGCGCATCGAGCCTCCCGACGTGGTCGGTTCCATCGTCATCGTCATGCGTCGTCCCTCTTCCCTGAGTAGGGCAGTCCGGCGGCGAGGCGCCGCGTGTTCGAGTGCTCCACGAAGCGGGCCGACAACCGCCAGATCACGGCCGCGGCGACGAGGAGGGTGCACCCGGCGGTGATCAGCAGGAACCAGCCGCTGGTGCCGTTCGTCCCGTTGCCGATGCCGTGCAGGACGGCGATCGGCCACATCGCATAGGTGAACCAGTGCACGAAGCGGAAGGCGCGCTGGCCGATCCGCCTCCGCAGCAGGCCGGTGATGGTGATGGCGACGACCAGGTCGAACGCGACCGTTCCCAGGCCCTGCCAGAACGGCTTGAACGACCCCGCGAACGGCACGACGACGTCGAGCAGCGAGAGCTTGGCGTACGAGTCGAACATCAGCGTCCCCACGTGGAGCACGAGGAAGACGCACGCGAGCAGCGACACGTTGCGGTGGATCAGCGACACCGAGAACCGCGGCATCCCGGGCAGCGGACGCCCGGAGCGCGTGACGATGCCGAGCACCAGCGTCAGCGTGAACAGCAGCAGCGCGATGAGGCCGGACGCGCGGCCGAAGGCCCACAGCAGCTCACTCATCGTCGCTCCCCTCCGTCGGCCTTCGCATCAGGAGCCTGACGACGTGCTGCTGGACGACCCGCCCTGGCTCGGCTGGACCGGAGCGGGGGCGGGAGCCGGGGCAGCGGGCGCGGGAGCCGGTGCGGCCGGGGCGGGAGCGGGAGCCGCAGTCGGGGCGGGCGCGGCAGGGGCCGGCGTCGCGTTCGGCGTGGGCGTCGCGGACGGCGTGGCCGCCGGAGTGCCCACCGGTTGCGCCGCCGCGGCGTGCTTGGTGTGAGTCGTGTCGAACAGCACCGCGCCGGCGGCTCCCGCCGCGGTCACGCTGCCGACGCCGATCACTGTCGTCAGCACACCGACGATCCGCTTGCCTCGTGTCCAGGTCGCCATCCGTCCCTCCTCCGCTAGGTGATACCTCCACCATCCCGGCGAATTCTTGACGGATTCTTACGTCACATGGGGAGAACCTGACGATCGGCTATCCATTGCCCTAGGCGGCGACCGGCTCCCGCTCCCGTGTCGCCGCTCCCGCGGCCCAGGTCCGGTAGCCGCCGTCGAGGTTCGCGACGTCGAATCCGTGCTGGGCGAGGATGCGCGCCGCGGTGTGCCCGCGCTGCCCCACCTGGCAGTGCACGACGATGGGTCCGGAGGGCAGCTCGGCGAGCCGGTCCCGGAGGTCGTCGACCGGGATGTTGACGGCGCCGGGGATCGCGCCGGCCGCGTGCTCCGCCGCGGTGCGGACATCCACCAGCGTCGCGCCGCCTGCGAGCGCCGAATCCAGCTCGTGCCATTGGATCGCGCGGGTCGCACCCGTGCGGAGGTTGTCGGCCACGTAGCCGAGCTGGTTCACCGGATCCTTCGCAGAGCCGAACTGCGGCGCGTAGGCGAGCTCCAGGCGCGCCAGCCCGGAGGCGGTGATGCCGCCGGCCATCGCCACCGCGAGGACGTCGATCCGCTTGTCCACGCCCTCCCCGCCGACGAGCTGCGCGCCGAGGATCGCGTCGGTCGCCGGGTCGACCAGCAGCTTCATCGACATCGGCTGCGCGCCCGGGTAGTACGTCGCGTGCGAGGCGGGGTGGGTGTGGATGACGCGGTGCTCGCGCCCGGCCGTCACGAGCTGCCGCTCGCTCCAGCCGACCTTCGCCGCGACCGTCTCGAACACCTTCACGATGGCGGTGCCGAGCGCGGGCGTGTTGCGCTCGTCGTGGCCGGCGATCACGTCGGCGACCGAGCGGCCGTGCCGGTTGGCCAGCCCGGCCATCGTGACCAGCACGTCCTCGCCGGACAGCGCGTCGACCTTCTCGACTCCGTCGCCGACCGCGAAGATGTGCGGGTCGCTGGTGCGGTTGCGGGCGTCGACCGCGATGCCGCCGGTCGCGCCGAGCGCCACGCCGGCCGTGCGGGCGAGGTCCACGCTCGGCACCACGCCGGACGCGTCGACGATGAAGTCGGGACGCAGCGCGCCCCCGTCGGCGAGGACGACGACGCCGCCCTCCACCGTGTCGATCGTGACGCCGGTGCGCACGTCCACGCCGCGGCTGCGGAGCTGGGCCTCCAGCGGCACCACCATCTCCGGGTCGAGCGGGCTCAGGAGGTGCGGACCGCGCTGGACGAGCGTGACGTGGATGCCGCGCCGCACCAGGTTCTCGACGGCCTCGAGCCCGATGAAACCGCCCCCGACGACGAGTGCCGACGGGT
This sequence comes from Leifsonia sp. L25, assembly GCF_050632895.1. Next base: position 2,519,735 of record NZ_JBODRZ010000003.1, on the reverse strand, counting down.
GGTCGGCCACTGCGTCCACCAACGCGCCGATCGCGTCGACGTCCTCGACGGTGCGGAGCGTGTGGGTGGGGATGCCCGGATGTCCTGCCGCCTCCCGCGCGGAGGCGCCGACGGCCAGGATCAGCTCGTCGTAGCCCTCGGTCGACGTTTCGCCGCTCGCCAGGTCGAGCACGCGGACGGTGCGCCGCGCGGCGTCGATCGCGAGGACCTCGTGGCCCGTGCGGACATCCAGCCGGAACCGGGACGCCAGCGACTGCGGCGTCTGCAGCAGCAGCGACGACCGGTCGCGGATCACCCCGCCGACGTAGTACGGGAGGCCGCAGTTCGCGTACGAGACGTACGGGCCGCGCTCGAACACGACGATGTCGCGCGACTCGTCCAGTCGGCGCAGCCGGGTCGCCGCCGACATGCCTCCGGCGACTCCGCCGACGATGATCGTTCTCACTGGGATGGTCCTTCTTCCATGCGGGTCCGGGGAGCGGATTGCGTATACCCCCTTCGGTATCGTACTATACCTCAGGGGGTATTCCGAATCCCCACAGAGCGAATCACCGGAGAGGACCTGCTCATGTGTTATCCCGTTCCCTGCGCCACCTGCGGAAAGACGACCTGGGACGGCTGCGGACAGCACGTCGCCGACGTGCGCCGCAATGTCCCGGCCGCCCAGTGGTGCGAGGGCCACGCCGAACAGCCCACGACCGCGACCGGCACGGGCTTCCTCGGCCGCCTGTTCGGACGGAGCTGACCGTGGACCGCGCCCCCGCCGACGTCAAGCCTGTGCTGAACCGCCTGCGCCGCGCGCAGGGTCAGCTGAACGCCGTGATCGCCGCCGTCGAGAACGGCGGGAAGTGCCGCGACGTCGTCATCCAGCTCTCCGCGGTCTCCAGCGCGCTCGACAAGGCCGGTTTCCAGATCATCGCCACCGCGATGGAGAAGTGCCTGAACGACCCGGACGACACCACCGATCCGATGACGGTCGAGGAGCTCGAGAAGCTCTTCATGACGCTGGCGTAGCCCGGCCGGGTTCCCCCGCCCGGCGCGCCACCGCCGCGACCGACACCGCCGACGTCGCCAGGCTGATCAGCGCGCCGAGCAGGATCGCCCCGCCCTCCCCCGGCGCCAGCGTGTGCGCCTGCAGAGCGAGCGTCACAGCCGCGACCGGCACCCCGAGCTGCCCCGCCGAGGCGACGGCCTGCGCCCACGGGAGCCCGGCTATCCGGGAGGCGAGGTGCGCCAGCACCGCCCCGACGCCGAGCACGACGCCGAGGAGGATCATCGCCGGATGCGCGACCAGCGCCCGCAGATCCAGCGAGGCGCCGAGCCAGACGAAGAAGAGCGGACCGAAGAAACCCTCCGTCATCCCGAAGAGCTGCCGCGCCAGCCGGTGCGGCTCGCCGACGGCCGACAGCACGAGCCCGAGCGCGAATCCCGCGATCATGATCGAGAGCTGCGCGAACTGGGCGATGGCGGCGAACGCGAACAGCACCAGCAGGCTCAGCCGCAGTTCGAGGGCGAACCGCCGGCGCTCCGAGTAGGCGTGCAGCGCGCGGCGACGGTCGGAGCGGACCCAGCGGGTCAGCACGACCCCCAACCCGACGGCGAGCGCGGCGATGACCAGCACCCCGATCCCTGCGGTCAACGCCCTCCCCGGCTCCACGACCAGCGGGAGGAGGACGACGCACACCACGTCCGCGACGGCGATCTGCGCGACGAGCTGCGACGCCGACCGCTTGTCCACATTCACGGACTGCAGCATCGGCAGCACGAGCGCCGCCGACGACGAGGCGAGCAGGACGCCGTAGAGCAGGCCGTTGCCGGAGTGCGCCACGGCCGCGAGCGCGGCGGCCAGCACCGCGGAGGCCGCACCGACCAGGCCCGCGCCGAGCGCACCGCGGGCGAGCGCGGCGCGGACATCCGGATCGCGCACCGGCACGTGCGAGCCGACGACCACCATCGTCAGCCCGAAGCCGATGGAGGCGAGAAGCTGGAAGTCGTCGTTCGCCGGGTCGACCAGGTGGAATCCCGAGACGCCGATCACGAGCCCGCCGAGCACCTCCCCCGCCACGACCGGCACGCGCCAGATCGACCGCGCGGACGCCAGCGGGCCGAGCAGGCCGACGGCCACCACGAGCGCGAGCACGGCGAAGCTCATGCGGAAACCGTAGCCGCATCGCGGGCCGCAACGGCGTCTGCGCGGCCGCTACGGCGCGCCGCACCACTCCATAGCCGATCCTTAGGGCGTTCTCAGCCGACGTAAGAAACCACAAAGATTCGACCAGCATCGTTGGAGGCATGACAGACACCCGGGCCGCGACGACGGCACCCCCGCGACGCCCCCGGTCGCGCCGCGGCGCCGCGACCCGGCACCGGCGCGGCGCCCGCACCGTGCGCATCCTGTTGGTCGCCAGCGTCGTCGCGGTGCTCGGGATGTGGTGGTTCAGCGTCCCCGCGACCTTCGCCTCCACGCCCGCCAACGCGATCACCTCGCTCGGCGAGCTGAGCGGCCTGGTCGGCGCGCTGCTGGTCTGCTACCAGGTGCTGCTGATCGCCCGGGTGCCGTGGTTCGAGAACGCGGTCGGGCTCGACAAGCTGGTCTCCTGGCACCGGTCGCTCGGCGCCTCGGTCATCTTCCTGGTCGTCGCGCACGTGGTCTTCATCGTGCTGGGCAGCGAGGTGATCGACAAGAGCATGCCGTGGGACGAGTTCTGGACGGTCTACCGCTCGTATCCGGACATGCTGCCCGCCCTCGTCGGCACCATCGCGTTCCTCGCCGTCGGGCTGTCCAGCGCGCGCCTCATCCGGACGAAGCTGTCCTACGAAGTCTGGTACTGGCTGCACCTCACGACCTACGCCGCGATCTTCCTCACGTTCCTCCACCAGCTCAGCGCGGGCCTCCACTTCGTCGGCTACCCGGTGAACCGCGTGCTGTGGATCGCGCTCTACCTCGGCACCGCCTCCGCCGTGCTGACCTGGCGCTTCATCCTCCCGACGATGGACGCCTGGAAGGGCCGGATGCGCGTCGTCGCGGTCGTCCCGGAGGGCCACGGCCTCAACAGCGTCTGGCTCGAGGGACCGCACGTCGACAAGCTGGGCGTCCGCGCGGGCAACTTCTTGCTGTTCCGCTTCTTCGCCTGGGGCCACCTCGGCACGGCGCACCCGTACTCGGTGTCGGCGGTGCCCGCGAACGGCCGGCTGCGCATCACCGTCGGCTCCCTGGGCGACCACTCCACCGCCCTGACCGCGCTGAAGCCCGGGACGATGGTGTTCGCCGAGGGACCGTTCGGGCACTTCACCGCCGACCGCGCCAGCCGCGGCAAGCTGCTCCTCATCGCGGGCGGCGCGGGCATCGGACCCATCCGCGCGCTCGCGGAGGAGCTGGTCTACCGTGGCGGGCGCCCGGTCGTCCTGTACCGGGTCAGCGCGCCGGAGCAGCTCGCGCTCCTCGGCGAGCTTCAGGCGATGGAGGGCGTCACGGTCATCCCGCTCGTCGGCCGTCGCGCGGAGCTCGGCTACGACCCGCTCGGCCCGGGCTCCCTCCGCCGCATCGTCCCCGACCTCCACAATTGGGAGGCGTTCGTCTGCGGGCCGGCGGGCATGGCCGAGCAGGTCGAGTCGTCCCTGCGCGAGCTGCGGATGCCCAAGCGATTCATCCACCGAGAAGAACTGAGCATGTCATGAACGGACAGCGATCATGAACAACAAGTCCTGGCGCGGCACCATCCTCTTCACCATCATCCTCGTGGTGATGGGCGCGACGGTCGGCCTCAAGCTCTACGGGTCGGGCGAGGAGACCAGCGCGCTGTCGTCGGCGCACGCGTCCACGACGCCGTCCGCCGCCCCCGCACCGACCGCCGCCGGCACGACCGCCGCGCCGTCCGCGGGCGCGGCTGCGCCCGCCGCCGCCACGAAGACCGTCACGGGCACCGCGGTCGACACCCGCTACGGCCCCGTCCAGGTGAAGGTCACGTTCGAGGGCACCAAGATCACCGCCATCGACGCCATCCAGTACCCGACCGAGAGCGGCCGCGACCAGGAGATCAACTCGCAGGCCATCCCGATGCTGCAGCAGGAGGCGATGGCCTCCCAGTCGGCGAAGATCGACACCATCTCCGGAGCCACCTACACCTCGGAGGGCTACATCCGGTCGCTGCAGTCGGCCATCGACCAGCGATGAGGTTCGTCGAGACCGTCATGGGCATCCCGATGTCGATCGACATCCGGGAGGCCGCCGAGACCGTCGCGGCTGCTGCTGCCGAGCGCGCGTTCCGGCTGCTGCGGGACGCCGATGCGCGCTTCTCCGCCTATCGGCCCGACAGCGAGCTCAGCCGGGTGAACGCCCACGGCGGCGACGTGTCCGGGGCGAGTGAGGAGTTCGCGGAAGTCGTCGGGCTCGGCTCGGCGATGGCGGAGGCCTCGGGAGGCGCGTTCCGCATCCGGCGCCCCGACGGCGCCTGGGACCTCGACGGCGTTGTGAAGGGCTGGGCGGCCGACCGCGCGGCGCGCTCGCTCGCCGCGAGCGGTCTCCGGGACTTCTGCCTCAACGCGGGCGGCGACGTCGCGGTCTCCGGCAGCCCCGGCGACGGCCGGCCGTGGAACGTGGGCGTGCGCTCCCCGGCGAGCGCCGCGGAGGTGCTCGCCGTGCTGGAGGTCCGGGACGGCGGCGTGGCGACCTCCGGCGCCTACGAGCGCGGCGCGCACATCGTCGACGGCCGCACGGACGGGGCGGCGACCGGGCTGCGAAGCGCGACCGTCGTCGCCGCCGACCTCACGACGGCCGACCTCCTCGCGACCGCGGTGTTCGCGCTCGGCGAGGACGGGATCCGCTGGGCCCTCGGCAACGGCGCGCGCGGTGTGCTCGCCGTCGACGCGGCCGGCCTGCTGGTCGGGCTCGGCGAGCTGGCCTTTGCGGGAGCGGGGCAGCCGCGGTGAGCGGCGACGGGCTCGCAGGCGACCCCTCCTATACTGCGGGCATGGGTGAGCGCCGCCGTGTCCTGATCGCCGAGGATGACAGCCGTCTGGCCGGGATGCTCGAGACGCTGCTCGTCTCCGACGGCTACGACGTGGAGATCGCGCGCGACGGCCAGCGCGCGCTGCACCGTGGCCTCACCGAGCAGTTCGACGCCGTCGTGCTCGATCGCGGTCTCCCCGCGGTCGACGGGCTCGGCGTGCTGCGAGGTCTCCGGAGCAACGGCGTGACGACGCCCATCCTCATCCTCTCGGCGCTCGGCACCGCCCCCGACCGGGTCGACGGGTTGAATGCCGGCGCGGAGGACTACCTCGCCAAGCCGTTCGACATCGACGAGCTGCTCGCCCGGGTGCGCGCCCTCATCCGCCGGGCGTCGTCGGATGTGCCGACCGTGCGCTTCCCCGGCGGCCAGCTCGACGTCGGCAGCCGCACGGTCACGCTCAGCAGCGGCGAACGCACCGTGCTCTCGGACCGCGAGGCCAGTCTCCTCGAACTGCTGGCACGGCGCCCCGAGCAGGTCTTCTCGCGCGCCGTGCTGCTGGACGAGGTGTTCGCCGACGCCGACGACCCCGGCGTGGTCGACACCTACGTGCACCACCTCCGCAAGAAGTTCGGCCGCACACTCATCGAGACAGTCCGCGGCGTCGGCTACCGGCTGGGCGGAGTGGGATGAAAGCCGACCTCCGCGAGCTCCGCACCGCGTCGGCACGGCTCGCCCTGCAGTTCGCCGGGATAATCATGGCGCTGTTCGTCATCCTCGGCGCCGTGGTGTACATCGTCGTCTCGACGGGGCAGGCGGAGGCCGCCAAGCGGGCACTCGCCGACGCGTCGCAGGTGGACTCCGTGCACGACGCACCGCACAACCTCCTGGTCACCGTGCTCCTCCCGCAGGGCCGGGACATGTCCCCGGACATGCCGGACGGACTGCCCGACGAGCGCGCGCTGCAGGAGGTCGCTCAACACGGTGGCATGATCACCGAGACCATCGTGGCGGACGGGAAGGGCTACCTCACCCAGACCGACGTGCGGCGCGGCAAGGTGGTGCAGATCTCCTACGGCCTCGCCGAGCAGCAGGAGGAGATGGGCCGCCTGCTCACCGCGCTCATCATCTCGGGCGTCATCGCGACGGTGGCGGCCGCGCTCGTCGGACTGCTCCTGGCGCGCCGGTCGATGCGCCCGATGTCGGAGGCCCTCGCGCTGCAGCGGCGGTTCGTCGCGGACGCGGGCCACGAACTCCGCACGCCGCTGACGCTGCTGAGCACGCGGGCCCAGCTGTTGCGGCGGCGGCTCTCGCGCGGCGGGAGCGCCGCGGGGGACGACGACGTGCGATCGGGCCTGGACGAGATCGTCGACGACAGCCGCGCCCTGACGGAGATCGTGGAGGACCTCCTCACCGCCGCCGACCCCCGCCAGAACGCGGAACCGGAACGCGTCGACATCGGCGAACTCGCCGCCGTCGTCGCCCGCTCGGCCGAGGGGCGCGCGCACGAGCGCGACATCGCGCTGACCTCCCGCGCCGCACCGGGAGCCGTGGTGACGGGCGCGCCGGTGTCGCTGCGCCGGATGATCGTCGCCCTGGTCGACAACGCCCTCGACCACGCCGCCTCGCGTGTCCAGGTCGACGTCTCGACGGACCGCGACGACGTTCTGCTGTCGGTCGCCGACGACGGACCCGGTTTCGGCGACGACCTCCACGACCGCGCCTTCGACCGCTTCGCGTCCACGCGCGCGGCGGACAGCCCGACCGGTCGCGAGCGCCACTACGGACTCGGGCTGGCGCTCGTCGCGGAGGTCGTCGACCGGCACCACGGGCGCGTGAGCGCGACAGATCGGGACGGCGGGGGCGCGGAGGTCGTGGTGCGGTTGCCGAAGGGCGCTGCCGCGCGCACCTGATTCCCGGGCGATTTGCGCCGAATGTCGACTTCCGCCGAGCGGGAGTCGACATTCGGCACGAATGGCGCCGGTGTCAGGCGTCGGTGAGTTCGGTCGGCTCCACGACGGCGTCGACGAGGGCGCCGTTCCGCCACACCGTCAGCTCCAGCCGCCGGCCGATCGTGCTCGCGATCATCAGCCGCTGGAGGTCGGCGACCGCGTGGATGCGCATGCGGTCCAGGGAGATGAGCACGTCACCGGTGCGGACGCCGGCGAGATCGGCCGGGCTGTCCGGGACCACGGACATCACCTGGATGCCCGTGCGGGCGCCGGCCGTGCGGGCGATCTCGGGGTTGAGGGTGATCTCGGCGCCGGCGATGCCGAGCCAGCCGCGGCGGACGCGACCTTCCCGCATCAGGGTGTCCATGATCTGGCGGCTCGTGGCGTTGATCGGGACGGCGAGGCCCAGGCCGGTCCCGGCGACGGCGGTGTTCACGCCGATCATGCGCGCGTTGCTGTCCGCGAGCGCTCCCCCGCTGTTGCCGGGGTTGAGGGCGGCGTCCGTCTGGATGACCTCGTCCACCACGCGGCCGGACCGGGTCGGCAGCGACCTGCCGAGCGCCGAGACGATGCCGGCCGTCACGCTGCCGGCGAGGCCCAGCGGGTTGCCGACGGCGACGACGAGCTGGCCCACCTGGAGCCGGGCGGCGTCGCCGAGCTCGACCGGCGCGGGGACGGGCGCGTCCGCCCGCAGCATCGCGAGGTCGGAGAGCGGATCCCGGCCGATGACGCGGGCGCGAACGCGGGTGCCGTCCTCGAAGGCGAGGTCGACGCTCCCGGCTCCCTCCACGACGTGCGCGCTGGTCAGGAGGTGGCCCTCCGCCGAGATGACCGTGGCGCTGCCGAGGCCGACCCCGCGGGAGGTCCGCGCGGTGACGGCGGCGACCGCCGGACCGACGACGCGCGCGACGTGAACCACCGCCGTCGAGTAGGCGTCCAGGGCGTCCGCATCCGTCATGAGACGAGTGTGCGCCCCGCGCGGGGCGTCGGGGCCTCCCGTTCGCCGACGGCTGACGGTCCACGGCGCACGATCGCCCGAGAAGGCGGCGGCCGGTGCGTCCGCCACGTCCCGCGGCGGCACGGAGGGACGCGCACTGAAGATTCGGACCGAAAAAGTCCTCCCGGACGGCTGGAATCGACAATCGTGATCAATTTTTGCTGCGGAAACCGTAGTCGCGTGAACATCTGATCGCATATGATTGCGACGCCCGCCGTCGAAGGAGACTGGATGTGAGCGAGCAGCCCGCCATCAGGCTGACCGGACTGACCAAACGATTCGGGACGGTCGCGGCCGTCGACGACCTCGACCTGGAGATCGCCGCCGGCGAGTTCTTCTCGATGCTCGGCCCCTCCGGCTCCGGCAAGACAACCGTGCTGCGCTGCATCGCCGGCTTCGAGCAGCCGACCTCCGGCACGATCGAACTCTTCGGACAGGACGTCACCAGCAGGCCCGCGGCCGCACGCGACGTCAACACCGTCTTCCAGGACTATGCCCTCTTCCCGCACATGAACGTGCTGGACAATGTCGCCTACGGCCTCCGGGTCCGCGGCGTCGGCCGTTCCGAGCGGCGCAGGCGCGCCATGGACGCCCTCGACTCCGTGCAACTGACGGGCTTCGCCGATCGCAAGCCCGCCCAGCTCTCCGGCGGCCAGCGGCAGCGCGTGGCGCTCGCCCGCGCGACGGTCGTGCAGCCGAAGGCGCTCCTCCTCGACGAGCCGCTCGGAGCCCTCGACCTCAAACTGCGCCAGCAGATGCAGGTGGAGCTCAAGCAGCTCCAGCACGAGCTGGGAATCGCGTTCGTTTTCGTCACCCACGACCAGGACGAGGCCCTCACCCTCTCCGACCGGATCGCGGTCTTCAACAACGGGCGGATCGAGCAGCTGGGGACCCCGCGCGAACTCTACGAGCACCCGAACTCGCGGTTCGTCGCGGACTTCGTCGGCACCTCCAACCTGTTCGACCGCGAGCGCGCCCGCAGCATCCTCGGCCTCGATGGGGAATACTCCATCCGGCCGGAGAAGCTGGAGCTGCACACGCTGCCGGACGGCTCCGGCTCGCCGTCCGCGGCCGGGACGCTGGTGGAGTCGGTCTACGCCGGCAACAGCATCCGCCGCGTGGTCGACCTCGACGCGGGCCTGCGGATCTCGGTGCTGGAGAGCAACGACCGCACGCACCGCACCGAGCTCGACCGCGGCTCGCGCGTGCACGTGACGTGGAACGACGACGACCTCCGGAGGCTCGGCGGCGGCGCGCAGGACGAGGCGCCCGACGACTTCCCGGACGCAGACGTACCTCGCAGCAGAGGTGTAGAAGAGAGGCAGGACTCATGATCCGTGCAACGAAGCGCGTGGCGCGCTCGGCGGCCGCAGCGGCGGCCGTCTCCGCCGCCCTCCTGGTGCTCGCGGCCTGTTCCGGCGGCGGCTCCACCGGCGGCTCGGGCGGCTCGGTGCCGAACGTCCCGATGGCGAAGAAGCTCGGGACCAACGAGAACCAGCTCAACCTCATCGTCTGGGCGGGCTACGCCGAGGACGGCTCCAACGACCCGAAGGTCAACTGGGTGACTCCGTTCCAGCAGAGCACCGGCTGCCAGGTCAACGCCAAAGTCGCGGGCACGTCCGACGAGATGGTGCAGCTCATGCGCACCGGCGACTACGACGGCGTCTCGGCCTCCGGCGACGCCACCCTCCGCCTGGTCTACGGCGGCCAGGTCGCGCCCGTCAACACCAAGCTCGTGCCGAATTACACGACCATCTCCAGCTTCCTCAAGGACAAGGCCTGGAACTCGGTCGACGGCCGGATGTACGGCATTCCGCACGGCTGGGGCGCCAACGTGCTGATGTACAACAAGGCCGCCGTCACCCCGGCGCCGGACTCCTGGTCGGCCGTCTTCGACGACGCGTCCAAGTACGCCGGCAAGGTCACCGCCTACGACTCCCCGATCTACATCGCGGACGCCGCGCTCTACCTGAAGGCGCACGACCCGTCGCTGGGGATCAAAGACCCGTACTCGCTCACCGAGAAGCAGCTCGACGCGGCGGTCTCCCTGCTGAAGAAGCAGAAGACCTCCATCGGCGAGTACTGGTCGGACTACACCAAGTCCGTGCAGTCGTTCGAGTCCGGCAGCAGCGTGGTGGGCACGTCGTGGCAGGTCATCGCGAACCTCATCCAGAGCGACGGCAAGGTGCAGGTCGGCACGACCGTCCCGAGCGAGGGTTCCACCGGCTGGTCCGACACGTGGATGATCTCGTCCAAGGCGAAGCACCCGAACTGCATGTACCAGTGGATGAACTGGATCACCTCCCCGACGGTCAATGCGCAGGTCGCCGAATGGTTCGGCGAGGCGCCGGCGCAGACCAAGGCGTGCGAGAAGACCCAGGACCCGACGTTCTGCACCCAGTACCACGCGCTCGACGCCGGTTACGCGTCCAAGATCCACTACTGGACCACGCCTCAGACCAAGTGCGTCGACGGCAGCGGGAACGACTGCACCGCGTACAGCGAGTGGGTGACCAAGTGGCAGGAGATCAAGGGATGACGGGAGTCCGGGGATGAAGGGAGTCCGGGGATGAAGGCCCGCCTGGGCTTCCTGCTCGGGCCTCCGCTGCTCTGGCTCGTCGTCATCTACCTGGGCTCGATCGCCGTCCTCCTGGTCTCCTCCTTCTGGACGGTGAACGGGTTCACGGGCGCGGTCGTCCCGACCTTCACGCTGGAGAACTACGCGACGCTGTTCACCGACCCGGTCTACGGGACGGTCGCGCTGCGCACCCTCCTCGTGGCCCTCGGGGTGACGCTCATCGACGCCGTGGTCGCCTTCCCGCTCGCCCTGTACATCGCGAAGGTGGCCCGGCCGAGCCGGCGCGCGGCGTATCTCGTGGCGGTGACGACGCCCCTGTGGGCGAGCTACCTGGTCAAGGCGTACGCCTGGCGCATCCTGGTCGAACCGGGCGGCCCGATCGCCGTCGCGACCGGCGGCTGGACGCCCGGCTTCGGCCTCCCCGCGACGATCATGACGCTGGCGTACCTGTGGCTGCCGTACATGATCATCCCCGTATACGCCGGGTTCGACCGCGTGCCCGACTCGCTGTTCGAGGCCAGCTACGACCTGGGCGCGTCGACCTGTCGCACGATCAGGACGGTGGCGTTCCCGCTGGTCTTCCCTGCGATCGTGGCGGGGTCGATCTTCACCTTCGCGCTGAGCTTCGGCGACTACATCGCGGTGGGCATCGTGGGCGGAAAGACGCAGCTGCTCGCGAACCTCATCTACGGGCAGCTCGTCACCGCGAACAACCAGCCGCTGGCGGCGGCGCTGTCGGTGATCCCGCTCGTCGCGGTCGTGCTCTACCTGCTCGCGGTCCGCCGCACCGGCGCATTGGAGAACGTGTGAAACTGCTCTCGACTCCCGCGCGCATCGTCGTCGGGCTCTGCATGGTGGTCGGCCTCGTGATCCTCTACGTGCCGCTGCTGCTGATCGTGCTGAACTCGTTCAACAGCTCGCGGACGTTCTCGTTCCCGCCGCCCGGCTTCACGCTGCAGTGGTGGGTGGATGCGTTCCACTCCCGCGGCGCGGCGGACGCGCTGGCGACCTCCGTGATCGCCGGGCTCTGCGCCTCCGCGATCGCGCTGGTGCTCGGGACGATGGCGGCGTTCGCGGTGCAGCGCTTCCGGTTCTTCGGGCGGCAGAGCATCAACTTCCTGGTCGTGCTGCCGATCACCCTCCCGGGCATCGTGACCGGTATCGCGCTCGCCTCGACGTTCACGACGGTGCTCGGGCCGGTCGGCGTGACGCTCGGGATGGCGACGGTCATCATCGGCCACGCCACGTTCTGCATCGTCATCGTCTACAACAACGTTCAGGCTCGGCTCCGGCGGATGGGGACCTCGCTGGAGGAGGCTTCGGGCGACCTCGGGGCGCGCGGCTGGCAGACGTTCCTCTGGGTGACGCTGCCGCAGGTGCGCGGGGCGCTCGCGGCCGGGGTGCTGCTGGCGTTCGCGCTGAGCTTCGACGAGATCGTGGTGACGACCTTCACCGCGGGTCCGGCCGTGCAGACGCTGCCGATCTGGATCTTCCAGAACCTGTTCCGGCCCAATCAGGCGCCGGTCGTGAACGTGGTCGCGGCGGTGCTGACGATCCTCGCGATCATCCCGGTGTGGATCTCGCAGCGGCTGGCCGGGGACTCGGTCACCAGCCGCGTCTGACGTCGCGGCGATTCGTGCCGAATGTCGACTTTCGCTGAGCGAGAGTCGACATTCGGCACGAATGCTCGAGGGATCAGGCCTCGCGGTGCTTCGGCGAGCGCGTCGCGGTGTGCGACGCGTCGCGCTCGACGGCGCCGCCGAGGACCTCGTCGATGCGGCCCCGCAGTTCGGCCGGGATGGTCACGCCGGAGGCCTTCACGTTCTCGACGACCTGCTCCGGGCGGGAGGCGCCGATGATCGCGGTGGCGACGTTGTCGTTCTGCAGCACCCAGGCGACAGCGAGCTGCGCGGGCGTGAGCTCGAGCTCCTGCGCGATCGGGGTGAGCTCCTGCACGCGCGTGAGGACGTCGTCGGTCAGCCAGCGCTTGACCGCGCCGGCGCCGCCCTTCTCATCGGTCGCCCGGCTGCCCTCGGGCAGCGGAGCGCCCGGCTTGTACTTGCCGCTGAGCACGCCCTGCGCCACCGGCGACCAGACGATCTGCGAGATGCCGAGCTCCTTGGAGGTCGGCACGACCTCGGCCTCGATGACCCGCCACAGCGCCGAGTACTCGGGCTGGTTCGAGATGAGCTGGAAGCCGAGCTCCGTGGCGAGAGCGTGACCGGCGCGGAGCTGGTCGGCGGTCCACTCGCTCACGCCGATGTAGAGCGCCTTGCCCTGCCGGACGACGTCGGCGAAGGCCTGCATGGTCTCCTCCAGCGGTGTGAAGAAGTCGAAGCGGTGGGCCTGGTACAGGTCGACGTAGTCGGTCTGGAGGCGGCTCAGCGAGCCGTCGATGGACTCCATGATGTGCTTGCGCGAGAGCCCGACGTCGTTGTGTCCCTTCGGACCGGTGGGCCCGAACACCTTCGTGAAGATCTCCAGCGATTGGCGGCGCTCGCCCGCGAGGGCCTCGCCGAGGACGGTCTCCGCCGCGGTGTTGGCGTAGACGTCTGCGGTGTCGAAGGTGGTGATCCCGGCGGCGAGAGCGGCGCGGACGCACGCGGCGGCCCTGTCGTTCTCGATCTGCGAGCCGTGGGTCAGCCAGTTTCCATACGTGATCTCGGAGATCTTGAAGCCGGAGTTGCCGAGGTACCTGAACTGCACTGTCGTTCCTTTCGAGCGGAGGTCGATCTCGATCGTACGCACGCGCGATTCAGCGACGCCAACAGTGATTGGTTCTAGGATTCAGTGGCGTCAGTGCTGAGTGGAGGTTGCGACGAAAGCCTGCATGTCATCGCTCCTTGAAGTACCGGAACAGGTGCTTCTCCCGAATGGTGCGCACTCCCCACCACTGCCCCACGAAGCCACTGAGCCAGAGGGCGCAGACGAGCGGGACCCCGATGACGAGCGAGCTTTCTGCTCCCGCGGCGAAGACGGCTCCGAGCAATGCAACCACGGGAAGGGCGAGAACCGCCGACACGACCCCCCATGCCAGCGTCTCTGCGCCGACGATGCTCAGGAGGTCACCGCGCGAAGCGCCGGCATGGAGCGCCGAGGCGAAAGCCAGCCGCCGGGAACGGACGCCGAAAAAGCCCAACACCAGCCCGATCAACGCGGCACAGGGGCCGGCGGCACGAGTGATCCGTTCCGCGAAAAGCGAAGGGCCGTCGAAACTCCTGCCCATCGTCGGATTCAATTGAACGATGGTAGGCGGATCCTCGTCGTCGCTCGCCAGCAGCACGGTGGAGAGCAGAGCACCGGTCATGTCCTGCGCTGGCCAGACGTCGATCCAGCACTCGTCGAACGGCTGATCGGCGATGGCGGGGGCCAGCGCCACATACGAGAGTCCTGGCCTTCTGCCGTCCTCGGGATACAGATAGTCTCCGCCGACGCGCACTGTCCGAGTCGTGGTAGCCAGTACGTCGGCCGAGGTGAGCCCTAAAGCGTCCACGGCTTCGGGCCCGAGCAGGATGCCGGCGGCGCGCGTCGACGCCCCGATGACCGCGATGAATCCGGCTGACACGTCACTGACGGGAATCGGTGAGCGTTCGAGGGTCGTCGGTGCGAGCTGTCGAGCTGTCGATCGCAGTGCTCCAGCGGCGGACACCCCGGGCAGCTGGGCCAGGCGGTCGCAGCGCGCACCATCCACGCGCTCTCGCGCCGTCACGATCGAGATGGAGGCGCCGGCGCGGACGAAGTCTTTCGCTCGCTCCGCGAGCCGGTCTGTCGCGATCAGATCGGCCGTGGCGAGCAGACTCACGGCCGCAGCGGCGACGACAGCGGTGCGGCGGGTGGCTGCCGTACCGGTGATGACATTCCGCCACGCCTCCCGCCCGATAGCGCGGAGCCTCATGGCGCCGACGGGGGTGTGGCCCCAGCCGTCCACTCGCGACGGAGGACGATGTGATCGGTACAGGCTGCACGGGTATCGGGGTCATGAGTCGCCACCACCACGATGGTGTCCGCGGCGGCGATCGCTCCGATCGACGCGTTGACCGCATGCGCGGTCTCCCTGTCCAGTTGCGCCGTCGGCTCGTCGACCAGGAAGAGGTCGGGCTCGGCCGCGAGCCCTCTCGCCAACATGAGTCGCTGTGCCTCGCCTCCGGAGAGCTCGCGGAAGGGATGATCCGCCCTGCCGAGGAGGCCGAATACGTCGAGCAGGTCGTCCGCGCGGGCATCCGCGGCCGCCGGCGAGTGACCGCGGGCGAGGAAGGGAAAGGCGACATGGTCGCGCGCGGTGCGCCTCGCCGTGCCGTACGGGTTCTGGAAGACCCACCCGGTCCGGACGCCTTCAGGCACCGTGATCGTGCCTTCTGCCGGCGTCATCCACCCGGCGAGCAGCGCCAGCAACGTACTCTTGCCGGCCCCGGACGGACCGGTCACGGAGTACACCCGACCGGGCATCAGCGTGATGCTCAGCGCGCGGAACAGCCACGCGCCGCCCGCGAAACGATGACCCACGTTCGAGAGGACTACCCGCATGACCGTCGCGAATCCGGTCTCGTATCGACCCGCTGCGGGATCTTTCCGTCGGGGAACACGACGATCGTCTCCCCCAACTGCGACCCGAGGATCTTCACGCGAGAGGGGTCTCCCCGCGAGGCGACGCATCCTTCGGCGCCCTGGACTCCGAAAATCGCGCTGGGGACGACGATGGAGACCTCGACGGGTTCGCTGAGTACAAGGCGCGCGTCGATCGATCGCACCTCGGAATCGGATGCGTCGGCTTTCCCCGCCTCTCCGAGCATCGACAGTTCCGGGACGTGCACGACTCCGTCGGGACCGACCGCGAAACGGGTTTCGGCGACGACGGCCACGCGTGGTCCCGGCAGCAGATCAGCAGGTGATTCGCTGACGACGACGGTGGGCGAGAGAGCGGCCAAGGTCGCCAACGTCGATCCCTGATCGACCGGAACACCCGCGGGGAGGTCGCAGCGGGATACCGAGACGGTCGGCGCCGGCAACCAGAGAATCGACGCGGCGGGGACGGTGTCCGAAGCGATGGTGACGCCGATGCGTGCGAACGCCTGCGCGGCGGCGAGCATCGTGTTCCGCCCCATCATGCCGTCGCTCTCGATCGGAGCCCCGAGGCGCTTCAGCTCCTCCTGGAGAGCGCGGACGTCGTCGCCCTTCGAATCCCGGGTCAACTCCCGCCACAGGGGCTCCCGGGTCGCGAGCGCGAGGTACGGCTTCCCGTCGACCGACACCGGAGACGTCCCCGATTCCACACTCATCCCCGGCTCGCAGGGAAAGGAGGTGACCCGTCCGGTCGCCGGAGCCAGGAGCGGCACCGGTACAGAGGTTCGGATAGAAAGCTGAATGCTGCGCGCGTCGTCGAAACGGTCTTGCCCGACGGGTAGCTCCGTCGTCGGAGCGGCCGCGCGGAGGGCATCGGGTGGCCTTGCGACGACGGTCGCAGCGGCCGCGGCACCGGCGGCGGCAGCCGCGACGAACAGGATGGCGATCCAGCCGAGCCGACCCAGGAGCGATCCTCTAGCCACCGAGGAGGCCATCGGGGTCTAGGTTGCAGGCGTCTATCGCTGTGGTCTTGGCGTCATCGGTCGGCAGATCCCCGGCGCGATAGTCCTTGACACCGTACCCGGGCCCCACCAGATCATTGCGTTTGAAGCAGTCGACGATCGCTGACGCCATCTCCTTGTGCGAGGGATTGACACGCATCTGGACGTAGAACATCGCGATCGGCCACTCGCCCGACTCTTCGGAGCAGCCGGTCTCCTTCTTGTGTGCTTCGTCGTTCGACATGGATGGCGCCGGCGAGTACGAACCGCCGTCGAAACCGTAGTGCGTCAGCGTGATTCCCGCCGCGGACAGACACGTCGAGTACCGTTCCTTCATCTCCGCGTACTCCTGGTCCGAGATCCTCCCGTCCTCGAGCGCGGCCTTGACGGCAGGCGATGTCGCTTTCTGGAACTCCTGCCGCATCTCGTCGGCCCAGGAAATCTGCCCGGGAGGGATGTCGTCGTTTCGGTCGGGTGAGCCGCCCGAGCACCCGCTCAAGACGGCGACGGCGGAAACCAGGAACAACGCTCTGCGAAAAGGGTGAGAGGGCACTGTCTTTCTTTCGGCGATAGTGGCGGATGGCGTCGAGCATCGCGCGACGCCATCCACCGGGTGTTGCTTGGACTACTTCACGTCGTAATAGGCGGTGTTCCCCATGAGGGCCGGCGCTACACGGGCCCTGGCCCAACTGCCCGGCGCGGTCCAACCCGCATAGACGCATCCCTGGTCGCACACCGTCGATTTGTGCGTGCGCGCAGAGTGGTAGTAATCGGAATGGCCCGGGGCATAATCCCAGGTACCGCCCTCCCGGGCGACCACAACAGCCTGCGCAGCAGTCGCGCCGCCCGCGAGCAGCGCGCCCGACACGACGGTCGCGGCGAGAGCCTTGGTCAAAACCTTCATGGTTGTCCCCGAACTACTTCACGTCGTAATAGGCGGTGTTCCCGCCGATGGCCGAGATGGCCTGAGCCTTCGACCAGGCGCCCGGTGAGGTCCAGCTCGCATAAGCGCACCCCGCACCGCACGCGGTCGACTTGTGGGTGCGCGACTTGTGGAGGTAGTCCGAGTACGTGTACTTGCCTGTGACGCCGTAGTTCCAGGTGCCACCCTCCACCGACACGGAGGTCGCCTGCGCGGCGGTGGCACCACCGACGAGGAGCGCACCCGCCACGGCCGTCGAAGCCACGGCCTTCGTCCAGATCTCCATTGTTCTCCTGCTCCCATTCCACGGAGTTGCCCGGAATGTCCACAGTTAGCCTACCGACATGTTCCACCTATCGTGCAAAATTTCATAAATCTGCCCGCACGACCTCCGCGGCCGCCTGTGGCTTACCGGCGTCCTTCCAGTTCGGCGTCGCCGAGTGGCCGACGCCCGGGATGGCGCTGAGACGCGCCTCCGGCAGCAGTCCCCCAGCCGCGCGACCGCGTGCCGCAGGTAGGCCGGCGACTTCTCCGCCAAGATCAGCGGTTCGGGAGTAGCGGTGCGGTCCGCTGGACCAGCGGCGCGCCGACCATGAGAATGTCCCCATGACCCAGGTGAACCCCAACCGGCCCCCGCCGGCGCCGAGCGCGAGCGCATCCGCCAGGCGGACGAGGGGACCGCCGACTGGCGCGACTGGGGTCCGTACGTCGCCGAGCGCGCCTGGGGCACGGTCCGCGAGGACTACAGCGCCGACGGCGAGGCCTGGGACTTCTTCCCGCACGACCACGCCCGCAGCCGCGCCTACCGCTGGAACGAGGACGGCATGGCGGCGTTCTCCGACCTGAAGCAGAACTGGTGCCTCGGTCTGTCGCTCTGGAACGGCGAGGACGCCATCCTCAAGGAGCGGATGTTCGGCCTCAGCGGCCCGCAGGGCAACCACGGCGAGGACGTCAAAGAGTACTGGTGGTACCTCGACGGCACCCCGACGCACTCCTGGAACACCTGGCGCTACCACTATCCGCAGGCCGCGTACCCGTACGAGGACCTGATCGAGACCAACGCGCGCCGCTCCAAGCTGGAACCGGAGTACGAGCTGGCCGACACCGGGATCTTCGACGCGGGCCGGTACTGGGTGGTGACGGTCGACTACGCGAAGGACGGCCCGCACGACCTCCTGATGCGCGTCACGATCGAGAACGCCGGGCCGGAACCTGCGACGCTGCACGTGCTGCCGACGCTCTGGTACCGCAACACCTGGTCGTGGGGGTACGACGTCGAGAAGCCGGCCCTGCGGTTCGAGGGCGGGCGCATCGTCGGGTCCGGGCCCGCCGGGACGCTGGCCTTCAGCGGGGAGGGCGATCCGGAAGCGCTGTTCTGCGACAACGAGACCAACACCGAGCGCCTGTTCGGCGCCGTGGACTCGCCCGCGTATTCGAAGGACGGGATCGAGGACCATGTCATCCACGGCGCCGCGACCGTCAATCCGGCGCAGGTCGGGACGAAGGCCGCCCTCCACTACGAGGTGACGCTCGGGCCGGGCGAGAGCCGTGTCCTCCGGCTGCGGCTGACCGGCGGCGCTGGCGACCCGTCCGCCCTCGCGCCGCAGGAGCTCGGGCCCGGCTTCGACGACGTCGTCGCCCGGCGCCGGGCCGAGGCGGACGCCTTCTACGCCGGCCTGGAGAACGCCCCGGCCGACCCTGACGAGGCGCGCGTGCTGCGCCAGGCCTTCGCCGGCCTGCTCTGGTCGAAGCAGTACTTCCACTTCAACGTCGACAAGTGGCTGGACGGCGACCCCGCCGGCCCGCCGCCGCCCGCGGGCCGGGCCTCCGTGCGCAACGGGCAGTGGCGGCACTTCGACGCCGACGACGTCATCCTGATGCCCGACCCGTGGGAGTACCCGTGGTTCGCGGCCTGGGACCTCGCCTTCCACTGCGTGACGATGGCGCACATCGATCCCGCGTTCGCGAAGGGGCAGCTCGTGCTGCTGCTGCGCGAGTGGTACATGCACCCGAACGGCCAGCTTCCCGCCTACGAGTGGAACTTCTCGGACGTGAACCCGCCGACGCACGCGTGGGCCGCGATCCAGGTGTTCCTCATCGACGGCGGCACCGACTTCGGCTTCCTCGCCCGCATCCTGCACAAGCTGCTGATCAACTACACGTGGTGGACGAACAGCAAGGACGCCGACGAGGACGACCTCTTCGAGGGCGGCTTCATGGGCCTCGACAACATCGCGCCATTGAACCGCTCGACGCTGCCGCCCGCGGTCGGGACCATCGAGCAGGCCGACTCGACGGGCTGGATGGCGACCTACGCGCTCGACCTGCTGGAGATCGCGCTGCGGCTCGCCCGCCAAGACGACGTGTACGAGGACGTCGCCGTGAAGTTCGGCGAGCAGTTCCTCCGCATCGCCGGCTCGGCCAACAACTCCGGGATGTGGGACGACCAGGACGCCTACTTCTACGACGTGCTGCACCTCGCCGACGGCAGGGACGTCCCGCTCAAGGTGCGCTCGCTGGTCGGACTGGTGCCCGTGGTGGCGTCGCTCGCCTACGACGAGCCTGGCGTGCGGACGCTCCCCGAGTTCCGCCGCATCCTGAACCAGTACCTGACGAAGCATCCGGAGCTCGCCGAGGCCTTCCACCGGCGGACGATCGGGACGGAGCAGGTCTATCTCCTCGCGCTGGTGTCGCCGGAGCGGCTGACGCGCATCCTGAAGCAGGTCTTCAACCCCGCTGGGCTGCTCAGCGACCACGGCATCCGGGGCGTCTCCGCCTACCACCGCGAGCATCCCTTCACGGTGGAGGTCGACGGCGTGAAGGCCTCGGTGGACTACGAGCCCGCGGAGTCCACGACCGGGTTGTTCGGCGGGAACTCCAACTGGCGCGGCCCGGTCTGGTTCCCGCTCAACGCGCTGCTGGTCGCGGCGCTGCAGCACTACCAGTCGCACGGCGAGGCGGGCGTCCGCATCGAGGACCCGCTGGGCTCCGGCAACGCCCTCACCCCGGGAGAGGCGGCCGACGACCTCGCCCGGCGGCTGATCTCTCTGTTCCTGCCCGGCCCGGACGGGCGGCGGCCGTCCGACGCGCGCTACCCGCTGCTGTCGGCGGACCCGCGCTGGAAGGACAACGTGTTCTTCTACGAGTACTTCGACGGCGACACCGGGCAAGGGCTCGGCGCGTCGCACCAAACGGGGTGGACCGCGATGGTGGCGCACCTGATCCTCACACGGCATCGCGCGCCCTGAAATTCGTCACGAATGTCGCGAAACGGCGTCCCATAGGGGACATTCGTCACGAATGTCCCTGCGCGACACGCCGCGACCCACGCGCCTCCCAGCCCGCTCGGATGCGATTGACTGGCGCCGCTCCATCTCGACGACAGCCACGACCTTGCTCGAAAGGATCCACCATGACCGCACCGCAGAGCCCCGCCTCCGCACCCCTCGACCAGCCGCTGTACGGCGCCTCGTTCGGCGACGCCATCCGCCGGTTCTTCAAGAAGTACGCCGACTTCACCGGCCGGGCCAGCCGCAGCGAGTTCTGGTGGTGGTACCTGTTCGCCGTGCTCATCGCCATCGTCTACTCGATCCTGCTGACGACGCTCGGCACCATCGGCAACGGCGGCCGCGGCTACGGCCCGATCGGCTGGATCCTGATCGTCGTCTACATCATCTGGGGCCTGGCCATCCTGGTGCCGAGCCTCGCACTGATCTGGCGCCGCCTGCACGACGCCAACCTCGCCGGGCCGTTCTTCTTCCTCGGCTTCATCCCGCTCGTCGGCTGGATCATCCTGCTGGTCTTCTACGTGATGCCGTCCAAGCCGGAGGGCGCACGGTTCGACCGGCGGTAACGCCGCTCAGGCTCCCGGCCGGATTCCCACGGCCGGGAGCAGCACGCCGTCGATCAACGACAGCAAGTACTCGCGGTCGACGGGCTGCTGCAGGATGAGCACCCGGTAGGCCGTCATCGACGGCACGATCATCGCCAGCGTCTCGACGTCCGTGTCGGCCGGGATCTCGCCGCGTTCGATCGCCCGGTGCA
The DNA here is from genome assembly GCF_050632895.1 of Leifsonia sp. L25. The sequence continues at coordinate 2,498,735 of NZ_JBODRZ010000003.1, read as the reverse complement.
TGAACAGCCGGTTGAGGGAGGCGCGCGGCTCCACGATCGCGGCCGTCACCGCGTCCACCAGGTCGGGGTCACGGGCGAGCATCGACGTGAGGCCGGCCATGATCTGGAGCTTGCGCTCGCCGTCCTCGATCGTGTGCGGCTTCATCATCGCGACCAGGTCGCCGCGCAGCGTGCCCGTGTCGGGCAGGTGCTCGAAGTCGATCGCGTTCTTCTTCATGCACGCGACGGCCTCGACCACGAGCTCGCCCTTGGACGCCCAGCGCCGGTAGACGGTCGCCTTGCCCGCCTTGGCGCGCGCGGCGACCATGTCCATCGTCATGCGGTCGTAGCCGGTCTCGGCGAGGACCTCCAGCGCGGCGTCGAGAATGTCGGCATCGCGGGTGTGATCGCGTTTCCGGCCGAGCTTGGACGCGGAGCCGGTGGCGTCGAGCTGCGTCATTGCGGCCTTCCCCCTGAGTGTGTCTGCGACGGGTGACGTCGGGTCTTGTGATGTCTTCCTGACCATTCTAAGGTTAATTTTAGAACTCGGGAGATCCGAAACTGCTGAGTTTCGTATATGCTGTCCCGCATGACCCAGACTTCCCCTTCTCCCTCGGTCGCGCCGGCAGCGCCGGACGGCGGCGGTCCGCACTCCCGGCGCTGGTGGACGCTCGTCACCGTGGCGATGGCCCAGCTCATGGTCGTGCTCGACTCGACCGTCGTCAACATCGCCCTCCCGTCCGCCCAGGCGGACCTCGGCTTCTCCAACGCCGACCGGCAGTGGATCGTCACCGCCTACTCGCTCGCCTTCGGCAGCCTCCTGCTGCTCGGCGGCCGCATCTCCGACCTGATCGGACGGAAGCGCGCCTTCATCATCGGCCTGATCGGCTTCGCCGGGGCCTCCGCGCTGGGCGGCGCGGCCGGCACCTTCGGGATGCTCGTCGGCGCCCGGGCGCTGCAGGGCGCGTTCGGCGCGCTCCTGGCCCCGACCGCTCTCGCGGTGCTCACCACCACGTTCACCGTCCCGAAGGAGCGCGCCCGCGCCTTCGGCATCTTCGGCGCGATCGCCGGGGCCGGCGGAGCGGTGGGCCTGCTGCTCGGCGGCATCCTCACCGAGCAGTTCAATTGGCGCTGGAACCTCTACATCAACGTCTTCATCGCCATCGCGGCGATCATCCTCGCGACGGTCTTCGTCACCGCCGGCCACCGCACCGGCCCGCGGCCGAAGCTCGACATCCCGGGCACGATCCTGGTCTCGGGGGCGCTGTTCTCGCTCGTCTACGGCTTCGCGAACGCCGAGAGCGACGGCTGGGACTCGCCGCTGACCTGGGGCTTCCTCGCCGCAGCCGGCGTGCTGCTGATCGCCTTCGTGCTCTGGCAGCGCAAGGCGGCGCACCCGCTCCTGCCGCTGCACATCGTCCTCGACCGCAACCGGGGCGCCTCCTACAGTTCGATCCTCATCGCCGGCTCCGGGATGTTCGGCATCTTCCTGTTCGTCACCTACTACCTCGAGACGACGCTGAAGTTCACACCGATCCAGACCGGCCTGGCTTTCCTGCCGATGATCGTCATGCTGGTCATCGCCGCGCAATTCTCGACCAACCTGTTCGTTCCGCGGTTCGGGCCGAAGGTCATGGTCCCGATCGGCATGGTGATCGCGGGCTCCGGGATGCTGCTGCTCACCCGCCTCGGCGTGAGCGCGAACTACGGCACCGAGATCCTCTCCGCACTCATGGTCATGGGCGTCGGCATGGGCTCGATCATGCCGGCGGCCATCCAGACGGCGACCCTCGGCGTCGACCGCCACTTCGCCGGCGTCGCCTCGGCGCTCGTCAACACGAGCCAGCAGGTCGGCGGCTCGATCGGCACCGCGCTGCTCAACACGCTCGCGGCGACCGCACTGACCGACTACCTGTCGGCGCACCTGCCGCCCACGCCGCACGTCATCCAGGAGGCGGCGGTGCACAGCTACTCGACCGCGTACTGGTGGAGCGCCGGGTTCTTCGCCTTCGGCGCGGCGTTGTCGGCGCTGCTGTACCGGCGGCGCCGACCGGCAGTGGAGGCGGGCGCGGCGGCGTCGGCGACCGAGGCGGAACCAGTCGTCGCGCACTGACTGCGCGCCAGGCGACGGCGTGGCCGGCCGTCGCCTGGCAGTCCCCTGAGTGCGGGTGTACTGTGCGGGCCGACCGGTCTACTGTCCACCTTCGGTCTGCGTTCTCTTTCCGCGCGGACCGCGGAAGGAGTCCCGTGGCCCTCAACCTGCCCCTGCCCCCGCACCTCAGCGTGCGCCTCGATCCCGACGCGACCGGTGAGCTGCTGGTCGACGGGTCGCCGGAGTGGTTCTCCGAGGCGACCACCGAGCGGTTGCGGGAGGTCGTGCTCGGGCGCGTCGGCGAGATCGCTGCGAACGCCGGGCACCCCGTGCAGCTGACGGTCTCCGACGAGGAGGGCGACTGGCTGCTGGTGGTGCACCCGGACGGCTCCATCGGCGACGAGGAGGAGCTGGCCGCCGAGAGCATGGCCGAGCCCGTGCCGTTCGCCGATGTGCGCAACGCCGCACATCATCCGGAGCCCGCCGCGTTCAACGACCTGCTCGGCGCCGGCGGCCGCGAGGCCGATCCGACGCCGTTCACCGACTTGCTCGGTTCGTCGAAGCCGACCGCGCCTGTGCCGCTGCCGGTGGCTCAGCCCGAGGCGCAGGGCCGGCCTGCTCCGGCCAAGCCAGTGAGCACCTCCCCCGTCACCCGGCCCGAGCCCGTCGAGCTGGTGCCGCGCTCGCCCGAGCGGACGTCGTTCCTGCACGTGGAGAAGCCGCGCCCCGACCTGGCGCGTTCCGGTTTCCGCGGCGCGCTCTCGCGTGCGGGCATCCCGATGTCGCCATCAGCGGCGGAGCTGAAGGAGCGCGAGGAGTTGGACGCGGTGAGCCGGCACTGGGCCGGCCCGCGCACCATCGCGATCGTGAACGGGAAGGGCGGCGCCAACAAGACGCCGACCACCGCATTGCTGTCGGCCGTGTTCGCCCGCAACGGCGGCTCCGGCGTGCTCGCCTGGGACAACAACGAGACTCGCGGCACGCTCGGCTGGCGCACGGAGCAGGACGACCACGACGCGACGCTCCAGTCGCTGCTGCCCGCTGCGGACCAGCTTCTGTCGGCCGAGGCCCGCAGCGCCGACATCGGTCACTTCGTCCACCACCAGAACGCGGACAAGTACGACGTGCTCCGCTCCAACCCGACGATGCTGGCGACCCAGCAGCGCATCTCGACCGCCGACTTCGACCGCCTCCACCAGGTGGCGACGAAGTTCTACCGCCTGGTGATCATCGACAGCGGAAACGACGAGTCGGCCGAGCGCTGGCTCCGGATGATCGACCACACCGACCAGCTCGTCATCGCGACGACGGCCCTCGGCGAGCACGCGGAGGCCGGCGCCCTCCTGCTGGAGGCGCTGATGCAGCGCGACGCGCAGTCGGCCCGCCTGGCGCGGGACGCGGTCGTGATCGTGTCCCAGTCGGAGCGCACCGGCCCGGAGTCGAACGTGACCCGCGTCGCCAAAGGGTTCGAGCCGCTGGCTCGGCGTGCGGTCACCATTCCGTTCGACCCGGAGATGCACGGCGGTCGGCTGGCGTTCGACACGCTGGCGCCGCGGACGCGGAGGGCGTGGCTGCACGCGGCAGCGGCGGTGGCGGAGGGGCTGTAGGGCACTACCTCCCCCCGAACCGCGCCCTCGCCTCCGGCGTCACCGGGGTGAAGAAGTTGATCACCGTCCCGTCCGGGTCCCGGAACAGCATCGAGCGGTTGCCCCACGGCAGCGTGGTCGGCTCCATCACCAGACCGCCGGCGAGGGATGCGATGCGGTCCCGCTCGGCGTCGACATCGTCGACCAGGAACTCCAGCATCAGGCCGGCGTTCGCGCGCGGGGCGACCGAGGCGGCGGCGAAGCGGTCCGTCAGCGCGGTGGCGCTGATCGCGATCGCGCCGCGGGACGTGACGAGCTCGGCGAACTGGTCGTTCGCCCAGCGTGCGGGGACGCCGAGGGCCTGTTCGTAGAACGCCACCAGGCCGGGGACGTCGTCGGTGGGGAAGCGGACGGATGCGAAAGACATGGGAGTCTCCTAACGGCTATGTCAGTCAGCTTATATAAGTTGACTGATACAGTGCAAGACATGCCCGAGCAGAACATCCACGGCCCGCGCGACTTCGGCGATCGGCTGACCTACCTCGTCCGGCGCATCGACGGAGCGCTCGCGCACCGCCTCGACCAGCGGCTGCGCGACTACGGGCTCACCCCCGCGCAGCTGTCGGCGCTCGCGCAGCTCGATGTCGAGCACCCCGGCACCCTGACCGGCGCGCAGCTCGCCGACCGCTCCGGCGTGACCGCGCAGTCGATGTCCGCGGCGATCGCACGTCTTCTGGATCGCGGGCTGGTCAGCCGGACGCAGAGCATGGTACACGGCAGGCGGCTCGACGTCTCCCTCACGCCGGCCGGAGCCGAGCTCCTCCGCACCGTCCAGCACGAAACGCTGGACGCCGAGGCCGCAGTCGACTTCGGGTTGGACGACGACGAGCTCGAACAGCTCAAGCAGACACTACGGCGCGTCGCGCGCGCCCTCGGCGTGTTCCTGCCGGCCGAGCACGCGGGAGGGCGACCGGAGCGGCCTCAGCGGTAGTCGTACACCCGCTTGTACTTGCCCTCGCTCCGCGGCAGCTCGCCCGGCTCGGCGAGCGCCACGTCCACGGTCGTACCGATGTGCACCTTGATCTTCTGCCGGAGCACCTGCGTGGCCGCTTCGCAGACCTCGCGGTCGAGCTCGGGATGACGCTCGATCCGCACGGTGAGCGCGTCCATCCGGCCGTCCTTGCGCAGTTCGAGGATGAAGTGCGGCGTCAGCGTCTCGATGCCGAGGACGAGCTCCTCGATCTGGGTCGGGAACAGGTTGACGCCGCGCAGGATGATCATGTCGTCGTCGCGACCGGTGATCTTCTCGATGCGGCGCAGTGCCGGGTAGGCGCTGCCGGGCAGCAGCCGGGTCAGGTCGCGCGTGCGGTAGCGGATGACCGGGAACGCCTCCTTGGTCAGCGACGTGAAGACCAGTTCGCCGGTCGTCCCGTCGGCCACCGACAACCCGGTCTCGTGGTCGATGACCTCGGGCAGGAAGTGGTCCTCCCAGACGTGCGGGCCGTCCTTCGTCACGACCGACTCGCTTGCGACGCCCGGGCCCATCACCTCGCTGAGCCCGTAGATGTCGACCGCGTCGAGGCCGAGGCGGCGCTCGATCTCGGCGCGCAGCTCGTTCGTCCACGGCTCGGCGCCGAGGATCGCGACCTTCAGCGACGTCCCGCGCGGGTCGAGCCCTGCGGCCTCGATCGCATCGGCGATGGTCAGCAGATAGCTGGGCGTGCACATGATCGCGTCCGGCTCGAAGTCGTGGATGAGCTGCACCTGCCGGGCGGTCTGGCCGCCCGACATCGGGATGACGGTCGCGCCGAGCCGCTCGATGCCCGCGTGCGCGCCGAGACCGCCGGTGAACAGCCCGTAGCCGTAGGCGTTGTGGACCTTCCAGCCCGCGGCGACCCCCGCGGCCTGGAGCGAGCGCGCGACCAGGCCGGCCCAGCGGTCGAGGTCGCCCTGCGTGTAGCCGACCACGGTGGGTCTCCCGGTCGTCCCGGACGAGGCGTGGATGCGGCGGACCTCGTCCATCGGCACCGCGAACATCCCGAACGGGTAGGTCGACCGGAGGTCCTCCTTGGTCGTGAACGGCAGACGGACGACGTCCTCCAGCGACCGGATGTCGCCCGGGCCCACACCGGCGGCGTCGAACTTCGCCCGGTAGAGCGGCACGTTCTCGTAGGCGTGCCGCACCGTCCACTGCAGACGCTTCAACTGGAGGTCGCGGAGCTCGTCGCGGGTGATCGCCACAGGGTCGATCTCGCCCAGGTCTGGGGCGGCAGGGGCCGGTGTCGTCGTCGACATGGTGTCCTTACGGTGTCATTCGGTCGTGCCGCCGTGCTCGACGGCCGACCGGTTGGTGGTGAGCGAGCGGCCGCGGAACTCCGCGACGACGTCGCCGGTCTCGTCGGTCACGGTGACGTCGTAGACGCCGGTGCGGCCGACCACCGTGCGGCGCACGGCCCGCGCGGTGAGGGTCTGACCGGCCCGGGTCGACTTCAGGAAGGCGATGTCGGCGCCGGCCGCGACGGTCACCCGCTCGTCCTCGTTGCAGGCGATCGCGAAGGCGGTGTCGGCGAGCGCGAACACCAGGCCCCCGTGCGTGATGGCGAAACCGTTGGTCATGTCCTCGCGAACCGTCATACTGACGATCGCCTCGCCCGGCTCGTCCTTCTCGACCACCATGCCGAGGGCCGCGGAGGCGCGGTCCCGGAGCATCATGGGCCGGAGTGACGCTGAGCTCCTGTGCGCACCACCCACGGAACCTCCTCGTTCCTTACCGATCGTTCAGTAAATAGTGGCATCGAGGGTGCTCCGGCGCAACAGCGGGTCCCGAAGTTCACCCGCGGGACGGATCACGACACGGAAAGCACGCGGTGTCCACGGGCCGGAAGCACGACCGGCTCGGCACTCACTGCGACGCCGTCGAGCACGGGACGCAGCGTCACCGGGTAGGGAGCGACGTTGATCGCGACCACGGCGGCGGCCTCCTCGTTCGCGACAGGGACGGCGACCGCACCGACGCGATCGGCCCCGAGCTCCAGGCGCTGTCGCGCGCCGACCGTCGCCAGCAGCGACCGCCAGAAACCGGCGTGGACGGGATAGTCGGCGCCGAGCACGATTGCGACCCCGCCTCCGGACGTCTCGACGCGCATCGCCGCCGGGAGGCCGCTCCCGGACTCGCGCAGCAGCGTCTCGCCCGCCCCGGCGAGGAGCTGGGCCCGGGTCACGCGGACCTCCCGCTCACCGTACTCGGCGAGCGGGCCGACCGCCCGGACGCTCGGGAAGTACTGCCGGTCGGCGTGCATGCTCTCCACCACGACGCCCGCGCCGGTCACGCCGAGCGCGTCGGCGAGGACGGTGCACGGCGAGCCGTCGACGTCCTCCGCGGGGAGGTCTCCGGCGAGCAGCAGGCGGCCTCCGGTGGCGAGGTGCCGGGCCAGGAACTCCTGCACGCCGCGGCCGAGCTCGCGCCCCGTCGCCAGGACGATGAGCTCGCGGTCCCGCCCGTCCCGGGTGTCGGCGGGCGCGCCGGCGCTCCACGCCGCGTCGCTGCCGGCGGCGGCCTGCAGATCGAGCGCCCGGAAACTCCAGCCGCCGAACACGAGCGCGCGGGCGAGGGTCTGCCGCACACCGAGGCCGCGGTGCCGCTCCCGGTCGCGCACCTGCTCCGCGCGACGAGCGGCCGCGGGATGCCGGTACTCGGTGAGGTAGTGGTCGGCGACGAAGCCCAGCACCAGATCGTCGGTGAGCTGGGTCGCTGTCGCGAACAGCGCGGCGTGCTCCCCCACGGTGCGCGCCGCCTCCACGACGCCGTCGAGCCCCGCGGACGGCTCGCCCTCCGGCCCGAGCGGCGCCGCGAACCCGTGCCGCTCGCCGGTGAAGGAGATGCGGTCGTTGCCGTCGCCCACGGGCTCGTCGAGCAGCGGGTTCATCCCGCCCGCGAACAGGTAGTAATTGATCAGCCGGGTGCCCTGCGCCACGTCCAGCAGCGTCTTCAGCACCGTCGCCTCCGGCGAGACGAGCTGGGCGAGATCCTCGCTGTAGTCGCCGCTGCCGGCGTCGAACTCCAGCGCGGTCAGCGGCTGGTCGGCATCGTTCACGGCGGCGGTGAAGGCGTTCGCGACGTAGAGGTCGGCGGCGTCGGTCACGGTCAGCTCACCGAGGTACATGTCGGTGCCGCCGGCGACACCCGGCCTGCCGCGGTACGCCTGCGCGAGCTGACTGATCCCGATCGGGAACGTCAGTCCGCGGCCGGCATCCGTTCCGTGGACGTTGATCAGCAGCGGCGCGGTGATCCCGGCCTCCCGCGCCCAGTCCTCCAGTCGCTGCAGGTATGCGGCGTAGCGGCTGCGCACGAAACGGCCGAGCTCCTGGTGCAGCGCGAGCTCCCGGTTGGTGCCCGCAGCACCGGTGCGCGGGTCGAGGTCGTCGCCGGACCACTCGCCGAACGCCCGCAGCGCTTCACCGGTCAGCGTGGGGGTGTTCGACACCCAGTCGAGCATCCCGACCTCGTTGTCGAGCTGTACGGCGATCACCGGACCGCCGTGCTCGCGCTGCCGCTCGGCGATCACCGGCAGCGCCTCGGCGAACCAGGCCGCCGACTCCGCCAGGAACGCCGGGGCCAGGTAGTCGAGCGAGTGGGTCGAGCCCGGCTCCCCGTCCCAGCCGAGCTGGCGCAGCTCGGGATGCTCGCGCAGCACCCGGAACGGGATGCCCTCGTTCTTCAGCTCGGCCATCTGGAACGGCCCCGGCCGCGCGATGAACCACAGCCCGAGCTCGGCGCAGAGGTCGATGAAGGCGCCCAGATCGCGCTCCGGCCGCGTCGCCCCGGTGAGGTCGACCGTGCCGTCGGGCAGCTCGTGCCAGATCCACGGGATGTACGACGCGACGGCGTTGAGCCCGGCGTCCCGGGCCGCCCGGAGGCGGTCCGCCCACTCGCGGCGCGGCACCCGGAAGTAGTGCACCTCCCCGGCGAGCACCATCCGGGGCTCGCCGTCGATCAGGATGCGCGATCCGGCCAGGCGGGTCGGGAGTCCGGGCACCGTGCTCACAGCCCGTTCTGCCGCGCGATCGAGCCGAGCCGGCCGAGCGACGGCTTGGGGTGCGCTCGAAGGTCTCCAGATCCACCCCGATGAGCCCGAACGTCGGCCGGTACCCGCTGGCCCATTCGTAGTTGTCCAGGGCGCTCCAGTGCAGGTAGCCGCGCACGTCCACCCCCTCGGCGATGGTCTCGTGGATGGCGCGCAGCGACGCCTCGGTGTAGTCGATGCGGCGGCGGTCATCGGACGTCGCGATGCCGTTCTCGGTGACCATGATCGGGGTGTGCCCGCTCTTCTCCCACGCCGAGCGGATGCCGTCGGCGGCCGCGTGCGGGAAGTATTCCCATCCGGTCAGCGTCGTCTCGGCGTCCTCCGCGACGGGACGCGGCCCCTCCGGCCCGATGAAGGTGCGGGTGTACGCCTGCACGCCCACGAAGTCGTCACCGGCGGACTCCTCCAGGTACCAGTCGTCGCGCGGGTAGCCGTACTCGTGCAGCATCTCGGCCGAGCCCGGCTCGTCCGTGGGGATGAAGTCCTGTGTGGCGATCGTCCAGCCGCTCTGCAGGCCGGTCACGGACGACAGCACTTCGCGCGAGCGCCGGTGGGAGGCGAGCAGCGCGTCGGCGACGTGGAGGTCGGGGTTCGGGAGGCCGTAGGCGACGAGGTTCTCCGCCTTCTCCCCACCGGCCAGCATCGCGGCGATGTTCGGCTCGTTGATCGTGCATACGTAGCGCACGCCGTCCTGGAGGATCGGCAGGACGGTCTCCGTGTAGCGCGCGAACAGGTCCGGGGCCTCCGGGTTGCGCCAGAAGCCGGCCGCGTCCATCCAGCGCGGCACGGTGAAGTGCATCAGCGTGACGACCGGCTCCAGGCCGAGGTCGAGGCACGCGTCGATCATCCGCCGGTAGTGGTCGAGGTTCGCGCGCGAGACGAAACCGCGCTCCGGCTCGATGCGCGCCCACTCCACCGAGAAGCGGTAGCTGTTCAGGCCGGCGTCGGCGAGCAGCCGGAGGTCCTCCGGGTACCGGTTGTAGTGGTCGGCGGCGTCGCCGCTCGGCTCCACGATCGGCGTGCCGGGCGCGTGCTCCATGACCCACCAGTTGCTGTTGACGTTGTTGCCCTCCACTTGGTGCGCGGCGGTCGCGGCGCCCCAGAGGAAGCCGTCGGGAAAGGTGAGCACAGAGTTCTCCTTGGTGTTGGTGGGTCGGGAGCGGTGTCGTCGGTCGGGAGTCGGGTCGGGAACGGCAGGTCAGCCCCGCGACGGCGTGGGCACCGCGTCGAGGAGCCGCACCGTGTAGTCGTCCTGCGGGCGCTGCAGCACCTCGGCGGTGTCCCCGCGCTCGACCACCACGCCCTTGTCGAGCACCATGATCCGGTCGGTGACGAGCCGCGCGCTGAGCAGGTCGTGGGTGATGTAGAGCATGCTCACCCCGCGGGTGCGGCGCAGCTCCTCCAGCAGCGCGAGCACGCCGGCGCGCAGCGACATGTCGAGCATCGAGACCGGCTCGTCGGCGATGATCACCTGCGGGTCGCTGGCGAGCGCCCGGGCGATGACCACACGCTGGCGCTGGCCGCCGGAGAGCTGGTGGGGCAGCCGGGTGGCGTACTTCTCGACCGGCGTGAGCCCGACCGTCTCGAGGAGCTCGAGCACGCGCATCCGGGCGGCGTTGCCACGCAGGCCGGTGAAGTTCTCGACCGGCCGGGTCAGGATGTACTCCACGGTGTGCAGCGGGTTGAGCGCCGCGTACGGGTCCTGGAACACCATCTGCACCTCCGAGTGGAGCTGCTTCAGTGCGCGCCGGCCGCGGAGGGTGTCGATGCGGACGTCGCCGAACGCGATCGTGCCCGAGGTCGGCCGCTCCACGCCGGTGATCATCTTGGCGATGGTCGACTTGCCGCTGCCGCTTGCGCCCACGAGCGCCATCGACATCCCGGGCTCCAGAGTGAAGGACACGTTGTCGACGGCGCGCGTGGCGCTGCCGCGCCGCCCCTTCGGGTAGATCTTCACGAGGTCGGAGACCACGATCGGCTCGCGGGCTCCGATGCGCTGGCGCGCGGCGTTGCCCGTGGTCCGCGCGCCCGAGACCGCGGCGGTGACCGGCGCCGGCCGGGCAGCGCCCTCCTGCCGCCGCTCCAGCCCGGGCACGGTCACCTCGGCGGCGCGCGGGTCGCCGTAGTGGCTCAGCAGCATCTGCGTGTACGGGTGCTCCGGCGCGTTCAGGATGCGGGCGCTCGGGGCGTCCTCCACGATCACGCCGTCGTGCATGACCAGCACACGCTGCGTCGCCTCCAGCACGACACCGAGGTCGTGGCTGATCAGGATCGCGGTGAAGTTCTCCGACGCTTGGAGCTGGCGGATCGTGTTCATCACGGCGTGCTGCACGAGCACGTCGAGAGCGGTGGTCGGCTCGTCGAACACCATCAGCCGCGGCTCGAGCGCGAGGGCCAGCGCGATGGAGACGCGCTGGCGCATCCCGCCGGAGAGCTCGCCGGGATAGCGGGAGAGCGTGGACTCCGGAAGCTCCACCTTCGCGATCAGCTCCTCCGCGCGGGCGGCCCGCTCCCGCGGCGGCACGTGGCCGTGCGCGGCGAAGATATCCAGGAAGTGGTTGCGGATGGTGCGCACCGGGTTGAGCGCGTTCATGCCCGACTGCAGCACCATGGCGAAGCCGCCCCGGCGCTGGGTGCGCACCTCCTCGATGGAGAGCGCGGCGATGTCGGTGCCGTCGAACAGGATGCGGCCGCCCGCGATCCGCGCCGGCGGCTTGGACAGCCGGGTCAGCGCGTAGCCGAGCGTGGACTTGCCCGACCCGGACTCGCCGACCAGGCCGACGAACTCGCCCTGGTCGAGCTCGAAGTCGACGTGCTTGACCGCCTCGAACGAGCGGCCCTTGTCCTCGTCGTAGACGACGGACAGATCTTCGACCTTCAGCAGACTCATCGTGCTGCCTTCCTCTCGCGCAGACGCGGGTTGCTGAGCCCGTCGACCCCGAAGTTGATGAACGTCATGGAGACGGCGAACAGCGCGATCATGAAACCGGGCGCGAAGAGCTGCACCCACTGGCCGGTGAGCAGCACGTTGCTGTTCTGCGCCCAGAAGAGCATGGTTCCCCAGCTCACCGTGTTCGGGTCGCCGAGGCCCAGGAACTCCAGGCCGGCCTCCGCCAGGATGGCCGCCGTCGCCGCGCCGAAGAAGCTCGCCACGATCAGCGACGTCATGTTGGGCAGGATCTCCCGGAACACGATCCGGCTCGGGCTCTCGCCGCTGAACTTCGCCGCGGTGACGAAGTCGCGCGAGCGGAGGGTCTGCGTCTGCGAGCGCAGCACACGGGCGCCCCACGCCCAGCCCGTCACCACGACGACGAACACGATCACGGCGATACCGCCGTTATGCAGGTACGCGGCGATCACGATCATGAGCGGCAGCGACGGGATCACCAGGAACAGGTTGACGACGAAGCCGACCCCCTCACCCCAGAACGCCCGGACGTAACCCCAGCTCAGCCCGACCAGGATCGCGACGATGGTGCTCAGCAGGCCGGCGACCAGCGCGACCGAGACGGACACCCTGGCGCCCCAGATGAGCTGCGACAGCACGTCCTGGCCGACGCCGGTGGTGCCGAGCAGGTGCGCGGCGCTGCCGTCCTGATTGTGCGGGAACGACGTGTCGTGCGGGTCGTAGGGCGCGATCAGCGGCGCGAAGATCGCCATCAGGATGAAGAGCAGCAGCAGGACGACGCCGAAGCGGGCCTTCGGCTCGGACCAGATGGTGCCGACGGCGCGCCCGAGGACGCGGAACGGGTTCCAGCGTTTCTGCTCGCTCGCTGCGGCGGCTGCGACCTCCGACGCGCGGACGGACGTCGTGGTCGGTGGCTGTGTGAGCTGTTCTTCGTGGGTCATCGTCTTGTCCTCGGGTCGAGCACGCCGTACAGGATGTCCACGAGGAAGTTCGCGATCAGGACGCTCACCGTGATGATGAGGAACAGCGCCTGCATCAGCGGGTAGTCCTGGTTGGTCACCGCGTGGAAGAGGAGGAGGCCGACGCCCGGGTACGCGAAGACGGTCTCCACCAGGAGGGAGCCGCCGACCACGCCGCCCAGCACCATGCCGAACGAGGTGAACTGCGGCAGCAGGGCGTTGCGGGCGGCGTAGCGCAGCGCGACGGTGCGCGTGCGCAAGCCGTTGGCCTCCGCGAAGGTCACGTAGTCCTCGCCGAGCGTGTTGACCATCGTGTTGCGCATCCCGATGATCCAGCCGCCGAACGCGGTCAGCAGGATCGTCAGGCCCGGCAGGATGCCGTGGTACAGCGCGTCGGTGAAGAAGTCCCAGCTCCAGTTCGGGGTCGCCGTCTGCGAGTACGCGCCGCTGGTGGGGAACCACCCGGCCACGTAGCCGAGGAAGAACAGCAGCAGCAGAGCGATCCAGAAGTACGGGAACGCCGAGAGGAACTGCCCGCCGACGGTCGGGACGGTGTCCAGGGCCGTGCCGCGCTTCCACGCCGCCAGCACGCCGAGCAGCGTCCCCAGCACGAACGCCAGAATCGTGACGGTGCCGACCAGGACGAGCGTCCACGGCAGCGCCGCGCCGATCAGGCTGGAGACGGACTGCGGGAAGTAGCTGAACGACGGCCCGAAGTCGAAGTGGACGATCTGGTTCAGGTACGTCACGTACTGGTCCCAGAGGCTGCCGGTCGGCACGCCCAGCTGGGCTTCGATCGACGCGCGCATCGCGGGCGAGACCGGGCCGTTCTGGCTGAGCTTGGCGATCGCCGCGTCCGCCGGCGAGCCGGGCATCAGTCGCGGCAGGATGAAGTTGACCGTGACGGCGGCCCACAAGGTGAGGACGAAGAGTCCCAGCTTTCCGAGCAGATAGCGCACGACGACCTCCTTTCCGTTTTCGGGGAGGCGGGATCGGGGCCGGTCGCGGACGACGCCCGCGACCGGCCTGCGATCACTTCGCCTTCGTGAGGTGGGTGAGGATCAGCAGCGAGTTCTCCGTCCAGGTGGCCGGAGTCGCGTACGGGTCGCTCGCGCTCGGCCAGCCGGTGAAGCTCTTGTCGCTGAACAGGCCCCAGAGGCCGCCGTAGAACATGCTGATCACGGGGACCTTGTTGTACATGACCTCCTGGAGCTGGTCGATGTACTTCTTCTGGTCGCTCGTGGAGGTGGCCGACCGGAGCTGCTGGAGAAGGTTGTCCACCTGCGGGTCGCTGAACCGCTCGAAGTTGCCGGAGGCGGAGGTGCCGACCGGCTTGACGAACTCACTGCTCATCAGCGTGTTGAAGTCCTGGTACACGCTGCCGGCGCCGCCGAACGCGCCCATCAGGAGCTGGAAGTCGCCGTTGTTCTGCGCCTGCGTGTAGGCGGCCGGCTGCGGCTGGTCGATCGTGACCTGGATCCCGATCGCCTGGAGCTGCGACTGGACGGCCTGCACACCGCGCAGCCAGTCCGTGTAGCCGTTCGGCGTGGTGATCGTGAGAGCGAGCTGCTGCCCGGAGGCATTGACGAGCTTGCCGCCCTGCTGGGTGTACCCGGCCTTGGCGAACGAGGCCAGCGCCTTCTGGGTGTCCTGCGTGATCATGCCCTGATCGGGGAGCGACGAGTTGAGCCACTGCTGCGCGTTCGGCAGGAGCAGGCCGTTCTGGCCCGCGGCCTTCACGTAGCCTTCCTCGGCGTCCTGCGCGATCTTGTTGCGGTCCAGGGAGTAGCTGAGGCCCATCCGGAAGTCCACGTTGTTGAACGGGGCCTTGGTCAGGTTCGGGATCAGCGAGATGGTGCCGCCGGGCGGGAACCAGTACTTGTTGTGCTGCTTGTTCGCGCCGACCCAGGTCTTGTCCACGTTGTCGATGAACGAGTAGGCCCAGTCGTAGCCGTTCTTGACGAGCTGGAGGCCGGTGTTGGAGGCCGGGAGCACCAGCTTCTCCGCCGCGACCTTGTCCGCCTGCCAGTACTTGGTGTTCTTCACCATCGTGTACTGGTTCGGCGCGAAGGTGCCGACGACGTACGGGCCGGAGGCGACCGGTTTCTCATTGGTCCAGGTCACCGGGTCCTTGACGGTCTTCCAGACGTGCTCCGGGACGATGATCTGCTGGTCGATGATGCTCGCGGCGGGGACGTTCGGCGCCTTGAGGTGGAACGTCACGGTGTCGCCCGACGAGCTGATCGTGTCGATGTTCTGCCACTGGCCGAGCAGGTCGAGCGCCGAGGTCTTCTTGATGAGGTCGAACGTGTAGACGACGTCCGCCGGGGTGAGCGGCGTGCCGTCCGACCAGTTCACGCCCTTGCGGATCGTGAACTGGATCGTCTTCGGGTCGACGACCTTGTCGCCCGTCGCGAGGAACGGCGTGGCCTTGCCGTCGATGGAGTTCACCACCTGGAGGGGCTCGTACATGTAGTGCGCGCCGGTGCGCGCGTTCGGGGAGAACGGGTTGAAGTTGCGGACGAACGTCGGGTTGCCGCCGTCTGCCCCGAAGAGGAGGGAGCCGCTGGCGGCCCCCGAGTTGCCGCTCGACCCGGAGGTCTGGAGGCTGCAAGCGCTCATCGCGAGCAGTGAGGCTGCTGCGGCGACGGCGACGAGTGAACGCCGGAGGCGCGTTCTGGACTTGTTCATCGCGGTGTGGTCCCTTCAGTCGACAATGACTTGGTGCTCCGCCACTGTAAGCGCATACGAAAAGTCTTTCAACCCCACCCGAAATAAGTCTCCCCGTGCCAGAATGAGATTCTGACAACGGATTCACAGATGACTTCGGGGGAAAACGTGGCGAGAAAACCGACGGTGTACGATGTTGCCGCGCACGCGGGAGTGTCCATCGCGACGGTCTCCCGCGTCCTCACGCGACCCTCCGATGTACGCGCATCCACCCAGGAGCGGGTCCTCGCCGCGGTCCGCGAGCTCCGCTACGTGCCGAGCGGCAGCGCCCGCGGTCTCGCGGCCCGCCGCACCGGCGTGCTCGGCCTGTTCCTGCCCGGCGTCGACGCGGTCGAAGACCTGAGCGACCCGGAGCTCGGCGACACCGCCACGGTGGAGGTCCGGCGCGACCCCGCCCGGCCCGACCACGGCATCACCGCCAACCTGTATTTCGAGGAGGTGCTGCGCGGCTGCGAACTCGAGGCGTGGCGGCAGGGCTTCTCGCTGATGATCTGCGTCGGGCGCGGCCGCTCCCCGGAGAGCGTCGAGCTCACCCTGAACGATCTCGCAGGCAAGGTCGACGGCCTCGCCGTCATCGCCCAGAGCGCTCCGCACGACGTCTTGAAGCGCATCGGGGAGACCATTCCGGTGGTGTACCTCGCCGGCCAGCGCCGCGGCGACCACTTCGACCATCTCACGGTGCGCAACCGGGAAGGCATGCGCGCCCTCACCGAGCACCTCATCGACGACCACGGCATCCGCGACCCCGTGTACCTGACCGGCCCGTTCGACTCTCCCGACGACGCCGAGCGCTACGCCGGCTTCGCGGACGCGCTGGAGGGCCGCGGCATCAACCCGACGGCGCTCCCGGTGCTGCACGGCGAGTTCTCCCGCGAGCGCGCCCGCGCGGTGGCGGAGGACCTGATCGCACGCGGCCGCCTCCCCCGCGCCCTGGTCTGCGCCAACGACCAGATGGCCCTCGGCGTCCTGGACGCGCTGCGCCCGGCCGGCGTGCGGGTTCCGGAGGACGTCATCGTCACCGGCTTCGACGGCATCGACGAGGGCGACCGCTCGGCTCCGCGGCTGACGACGGTTATGCAGCCGATGCTGGAGCTCGGGCGTGCCGCAGTCCGCGCCATGGTCGCCCGGGTCACCGACCCCGACCTGGAGCCGGTGAGCACGGAGCTGCCGGTGACGGTGCTGCTGCGGGAGAGCTGCGAGGGACCGCTGGGCTGAGCCGCCCCGATCCGGTGGGCTCGCGCGCGGGCTCGCGGCGTACGGTGCTGCCATGACCGGGAGGGCGCTGGCGGCCGGATGCGCGGCGGCGCTGCTGCTCGCCCTCGCCGGCTGCGCACCCGGCGGCCCGCCGATCGGGGGGCCGGGCCTGGTGCCGAGCCGCGCGCCGACGTCTCCCGCCGCCGTGCCGTCGTCGCCCACACCCTCCCGGGCATCCCCGACTTCCCCGTCCAGCGCGATCCAGCACATCGTCGTGATCGTGGACGAGAACAAGCCGGCCCACTCCGTCATCGGCGACCCGCAGGCCCCCTACCTGACCTCCCTCGCCCGTGCGGGAGCGCTGGCCACCGCGTACTCGGCGTTGACGCACCCCAGCCTCCCGAACTATCTGGCGCTGACGAGCGGCACGACGGACGGGATCACCTCGGACTGCAACCCGCCGGGCGGCTCCTGCCTGATCACCGGCCCGAACCTCGCCCAGGCGCTCGACCGCGCCGGCCGTTCGTGGCGGATGTACGCCGAGAGCATGCCCACTCCCTGCACGACCGCGAACACCCCTCTTTACGCGGTCAAGCACAACCCGTTCCTGTACTTCCCCAGCGTGACCTCGTCGGCCGCGTACTGCGCCGCGCACGACGTCCCGTACTCCGACCTCGCGGGCGATCTCGCGTCGGCGTCGACCCTCCCGGCGTTCTCCTTCATCAGCCCGAACCTCTGCAACGACATGCACAACTGCTCGGTCGCGACCGGCGACGCCTGGCTGAAGGCGAACGTCTCGGCGATCCTGACGTCGCCGGCGTTCACGACGCAGCGGTCACTGCTGGTGGTGACCTTCGACGAAGGGGACTCGGGCGACAACGTGGTGGCGTGCGTGTTCGCGGGGCCCGCGGCACGGGCGCACACCGTCGTCGCTACGCCGTTCACGCATTATTCGCTGCTGCGCACGATCGAGGAGGCGTGGGGGCTGGCGCCGCTGACCGGGGCGGATGCGGGGGCGGTGGTGATGACGGGGATGGTGGGGTGAGGGGACGCTTTCGACGGCGGCCCTCACAGAATCCACGCCCCCTCTGGCGCGTCGCCCCCGCACGTGCTTGCGTAGTCCGCATGGCAGCGGTGAAGCGCGTGATCGTCTTTATCCAGGAGAACAAGACAACCGACTTCTACTTCCCCTCCCTCGCGGAGTGGGGCGCCGAGGTCGCCGACCACGGGAGTCTGCGCACCAGCGCGCCCGACTTCGACCAGCCTCACGACCGGAACGCGTGGGTGCACTATGCGATGGGCGACTACCCGGCCGAGCCCATGCAGCTCGACAACGACCAGGTCATCCCCTATTACAGCTGGCTCGCCAAGAACTTCGTGTTCAGCGACCACCATTTCGGCTCGGGCTCCAACTCCACGCCCGGCCACATGCTGGCGGTGGGCGGCCAGATGCCGACGCTCAAGAACCCGCCGTTCGTGGGCGCCCACCCGGTCTGGGACATCCCCTCGATCTTCAGCGTCGCGCAGAAGGCCGGCGTGAGCTGGGGCGCATTCCCCGACCAGGGCGGCTACCCGGTCAAGTTCTACACGACGACGTCCACCGCGCCGGGGACGAGCGAGGTGCACCCGCCGTCCCAGTTCATCCCGATGGCGAAGGGCGGGACGCTGCCGGACGTCTGCTACGTCTGGTCGCCTGCCGGCTACGACGAGCATCCGCCCGCGACGCCCGCGCCCGACTACGTGACCAAGGGGCAGGGGCTCGTCTGGCAGCGCGTGCAGGCGGTGATCGACGGCGGCGGCTGGGACGAGACGGTCTTCATCCTGACCTGGGACGACTGGGGAGGCTACGCCGACTCGGTGCCGACGCCGGCGATCGAGACGGTGCCGGACGCGATACACCCGGACGGGTTCCAGGTCATCGGCGGCTCGCGCATCCCGCTGCTCATGTTCGGCGGCGCGGTCCCCCAAGCGATCGACCCGGAGTGGCACTCGCACGCGTCCATCCCGAAGACCATCTGCGACCTGCTCGGGCTCGGCACGTTCGGGGTGCCGCGCGTGGACGACGCACCGTCGCTCGCGCACCTGGTGCAGCCGGGGCTCGGGAGGCCGGTGCCGCCCGCGCCAGGGAGCGCGATCACGCAGCCGACGCCGCCCAGCCCGCGGCCGGCACCGGTCGCGCCCAAGCCGTGGCCGGGACCGCTCGGGCAGCCGCTTCCCGCGTTGGTCACCCTCGACGGAAGCACCGTCCCGGCCCCCATCGACGGCAGAGTGAACCCGAAACCCCCGAAGCCCCCCGTCGCGCCGCCGGCGTAGCGCGTCGCGCCGCCTGCGTAGCGCGCCGAGCGCGCCGAGCGCGCCGAGGATTCCGCACGAATCGCGGGAATGGCGGCCGGTTTCCCGACATTCGGGCCGAATGTGGGCGCTACGCGGCCGCCGAGCTGCGGCAGACGAGGACGTTCATCCGCGCGCGGCGGGTGAACCCCAGCCGCTCGTACACCGCGACCGCCCGCTGGTTCCCGGTCTCGACGTGCAGGAACGGCCGCTCGCCGCGGTCGAGGATGCCGCGCATGACCGCGAGCATGACCTGGACGGCGAAGCCACGGCCGCGCCACTGCGGGTCGGAGCAGACCGCGCTGACCTCGCACCAGCCGTCCGGGCGCATCCGCTGGCCCGCCATCGCGGCGAGACGGTCGCCGACGCGGACGCCGTGGTAGCCGCCGAAGTCGATCGTGCGCGGGAGGAAGGGGCCCGGCCGGGTGCGCTCGACAAGGTCGACCGCGTCGTCGACGTCGGCCTCCCCAACCGGACGAGGCGCGCGTCGTCCCCGAGCGCGGGCGCCGTCGGGAGGTCCGCACCTTCGAACACGTACTGGTAGCAGTCGTGGCCGCCGACGGCCTCCCAGCCTGCCGGCGCCGCGTCGGCGAACACGCCCAGCGTCGCGCCCGGCCCGACGAGATCGGCGAGCCGGGCCCAGTCGGCGTCGCTGCCGTGGTCGGCGACGGACGCGAACGGCGACATGTCCGGCAGGTAGCGGCGGGCCCGGTCGTCCCCGACGGCGAGGGCGGCGTGCGGGCCGGTGAGGGCGTTCCAGGCGGGGTCGTCGAGCACGTGCATCCCCTCAGCCTCGCACACGCCGGCTCGCGGAGGCGTACTGTCTGGGTCAGCGTCGCGCCGCCCGAGCACGACGCGTGAGAGGGAGACGTATGAGTAGGGCCGCGATCGTGGTCAACCCGGTGAAGACCGACCCGGAACGGCTGCGGGAGGCCCTGGCGGCCGCCGAGCGCCGGCACGGCTGGGAGGACACCCTCTGGCTGGAGACGACGGCGGAGGACCCGGGCACCGGTCAGACCCGCCAGGCGATGGAGGAGGGCGTGGACGTGGTGATCGCGGCCGGCGGTGACGGCACCGTGCGCACCGTCGCCGAGGAGCTGCGCGGCACCGACACCCCGCTGGCGCTGCTGCCCTCCGGCACCGGCAACCTCCTCGCCCGCAACCTCTCGCTGACCCTGGACGACGTCGAGCACGCCCTCGACACCGCGTTCGACGGCACCGAGCGGGCGATCGACGTCGGCATCGCCGAGCTGCGCGACGGCCGCGACGGCACCGAGCGCCGCGCCTTCCTGGTCATGGCCGGGCTCGGGATGGACGCTCAGATGATCGCGGCGACCGACGAGGACCTCAAGGCGAAGGCGGGCTGGCTCGCCTACGTGCATGCGATCGGCAAGGTGCTGCGCGACAAGAACGAGCTGCGGCTGCGCTATCAGCTCGACGGCGGCCGGGCCCATACGATGCACGCCCACACGGTCATGATCGGCAACTGCGGGTCGCTGCAGGCCGACATCCTGCTGCTGCCGGACGCCGCGATGGACGACGGCATCCTCGACATCGTCGTGCTGCGCCCGGAGGACGTGCTGGGCTGGCTGCGGATCGCCGTCAAGATCTTCTGGGAGAACGGCGTGCTCCGCCGCACCACGGTCGGCCGCCGGTTCCTGCGCGACGACCACGAGGTGCACGCGATGAACTACCTCAAGGGCAAGGAGATCGTCCTGACCTCCAACCGTCCGGAACAGGTCGAGCTCGACGGCGACCTCTTCGGGGAAGTGAGCTCGATGCGGGTCCGGATCGACCCCGGCGCGCTGCGGGTCCGGGTCCCCCGGGAGTGAGCCGCCACCTCCCGTGACGCGCCGCGGGGACGGACGTATGCTTATGGTCCCCGTAGCTACGGGTATGGGGAAAACACGCCAGAGCCCGGCCGAGCGATCGGTCGGGCTCTGGTGCGTTCGGCTCTGCGAAACCCGCTGTTGCCAAGCGCGGATTTCCGATGCATGATGCAGCCGAAGGCAGGTGTTTTCCAGCCTGACCGGAGTTCGCGCGCGGCTGCCGGATTCCCGCTGTTACGGGGGTTTCCGCGGACGCACCGGGGCTGCGCGCGAGCCTCGGGCCCCGCGCCGCCGGCGAGTGGGTACCATGCGTCGCATGCCCATCACGCTCGACAACGTCGGCATCGCCGTACGCGACCTGGAGGCGGCGATCGCCTTCTTCACCGACCTCGGTCTGGAGGTCGTCGGCCGCGACACGGTCAGCGGCGAGTGGACGGACACCGCCGTCGGCCTCGACGGAAACCACGCGAACATCGCCCTGCTGCAGACGCCCGGCGGCCAGGGGCGCCTCGAGTTGTTCGAGTACCTGCACCCGGATCCGATCGAGACCGAACCGACCCTCCCGAACGAGATCGGCATGCACCGCGTCGCGTTCCAGGTCGACGACATCGACGCGGCGCTGGAGGTCGCGGCGAGGCACGGGTGCCATCCGCTCCGCGGCGTGGCCGACTACCGGGACGTGTACAAGCTGACCTACCTGCGCGGGCCGAGCGGCATCCTGGTGATGCTGGCGGAGGACCTCACGAAAGGCTGAGCGGAAGCCGTCCGGCCCCCAGCGAAAACACTCCTTACGCCACCCCAACCGACAGCGGCGCTCGTTCCGTAGCGCACGCGGCCGCGCCGCCGCATCCTGGATCCAGAACAATCCACGACAACGACGTCGCAGTGTTCCCGTCCCGTCCCCGCATCGCCGCGGGGGCCGGCCCCGCATCGGACACCGTCCCGGTCGATTGTCTCCACAGCCTCCAGGAACGAGTTCGACATGCTGGATTCAGATCACCGCGACGGGGTCGCCATAGCGTTGCGGTCCGTCGTCAAACGCTACGGCGAGCACACCGTCATCGACGACGTGTCGCTCTCCGTGCGGGAGGGCGAGGTCGTCGCGATCATCGGCCCGAGCGGCGCGGGCAAGAGCACGCTGCTGCGCTGCATCAACCTGCTGGAGGTGCCGGACAGCGGATGCGTCACCGTCGAGGGCACCCAGATCGACGCCGGCTCCGAGATCAAACGCAAGCAGCTCCAGGCGCTGCGCCGCGACGTCGGCATGGTGTTCCAGTCGTTCAACCTGTTCCCGCACATGACCGTCCTCCGCAACGTCAGCCTCGCGCAGGAGCGGGTGCTCGGCCGCAGCCGGGCCGAGGCCGACGCCCGGTCGATGGCACTGCTCGACCGGGTCGGCCTGGTCGACAAGGCGAGCCAGTTCCCCGGGCGTTGTTCGGGAGGGCAGCAGCAGCGCATCGCGATCGCCCGGGCGCTCGCGCTCGACCCGCACGTCATGCTGTTCGACGAGCCCACCTCCGCGCTCGACCCGGAGGTCGGGCTGGAGGTCCTGGCGGTGATGCGGGAGCTCGCGAAGTCCGGGATGACGATGGTCGTCGTCACGCACGAGATGCAGTTCGCGCGCGACGTCTCCGACCGCGTCGTCGTGATGGCGCAGGGCGCCATCCTCGAAGAAGGCGAGCCGGAGCAGGTGTTCACCGCGCCCGGCACCGAGCGGACCCGCCAGTTCCTGCGCGCGGTCCTGGAGCGCTGACATGGACCACCTCGCCGTCGTCGTCCAGGGCGTCCAGATGACGCTGCTGGTGACCGTGTGCTCCTTCGCCCTCGGCGCCGTAGGCGGCGTCCCGCTCGCCCTCGCCCGCCGCTCCCGCTTCGCGTCGCTGCGGTTCGCCGCCCGCGCCGTCATCGAGGTCGTCCGCGGCATCCCGCCGCTGGTGTGGCTGTTCATCCTGTACTTCGGGATCGGCAGCGGCGCGATCAAGCTCGACCCGTTCACGGCCGCGATCATCGGCTTCGGGGTCGTCACCTCCGCCTACCTGGCGGAGATCTACCGCGGCGGCCTCACCGCGATCAGCGACGGGCAATGGGAGGCCAGCGACGCCCTCGGGATGTCCCGCACGGCCACCCTCGCCACCGTGATCGGGCCCCAGGTGCTCCGGGTGTCCATCCCGGCCGCGGCGACGTACGCGATCGGGCTGCTCAAGGACTCCTCCATCGCCTCCGTGATCGGCGTGCAGGACATCGTCTTCTTCGCCGGCCAGGACGCCAGCCAGACCGCCAACGGGATCGTCCCGTTCCTCTGGGCCGCCGGCCTCTACATCGCCATGACCATCCCGTGCGCCTGGGTGACCCGGCGCCTCGACACCACGCTCCGAAAGAGGGTCGCACGATGAATCTCGTCGAGGACTGGATCCAGTTCTGGCCGCAACTGCTCGGCGGGCTCGGGGTGAGCCTGCGCCTCACCGGCGCCATTCTGGCCGTGGGGTTGCCGGCCGGCCTCCTGCTCGCGCTCGGCGCCGGCGTCCGCAGCCGGGCGCTGCGGATGACCACCATCGTCATCGTGGAGATCGGGCGCGGCACCCCTGCGCTGGTCGTGCTGCAACTCGTGTACTTCGGCCTCCCCACGGTCGGGGTCACCTTCGGCTCCTTCGCCGCATCGGTCATCGCCCTCGGCCTGACCACCGCGGCGTACACCAGCGAGATCATCCGTGGCGGCCTCCAGGCCGTGCCGGAGTCGGAGGTCGAGGCCGCGGACGCGCTCGGACTGAGCCGGCGGGACACGCTGCGCTACATCGTCATCCCGCAGGGCCTCCGGATCGCGATCCCGCCGCTCGTCGGGTTCTCGATCATGATCTTCCAGGCGACGTCGCTCGCCTACACCATCGCGGTGCCCGAGCTGATGTCGCAGGCCTACTCCATCGGCTCCACCACGTTCCGCTACCTGAGCATCCTCACCCTGGCCGGCCTCCTCTACGCGGCCATCACGATCCCGGCGAGCTGGTTGAGCACGCGTGTCGAGAAAGCCCTGGCGCCCCATCGCGCGCCGGTCCCCACCCCCTGAAGGAGCAGCACCATGCCACACCGCCCGAATCGCATCGTCGCAACCGCAGCAGCCGCAGCGCTCGTCGTCCTCGCCACCGCCCTCACGGGATGCGCGGCCTCGACCGGGAGCACCGGCGTCGCGGCCGGCTGCAAGCCGAAGGACACGTTCAGCACGATCAGCAAGGGAACGCTGACCGTCACCCTGTCCGCCCTGCCGCCGTTCATCACCTCCCAGGGCACCTCGCTCGGCGGGATCGACGGCGACATCCTCAACGCCTTCGCCAAGGAGGAGTGCGTGACCGTCACCGCGACTCCGGTCGCGACCGCGGCGGTCATCCCCGCCGTGCAGACCGGACGCTCGGACGTCGCCGCCGGGTCGTGGTGGCGGTCGGCCTCCCGCGCCAAGATCGTCGGGCTGACCGAGCCGGTGTACCTCGACCAGATGGCCTTCGTGTCGAAGGAGGGCTACGACTCTGTGTCCTCGCTGAAGGGCAAGACCGTCGGCACGGTCGACGGCGACCTGTGGGTCGGCGAGGCGAAGGCCTACTACGGCGACGGCCTCAAGATCTACAAGTCGACCACCGACATGTACCAGGACCTCAAAGCCGGGCGCCTGCAGGTCGCGATGGACAGCTTCGGCTCCGGGTCGTTCAACGCCCCGAACCTGAAGGTGAAGGTCGCCAAGCCGGACTCGGTGATCGGCGCCTCCCTCCAGCCGCCGCAGACCACCTTCCCGATCTCCTTCGACAACCCGGCGCTGCTGAAGGCCCTGGACGGCTTCATCACCACGATCAAGGCGAACGGTCAGCTCGCGAAGATCCTCCAGTCTCACGGGCTGCCCGGCTCGGCCGCGAACACGGGGGCGCCGCGGCTGATCAGCTGACGCCTGCTCCCCACCCCAGGCACCCCCGACTCCCAGACCGGCGGCGGGCGATGCGACCTCGACACCGTCGCCCGCCGCCTTCCACACCCCTGCTTTCCACACCCCTGCTTTCCATGCCCCTGCTTTCCATGCCTCTGCCCGCCATCGCCACGAAAGGGATCTGATGAACACCGAGCTCGAGTACGCCGCCACCGCGACGCCGAACCGTGACCGCCTGCGCGCGAACCCCGACTGGCTCGCTCTGAAGCAGGCCGCCATCGACCTCCAGCAGCTCCAGGTGAAGGACGGCTCGCTCGACGAGCTGGCCAGCCGCACCTGGGCGGTGGAGCTGGTGCGCTCCATCCGCGGGTCGGTCGCGGCGCTCGCACCCCTGTTTCCGCACGACGCGGCGTATCTGGCCGCGCTGGACCGGGACTTCGCGCGCTGGGCCCACGAGGGATTCGGGGTGCCGGACTTCCGGGACTCCCTCGTCGCCTTCCAGCCGCAGCTCCACCGGGAGGACGGGCTCGCGCACCTGGTCGTGTTCCCGATGTACACGCAGAACGGGAGCACGAACCGGTTCGTCGAGGCCGTGCTGGTGGAGGTGATCTGGCCCGACTTCATCGGCGAGCTGGAGCAGCGGTACACCAACGCCTTGTTCGTTTCGCTGTCGTTCATCGACTTCACCCCGGGCTACGACACGAACTCCGCGGTGCTGTTCCCGGAGAGCGTGTCGGTGGCGGAGATCCCCACGTTCACGTGGGGTGCGATCTTCCAGGACCGGGAGGCCGCCCGCTACCGGCGGGTCGTGGCCGCTGCCGCACAGATCACGAAACTGGAACTCCCGGAGGATGCCGCCCTCATGCTGGAGGACCAGCGCCTGACGGAGGAGACGTTCGTGATGTGGGACATCATCCACGACCGCTCCCACATGCGCGGCGACCTGCCCTTCGACCCGTTCATGATCAAACAGCGGATGCCGTTCTTCCTCTACTCGCTGGAAGAGCTGCGCTGCGACCTGACCGCGTTCCGCGAATCCGTCCGCCTCCAACGCGAACTCGGCGCCCTGCCCGAATCGGAACTGTCCCCGGCGCAGAAACAGATCCGCGACCACGCCAAACTGGTGCAGTACGCGGTGACCTTCGACCGGATCTTCCGGTTCGCGATCACCGGCAGCCGCATCCGAAACTACGACGGCCTCGGCGGCCAGTTGCTGTTCGCCTGGCTGCACCAGCACAACGTGCTGCACTGGACCGACACCCAGCTCACCATCGACTGGGATCAGGTCCCCGACGTGGTCATCGCCCTCTCGGACCGCATCAACGACCTGTACTGGCGCTCCATCGACCGGCCCAAAGTCGCGCACTGGCTCGCCGCCTACGACATGCTCACCCAGACCCTGACCCCGAACCCGGCGTCGGTGTGGGCACGCGGACTGCCGGACGAAGTCCTCGCCGGACCACCCAAGGGATACACCGACGCCGTCCTGGACGACGAATTCCCCCTCTCCATGTTCTACGAAGCCCTCAACAAGAAGATGGCCACCGTCATCCAATCCACCTCCGGCATCACCGGGGAGAGCGACGCCTGACCCACTGCAATTCGTGCCGAATGTCGGCTTTCGCCTCGCGAAAGTCGACATTCGGCACGAAGGTGCAGGGGCTACCCCGCCGCAGCGACGCGCTGGGCGAGGTACTCGACTTCCGCGACGCGACGGCGCTGGGCGCCGGGCGCAGAGACCCCGGCCTCCTTGTCGATGAGGGCCCGCACCGTCGCGGACATCGCCGCCACCGAGTCGGCCGCCAGCGTGCTCTCGTGCTCCGCGCGGTGCAGCGCGAGCACATGGCGGCGCAGGCCGCCGTCGAGGGGCAGCAGGTGCGTCCCGTCCGCGGGAGCCGCGGACAGCGCGGGCACGAGGGCGATGCCGATCCCGGCCTGGACCATGCCGCGCACGGAGTCCGCGCGGGCGCCGCGCATCGCGATGAGCGGGTCGAAGCCCGCTCCCCCGCACAGACGGATCAGGCAGCTGTCGCCGGCGGAGCCCTCCCGCGTCGAGACCCACGTCTCGGCGGCGAGCTGGTCGATCTGCGCGGAGTCCGCGCCCGCGAGGACGTGCGACTCCGGGACCATCAGGAACAGCTCTTCGTCCAGCAGCGGCGTCATCGTCGCAGCGGTGGGCCAGCGCTGGGGCACCAGGTCGTACTCGTAGACGACCGCCACGTCCAGCAGCGCGTCGCGCAGCTTGGCAACCAGCTCGTCCGGTTCGCCCTCGTCGAGGGCGAGGTCGACGTTCGGGTGCGACCGGCGGTAGTCCGCCAGGCTGCACGGGAGCAGGCGCTCGTTCACCGCCGCGAAGCCGCCGATGCGGAGCCGGCCGAAGCCTCCCGAGCTGAGGCCGCGCATGTCGTCCTCCAGCGCGCCGAGCGCCATCAGGATGTCATGGGCGCGTTCGGCCAGGAAGAGCGCCGCGGCGGTCGGCCGGATGCTGTGCGCGTCACGCTCGAACAGGGTCGCCCGGAGGCTGTGCTCCAGGGCGGCGACCTGCTGCGAGACGGCGGACCCGGTGTAGCCGATCTGGCGCGCGGCGTCCGCGAACGAGCCGGTGCGGACGACGACGGACAGCGTGCGGAGATGGACCGGGTTGAGCAGCATCGTCAGGTTCCGTCGAAAGAAGTCGAGGAGAGCGCGCTGACCGGCGCGGCCAGCAGCCGCTCCACGTCGACACGGCCGCCCGCCGCAGCGAAGTCGCGGTCGACGGCGTCGCGGAGCACCGGGTCGGCGAGGTAGTCCGCCATCGTGGCGGCGAGACCGGCGGCGCTGTCGATCACGGCGGCGTCGCCGAGCGGGCTGACCGCCTGGCGGCCGAACCGCGCCGTGTGCATGACGATCGGCTTCGGCGAGATGCTGACGGTGGGGTGGATGGAAGGCCGCCGGACGCTCACGTTGCCGAGATCGGTGGACCAGCCGCCGCCGACGAGCCCGGGCGGATCGAGCACGATCCTGCGGCCGCGCGCCGACATGTGGGTGAAGTACCGCGTGGCGAGCACGGAATTGCTGCGCACCGGCAGGTAGGCGGGGAACGGGTCCCACCGGGCCTCGAGGCGGGTGCCTGTGGCGAGGGCGGCGCCGTCGAGGATGCGCTGCACGCGCTCCGAGAGGTCGACGAGCTCGTCCAGGGACTCCGAACGGACCTCGACCGTCAGCGCCGCGGTCTCGGGGACGACGTTGGTGGCGGCGCCGCCGTTGGTGATGATGGCATGCAACCGGTCGGTGGCGGGGATGTGCTGACGCAGTGCGGCGACACCCTGATACGCCGCGACCACGGCGTCGAGGGCGTTGAGGCCCTCGTGCGGCGCGGAGGAGGCGTGCGCCGCGACGCCGTGGAAGGTGGCCTCCACGTCGCGCACGGCGAGGGAGGTGAAGGACGCCACCTCATCGGGCCCGGTGAACGGGTGCACCATCACGACGGCGTCGATGTCGTCGAACGCGCCTGCCCGCTCCAGCACCTCCTTGCCGCCGCCGTTCTCCTCCGCCGGCGTCCCGAGGAGGACGACGGAGCCGCCCAGCTCCGGAAGCTGCGCGCTCACGCCGAGGAAGGCTCCGACGGCCGCGGCGCAGATGACGTTGTGTCCGCAGCCGTGCCCGACCTCCGGCAGCGCGTCGTACTCGGCGAGCACCGCGATCCGCGGACCGCCTGTGCCGGCCTGGACGCGCAGCGCGGTCGGCATCCCGAACACACCGACGGTCGGCGCGAAGCCGTGCCGGCGGAGGAACTCGGACACGATGGCGGCCGAGCGGTGCTCCTCGAACCCGACTTCCGGCGTGGAGTGGATGCAGTGGCTGAGCCCGATCAGGTCGGACCTGGCCTGGTCGATCGCGTGCTCGACGGCCCGGAGGACGTGGCCGCGTGCGCCGACCGTGTGCGGCGCGGCGGTCGCCGGGGCTTCGGCGGAGGAGCGTTCAGGTGACATCGTCGTCTACTCGATTCGGGGGCGAGAGTTGAAGCTTTTTCTTACGATAATCCTTAGACTGTCGTAAGTACAACTAATCATGGAAGAATGTGCGCATGACGGACAACTCGCTCCCGGACGTCCCCCGCCTGCGCGTGCTCAGCGAGGTGGCGCGGCAGGGCTCGCTCGCCGGGGCGGCACGGACGATCGGCATCAGCTCCTCGGCGGTCTCGCAGCAGATCAGCATCCTCGAGCGGGAGGCGGGCGTGAAGCTCCTCGACCGCTCCCCTCGCGGTGTCGGACTCACCGGCGCCGGCGAGATCCTGGTCGAGCACGCCCGCCGCATCCTCCGCCTGCTGGAGGCCACACGCGCCGAAATGGACCAGCTCAGCGGCGAGCTCGCGGGCCGCGTCCGCATCGGCGCCATCCCGTCCGTCGCCCGCTTCGTGCTGCTCCCGGTCGCCGAGAGCCTGGCCGCCGACGCTCCCGACGTCGAGCTGACCGTCAACGTCATCGAGCCTTCGGAGAGCATCGACCTCCTGCTCGGCGGCGCGCTCGACGTCGCGATCATCGACCTCTACGACAACGTGCCGATGGCGTTCCCCGACTACCTGCACACGACCGAGCTCCTGCGGGAGCCGCTCGTGCTCGTCGTTCCGCCCACGTTCGAGATGCCGTCGAAGGTACGGCTGGCCGACCTCAAGAACGAACCGTGGGTGATGCCCGACGAGCTCGGCGCCTGCGGGCAGGCGGTGCGGTTCGCCTGCCGGTCGGAGGGGTTCGAGCCGAACGTGCGCTGGCACACTGCGGACCTCCTCCTGCTGGTCGAGTCGATCTCGCGCGGCCGCGGCATCTCGGTGCTGCCGCCGCTGTCGATCGACCGCGGCGTCGCTCCGGTGAGCATCCACTCGCTCGACCGGCCCCACCTCGGCCGCCGGGTCCTGGCGGTCACGCGGGCGGCGGACGAGCGCCGCCCGATCGTCCGCGCGGTGCTGGACGAGATCCGCCAGGCCGCGGCCACCCAGAAAGCCGTGATCCAGGCGGCGGCCACAGCCGGGAACTGACCGGGGCGGCCCAGCCGAAGGATCCCTTGCGGCAGCATCAGCGACCGCCGCGCTCGGAACGGTGCGCTCGCCCCCGTCGACTCGCAGACTGGTGATCGAACCCACATCACCGGCTTTCAGAGGAGAAGATCATGACCGCCGAACGACTCATCGCACAGGTTCCTGGCCACTGGCAGGTGCCCGGCCACTTCACCATCAACCACAGCCACGGCATCCGGGTCGGCGACATGATCTGGGTCGGCGGCCAGGAGGACCTGGACGAGCACGGCAACGTGCGGCACCCCGGCGACATCGAGGCGCAGTGCCACGCGGTGATGCAGTCCCTGCAGGCGGTCATCGAGGACCTCGGTGGGACGATGGGCGACGTGGTCCACGTTCAACACGTTCTACTCGGGCGAGCTCAGCGTCGAGGAGTGGCAGCGCACCTACGACATCCGGTTCAGCTACTTCCCGAAGCCGGGTCCGACCGCGACCGGCATCCTGATCGGCAAGGAGCTGAACATCCCCGGAATCCGGGTGGAGGTCAACGCCGTCGCCGTCGTCGGCAGCGCCGCTCGCGACACCGCGCGACCGGTCGTGGCCTCGGTGTCGGCATGACCGCACGGACACTCGGCGTCATCCTCTGCGACCTCGACTCGTACGCGGTCGACGACCTCGACTGCGTCGAGGCCGGCGCCCCGGCGATCAGCGCCAACCCGGTCGGCTTCTTCGAGAACCCGGCGAGCTGGCCGGGCATCCCGGTGTCCTACGCCGTCGCGCGCGGCGCCCGGGTGGAGCAGCTCGTCGCCGGCGACCCGGTCGCGATCGACGCCTTCTGGCGCGCCAGGGAACGGCTGGCGCACTGCTCGCTGATCATCACGGACTGCGGTTTCTTCTACTACGCCCGCCAGTCCGGCCTCCCGACCGCGAACACCCTCACGAGCAGCCTGGACCTCCTGCCGCTCGCCGCGACCCTGACCGGCAGACGGATCGGCGTGCTCACCGTGTCCGCGCCGCTCGCCACCCGGATGCTCGCCTCCGACCCGCTGCACCCGCGCCTGACGATCGTCGGGCTGGAGGACCAGCCGGGCTGGAACGGCATCCTCACGAACGACCACGCGTTCGGCAACGGCTGGGACCTCGACACGCTGCGCACGGGCGTGGAAGCCGTGCTCGAACGCGAGTGCGCGCCGGGCGGCCGGCTCGACGGCATCGGCGCGCTCGTGCTGGAGTGCACGCTGCTGCCCGAGTTCCGGCGGACGATCGCGCAGTACACGAACGCGCCGATCCTCGACATCGCGTCGTTCGCCCTCAGCGCGCTCGGGCCGGGGTTCGACCGCGGCGCGGCGTGAGCCGTCACCGTCGCCCGTGAGAGGCTGTCCTCTGCCCGCCGGAGCGGCGGCGACGCGACGGGCGTGGCCCCGGTGAGTGAGGTGCAGCTGGTGGTCCCCCTCGTCCTCGACCTGCTCGGCACCTTCTTCTTCGCCATCTCGGGCAGCCTGCTCGCGGCCCGGCGCGGCTTCGACATCGTCGGGTCGCTGCTGCTCGGTTCGCTGACCGGGCTCGGCGGCGGGGTCATCCGGGATGTCGTCCTCGGGGTCACCCCGAACGCGTTCGCGAAGCCGATCTACCTCGCGCCGCCCGTCGTGGCGGCCGTGCTCGTCTACGTCCTGTTCGGCGCCGTGCAGCGGTTCTCGCGCACGTTGCTGGTCTTCGACGGCGGAGGCCTCGCGCTGTTCTGCATCACCGGCACCGTGATCGCGCTCGAGCGCGGCGCGAACCCGATCGCTGCGGCAGTGCTCGGCGTGACGTCCGCGGTCGGCGGCGGCCTGCTCCGGGATGTGGTCGCCAACCGCGACCCGCGGCTCTTCGACCCGCACGACGTCTACGCGGTGCCGGCGATGCTCGGTGCGGCGATCATCGCCGTGCTGTGGAACCTCGGCGGTTACAACCCGTGGACCGAAGCCGCGGTCGCGGCGCTGGTGTTCGCATTCCGGATGCTGTCGCTGCGGTTCCGCTGGCACGTGCCGCTGGCGGCGTCCTCGCGTCACACGGCCTGACGGCTCACCGCGCCTCGTACGGCGCCGGCCCCGCGAGGAAGGCCGCGAGCTGCTCGGGATCCGGGTACGACGCCTGTGCGCCGGGATGCGCGGCCGCGTACCCGCCGACGCCCACGGCGAACCGCGCGGCGTCCACCAGCGCGTCGCCCTCCGCCAGCCGGACGAGCAGCGAGCCCATGAAGGCGTCGCCCGCGCCCGTCGTGTCGACGGCTGTGATCCGCACCGCGGCGACGTGCGCGGGGGCCGCGTCCCCGTCGACGATCAGGCAGCCGTCCGCCCCGCGGGTGACGACCGCGCGAGCGATCCCGAGCCCGGCGAATCCGTCGCGCACGGCGGCGGGGTCGGACGCGACTGCGCCCTCCGCCAGGCCGAGGAGCGCCTCCGCCTCCCCCTCGTTGACGAGCAGGACGTCGGCGACCGGGACGAGGTCGCGCGCGGCCGCCCCCAACGGAGACGGGTTGAGGACGACCGTCACGCCGGCCGCGTGGGCACGCTCGGCGGCGCCCCGCACGGTCGCAGGCGGCACCTCCAGGCAGAGGCCGAGCACGGCCGCGCCGTCGAAGACGTTGTCCGGGAGGTCGTCCGGCGTGAGCGAGCCGTTGGCGCCCGCGGAGACCACGATGGTGTTCTCGCCGTCCTCGGCCACGGTGATGAGGGCCGTGCCGGTCGCCGCGCCGTCGCGGACGGCCACGTGGGACGTGTCCACGCCTGCCGCCGCCACGGCCGAGCGCAGCAGCTCGCCGTGCGCGTCCGCCCCGACCGCGCCGACCATCGCGACGTCGCCGCCGATCCGGCCGGCGGCCACGGCCTGGTTGGCGCCCTTGCCGCCCGCGCCGACGAGCAGGTCGCCTCCGGAGACGGTCTCGCCCGCCCGGGGGAACCGCTCCGTGCGCACGACCAGGTCGGCGTTCAGAGAACCGACGACGACGATCCTGCCCGAAGTCACCGCCCGGCCTCCGGGTCGCCGATGCGCTCCAGCGCGTCGACCACGAGGCCCCAGAACCGCTCGCGGTCGAGCTCGAGCGCGGCCCAGGTCGCACAGTCGTCAGGAGCGGGCCTGCGGCGGTCGGCCACGGTCATCCCGGTGGTCAGCCGCCCCTGCGTCTCGATCGCGATGGGCATCCGCTCGGCGCGCACGATCGTGGGGTCGATCACGTAGGCGACCGCGCACGGGTCGTGGACGGGCGGGCTGTCGAAGCCCTGCGTCTCCGAGTAGGTGCGTCCGAAGAAATCGAGCAGCTCGCCGACGAACCGTGCGGGAGCCGTGCCGACCGCGGCGATGCGCTCGCGGACCTCCGGGGTCGCGAGTGCCTGGTGGGTGAGGTCGAGGCCGACCATGACGACCTTCCAGCCGGCGCTGAAGACGATGTCCGCGGCCTCCGGGTCGATCACGATGTTGAACTCGGCGACCGGGCTCCAGTTGCCCACCTGCACGCCGCCGCCCATGAGGACGACCTGCTTGACGCGCTCCACGATCCGAAGCTCGCGACGCACGGCGAGCGCGATGTTCGTCAGCGCGCCGGTCGGGACGAGCGTGACGGTGCCGGGCTCGTGGGCCATCACGGTCTCGACGATGAGGTCGACCGCGTGGCGGACGTCGAGCTCGATCAGCGGCTCCGGGAGCACGGGCCCGTCGAGGCCGGACTCGCCGTGGATGTCCGGCGCGACCTCGATCGGGCGCACCAGCGGGCGGTCGGAGCCGGCAGCGAACGGGACGCCGGCGATTCCGGCGACGCGCGCGACGGACAGCGCGTTGCGGGTGACCTTGCCGAGGGTCTGGTTGCCTGCGACGGTCGTCACGGCGAGCAGCTCGATCTGCGGGTTTCCGTGGGCGAGCATGAGCGCGATGGCGTCGTCGTGACCGGGATCGCAGTCGAGGATGATCTTCTCCATCGGATGGAGCCTCCGCTTCTTCAGGGAACGTGAACCGTTTGACACCATAAGCCCGGGTCTTCAGGACCGTGCCCCTCATCGACGGCGGCGACGCCCCGGAGACCGAGCAGCTCCCCGCCGAGCTCGTCATGCGCGCGTCGACCGGCTGACGGCGCGCGTCATACTCCCCGGCGCCGGCGCTCTCTCAGGAGCGTCGGCGATAAGAGGAGACACGATGACGATGGCCGAGACGCAGCCGGATCCGCAGGGGGCCCCCGCGACAGCGTGAGTTTCCAGGTCTCCACGGCGCTCCGGGCCCGCGCACGGGAGACCTACCGGAGGACGGCCGCGGCCGAGCACGACCGGTCCTGGGCGCACTTCCTCGCCAAGGCCGTCCTCCACGAGGTCGAGCGACGCGAGCGGCTGCACAACGCGGGAGGCCGGTACCCGGTCGTCGACGAGCCGCTACGGCCCGGTCGAGGCAACCGGAGGGTCTTCTCGGCCTCAGAACCGCGCGAGCCACGCCCGCGCCATGTTGTAGACGCCGGACGCGATGAGCCCGAGCCCCACCACGACGATCGCGACGCCGCCGAACGGGAGCTCCTGCAACGCGCCCAGCCCGCCCGCCAGGCCCGTCGCGGTCGCGGGCTGCGCGCGGACCGCCGCGAGGATGAAGGCGACGCCCGCGAGCACGACCACGATGCCCTTCGCGATGTAGCCCACCACGCCGAGGACGACGATCACATGCCCGGCGGCGCCGCTCGGCACCTCGATGTCCTGGCGGAAGCGGCGCCGGACCCCCTTGACGACGAAGTAGCAGCCGACGGCGCCGGTCACCAGGCCGAGGACGCCCAGCCCGAGCTGACCTCCGGGTGAGGCCAGGATCCCCGCGCTGACCTGACGGGTGGTCGTGCTGGCGTGCGACGGATGGCCGTCGGCGAAGGCGACGGCGGTGAAGCCGAGGACGGCGTAGGCGACCGCCTTGCTCACGTACTCCGCGCGCGCGAGCCAGCGGTCGGCCGTCGACGCGGCTCTGACCAGGACGGTCTCGATCAGGAGCCAGAGCGCGAGGGCGAACAGCCCGATGGCAGCGATCCAGAGGACGATGAAGCCACCGGGGATCTTCGCCACCTCGGCGAGCGCACCGCTCTGGTCCGGCTCCCCGACATGAGCCGCCCCGAGCTGGATGGCCAGCCCGCCGAGCAGGACTTGGACGAGCCCGCTCGCGGCGAACCCGCCACGAGCCGGATACTCGAGGAACTTGCTGTCGCCCGCTGTGCGGGCGGCCTTCCGGATCTGGGCTTTGCCCTCCGTCGCGGCGCTCATGAGCGAAATCTAGTCCTCCTGGACGCTGCGCAGCACCGTCCAGCCGTCGTCGGGGCCGATGGCGAGTTCGCCGTCGCCCTCCGGCGAGTGTGCGAAGAACACCGCGGAGCCCGGCTGTTCGCCGGGTCCGCCGTACGTGGAGAGCAGGTCGTCGCCGGCCGGCGAACGGAGGACGTAGGCACGTTTCGGGACGAGTTCGCTCCAGTCGGTCACGGCCTCCTCGGCGTCGTCGGTCATGCCCGGCGCAGCAGCCACCCGATGAGCCCTGTCTTCTGCGGCCGGAACCAGTTCGCGTAGACCGCGATCTTGGCGTCGGCGAGAGCGGCGAAGGAGCCGAGCGACCGTCCGTCGCCGGCCGACGCGGTGAAGCCGTCGTCCGTCTGCTCGATCATGCCGAGGTAGGCCGACGGGGTCTCGGCGACCCAGAGCCCGGCCACCGGCTGACGCCACGCGAGGTGCTCGCTCTGACCGGGCGCTGAGGCCGTGCGGACGCTGTGGCGCACCCGGGTCTCGGAGCGCTGCGGAAGCGGGCGAGCTGCCTTGACCGCGATCGTCATGACTTTCCCTTTCGGCCGAACGGTGGTGCGAGATTCGTTGAAGTAACTAGAGCTTCTAGCTAATCGACGGTCTAAGCAACTTTCGGCCGGGGGTTGATTCGGGGGCTTCGGCCTGCTACTGATGCGACGATCGAGCATCTAGAAATCCATGTAGCTAGACGCCCTAGCGATCAGCTAGGCTCATCCCGCACGGCCATCCCGATCCGCTACGAGTTCGACAGCGCGGACCTCGGCGGCCTGAACAGCGCGTGGCTCAACAGCATGATCGAGATGTCGGGGCGCACCAGCGGGTTGCTGGTGACAGAGGAGCCGACCGATCTGGGCCGATACCGTGACCGCCGTGGCCGTTCCGGTGAGCGGAGCGTCGCGGTCGGCTAGTCGCTAGACTCTCTAGCTTGTAGATGGTCTATCATCTGTTGCATGACGACGGACAGCACGCGTCCGGCGCCCCACTACTGGTACAGCGCCGAGACGGACCGCGAGCGGGCGATCGAGGTCCTGGAGCACCTGCGCGCCTACGGCGAGGCCGACAGCGCCATGCAACGCCGGTCCGAGAAGGCCATGCGGATGAACGAGAACGACATCTCGGCGCTCCGCTACCTGCTCCGGGCGAGTGAGCACGGGACGACGGTCGGGCCGCGCGAGCTCGCGGAGTACCTGGGCATCCAGAGCTCGTCCATCACCGTCCTCCTCGACCGCCTCGAGAAGGCCGGTCACATCCGCCGGGTCCCCAGCCCCTTCGACCGCCGCGCGCTCATCATCGAGCCGACGGTCCCCACCGACCGGCTCCAGCGCACCATCCTCGGCGACGTCCGCGAGGAGCTGGTCGAGGTCGCGTCGAACCTGACTCCGGAGGACGCGGAGACCATCGTGGACTTCATGGACCGCCTCCGGGATGCGGTCGACCGGATCGACACGCCCGCCGCCGCCGGTGCGACGACGACGCAGCGGGCGGCCAAGGCGGGCTCCCGCTAAGCTCGACCCGATGAGCGAGGCGCCCTGGTACGACACGGCGCCCCCGCACGCCGTCCGTGTCATCGCCTCGCTGCGCGAGTACCGCACTGCGGAGCAGGCCATGCGCCGCCGCGCCCGCGAGTCGATGCGGATGGGTGAAGCCGATCTGAAGGCGCTGCGCTTCCTCCTGAAGGCCGAGGCCGACGGCCGCTCCGCGACCCCCGTCGAGCTCGGTGCTCACCTGGACATCAAATCCTCCTCGGTCACCGCCATGCTCGACCGCCTCACCGCGTCCGGCCACGTCACCCGCCACCCGCACCCGCAGGACCGGCGCAGCCTGACGATCCGTGCCACGCCGGGAGCGGACGAGGAGGTCAGGCACACCCTGGCGGACATGCACCGGCGGATGCTCGATGTCGCAACGGAGCTCGACCAGCGGGGGCGGCAGCGGTCGCCGGGTTCCTGGCGCAGCTCACGGCGGTCGCGGACCAGGGCGAACGGGGCTCCGGGGACTGACAGACGCGCACGAGGCCGCCGCGGCCCGTCCCGTCACCCTTCGGATGACCGTGTCCCAAACCGGCCACCCGCCTGTCCCAGATCGGCTTTCGAGCGTTCGCGCGCGGAAATAGGTTCTTTCCGTCCCTGTGCCGCCCCCGCGGAGCACTCGATCCGGCGCCCGATCCGGACCCCTCCGCACAGCAGGGCGGCCCTCTCCCGAATCGTCGGGGCGGCCTCCCTCGTCGCGCGCGGCCGTCCCCGGAAGGAACCGCCATGCGCCCGTACCCAGACACCGCCGTCGACGACGACCTCGTCGCCCGCAGCCGAGCAGGCGACACCGCGTCGTTCGCCGAGCTCTGGCGCCGCCACTCCGACGCCGGGCGCCGGTTCGCGGCCTCCCTGACCTCCGCCTTCGACGCCGACGACCTCGTGGCGGAGGCGTTCGCCCGGATCTTCCGGGCGCTCCGGAACGGCAACGGGCCGGTCCGCGGCTTCCGCGCCTACCTCTACACCACGATCCGCAACGCAGCCGCCGCCTGGGGGTCCGCCCGGCAGGAGGTCGCCGTCGAGGACCCGGGGGCGTACGGCGACGAGCCGTGGACCGACGAGCACCTGGACGTGCTCTGGGAGCGGTCGCGTGTCGCCGCCGTGCTCGGCGGACTGCCGGAGCGGTGGCGGAACGCCCTGTGGTACAGCGAGGTGGAGCAGCTGACGTCGTCGGAGGTCGCCGGCGTTCTCGGCATCTCGCCGAACGCGGCCGCCGCCCTCACCTATCGCGCGCGCGAGGGCCTGCGCCGCGCGTGGGCCGCCCAGCTCGCCGCGTGACGGGCAGCCCTCCCGCGCCGCTTCCCCTCATGGAGGAGCTTCGGCACATGACGCTCCCGGACGGCCGGGTGTCGTCCTTCACGACGGGTGATGCGGACGAGGCGCGCGCGGTCGCGTCGAAGATGTTCTACGGCGGCGCCATCCGCCCGGCCGGCCGCGGGCTCGGCTTCGAGTGCCGGGTCGTGGGCACCCGCGTCGGGCCCGTCTCACTCGGCCTGGTCGGCTTCGGCACGCGGGTGACGATCGGCTTCCGAGGCGTCGAGGGCTCGTACGGGGTGAGCGTCCCGACGCTCGGGCCGTTGGAGCAGTACGTCGGCTCGCACCAGTTCACGGCGAACCCCGACGTCGCCTCGGTCTCCGGGCCGTTCGACGCGCTGGAGGTCGACGGCTGGGAGTCCCCGGGCGACCGGCTCGCACACCTGCGGTTCGACCGCGCCGTGCTGGAGGGCGAGCTCGGGCGCATGCTCGGCGTCGACGCGGTGGACGAGATCCGCTTCCCCTCCTTCTGGACGTCCGGACCGGACGGGGCGCCGAGTGGATGCGCCTCGCGCGCGTGCTGCTCGGCACGTTGGAGAGCCCGGGCGGCCTGGCCGGCAACACGCTGTTCTCGACGCAGCTCACGAGCGCGCTGATGACCGGCCTGCTGCTGGCGACGGACCCTCAGTACCGGGAGGCGCTGGCACAGCATCCGAACTGCCATCCGCAGGGTCTTGCGCGATCGAATGTATGCGCATACGGTGCGCGGGGTGATCGCTCCACGGGAGTGCGTTCCCGCGCGAGCAGTTGTCGACGAAGACACGAAACGGAGACTGTCCCATGACCAGACCCCAACCGCCGCGGCGTTCACGCCGCACCACCGCGATCGTGAGGGCCGGCGCGGCAGCCGTCCTCGCCGTCGCCTCCCTCGCGACCGCTCAGACGGCGTTCGCCACCGGCACGCCGGGCGACCAGAGCCAGAACGCCAACGGCATGCAGGGCATGAGCGCGCAGCCGCCGCTCACCGCCGCCCAGAAGGCGAGCCTCCTCCAGGTCGCGAAGGACACCTGGACGTTCTTCCAGAACGACACCGACCCCGTCACCCATCTCCCGCTCGACAACCTCGGGCCGGGGACCACGAAGGGCCAGTACACCTCCGCCGCGAACATCGGCACCTACCTGGAGGGCGTGGTCTCCGCCGGCGATCTGGGAATCATCAAACGGCCGCAGGAGCGCGCCCTGATCTCGTCCACGCTCGACACGGTGGCCACGCTGAAGCGCTCGCACGGCTTCCTGTTCCAGTGGTATGACACCACGAACGGGCACGCCATCCTGAACCCCGGCGCGGCCGACTGCTCCACCGAGACGACGCCGAAGCAGGACAACTGCTCGTTCCTCTCCGCGGTCGACAACGGCTGGTACGCGTCCGGCCTGCTGGTCGCGCGCCAGGCGCTCCCCGAGCTCCGCACGCAGATCGACGCGCTCATCGCCCCGATGGACTTCTCGATCTTCTACGACGACCGGGCGCAGACCGCGTGCAACACCAACCCGGCCATCGCGGGCAACCAGCCCACCGGTCAGATGTACGGCGGCTACTACGCCGGCCAGGGGCCGGCCGGCTACCACAACGGCGCGCTCTACAGCGACCCGCGCATCGCGATGTACATCGGGATGGGCCTCCACCAGATGCCCGGCGACGTCTGGTGGCGCACCTGGCGCACCCTCCCGCCGAAGCAGTGTGCGACGGATCCGGACTTCTCCTGGCAGGGCCAGTGGCCGGTCGGCGGGGACTGGCAGAAGTACACCGACCCGCAGAGCGGCAAGGTCTTCAACGTCTGGGAGGGCCACTACACCTATCCCGGCACATCGATGACCTTCCTGCCGACCTGGGGCGGCGGCATGTTCGAGGCGATGCTCGCCAACGAGATCGTCCCGGAGACCACCTGGGGCCAGAACGGCTTCGGACTGGCGGACGTGAGGACGGCGCAGGTGCAGGAGAAGTACGCCACTCAG
Organism: Leifsonia sp. L25; assembly: GCF_050632895.1. The sequence continues at coordinate 2,459,065 of NZ_JBODRZ010000003.1, read as the reverse complement.
ACCCTCGGCTACCCGGTCTGGGGCATGTCCCCGTCGAGCACCGCCGACGACACCGGCGGTTACGGCATCTACGGCGCGACGGGTCAGAAGTTCCCGGCCGGCCAGGCGCTCGCCCAGTGCCCGGGCTGCTCGACGGAGGACGTCGTCACTCCGCACGCCTCCTTCACGACGCTCGGCGTGCTCCCGCAGGACGCGTACGCGAACATCCAGAAGCTGCGCACACTCTACCCGGGCATCTACACCCAGGACGGCGGCTTCTACGACGCGGTCAACCCGGCGACCGGCCAGATCGGCCACCGCCGCCTGGTGCTCGACCAGTCGATGATCATGATGTCCATCGACAACGCCCTCCAGAACGGCGCCCTCCGCCGGCACTTCGCCGACGACCCCGCGTCGTGGGCGGCGAAGACGTATCTGGGGATGGAGACGATGACGCTGAAGTAGGGGAAGGATGCGAACGGCGCCCGGGCACCTCGGTGTCCGGGCGCCGCCCGCGTGTAATCAGTCGACGCGCTCGTTCCGCGCCGTCGCGACGGCGCCGGCACGGAGCAGTGCGCTCGCACCCACCACCACGTACAGTGCCGCGGCCGCCACGAACCCGGCCGACATCAGGAACGACAGCCAGCCGCTCCCGGTGAACATCGTCGCGACCCCGGCGAGGAACGTCAGGAGGATCACGACGAACGCCCACAGCGCAGCGCGCGGGGCGACGCCTTCGCGACGGGCGGTCAGCCAGGCTCGCACCGCGACGACGATCAGCCCGATGCCCACGAGCGCGTGCAGGCCGAGGACGACACCGGCGATCACGCGGGCGGCGCCCACGTTCTCCTCCGGGCTCCCGATGAGGTTCGCCGCCATCCCGAGCAGGAACTGGACGGCGAGCGCGCTCAACGCCTCGCGGGATCGGCGGACGACGTCCGCGGGAGAAGCGGGAGGGGTGGGCGCGGCGGACATGGGGTCCCTTTCACTCGACGGATCGCAACGTTCGGGCCCATCCTCGTCCGGCGCGGGATCGTCGTCATCCGGCCGGCGGAGTAGCTGCGCCTACTCTCCGGGGAGTAGCGGGACCCGCGTCGGCGCAGACCCCTCGGTGCCCCCGCCACCCCGCGCGTACACTCCCGGCCATGACCGCCGCGAAGATCCTGCTCGTCCGCCACGGTGAGAGCACCGCCAACGTCGCCGCCACGGCCGCGGAGGCGGCCGGCGAGGAGGTGATCGACGTCGGCGCACGTGACGCCGACGTCCCGCTCTCCGAACTGGGCGAGCGGCAGGCCGCCGCCCTCCGTCCGCGTCTCGCGGCCGAGCTCGGAGCCGATCGCCGTGGAGCACTGGTGTGGAGTTCGCCCTACCGGCGTGCGGTGAGCACGGCCCGGCTCGCGCTGGACGGCGACGCGTTCGTCGTCGACGAGCGCCTCCGCGACCGCGAGCTCGGCATCCTGGACGCCCTCACCCGACACGGCGTCGACACGCGTCTGCCGCAGGAGGCGGCCCGGCGCCGCTGGCTCGGCACGTTCTACTACCGGCCCCCGGCGGAGAGGCGTGGACGGATGTCGCGCTCCGGCTGCGCTCGTTCGCCCGGGAGCTCCCGGCCGCCGACCGTCGTCCCGTGCTGGTCTTCACGCACGACGCCGTCGTGAGCCTCTTCCTCTATGTCCTGCTGGGCTGGACCGAGCAGGAGCTGAACGCGTACCTCCTCGACCGCGTGGTCGGCAACGCCACCGTGACCACCCTTGTGGCGGACGGCGGCGGCTGGCGGGTGGAGGCCTTCGCGGACGACGCACACCTGATCGCGGCGGGCCTTCCCGCCACCGAACATCCCGGAGCGGCCCATGTCACCGAGTGAGCCCTCGCGTCGCCGCGTCGACGCTGCGCTGCTGCGCAGCTGGCCGCTCCCGGCACCGGGGACCTCGAAGAAGTCGCGCGGCGACGTCGTCGTGGTCGGCGGGGCGGCACGGTCGCCCGGCGGCGCGCTGCTCGCCGGCCGCGCGGCCCTGCGCGTGGGCGCCGGCAGGCTCACCCTGGCGATCGCGTCGTCCGTTGCGGTCGAGGTGGCCGTCGCCTTCCCGGAGTGCGGCGTCGTGCCCCTGCGCGAGACCGGACGGGCCCGGATCCGGGGCTCGGCCCTCGCGGCAGCCGCCTCCGACGTGCGCCAGGCCGACGCCGTGCTGCTGGGGCCCGGCCTCGATGACATCGGGGAGACCCGGGAGATGCTGGGGAAGCTGACCCGCCTCGTGACGCGGGAGAGCACCGTCGTGCTCGACGCCTTCGCTCTCGGAGCGCTGTCCGGCCGCCGCGTCCCGACGCGCAACACCATCCTGACCCCGAACAAGGACGAGGCCGCGCTGCTGCTCGGCCGCCGGCTGCGCGACGACCAGAGCGACATCGTCGAGATCGCGCGGCGCTATCGGGCGGTCGTCACCTGCCACAACGTGGTCGCAGCCCCGGACGGACGGGTTTTCCTCGTCGAAGGCGGCGGACCGGGTCTCGGGACGTCGGGCAGCGGGGACGCCTTGGCGGGCGCGATCGCCGGTCTCGCCGCACGCGGGTGCGCCCCCGAGCAGGCAGCGGTGTGGGGGACCTTCCTGCACCAGGCGGCCGGCGCCTCCCTCGCCCGCTCGATCGCCCCTCTGGGCTTCCTGGCCTCCGAGATCGTCGACCGCTTCCCGTACGAGCTCGCCGTGGTGGAACGCACGCCGTGAGCCCGGGCGCGACTCACTCCACGATCAGCGCCACCCCCTGCGCCGCGAGCCTCAGCCCCGTCGCCGGCGCCCCGCTGAGCAGGTCGGTCCCCGCCAGCTCGAGCGTCACCGGCTCCAGAGAGTGGTTGATCGCCGCGAGCACGTCGCCGCGCCGGACGAACTCCACCCCCGCGACCGTCGGCAGCCGGTCGACCGCCGCCGAGGTCAGGACCGCGTCGAGGAGCCTCGCGAGCGGCGCCGGGTCGAGGCGCGTGGCGACGTACCAGGCGGCGCCCTCCCCGCGGCGATGCCGGGTGAGCGCCGGGTGGCCGTCGAGGGCGCCTCCGTCGAACACGGCCTCGACGTCCGCGGTCTCCACCCGCACGTACTCGGCCCAGCGTGACGCCTCCGCGGCTCCTCCGATCAACTCGCCCCGTACGCGCAGCGCGGGCGGCTCGCCACCGCCGAGGGCGGCGAGATCGGGCGCGGCGGGAGGCGCGAACTCTTCGATCCAGACACCGAGCGTGTCGCGGAGCGGGCCGAGGTAGCCGCCCGTCCGGACATGGAGGTCCGGGTCGAGGATGCCGGTGAGGAAGCCGACGACGAGGGTGCCGCCCCCGGCCGCGTAACGGTCGAGAGCGGCGAGCTGCCCGTCGCTCGCCACGAACAGCGCCGGCACGACCGCCGCGCGGTAGCCGGCGAGGTCGTCCGTCGCGCGCGCGAAGTCGACCGTCGCCCCGGATGCGGCGAGCGCCGCGTACCAGGAGAAGACCTCCTCCAGGTAGCTCGTCCGAGCCGGCGACGCCTCTTGTTCGACCGCCCACCACGAGTCCCAGTCGAACACGATCGCGACCTGCGCCGGCACGGCCGCGCCGAGCAGACCGGGCGCCACGGACAGGGTCGCCAGCTCGCGCCCGAGCTGCTCCACCTCGCGGAACACGCGAGTGTCCGTCCCGCCGTGCGGCAGCATGCCCGAGTGGAACTTCTCCGCCCCGGCCACGGCTTGCCGCCACTGGAAGAAGAGGATTCCGTCGGCGCCGCGCGCGATGCTCTGATACGACCACGCGCGCATCTGGCCGGGGAGCTTGGCGGCGTTGCGCTCGCGCCAGTTGACCGCGCCGGGCGACTGCTCCATCAGCAGCCAGGGCTCACCGCCGCCCAGCGAGCGCATCAGATCGCGCTGCATCGCGGCGTACATCGGCGAGCGCGGATCGGCCGGGTCGGGATAGGAGTCGTCGGACACGACATCCACCTCCCGCGCCCACGCCCAGTAGTCGACCGGCTTGAAGAAGCCCATGAAGTTCGTCGTCACCGGCAGGCCCGACCGCGACCGGATGATCGACTTCTCCATCCGGAAGCAGTCGAGCAGTTCGTCCGAGCCGAACCGGTCGAAGTCGAGCAGCTGGGTCAGGTTCATGAACGTGGGTGCCGCGCGCGGCGGCAGGATCTCGTCGAACGACGCGTAGTGCTGCGACCAGAACGCGGTCCCCCACGCCTCGTTGAGCGCCTCGATCGTCGTGTACTTCGCCTCCAGCCAGCCGCGGAAGGCGGCCGCCGACGCGTCGCAGTAGCAGCGGCTGACGTGACAGCCGTACTCGTTGTTGACGTGCCAGAGCTCGACCGCGGGATGGTCGGCGTAGCGGTCGACGATCGCCTCCACGAGCCGTGCGGCGTAGCGCCGGTAGACCGGCGAGCTCGGGCAGTACGCCTGCCGGCTGCCCGACGACAGCGTGACGCCGTCCGCGGTCACGGGCAGCAGCTCCGGATGCGCGACCGCCAGCCAGGGCGGCGGCGAGGCCGTGGCGGTCGCCAGGTCGACGCGCACCCCGCCTGCGTGCAGCAGGTCGAGCACCTCGTCCAGCCAGGCGAAGTCGAACTCGCCGTCGCGCGGCTCGATCCGCGCCCACGAGAAGATACCGACCGAGACCAGGTTCACCCCGGCCCGGTTCATCAGCTCGATGTCCTCCCGCCAGACCTCCGGGGCCCACTGCTCGGGGTTGTAGTCGCCGCCGTAGGCGAAGCCGCCCTTCAGCACCGCCCCGGTCACTCCTTCACGCTCCCGCTCGCGAGGCCCGTCGTCCAGTACCGCTGCAGGAAGAGGAAGGCGATGACCAAGGGGATGATCGACACGAGCGAGCCCGTGATGACGACCGAGAACAGCGCCTGCGAGCCGCCGCCGGCCGCGCTGGTGGCCTGCTGCTGGGCCAGGCCGACGGTGAGCGGGTAGAGCTGGGAACTGTTCAGCATGATCAGCGGCAGGAAGTAGTTGTTCCAGGTGCCGACCAGCGCGAACAGGAACACCGTGACGATGCCGGGGGCCAGCAGACGGAGGCCGACCTGCCAGAAGATCCGGGCCTCTCCCGCACCGTCCACCCGGCCCGCCTCGATCATCGAGTCGGGGATGGCGTCGGCCGCGTAGACCCGCATCAGGAAGACGCCGAACGGGCTCACCAGCGATGGCACGATCACGGCGGCCGGAGTGTTCGTGATCCCGATCTGGCTGAACATCAGGTACGTCGGCAGCGCCAGCGCCGTCAGCGGGATCATGATCGCCCCGAGGACGACGCTGAACATCAGCACGGCGCCGGGGAACCGATACTTGGCGAACGCGTAGCCGGCCATGGTGGCCAGGAGCGAGGCCCCCGTCGCGCTCACCACGGCGTACACCAGAGTGTTGATCGCCCAGTGCGTGTAGATGCCGTTCTGCGTGGTGAAGACCGCGCCGATGTTCGAGAACAGCTCGAAGGTGTGCCCGAAGGCGAAGCCGAACGTGGTGAACAGGTCGCCGTTGCTCTTGGTGGAGGCGATGAACAGCCAGACGATCGGCAGCACGAAGTACAGGGCGCAGATCCAGAGCAGGACGGTGAGCAGCGTGCTGCGCTGCCGCTCCCGGTTGTACGCCTTCGCCCGGCCCCGGGTGCGGCTGCGCGGCCGGGCCGTCGTCGCCGTTGCGAGACTCGAGCGCGTCGCGGTCTCAGTCATTGCGCGCCTCCTTGCGCTGAGTGGTGAGCTGGACGACGTACGACACGATGGCGATCACGATCCCGAGCAGGAAGGCGATGGCGGCCGCATAGTTGACGTCCTGGTTCGTGAACGCGAGGTTGTACGCGTAGTAGTTCGGTGTGTAGCCGTTGTCGATCACGTTCGGCGCGATCGCGTGCAGCAGGCTCGGCTCGTTGAAGAGCTGGAAAGTGCCGATGATCGAGAAGATGACGGTGAGGATGATCGCCGGGCGGATGCCGGGGATCTTGATGCTCCACGCCACGCGCCACTGGCTGGCGCCATCGATCTCCGCGGCTTCGAACAGCTCGGCGGGGATCGACCGCAGGGCCGCGTACATGATGATCATGTTGTAGCCGACGAACGCCCAGGTGACGATGTTCATCATCGAGCCGAGCATGTTCTGGGCGTTGAGCAGGTCGGGCGCCGCGAGCCCGACGGCGCGGAAGGTCTGCGCGATCGGACCGAAGTCGTTGCCGTAGAGGTAGCCCCACATCAGCGTCGCGACGACGCCGGGCACCGCGAACGGCAGGAAGATCAGCAGCCGCAGGGCGATCGAGCCGCGCACCCGGCCGCTGTCCAGTGCGAGGGCGAAGAACAGCGAGAGTGCGAGCATGATCGGAACCTGGATGACCAGGAACAGGGCCATCCGGCCGAGGCCGGCGAGGAAATCCGGATCGGCGAAGGCGCGGACGTAGTTGGTGAACCAGGCGAATGTCTGGCCGCCGATGAGCTGCGTCGTGAACAGGCTCAGATAGCCGGAGTAGAACAGCGGCAGGAGCAGCATCACGACGAAGACGAGCATGAACGGCGCCACGAACAGATAGGCGGCGCGGTTCAGCCGCCGCTGGTTGGCGCTGCGCCGCGGTCGCGGTCTCGCGGTCCGCTGCGGGCGCACCCGTCCGGGTGCGACGGACTGGGTCATGGTGAACTCCCTTGTTCGATCCGGGGGCGGGCCTGCCGGCGGCGGGAGGTCGTCCTCCCGCCGCCGGCACGGCCTCACTTGTTGACGGAGAAGCCCTGCTGGGTGCCGTAGGCCACGAGCGCCTTCTGCCAGGCGTCCAGGCCGGCCGAGACGTCGCCCTTGGCCGCGAGCGCCTTGCCCACGGTCTCGGTGTAGCTCGAGTAGGCGTAGTCCATGTAGGGCAGCCAGTCGAACTTGGTGTCGACCGTGGTCGAGATGTTGGCGAAGAGCTCGTTGACCTTCTGGCCACCGTAGAACGCCGCCTGCTTGTCGACGAACTGCGGGTCCTTCAGGGTCGCGTTCGAGGTCGGGAACAGGAACTGCTTGTTCGCGAACATGAGCGTCGACTCCGGGTCGTTGTTGATGAACTTCGCCAGTTCGTACGCCGCGATCGGGTTCTTCGTCGTCTTCAGCACGGCGTCGGACGAGCCTCCCCAGTTGCCGGAGGCCGCCTTCACGCCGGGCGTCTGCGGCAGGTCGGCCGCGCGCCAGAGGCCCGAGGTCTTGGCCGCCGTGCCCTGCAGGAAGACCGGAGCCCACGCCGCGGTCAGCCAGCCGGCGTACTTGCCGTTGGCCAGACCCTGGTACCAGCTGTCGGTGAAGTCGGGGTCGGTCGAGACGTAGCCCTTCTGGATGAGGTCCTGCCAGTACGCGGCGACCTTCTTCGCCTCCGCGCTGTCGACGTCGACCTTCACCCCCTTCTTTCCGTCGTAGCCGAACGGCTTGACCCCGGCCTGCCACAGGAGTCCGAGCATCTGGCCGGCCTGACCGGACGCCAGGTTGGACATGTAGACGCCGGTCTTCTCCTTGACCGTCGCCGCGTCCGCCGCGTACTCGTCCCAGGTCTTCGGCGCGGTGGTGATGCCCGCCTTCGACAGGATGTCCTCGCGGTACAGGTTGCCCATCGGGCCGGAGTCCTGCGGGATGGCGTAGATGCCGTTGTTCTGCTTGACCTGGTTCCACACCCACGGCACGTACTGGCTGCCGAGGTCCGACGCGCCGTACGGCGTGAGGTTCAGCAGGCTGTCGGTGACGGTGAACGACGAGATGTACTGGAACTCGACCTGGGCCACGTCCGGAGCCCCTTGCCCGCCTTCAGTGCGGTGCGGAGCTTCTGATAGTGCGCAGCGCCCTGGCCCACGTTCTCGACGTCGACCTTGATCGCCGGGTACTTCTTCTCGAACAGCGCGACCTCGTTCTTGATGTCGGGGACCCAGGTCCAGAACGTGAGGTTCGTCGGCGTCTTCATCGCCTTGTCGATCTCCGCCTGCGATACGGGCTTGGTGCTGTCGGTCGACGCGCCGCCCCCTCCGGTGCAGCCGGTGAGTGCGAGTGCGACAGCCAGGAGGCCGGTACCCAGCGCCACTGCTGTTCTCGGTGCTTTCTTCCTCATGAGCGTTTCTCTTTCTCTTGGTTTCGGTTCCGTGCGATCCGTCTCACGCCTGCGAGCCGGGGACCTCGAACACGGCGACGCCGCGCGGTTCGAGGGTGAAGCGGGCTCCGGCGGCGAACCGCTCGCCGGACTCCACGTGGATGCTGTCGGCGGCCACCGTGACGGTGTGCCGGGTGCCCGACCAGTTGTGGACGAACGCCACCGTGCCGTCGCCGGCGCGGCCGGTGCTGACGGTGACCGGGCGCGCGGCCTCCCATGCCGTGGCCGCGGTCTCCGGCACCAGCCAGCGGGCGAGGCTGCGGGCGAGCGGCTCGTTCGGCACCGTGCCGACGTAGGTCACGCGTCCGGCGCCGAACGATGCGGTGGTGATCGCGGCCTCGGCGCCGAGCTCGGTCGGCCGGTAGGCGACGACGGTCTCGGCGCCGTCCGGGTTGAGGATGTCCACCCAGGCGGTGGCCTGCGAGCCGGCCTCCAGTTCGAAGCCCTCGGCCGCGGTCACGTCCAGGGGCTCGGCCAGGTTGCTGTACTCGTCGTACCAGACGCCCGCGGCGTCGTGCAGGCGGTCCGGCGCGACTCCCCGCCGCGCCCGGGCCAGCTCGTCGCCGTAGCCGGTGCGGATGCCGAGCACGAGATGGCCACCCGCCTCGGCGTAGGCGCGCAGAGCATCGAGCACCGCGTCGTCCGCGACGTATTCGGCCGCGGCGACCAGGACGGGGTACCGCTCCACCAGCTCGGCGGTCGGCTGCCCGAGGAACTGGCGGGTGTGCTGCACCCGCACTTGCGCGCCCGTCTCGCTGAAGCCGCGGTAGAACGAGTCGACGATGCGCGCGTAGGAGCGTCGGTCCGCGTCGCCGTCGTCGGTTGCGAGCGGCGGGTAGAACTCGAACGACCACTTCGTGTCGGTGGAGTGCAGCATCAGCACGTCCGCGTCCGGCTCGAACCCGTCGAGCGCGCCGCCGATGCGCTTCAGGCTGGCGCCCAGCTCTGCGACCTCCCTGTAGATGCGGCCGGGGACCTGACTGTGCGGGAGCACCCCGCCCCAGTAGGTCTCGACGCCGAAGTGGAGGGTGTGCCAGTGCCAGTACTCGACCATCCGCGATCCGCGGGCGACGAGGGCGAACGCGGCCTGCTTGATCTGGCCCGGGTACGGCGGCTGGTTCTGCCAGGGGCCGCCGATGGACTGCGCGTTCGTCTCCGTCACCAGGAAGCGCTCCTGCCGCGAGGAGTAGGCGCGGTCGCCCCACTGGAAGAGCGCCCACGGCCCGGTGTGCCACCAGTCCGCGCGCCGCGGCAGGTCGACGTCGGCCGAGAGGCCGTCCTGCATCAGGTAGTACGGGTTGCCCGCGGTCACGTCGAGAGTGGCGGCGAGCTGGTCGTCGGAGAGCTGGGGCCGGGAGTAGGAGATGCAGGTCGTGACGAACTGGTCGTCCCTGGCGTACTCGCGCACGATCTCCGCCTGCCAGGCGATCAGGTCCGTGGCCTGCTCACCCTGGAAGCGCCGCCACTCGAGCTGGTACTGCGGCATCAGATTGCCGCCGGGGCGCCAGAGCTCCGACCATTCGGCGATGCGGTGCGACCAGTAGACGAGCCCCCATTCCTCGTTGAGCCGCTCCACCGTGCCGTAACGGCCGCGCAGCCAGGCGACGAACGCCTGGAAGGTGCTCTCGTTGTGCGGCAGGTTGTTGCCCGGCTCGTTGTCCACCTGATAGCCGATCACCGCCGGGTGATCGGCGTAGCGGGCGACGATCTTGCGGATGATCCGCTCGGCGTACCAGCGGTAGGCCGGGACGGACTGGTCCATCTCCTGGCGTGCGCCCCAGCCGAGAGCGTGCCCCTGGCCGTCCACCGAGGCGATCTCCGGGTGCAGCGTCTGCAGCCACGGCGGGATGGCGTAGGTGGGCGTCCCCAGGATGACCGCGATCCCCGTGCATGCGCCCCGTCGAGCACCGGTTGGAGCCAGTCGAGGTCGAACTCGCCGTTGCGCGGCTCCCAGGTCGACCACACCGACTCGCCCACCCGGATGACGGTGAAGCCCGCCTCCACCATCAGGTCGAGGTCGCGGTCCAGCGTCCCCTCCTCCTGGTACTCCGCGTAGTAGGCGGCTCCGAAGAGCACACCGGGGAACGTGGGGTTCAGCGTCATCGTCGACCTTCCGCTTCGTCGCGTCTGTTCTCGACCTCCGGCAATGTGACCGGTCACTGTTGTCGACAACATTTTGTTGTGAGCAGCATACCCACACCCTCAGCGGTGGCACAACAGCCTTAACCGGACCGTTATGGTCGGGCGTTCGCCGGCCGCACGACCGCCGTCGATCCGCGCACGACGAGTTCGGGCAGACGGTACCGCGGAACCTCGTGGATGTCGCCGCCCTCGATCTTGGCGATGAGCATGTTCATCAGGTACGCGCCCTCCCCTCGAAGTCGAGCCGGATGGTCGACAGCGGGGAGATGGAAGCGGGACTCCGGCGAATCGTCCATGCCGATCACGCTGACATCGTCGGGGACCCGGACGCCGCGCTCGGCGAGCCCGTAGATCAACCCGATCGCCATGCTGTCGTTGGCCACCGCCACGGCCGTCACCTCCGGCGGCAGCTCGCGCGCGGCCCGGTACCCGGACTCCGCGGACCAGTCACCCTCGTACTCCCAGACCACCCGCAGGCCCCGCCTCGCCGCGACGTCGATGAAGCCCTCCCGCCGCTGATTCGCGGCGATCCACACGCGTGGGCCGTTGACGAAAGCGACGCGGGAGTGGCCGAGGTCGGCGAGGTGGTCCGCGGCGAGCGCGCCGGGGAGCGAGCGCGGGTTCAGGGCCGTGGACGAGAGTCCCTCCGCCGAATCCATCGCGATGGGGATGTCGACACCCCTGCCGGCGATCGCCGCGCGCACGACGTCGGTCTGCGCTGTGGCGAAGACGCCGGCGATCTGGTGCTCCATGATGACGTCGAGCGCCTCGTCGACGGACACTCCGTCCTCGCCGTCCATCGAAGCGATGTCGAGGACGAATCCCCGGCTCCTGGCCGCCGTGGTGGCGCCTGCCACGATCCGGCCCGGACCCGACAGCTCCATGCGGTGCGCCAGGATCCCGATGCGGTTGGACTGGCGGGACCGGAGCCACCGGGCCGCGCCGTTCGGGCGGTAGTTCAGCTCCTCCAGCGCGGCCTGCACCTTGGCGCGGGTCGTCGGGCGGATGCCCTCGAACCCGTTCAGATACCGGGTCACCGTCTGGTGGGACACGCCGGCCTGGCGAGCCACGTCGTAGATGGTGGCGCGCTTCATGAGACGAAGTCTAGCTACAGGCGGGGACACGCCCGGAGCAGGTGGGGTCGACTAACCTACGGGGATGACGAAAGAGTCGCGACCGGACGACATATCCATCGGCGGCGAGATGATCCGCCTCGGGCAGTTCCTGAAGTTCGCCGGGCTGCTCGACTCCGGCGGGAACGTGAAAGAGGCCATCATCGACGGCTTCGTGACCGTGAACGGCGAGGTCGACCGCCGGCGCGGACGCCAGCTTCAGATCGGCGACATCGTCGGTTTCGAGGGTCGCCTGGTGCGCGTCCGCCCGTGAGCGCCCGCGCACGGCGCTCCGCCGCTCTGCCGGGTGCAGGATGAGCACATGAAGCTGACGCTCGACCTGCACGACATCTACAACCGCGGCGGCGACATCGACCGAGCCCTTCGTGCGGTCATCGCGGATGCCGTCGCCAAGAAGGCCCCGCTGGTCGAGATCATCCCGGGGAAGGGGTCGGGCGCGCTCAAGAAGCGGGTGCTGCGCTTCCTCGACCAGCCGGAGATCAAGGCGCAGTACCACCGGGTCGAGAAGGACTCGAAGAACTTCGGCCGGGTGTTCGTGCACTTCCGGTGGAAGTAGCGCGCGTCGGCCGCCGCGGGCGGGAAGCGCCCGGCTCCCCGACTACGCGCTCAGGCGCGGGTAGTCCGTGTAGCCTTCGGCGCCGGCCCCGTAGAACGTCGCCGCGTTGGGCTCGTTCTCCGGGTGAGCACCCTTCCAGCGCTCCACCAGGTCCGGGTTCGCGATCGCGAGACGGCCGACGGCCACGGCGTCCGCGTGCGAGTCCTCGACCAGCGCGATCGCCTCGTCGCGCGTGGTGACCGAGCTGAAGCCGCTGTTCACGATGAACGGGCCGCCGAAGCGCTCGCGCAGGTCCTGGACGAGTGCGCCGGTGGGGTCGCTGTGCAGCACGCTCGCGTAGGCGAGGCCGAGCGGAGCGAGTCCGTCGACGACGGCCTCGTAGGTGGCGGTGGCGTCCGCGAGGTCCGTCTCGAAGACGTCCTGGATGTTGTGCATCGGCGACAGCCGGATGCCCACCCGCCCGGCGCCTACAGCCTCGGCGATCGCCGTCGTGACCTCGACGACGAAACGGGCACGCGCCTCCGGGGACCCGCCGTACCCGTCGTCGCGGACGTTGGACACCGGCGAGAGGAACTGGTGCAGCAGGTAGCCGTTGGCGCTGTGCACCTCCACCCCGTCGAGGCCGGCGGCGATGGCGTTCTCCGCCGCTGTGACGAACTCGTCGCGCACCGTGGCGAGCTCGTCGGTGGTCAGCGCGTGCGGCACCGGGAAGGGGACCTTGCCGGTGGTCGTGCGCGTCTCACCGTCGATCGCGACGGCGCTCGGGGCGACGGTGCGGTCCGTCCCGTTGATCAGCGGGTGCGAGACGCGGCCGCTGTGCATGAGCTGCATGACGATGCGGCCGCCCTTGGCGTGCACGGCGTCGGCGACCGCGCGCCAGCCGGCGATCTGCTCCTCCGTGACGATGCCCGGCTGGCCGGGGTACGCACGGGACTCGTGGCTCGGGTAGGTGCCCTCGGTGATGATCAGGCCCACGCTCGCCCGCTGCGCGTAGTGTTCCGCCACCAGCGGCCCCGGGATGCCGGCTTCACCCGAACGCGTGCGGGTGAGCGGCGCCATCACGACGCGGTTGGGAAGGTGGAGCTCGCCGAGCGAAACGGGAGAGAACAGATCCATCGAGGAATGCCTTTCGATTGACGGACACGTGCCAGGGTGGGCAGGCTGCACGGTCGGGCGCAGCCTCCTGGTCGAACGACGCTCGGGTCCGCGCTATTCCTTCTTCTGCTCGGCCTCGACCGCTCGGTGGATGTTGCCGTGGATGTGGTCCGCCCCGATGAGGTCGATCACGCCGTCGCGTTCGAGCACGGCGCGCGGCCCTGGTTTGAGCCGGGTGAGCCGGAGCTGAACGCCGGCGTCCCGGGCGAGAGTCACGGCGTCCGCCATCGAGGCCGCGCCCTGGGAGTCGATGAAGTTGATCCCGCCGCAGTCGAGCACGATCCCGCTCAGTTCCGGGTTCGCGTGAATCACCTCACGCAGGTGGTCTTCGAGCGCGTCGGCGGTGGCGAAGAACAGGCCGCCGTCGAACCGGACGACGGCCACGCCCGGAAGGATCTCATCGCCGGGGTTGGCGTCGACCTCTCGGAACACCTGCGTACCCCGTTCACGTCCGAGGGTCGGCATCTCCGGGCGCGTGGCCACGGCCACCAGCCAGAGCAGGGAGAGCGCGATCCCGATGATCACGCCGGCGAGCACGCCGAAGACCAGGGTTCCGAGCAGTGCGACGATCGCGATCCAGAAATCGACCTTCTTCACCCGGAAGAGCCGGCGCATCTCGGGGACGTCCATCATGCCGCTGACGACCGCCTCGATGATCAGCGCCCCGAGGACCGCCTTGGGCAGGATGGAGAACAGCGGCGCCAGGAGCAGGAGAGTCAGCAGCACGGTGACGCCCGACGTCAGGGACGCCAGCCCCGTCTTCGCGCCAGTGCGGTCGTTCAGCGAGCTCGCCGACAGACTGGTGGAGACCGGCATCCCCTGGAACAGGCCCGCGCCGATGTTGGCCGCGGACTGGGCGACGGACTCCTGGTCGATGTCGATCTGGTAGCGGTGTCTGGCCGCGAATGTGCGCGCGTCGCCTGCGGTCTGGGAGAAGCCGATCATGACCAGCGCCACGGCGGCCAGGGCGACGGTGCCCGCGTGCTCCCACAACTGCTGGCCGTCCGGGAACCGCGGCACCGGCAATCCCCTGGGCACGTCCCCGACCAGGGCCACACCCTTGGCGCCGAGGTCGAACAGCGCCGCCGCGAGCAGACCGCCGACGACGAGGACCAGGGCACCGGGCACCCGTGGGGCGATCGCCCGGAGGCCGAAGACGACCACGAGCGAGACGATCCCGACGAGCACCGTCGTCGGTTGCGCATCCTTCAGGGTGCCGAACCACGACCAGAGCTCCTGGATCGGGTTCGCACCGGCGGTCTCCGTCCCGGTCAGCTTCGGGAGTTCCCCGATCACCACGTCGATCGCGGCGCCGAAGAGGAAGCCGGTGACCACGGCCCGCGAGAGGAACTGCGCGATCCAGCCCATCCGGAAGACCGCGAGCACCAGGAACAGGATGCCCGAGGCGAGTGTGATGCCGGCGACGAACGAGGCGACCTCCTGCTCGCCGGTGATGCCCGCCGCGAGCACGGCGCTGGCCGCGACCGCCGCCAGACCCGAGCTCGGACCCATCGAGATCTGCCGGCTCGTCCCGAAGACCGCGTAGAGGATCGCACCGGCGGCCGCCGCGTACAGGCCGTTCTGCAAGGGCACGCCGGCGATGCCCGCGTACCCCAGATTCTTGGGGACGATGAGTGCGGCGACGGTCACCCCGGCGATCAGATCTCCGCGGAGCCAGGAACGCCGATAGGAGCGGAGTTGACCCACGATCGGTAGCCGGCTCGGACTGCGACCACCTGGCTTGGGCATCATCTCCTCCGAAAGGCGGAGCGTCGTTCGCTTCGCGTGGCCAGAAGGTACGACCGTCGCTGTGCGCGCGGCAAGTACGTTCTTCAGCCCTCACCCGGCACTGGTGCCGATGTGGCAAGTTGCTCCAGTCAGAGCATGAGCCACACCATGCCGATGAGGATGGACGGCGATCTCGTCGACGCCGCGCCCGGCTTCGCCACCGGCATAGCCGCGAGCGGAGCCCCTCCCTATACTTGCGGCCGAACGGCAGTCACCGCTCGTGAGGAGACCGACATGACCGATGAGACATCCACTCCCGCCGACGAGCCCGACGCGGCCGTCAGCGTGGAGGCGGCGGGCATCAGCGACGGCGCGTACACGCTGCTCGCCGCCGATTTCGCGGACACCGACATCGCGATGGAGGCGTACGAAGCACTCAAGAAGGTCGAGGACGGCGCGACGGTCAAGATCGACGGGGTCGTCGTCGTCAGACGGGAGGCGGGCGGCAGACTCGAAGTGCAGAAGGCCACCGACCACAGCACCCGCGAGGGCCTCACCTGGGGCGCTGTGGGCGGCGCGGTCCTGGGCGTGCTCTTCCCGCCCTCGATCATCGGCAGCGCCCTCGTGGTCGGCGCCGGCGGCGGCCTCATCGGCAAGCTGCGCGAGCGCCACCACAGGAAGGAGCTGGCGAAGGAGCTCGAGGACGCGATCGCGCCCGGCCACTCCGGCATCATCGCGCTCGTCTCCAACCCGGGCGAGGTCAAGATCCGCGAGGCGCTCGAGAAGGCCGACCGGATCGTCGAGAAGGCCGTCGACGATGCCGCCGCGGCGGACATCAAGGCAGCGGGCAAAGAGTCGGACAGCGCGACCGGCTCCGGTGGCGCGGCCGACGCATCCGAGCCCGGGAGCGACTCCGCCGACACGAAGTAGAACGGCGGGATCACCCCGAGAGTGAGCGAATGAGCAATCACTTGGGCCGATACGAGCAGGTCGGCGAAGTCCTCGCCCGCCACGGTCTCGGCTTCCTCGCCGAGGTCACGGGCGTCGGCCGCTGGTTCGGCAATCGCCGCGCGCCCGGGGCTGACCGCCGTGACCAGACGACGACACCGGTGCGCCTGCGCCTGGCGCTGGAAGATCTCGGGCCCACCTTCATCAAACTGGGCCAGCTCCTCTCGACCCGCTCCGACCTGTTGCCGCCGCCCTACCTCACCGAACTCTCGAAGCTTCAGGACGCAGCGCCTGCCGTCCCGGCCGCGGAGATCGTCGACGCGATCCGAGCGGAACTCGGCGCCGACGTGGAGGAGCTGTTCGCGGACTTCGACGTCGTCCCCCTCGCGTCCGCGTCGATCGGGCAGGCCCACGCCGCGCACTTGCACGACGGAACACCGGTGGTGGTCAAGGTGCGGCGACCGGGCGTCGTCGCCCAGATCGAGGAGGATCTGGAGATCGTGCAGAGCCTCGCCCGGCAAGCGAGCCGCCGGTGGGAGCGCGCTCGCGGCTACGACCTGGAGGGGATCGCCCAGGATTTCGCGATCAGCCTCCGGGCGGAGATGGACTACCTGCAGGAAGGGCGAAATGCGGAGCGGTTCGCCACGAACTTCAGTGCCGACCCGCACGTGCTGATCCCTCGCGTCATCTGGGAGACGACGACCTCCCGCGTGCTGACGCTCGAGCGCATGACGGGCATCAAGATCAACGACCTGGAGCGCCTCGATGCGGCCGGCATCGACCGCAAGGCGGTCGGCCGACGGGGTGCCGAAGTGGTGCTCACGATGATCTTCCACGATGGCTTCTTCCATGCGGATCCGCACCCGGGAAACCTCTTCGTCACACCCGACGGCAGCATCGCGCTGATCGACTTCGGCATGGTGGGCGAACTGAACGAGGAGCTGAAGGAGGAACTGGCCGACTTCCTGATCGGGTTCACACAGGCGAGTCCTCCGTTGCTCGCCTCCGCGCTGTACGCGCTCTCGGTCACCAAGGATGTCGACGACCGGCCACGGCTGGAACAGTCCCTGGCCGGATGGGTGTCCCAGTACGCCGGCCGACCGCTGAGCGAGGTCAGCTTCGCCCACCTCATCGGCCAGTTGCTCGCCATGCTCCGCGAGCATCACCTCCAACTCCCGCGACACATGGCGCTGCTGTTCAAGGTGCTGATCATGGTCGAGGGCCTGGGTGTCCGGCTGGATCATGATTTCGCAATGGGGGAAGTGCTCACCCCGTACGCACGCCGCCTGGTGGAGGACCGCGTCTCCGTCACGGCGACCGCTCAGCGACTGCTGCGCGCGTCCGGCGACGCGGCCGAACTCTTCATCGAGCTTCCTCGACGGCTGCGTCGAATCGTCGAGACCCTGGACACGTCGGGGATCCAGATCCATGTGCGCGCGGCCGAGTTGGAGCCCCTCGTCGGGCGCGCCGAGCGGATCGGGAACCGACTGGTCGCCGGAATGGTCGTCGCCGCACTCATCAACGGAATCGGCGATCTCGTCGTCGGCGAGCGCAAGGGGCGGTCCTGGGTGAGCGTGCTGATGACCGCGGGCCTGAGCACTGTCGGAACGCTCATCGGCTACCTCTTGTGGACCGGCCGGCGCCGCCACTGACAGGCCGCTCGCCACCGGCGGATGAGGTCCGAGGGGCGCTACGGTGAGTCCATGAGCCGCGTCCGCGCCGAGGAGTTGTCACGCCGGCCGACCCCGGGTCTCGGTCGCCTCCTCTTCGGTTCGGCCGTCGTGCTGCTCTGCGCGCGAATCGTGGCCGGCCTGGTCACGTGGTCGCCGTGGCCGTCCGCTCTCGTCATCCGCAGAGTCTTCAACAGGGGCGCTGCCGAAATGGTGACGGAGATGCAGCAGCAGATGCCCACGTCCGGGATCGCCGGCACGACCGGTCTCCGCTACGCGCCCGGCTCGCCCGACACGACATTCGATATTTTCCGGCCGGACACTGCGGACGCGCCTTTGCCGGCCGTCGTCTGGATCCACGGCGGCGCCTGGATCTCCGGGTCGGCCGCCGACGTCGCCCCGTACCTGCGCATCCTCGCGGAACACGGCTACACCACGGTCGGCCTGAACTACACCGTCGGGCCGGAAGCGACCTATCCGACGGCTGTGCGCCAGCTCAACGACGCCCTCGGGTACCTCGCCGGGAACGCCGCGAGCCTGGGCATCGACCCGACCCGGATCGTCCTCGCGGGCGACTCCGCCGGGGCGCAGCTCGCCAGCCAGCTCGCCGCTCTCACCACCAACCCGGAGTACTCACGCCTCCTGGGAATCGAGCCTGCGCTCCACGCGTCACAGCTGTCCGGTGTCATTCTGAACTGCGGAGTCTACGATCTCGACGCCCTCGCCGATCTGACGGGGATCACCGGATGGGGTTTCCGGACCGCGCTCTGGTCCTATGCCGGCACCAAAGAGTGGTCGCAGACAGACGTCGGCACCACGATGTCGACCATCCGGCACATCACGGCGGACTTCCCGCCCACCTACATCTCGGGCGGCAACGGCGACGGCCTCACCCGCACGCAATCCCTCCCGCTGGCTGCGGCCCTCGCGGCGAAGGGTGTCGACGTGACGGAACTGTTCTGGCCCTCATCGCTCGAACCGGCGCTGCCGCACGAGTACCAGTTCCACCTGCGCCGGCCCGAGGCGCGACAAGCGCTCACGGCGACCATGGACTTCCTTGCCGCGCACACGATGTGATCGTGCGTACTCCCCCACTCGGCGGGGGCGACTTCATTCGGGCATCACGTCCTTTCGCGTGGCGTGAAGGTGCCGGGAGATCCGCCGACCAGTGACGCTGTCTGGATGGATGGCGACGTACACGTAGGTCTCGGTCGGCGCCCAGTCCGGCCAGGACAGCTGCTCGACGGCCCGGATCCGGGCCGGGTCGTGCAGGACTCGGGCCGTCCCGCGAACGGAGATGCTCCAGGCATCTTCGCCGTCGCGCTCGTCCACCTCGAAAGCGACAGCGGGATTGGCGGTCAGGTGCCGGAGCTTGGTCCCATCCGCCGTGCGGAACACCACCTCGCGCTCCGTCACCGCATAATCGACGGGGTAGATCTCGGGCTGGTTCGCGGCGCTCAGTCCGACACGTCCGAACGAATGCGTCTCCAGGAGCGCCCAGCAACTGTCTTCCCCCAGCACCGTCGCAGGTCCCTGCGGGGACCAGATGTCCTCGTCCCGATTCACGGCATTCATGATCATTTACCTCCGATCCCGGTCTCCGCCCTCCCGCGCCCAGGACGAGAGCCGTCTTCAGTTGGGCGCGATGCCGAAAATGGCGAGGATCGCATGGATCTGCGACGCGAACATCGTCGACACGATCATCAGCGCTCCCCACGCCAACGCGAACAGCATGACCGCCCAGGCGACGGTCACGGCCGCCAGCTCCAGGAACGCGCCGGGGTGCGCCGGCCGCCGGGCGCTCACCGCGTGACCATCTTCGTGTTCATGGTGCAACGCTGGGACTTCCCCTGTTTCATCAGGAGGGGCGAAAGTCCCGCCGTTCCCTCTCGGACCGCAGTCTTCCCGGGGTGAACGGGAGCCGCGCGAGCATCCGCGCGCCAGGGCGAGGCACATTCCCACCGCGGGTCTCACGGGTCCTTCGGCCCTTCCCGCGGCCGGCCGCCCGGACTTGGCTGACCGCATGACAACGCTGAGCGGCACCGTACGCCGGCCCACGATCCACAAGGATCCGAGCGCGCTGCGTGTGACCCCGAACCTGGTGGATTACGAGGCCGCCTGCCGATCCTTCAGCTGGGAGCAGGCGCGCCAGGCGCTGACCGGGTTGCCGGGCGGCGGCCTGAACATCGCGTACGAGGCCGTCGATCGGCATGCTGCGGGCCCTGACGCCACCAAGGACGCTCTGCGTTTCGTCCACGCCGACGGGACGGTCGACGCTGTGACCTACGCCGGACTCGCGGAGCGGACCGACCGCTTCGCGAGCGTGCTGCGCGCGCTCGGGGTCGGGCGCGGCGAGCGCGTGTTCTCGCTGCTCGGCCGCCGTCCCGAGCTCTACGTCTGCGTGCTCGGGACGTTGAAGAACGCCAGTGTGTTCTGCCCGCTCTTCTCCGCGTTCGGGCCGGAGCCGGTGCGGCAGCGCATGCAGCTCGGCAACGCTCGCGTACTCGTCACCACGCGTGCGTTCTACACCAAGAAGGTCGCGCCGATCCGTTCCGAGCTCCCGACGCTGGAGCACGTGCTGCTCGTCGACGCCGAGGTCGGCGCCGGGCTACCGGATGGCACCCTCGATCTCGCCCGCCTGATGCGAGACGCACCGCCCTCCGCACCGATCGTGCCGACCGCTGACGACGACATGGCCCTGCTGCATTTCACGAGCGGCACGACGGGGCTGCCGAAGGGGCGGTGCACGTGCACGAGGCGGTGGTCGCCCACGCCTCCACCGGGCTCTACGCTCTCGACCTGCATCCCGACGACGTGTTCTGGTGCACGGCGGACCCCGGTTGGGTGACGGGCATGTCGTACGGCGTCATCGCGCCGCTCGTTCACGGTGTGACGACGATCGTCGACGAAGAGGAACTGGACGCGGACCGCTGGTACGGCATCCTCGAACAGCAGAAGGTCTCGGTCTGGTACACCGCCCCCACCGCGCTGCGGATGCTCATGAAAGCCGGGACCGACCGTGTGGCGGCGCACGACCTGTCGGCGCTCCGGTTCATCGCGAGCGTCGGTGAGCCTCTGAACCCCGAGGTGGTGGTCTGGGGCGTCAGCGCGTTCGGAATGCCGATCCACGACAACTGGTGGCAGACCGAGACCGGCGGCATCATGATCGCGAACTTCGCCGCGATGGATGTCCGGCCCGGCTCGATGGGGCGCCCACTTCCGGGAGTGACCGCCGCCCTCGTGCGCCGGGACGACCACGGTGCTGCGCTGGTGCAGGACGGCGAGGCCGTGCTGGTGACGGAGGCGGACAGTGTGGGAGAACTCGCCCTGCGGCCGGGCTGGCCCTCGATGTTCCGCGGTTACCTGGGCGAGCCGGAGCGCTACGCACGGTGCTTCGTCGGGGGCTGGTACCTCACCGGCGACCTCGCGACGCGGGATGCGGACGGCTACTTCTGGTTCGTCGGCCGCGGCGACGACGTGATCAAATCCTCCGGCCATCTGATCGGCCCGTTCGAGGTCGAGAGCTCCCTCATGGAGCATCCGGCCGTCGCCGAGGCAGCCGTCATCGGCATCCCCGACCCGGTCGCGGGCGAGCTCGTGAAGGCGTTCGTCGAACTGCGTCCGGGCTGGGAGCGCAGCGATGCGCTGAGGCTGGAGCTGATCGGGTTCGCACGCAAGCGGCTCGGACCCGCGGTGGCTCCGCGCGAACTCGATTTCGCCGAGGCGCTGCCGCGGACCCGGAGCGGCAAGATCCTCAGGCGCCTGCTCAAAGCCCGCGAGCTGGGCCTCCCCGAAGGCGACACATCGACAGTCGAGGCACCACGATGACCACCTCCCGAACGAGCCGGAGCAACCGGACCGCACGCGCCACCGGAGCGGCCGCGCCTGCGTCGTCCCCGGGGAATCCGGGTGACGCACTCGGCCGCCGCCTCCTGAAGGACATGCTCCGGGTCCGACGCCTCGAGGAGAAGTGCGTCGAACTCTACAGCGCCGCCAAGATCCGCGGCTTCATGCACGTCTACATCGGCGAGGAGGCCGTGGCGGCCGGAGTACTGGCGACGCTCGATCCCGAGGACGGCGTGGTGGCCACCTACCGCGAGCACGGTCATGCGCTCCTGAAGGGTGTCACCGCCCGGGCGATCCTCGCCGAGATGTACGGACACGTCGAAGGATGCTGTCTCGGCCGCGGCGGCTCGATGCACCTGTTCGACGCCGCGACGCGCTTCTTCGGCGGCAACGCGATCGTCGCCGGCGGCCTCCCGCTCGCCGTCGGGCTCGCACTGGCCGACAAGCTGGCCGGACGCTCTCGCGTCACCGCGTGCTTCTTCGGCGAGGGCGCCGTCGCGGAGGGCGAGTTCCACGAGGCGCTGAACCTGGCCGCACTCTGGCAGCTGCCGGTGCTGTTCTGCTGCGAGAACAACCTCTACGCGATGGGCACGGCACTCGACCGCTCCGAGTCCCAGACCGACATCGCGCTCAAAGCCGCCGCCTACGAGATCCCCGCCTGGCCCGTCGACGGGATGGACGCCCTCGCGGTCGAGGAGACCGCCCGGCGCGCGGTCGACGCCGTGCGCTCCGGCGGAGGGCCGCACTTCCTCGAACTGCGCACGTACCGCTTCCGAGCGCACTCGATGTACGACCCGGAACTCTACCGCGACAAGTCCGAGGTGGAGGCGTGGATGACGCACGACCCGGTCGACGCGCTGCGCTCCCGGCTCACAGCGTCCGGTGCGTTCTCCGACGACGACTGGGCTGCCTTGGAGGAGGAGGTCGCCGCCGACATCGACGACGCTGTCGCCTTCGCGGAGGCCGGGACGCCCGAGCCCGTCGCCGAGCTCACGCGCTTCGTGTACAGCGAGGCCACCTCGTGAAGACGACCTACCGCGAGGCCATGCGCGCAGCCATCCGCGAATCCCTCCAGCGCGACGACCGCGTCTTCCTCATGGGCGAGGACGTCGGCAAGTACGGGGGCTGCTTCGCGGTGAGTCTCGGCCTCCTGGACGAATTCGGACCGGACCGGATCCGCGACACCCCGCTGTCGGAGTCCGGGTTCGTCGGGGCGGGCATCGGCGCGGCCCTCGGCGGAATGCGGCCCATCGTCGAGATCATGACGGTCAACTTCAGCCTGCTGGCGCTGGACCAGATCGTGAACAACGCAGCGAGCATCCTGCACATGTCGGGCGGCCAGTTCAACGTGCCGATCGTGTTCCGGATGACCACCGGCGCCGGCCGCCAACTGGCCGCACAGCACTCCCACAGTCTCGAAGGCTGGTACGCGCACATCCCGGGGCTGCGCATCCTCACCCCGGCGACGCTGGAGGACGCCCGCGGGATGCTGTGGACGGCGCTCCAGAACCCCGACCCGGTGCTGATCTTCGAGCACGGGTCGCTGTACCCGCGGAGCGGAGAGCTCGCCGACGACGCCGGCGCGGTCGACATCGTCAGCGCCGCGGTCCGGCGGCCCGGCTCCGACGTCTCCCTCATCACCTACGGCGGCACTCTGCCGATGGTCCTCGAGGCGGCGGACCGGCTGGCCGCCGACGGCATCGACGCGGAAGTGATCGACCTCCGGACGCTGCGGCCGCTCGACGAGGAGGCGATCCTCGCCAGCGTGACGAAGACGCACCGTGCCGTCGTGATCGACGAAGGCTGGCGCAGCGGAAGCATCTCGGCGGAGGTGAGCGCCCGGATCACCGAGCACGCGTTCTACGAACTGGACGCGCCCGTCGGGCGTGTCTGCAGCGCCGAGGTCCCCACACCGTACGCGCACGATCTCGAGCAGGCGGCACTGCCGTCGGCCGACCGGGTCGTCGCCGCCGCACGCGAGGCGGTGGGCCGTGGGTGACTTCCTGATGCCCGCCCTCGGCGCCGACATGGAGCAGGGCACACTGGTGGAATGGCTGGTGAAGCCCGGGGACGCCGTGCACCGAGGGCAGCTGGTCGCCGCGGTCGACACCGACAAGTCCGTCATCGACGTCGAGACCTTCGAGGACGGCGTCGTCTCCGAGCTCCTCGCGCACGTCGGCGACGTGCTCCCGGTCGGTGCGCCCCTGGCACGGATCACGCCGACCCCGGCGTCCGCCGGAGGACCGGCCCCGACGACTCCTGTCGTCACTCCCTCGGCGACCACCCCGGCTGCAGCGCCCGTCACCACCCCGGTCAGCCCACCGGTCCGGAGGTTGGCCCAACGGCTCGGCGTGGACACCGGGTCGCTCCACGGCACGGGTCGCGGCGGCACCGTCACGCACAAGGACGGAGCGGGCTGCCGGCCCGGCGCCGGCACGCACCCCTGCCTCCGGTGCGCCGGCCGTCGCAGCGCCGTCGAGCGAGGCCCGCGCACCCGCTCGCGGCCGCTCGTCACCGCGGGCGCGGAAGCTGGCCGCCGAGCGGGGTCTCGACCTGGGCGCCGTCACAGGCTCCGGCCCCGGCGGCGCCGTGGTCGAAAAGGATCTCGTCGGCGCCCCGGCCCCCGCCCCCGCGCCTGTTCCTTCGCCGACGGCTGCGACGTCGACCGCGAAACGGACCGCCGGCCTCCGCCGCGCGATCGGCGCGCTGATGGCCCGCTCCAAGAAGACCATCCCGCACTACTACCTCAGCACCACGATCGACCTCCGCGCGGCGATGGCCTGGATGACGGACGCCAACGCGGGCCGTCCCGCCTCCGCGCGGCTCGTGCCCGCGATCCTGCTGATGAAGGCGACGGCGCTCGCTGTGCGCGACGTCCCCGAGATGAACGGCTACGTCGTCGACGGCGAGTTCCAGCCGAGCACACCCATCCACCTCGGCGTAGTCGTCGCGCTCCGCGGAGGCGGCGTCGTCGCCCCGGCGATCCTGGCGGCCGACACGCTCGCCCTCGATGACCTGATGGCCCGCCTCCGCGACCTGGTCGCCCGAGCCAGGGCCGGTCGGCTGCAGCGCGCGGAGATGACCGAGGCGACGATCACCGTCACCAACCTCGGCGACCTCGGCGTCGACAGCGTCTTCGGCGTGATCTACCCGCCGCAGGTCGCCCTCGTCGGCTTCGGGCGGGTGGCCGAGCAGCCGTGGGCACACGACGGGATGGTGGGAGCGCGTCCGGCCGTCGTCGCCACGCTCTCCGCCGACCACCGCGTCAGCGACGGCATGCGCGGAGCACGGTTCCTCAGCCGCATCGACGAACTGCTGCAGAGACCGGAGGAGCTATGAACACCCAGGATGCCCGGGCCGCCGTGACCGCCGCCTTCGGAGAGGTCGCGCCGGACATCGCCCCGGACGAACTCGTCGAGAGCGCCCGCCTGCGGCAGGACCTCGAAATCGACTCGCTCGACTTCCTGCGCCTGGTCGAGCTGGTCGCCGAGTCGACCGGTGTCGACACCCCCGAAGACGACTACCGGCAGCTCGACACGGTGGGCGGCTTCATCGGCTACGTCGCTTCCCACGGTCGGTGACCGAACCCGAACCCGCATCGCGGACCGATGACCGGTTCGCCGGAGCAGGCCGGTCACGCGTTCGGCACCCCAGCCACGACGACGCTCCTGGGTCTCTCCCGGGGGGCCTTAAGCCTCTAACGACGATGTTCCCCGTGCGGGAGACTCGACCTATGCCAGCCGATCAGTCCCGTCCGAAGTGGACGCTGATCGGCGGTCACCGATGCGCCCTGGACCCGCGGTCGAGGCGGGACGGATGATCGCAGATCGGTGACAGGGCTCGCGCCACCTACCGGGGGGTCTGTGGCGCGAGCCAACCTCCCCCGCAATGCGGACTCCCCAGCTTTGCGCGTACGGAGCAGGGTGGAAGACATCCGACCAGGAGGCAGCCATGATCACACCCGAATCGCAGGCGCAGCCGCACGTGCCCTTGTGGGCGCCCCGCTACCAGGCGTCATTCGGCGAGGCCTTCGTGCGCTACTGGAAGAAGTACGCCCGCTTCGACGGGCGCGCCAGCCGCAGCGAATACTGGTGGTGGGCACTCGCCGACGCCCTGGTCGTCCTCGTTCTGTATGCGATGGTGCTGGCCGGTGCGTTCGTCGGATCCTCCCGCGACGCCGAGGGGAGCTTCGTCCCGGGACCGGGGGCCGCCTTCGGCATCATCCTCATCGCCGGGTGGTGGCTTGCGACGATCATCCCCGGTCTCGCGCTCGCCGCCCGGCGCCTGCACGATGTCGATCTGAGCGGGCTGCTGCTGCTTCTGCTGCTCATCCCGAGTCTCGGCGGGTTGACGATCTTCGTGATGACGCTCCTTCCGCCCAACCCGCGCGGAGCCCGATTCGACCGTCCCGATGGCGAGGTCCCGGGCTACACCGTCCTCGTTCCCGGCGTCGGGCTCCCGCCGCGCGATTACGGCTGGCCGGAGACCCCGCTCCCCTATGCGGGCCCAGCAGGAGGCCAGCCTCTGTACGCGACGCCGCGGCCGCCGCAGAAGCCGGCCGGCGAACCGCCGGCGCCACCGCAACCGCCTGGCCCGGCGCCGGCGGAGCGTCCCGCACCTCCGCCGGATCCGCCCTCCGCCCCGTGACTCGCGTCGGGAGGGCGGAGCAGCCTTCGTACGATCGGAGGGAGCCGGGACGACCAGGCTAGGCGGTCAGGAGTCGGCCGAATCCCTTGCTCCACACGCCGTCGCCTGCGAGGGCCGCGTAGGCGATGCGCTCGACCGACGAAGCCTGCGCCCGCAGCGGCTCTGCCACGACGCGCTCCGGCGTCGAGCGGAAGACGAACTTGGCGAGATCGCGTGCGCCGTCGAGGCTCGGCGCCGTCGGTGCCCGGTCGAAGCGCTCGATGAAGCGCCGGAGGTTGCTCGACGCGGACAACTCGCCGAGTCGGTCGTCGAAGATCCAGCTTTCGCAGATCAGCGGAGCGCCGTCGTCGAAGGCGCGCGCGGCCCACGCCAGCGACCGGTCGACCGCGTCGGGATCCAGCGGTCCGAGTTCCGGGATGTGCAGGTTTCGTCCCCGCCGACCCGCGCGCCGTTCGAACTGCAGGCGCCCCAGGGCCACCACCTCGCCGGTGAACACCGCGAGCAGCCAGTCGTCGCCGACCAGGTCGTCGTAGGTCTCGACCTTTCGCGGGATGTCCGCGAGCGATGCCTCGGCCACCGAAGCGGGGAAACCTCGCGTCACCAACGCGGCGACGGCCTCGTCGTGCAACGCGCCCATCGCCTCGACGAGCTCGTCCCTGTCGACAACGGGAATCGGCCGCGAACGCCCCGAGGCCAGCATCGACCGCAGCGCCGCCGTCGCGGCAGTCACCGGCACTGCGCTCACCGCGGGGTCTGGCCCGCGTCGAAATAGGCGACAAGTTCGTCGTTCAGCGCGGGCACCGCCAGCGCCCGGCCATCGCCCCGCAAGGAGGCCGTGGCCGTCACGCCCGCGGCGACCGCGTTCCTCGCGGCGACAGGCGACGTGTCGGTGACGCCTCCCCGGCGCGCGAAGTCGAGGAACTCCGAGACCATGAGCGCGTCCGCCCCACCGTGGCCTCCGATCCCGCCGTCGACGACGAACGTCTCGTCGGCCGGAGCCGCGCCGTTGTGCCGCCGATTCCACAGCCGCACCTCCGAGCCGGCCGTGTCGCCGAAGTTCTCGATGCGGCCCTCGGTGCCGATGACGGTGTAATTGCGCCAGTAGTCGGGGGTGAAGTGGCATTGCTGATAGGAGGCGAGCGCACCATTGTCGAGCACGAGGTTGACCTGAGAGATGTCTTCGACGTCGATCACCGGGTTGAGGCCTTCCGCGGAGGCGGGCGGCCAGTTGTCGAGGCTGAACCAGTCCTGCATCCGCTCCCCCGACCGGTCCCGGCGGTCGGTCACGCCGCCGTACACCGCGAGCGCGCCCACGGCTTGGACCCGGCTCGAGAAACCGCCGGCCAGCCAGTGGATCACGTCGATGTCGTGGGCGCCCTTCTGGAGCAGGAGGCCCAGCGACTTCGACCGGTCGGCGTGCCAGTCCTTGAAGTAGTAGTCGCCGCCGTTTCCGACGAAGTGCCGGCACCAGACCGCCTTGACCTCGCCGATGCGGCCCTCGAGGATCAGCCGGCGCATCAGCGTGATCACCGGCATGTGGCGCATGTTGTGCCCGACGTACAGGCGGGAACCGGTCCGGTGCGCGGCTTCCAGGATGCGGTCGCTGTCGTCGATGGAGATCGCCAGCGGCTTCTCGCAGAACACCGCCAGTCCTGCCTCGAGCGCCGGAATCGCGACCTCGGCATGGCGGTCGTCCGGCGTGAGCACCATGACGGCGTCCAGCCCGAGGCCCAGGAGGTCGTCGAGACTGTCGGTGATCAGCGCATCGGTGAAATCCTCACGAGCGCGGGCACGGGAGACTTCATCCCGATCGCAAACGGCGACGACGACCGAGCCGGAGCCCGGGCGGTGCGCCTCACGGGCCACACCGCCGCGGTTGCCGTAGCCGATCACGCCGATCCTCAGGTCGGTCACGTGGTCATCCCTTCAGGAGGTCGAGCGCGTCGTCGCTCAGGGGGCTCCCCGACACCTTCGCCGCGTACAGCGCGGCGCCGATGTCCGGCTCGAAGACCGGAACGCGGAGGTCGTAGCCGTCGTACCGCTCGTCGAGCGACCGCCCGAAGGCCGCGAGCACCGCCTCGGAGCGGAACACGCCTCCCGAGTAGGAGACGGGGACCGTCTCGCCGTCCTCGTACCCGAGCGCGAGACGGGTGGTGTCGACCAGCTCGGCGAACTCCGCTCCGGCGTCCGCGAGGATGCGCGCGGCGACGGCGTCGCCGGCCGCGGCCGCCTCAGCGACCGTGGTCGACAGCGCGGCGATCCGGGTGCGCTCCTTCTGCCAGTCGGTGAGCACCAGGCCGATCGTGTCCAGGTCGTCCCGCACGCCGAGCCGTTCCCGCACGAGCTGGTGGAGCGGCCCGCGCGGGAGGCGGCCGTCGCTCATCCGCGTGAACGCGTTGAGACCGCGGGTGGCGATCCAATAGCCCGACCCCTCGTCTCCGAACAGCTCACCCCAGCCGCCGACGCGCACACCGGCTCCGTTCCGCTCGCCGTAGGTCATCGAGCCGGTGCCGCCGACCACGTTGATGCCGTCGCTCGCGCACAGCGATCCGGCCCACCCGCACACCATGTCGTTGACGCACAGGTAACGGTCGCCTGCGAGCACCGACCTCGGGACCCCGTCGAGCAGCGGCACGTCGGCGCCGACCTCCCCGTAGCCGGGCATCCCCACGACGGTGAAGTCGAGCTGATCCGGGGCGATACCGGCCTGCCTGCAGATGTCCTCGACGCCCTCCGCGAGTGTCCGCGTCACGGCCGCCGCCCCGAGCCGGTAGTAGTCGCTGCTCGGCTGCTGGGAGCGGGCGACCACGGCGCCATCGGAGTCGAGCAGGACGAAGGCGGTCTTGGTGCCGCCTCCGTCGATGCCGAGGAACCGGCTCACGCGCGCCCGCTTCCGTCCTCACCGAGCGGGTGGAGCCGCACACCCTTCACCACGCGGTTGACGTTGCCGTCCGGGAACGGGTTGTCGGGAGTGGTGCCGACCCGGAGGGCGAACGACAGGGCGAGGATCTGCGCGACGACGACGTACACGCTCGCCAGGAACGCGTCGTTCAGCGAGTCGAGCCCCTCGAACGCGATCGTGCGATCACCGTCGGCGACGACGCCGTCGGGACCGACCGCGACGACGCGCGCCGGGTCCAGCGCGGTGCGGAGCTCGGCGAGGATGTCGAGATCGTACTTGCGCGTGTACTCGTCGGACGAGATGAAGACGACCACGAGGGTCCGCTCGTCGAGCACCGACTTCGGTCCGTGCCGGAAGCCCAGCGCGGAGTCGTAGTAGCTGACCACCTGCCCGGCCGTCAGCTCCAGCAGCTTGAGCGCCGACTCCCGGGCGAGAGCCGTCAGCGGTCCGCTGCCCAGATAGACGACGCGGTTGCAGTCGAGCGTGGCGAGGTCGGCGATCGCGTCCCAGCCTTCGTCGACCACGCTCTCGGCCGCATCGTTCAGCGGCTGCACGGTCTGCGCGTCGCCGCCCCCGAGCACCAGCAGCACCGAGAGCAGCATCGACGTGAAGCTCGACGTCATGGCGAAGCCCTGGTCGTTCGCCCCGGCCGGCATGAGCAGCACGTACGAGTGCTCGCGACCCTGATGCTCCTGGTTGAGCTGCCCAGCGGGGTCGCAGGTGACGATCAGGTGACTAACGTCGCCGAGGCACTCGTCCGCCAAGCGGGTCGCAGCGACGCTCTCGGGGCTGTTGCCGGAACGGGCGAACGAGACCAGAAGGGTCGGGACGTCCTCGGCCAGGAACTCCCGCGGGTTCGACACGAGGTCCGTCGTCGCGATCGCCTCGATGCGACGGGACAGGAGCCGGGACAGCTCGGGAGCCGCGACACCGCCGACGAACGCCGACGTGCCGGCGCCGGTCAGGACGACGCGCAGATCGGGCCTCGCCAGCAGCGGCGCGAGGAACTCTTCGAGCTTGTCGCGGTCGGCAGCGATGTTCGCCGCGGCCTGGCGCCACACTTCCGGCTGGTGGCTGATCTCGCTGATGGTGAACCGGGCGCCTTCGCTCGCGGCTCGTTCGGTGGTGACGGAGCGTGTTTCAGACAAGGAGTTCTCCCTGGTTCGTAGCGGTTGTTGACAGAGTGCGGATCGCGGGGGCGGTGGCCGCCGCATACGGGCGGAGGGCGTCGCGGATCTTGTCGAGCACCAGGGCTCGCGGCGTCGGCTCGAGCTCGCCCGCGCGCACCCGGGCGTACTGGTCCGGCAGGAACTGGCCGATCAACGGGAGCGGCAGGGGGCGCCGCGACAGGTTCGCGTAGAGCCTCGCCTCGGCCTCCTCGATCTCGGGATCGGGCCAGTAGTACCGAAGCCGGTCGCTGTAGCTGTAGCGGCGGGCGATCCGCTGCTCGTCGGCGTCGCCCTCGTAGTAGCTCTGCCAGTAGCCGGGCTCGGCGAGCATCCGCCGGTCGATCACCTCGACGAGGTTCGATCGCTCGGCGGACGGGACGAGCTCCACCTCGATGGCGGCGAGGGCGAACAGCGCCTCCCTCATCGCGAACGTGAGACCGGGGCCGACCTTGAGGATCGCCCAGTGGTCCTCCACCAGCTCGCTGAGCCGCGACTCCAGCTGATAATCGGTCGAGTGGGCTTCGAAGACCATCCCCGGCTCGTCGCCGAGGACCTCGCGCAATGCCTCCGTGCGGGACCGCCGGTAGTCGATGACCTGGAGATGGTCGAACTCGACGCCCGGCTGCACGACCAACGCGACGATCCGCGGCCAGACGTCCAGCACGCCGGCGGCCTCGAACGCTTCGCGGTGACGGCGGAGCGTCTCGCGCGCCGCCTCCGCCGCGGTCGGGGTGAGCTCGCCGAGCGTCTCGTGCGCACCGCCGGGGACCGGCACCTCGGAGCCGATCACGTAGAGCTGCCGGCCTTCCTGACCGGTGCTGCGGGCGGTCTCCTCCGCGACGCGGAGCAGCCGGGCGCTGCGGGACGCGACGAGGTCGTCGCCGAGCGGCACCGGGTCGCCGGCACAGGACATGCTGCAATCGAGGTGGATCTTGGTGTATCCGGCTTCGACATAGGCGGCGACGAGCGCGTCGGCGTTCGCCATGGCCTGGTCGGCGGGCAGGTTCTGCCACCGGTTCGGTCCCAGGTGGTCGCCGCCGAGCACGATGCGCTCGCGCGGGAAGCCCTGCTGGTCGGCGATCGAGTGGACGAGCGCGCGGAAGTCGGCGGGGCGCATCCCGGTGTACCCGCCGAACTGGTCGACCTGGTTCGAGGTCGCCTCGATCAGCACGTAGTTGGAGTCGGCCGAGGCCTGGGCCATGGCGGCCTCCAGGACGACGGGATGGGCGGAGCAGATCGAGTGGATCCCGACCGGTTCTCCCGCCTTGTGCCGCCGGATCGTGTCCCACAGGTGGTCTCTCATCGTGCTCCCTCGAAGGTGGTCGGAACCGGCGCGATCAGCCGCTCGCAGAGCGCGGCCACGGACTCGGCGATGCCATCGCGGCCCAGGGCCAGGTAGCGGCGCGGGTCGGTCGCGGCGGAATCCCCGTCGAGGAACGAGCGGACGCCCGCGGTGAAGGCCACGTTCAGCGCGGTGCCGACATTGACCTTGCGGATGCCCGCCGAGATCGCCGCGGCGAGCGTCTCCAGCGGGACCCCGGAGGACCCGTGCAGAACAAGCGGGACGGGCACCGTTCGCGCCAGCTCGGAGACCAGCGCGAGGTCGAGCCGGGCGTCGGCCGTCGTCATCGCGTGCGACGAGCCCACCGCCACGGCGAGCCCATCGACCCCGGTCGCCGCCACGAAGGAGGCGGCCTCGGCGGGGTCGGTGCGCACGCCGGGCGCGTGTGCGCCGTCCTTGCCGCCGATCGCGCCGAGCTCGGCCTCCACCCACAGCCCGCGCTCGTGGGCGCGCTCGGTCGACGCGTGCGTGCGGGCGACGTTCTGCGCGTAGTCGTGGTGAGCCTCGTCCACCATGATGGAGGTCGCGCCGACATCTCCCGCGAGCGAGATGAGCCGCTCGGCGAGCTGAGCGTCCTGGATGTGGTCGAGGTGGAGGCTCACCGGGACGGCGCTCTCCTCCGCCAGACGATCGCACGCTGCCAGCAGCGGGGCGAAGCGACCGCCGTGATATCGGATCGCGTTCTCGCTGAGTTGCAGGAGAACCGGAGTGCCGGCCGCCTCCGCCCCTGTGATGATGCCTTCGGCGTGCTCGAGCGTGATCACGTTGAACGCGAGCACGGCGCTGGTGCGGGAGACCGCGTCGTCGACGAGCTCCCGGGTGGTCGCGCGGCTCATGCGGCGAATCGATCGTAGTGCGACGGATCGGCGGCGACGGCGTCGTCGAGGATCCGTCGGGCGGTCACGGTGTCGGGCACGAGCGGGTCGAGCGTGAGCGCCTGCAGCGCGAGCTCCCGCGCACCGGTGACGGCGGCCTCCACCGTCAGCTCCTGCTGGTGCGCGCGTGCGGTGAGCACCGCCGCGATCGCGTCGGGCAGGCGACCGACCGAGAGGGACTGGATGCCGTGAGCGCCGACGACGGCGGGCACTTCGACGACCGCCTCGGGCGGAAGGTTCTCGATCGCGCCCCGGTTCGGCAGGTTCACCGCGAGCTCCACGTGCTCGCTCCCGGTGCGAAGCGCCTCGGCGATCGCCACCAGCCGCTCCGCCTCCTGGTTGCGGGAGGGGGCGAGCGGCTCGCTGCCGTCGGCCTGGGCTCGCAGCGAGTCCCAGAGCCGGCCCTTCTCGTCGATGTACTCCCGGGTCATGTCCTGACCGCCCTGCAGCCCCCAGCCGAGCCGGCCGTCCTGACTGAAGGCCAGGTAGCCGGAGAAGAACTCGGAGACGTGCCGGTCACCCGGCGCGGGATAGAGACCGAAGGTGCGCATGAGGTCGGCCGAGACGGCGGACTGCACGCCCTCGTGGCGGGAGGCCGGGGCCTCGCGCCCTCCGGCGCGCGCCTCCACCAGCTCCCGGAGCTGCGGGTACAGGTCGCGCGACCCCGAGCGGATGTCGAGCAGCCAGCAGAGGTGGTTCAGCCCGGCGAAGCGGGCCGTCACCGTCGCCGGGTCGATTCCGAGACCGCCGAGGTCGGCGGCGAGGGCCGCCCGGGTGTGCATGGTGCCGTGACAGAGCCCGACCGCGTTCACGGCGGTGTGCTTGCTGACGGCGCGCACGTTGGCCGTGAGCGGGTTGCTGTAGTTGATGAGCTGCGCCGTCGGGGCCGCGTCGGCGATGTCTGTCGCGATGGCGAGGAGCTCCGGCACGTGGCGTAGCGCGCGCAGCACACCGCCGGGGCCGACACTGTCTCCGACCGTCTGGTGGATGCCGTACGCCTCGGGGATGTCGAGGTCTGCGCGCCAGCCGTCGGCCGAGCCGACGGCGATGGTCGTCGCGACGAAGCGCGCGTCCTTCAGCGCCTCGCGGCGGTCGGTCGCGGCCTCCACGCGCATGGTCGAGCCGGCCGTCTCGGCGATGCGGCGCCCCAGACGGGCCATCGTCTCGGCGGCCTCCGGAACCACATCTACCAGACGCACCTCGACGTCGTCGAACGTGCGCGAGCTCGCGAGGTCGCTGAGCAGCCCCGGCGTGAAGACGGTGCTCCCGGCACCGATGAGGACGAACGCGTCCTGCGTCATCGGACGCTCCCTCTCATTTGACGCTCCCGGTGAGGAGTCCGCTGACGATGTACCGGTTGAGCAGCACCGCGATGACCGCCGGCACCGCCACGGCGATGACGCCGGCCGCGCTCATCAGCGAATAGGGCACGGTGTGGCGCCCCTGCAGCGCTGCGATGACGACCGTCAGCGGCTGGGTGGAGAGGTCGCTGGAGAGCACGAGCGGGAACAGGAACTGCGCCCACGCCGACAGGAAGGTGATGATGGCGACCGAGACGATGCCGGGCCGGGCCAGCGGCAGCACCACGTGCCACAGCACCCGCATCCGGCTCGCGCCGTCCACCTGGCCGGCCTCTTCGAGCGCGATCGGCAGGCTGCTCATGTAGTTGTAGAGGATCCACGTCGCGAGCGGCAGGAAGCCGGAGACGTAGACGAGCACGATCCCCGTGTACGTGTTGACCAGGCCGAGGCCCGTCATCATCTGATACAGCGGGATCAGGGTCGCGTACGCCGGGAACGCCATGGTCGCGAGCACCGCGTAGAACAGCACGGTTCGTCCGCGGAACGTCATGCGGGCGAAGGCGTAAGCCGCGAGCGTCGCCAGGACGACCGTCACGATCGTCGCCACCGTGCACTCGATGAAGATGTTCAGCATCGACTGGCGGATGGAGTCCGACAGGTCGCCGCTGCCGCCGAGCAACGTGAGGTAGTTCTGGATCGACGGCGTCGGAGGGAGGTAGTTCGCCGGTTTGGCGCTGATCTGCGCGTCCGTCTGCAGGCTCGTGTTGAGCACCCAGTACAGCGGCAGCAGGGTCCAGACGAGGATGAAGGCGACGCCGAGAGGGCGTGCGAGAGAGCGTCGGCGCATCAGAACTCCACGGGACGGTAGACGAGCCTCACGACGCCGAGCGAGACGATCAGCGTGGCCAGCGTGATGAGCAGGGAAAGCGCATAGCCCTGACCGAAGTCGAGGTTCTGGAAGCTGATGAAGTAGGTCTGCATCGTGACGGACGAACCGGTCGCCGCCGCACCGTTGAGCACGTACGGCTGGTCGAACACGTTCAGTGTCGCGATCACGGCCTGGACCATCGCGACGGCGATGCCGGGCCGGGCGAGCGGCAGGGTGATGCGGCTGAACATCCGGAACCCGGTGGCGCCGTCGAGCGCCGCCGCCTCGTACAGCTCGCCGGGGATGTTCTGCAGCGACGCCAGGACGAGCAGGGCCGACAGCGGCGTGATCTGCCAGATCTGCACCAGCTCGATCGCGAGGATGGTGACGAACTGGTTCTGGCCGAGGAACACCTGGTAGTGATCGATCAGGTGCAGCGACGACAGCACGCTGTTCAGGAGGCCGTTGTTGCTGTCCCAGATGCCGGTCCAGACGATGCCCTCCACGACGCCGGGAAGAGCCCAGGGCAGGATCAGGATCGCGACGAGCACCGAGCGCCCGCGGAACGGTTTCTGCAGCGTCACCGCGAAGACGATGCCCAGCACCGTCGAGAGCACGACGCCGATGATCACATAGAGCACGGTGTTGCCCATGCTCGCGATGATCCCCGGGTCGGAGAACAGGGCGAAGAAGTTCCCCAGCCCGGTGAAGCGGTCCGGCGGGTTCAGCGGCTGGATCTTGAAGAACGCCTCGACGAGGGTGATGCCAGCGGGCACCAGCGCCAAGCCGATGATGAACACCGCGAGCGGCGCCACCAGGGCGTAGGGCAGGAAGTCGAGCCGGCGGATGACCCGGGAGCGCCGGCCGCCCGGCCCGCCGGCCGGCCGGGTGGTGCCCGGCCGGCTGCGGGTTGCGACGTCGGCGCTCATCGGCGCTCGTCGCTCATGGTCGTTGCTTTCATGGTGCTTTCTCTCACGAGCCGTTCGACAGCTTCGTCGCCTGCGCCGCGATCGCCTTGATCGCCGCATCCACGCTCATGCTGCCGACGGCGGCGGCGTGCAGGTTGGTGCTCACCGAGCGCGAGAACTCCGGGTACCAGGAGGGCGCTCCCGAGGCGAACACCGGCTTGGACTTCCCGAGCAAGTCGCTGAGCACCGCCCCCTGTGCGAGCTGGCCGTTGTCGGTGAGGATCTTCATGGCCGAGAGCCGCGAGGGGGTCGGGTAGTTGGGCATCACCTTGGACGGTCCGCTCGCGCCGGCGAAGTCCGCCTGGTTCTGGGTGGCCGTGATCCATTCGATGAACTTGGCCGCCGCCGCAGGGTATTTAGCCGCCTTGGGGATGCCGATGCCGTCGGGGTTGCCGAGGTTGCTGGTGGTGCCGTCGACGCCCGGGGTCGGGATGTACTCGGTCTTGCCGGTGACGGTCGAGGTGGCCGGCACGTCGTAGAGGCTGCCCACGTTGCCCGAGTAGTCCGAGAAGGTGGAGGACACGACGCCCTTGGCCATCAGGTTCTGCATGCCCTGCGAGTCGGTGACGTTGATGTTGCCGGCCGGGACCAGCCCGTTCTTCATGCTGTCGACCATCCACTGCGCCGCCTTGTAGCCGCCGGAGCTGGGGCTCGCGAACTGCGGCTTGCCCTTCGAGTCGAGGAGGGTGCCCCCGAACGCCTCGGTCGCCTCGTACCAGTAGGTCGAGAGCCCTTCGGCAGCCGCGAACGGGATGTTGAGCGGCGTGCTCGAGACACCCTTCGCCTTGATCTGCTTGAGGTCGTCGGTGTACTCGCTCATCGTCGTCGGCATCGTGGTGATGCCCGCCTGCGCGAACTGCTCCTTATTGACCGTGGTCACCATGTACGAGGAGTCGAACGGGATGCCGATGACCTTGCCGCCCGACTCGAAGGAGCTGAGCTGAGGCATGTCGGCCTTCAGCTTCTTCGTGTCGATGTAGTTGTCGATCGGGTAGAACCAGTCGAGCTTGCTGAGCTGGCCGACGCGCGACCAGTCGACGTCCGTGACATCGGCGAAGTAGGTCTTCGACGTCGCGGCGGCGGCGATCTTGGTCTGCAGGCTGTCCCAGTCGATGCTGGTCCACTTGACCGTGATGCCGGTGCTCTTGGTGAAGGCGTCGAGTGCGGCCTTCGGCGGCGCCGGGTTCATCCACGCGACGGTGATGGTCGCGCCCTTGGTCTGGGACGATCCACCGCCGGTGCCGCCGGTGCATCCGGTCAAGGCGAGTCCGGCCGCGACAACGCCGGCGATGACTGCGGTTCGGGTGTGGCGTCTGGGCTTGAGCGTCATTGTGCTCCTCCTAGGGCAAAGGGAGCGTGTCAGCGGCAGTGCTGAGTGACACGCGATTTGAGCAACCATTACATGCAATGCGCGCTATCGCAAAAGATTCGAGCAAAAAATCCGCCGATTTGCCCGAATGAACATATTTGACGATTGAAATTGATTTTTTGCACATTGAACTTGCTCATTCGCTATAGTTCGACTGTGCAGCGCAAAGAGAGACTCCACCACATCGTCTCCTCCATCGTCGACAACGTCACGATGGAGGTGCCCGACCTCGCTGCCGAGTTCGGGGTCTCGGAGGCGACCATCCGTCGCGACCTCGAATACCTCGAGGAGCAGCAGCTGGTGAGCCGCACGCGGGGCGGGGCGACGACCCACGTGGCCTTCAACGACCTCCCGCTCGGCTTCAAGACCTCCCAGGACTCGGCGGAGAAGCAGCGCATCGCCCGCAGCGCCGCCGCCTTCCTCGACGGGGCGCGCGTCGTCGGCCTGACCGGGGGGACCACGACCAACGAATTCGCCCGGCAGCTGATGGGACGCCGCGGGCTCACCGTCGTCACGAACGCCCTGAACATCGCGAGCAGCCTGGTGAGCAACCCGGGCCTGCGCGTCTTCTCCGCAGGCGGGGAGGTGCGCAGCAGCAGCCAGGAGGTGGTCGGTCCGAGCGCCGAGTCGTTCCTCTCGGAGTACAACATCGACGTGTCGTTCCTCGGCGTCGACGGCGTCGACACCAAGGCCGGCTGCACCAACTACGACCCGATCGGCGCGCGCGTCAACGGGGTCATGTGCAACCGCTCGCGCATGACCGTCGTGCTGGCGGACGCCACCAAGATCGGCCGCGTGGCGCTGGCGAGCGTGTGCTCGATGTCCGAGGTGGATGTGCTGATCACGGACACCCGGGCGCCGCAGTCCGCGGTCGACGCCATCCAGCGCCTCGGCTGCCGCGTGATCTGCGCCTGAATCCAGTCCAGCCTGTGCGGTTCTTCAGAAACGCGCAGTTTTGCGCGCGATTAATGCACGAAGATTGTGCGAAGTGCGCAGCGCATGCAATATTGGCCGCATGGTCAAAGTAGCCTTCATCGGCGCAGGAAGCGTCGAGTTCACACGTAACGTCGTCACCGATCTCTGCAGCTTCCCCGAGCTCCAGGGCCAGTTCGAGCTGTCCCTCCACGACATCGACGCCGAACGGCTCGGCTACGCCGACGCCCTGGCCAAGCGCATCAGCGAGCAGCTCGGCGCGGACGCGCGGGTCACCTCCAGCCTCGACCGCCGGACGGCTGTGGCCGACGCCGACTACGTCATCAACGAGATCCAGGTCGGCGGCTACAGCGCCACCCGCAGGGACTTCGACATCCCGGCGCGCTACGGCCTCCGCCAGACCATCGGCGACACGATCGGCAT
This sequence comes from Leifsonia sp. L25, assembly GCF_050632895.1. Next base: position 2,421,016 of record NZ_JBODRZ010000003.1, on the reverse strand, counting down.
CGGCGGCATCTTCCGCGGGCTTCGCACCATCCCCGTGCTCACCGGGATCGGAGACGACCTCGCGGAGGTCGCGCCCGACGCGTACCTGCTGAACTACAGCAACCCGATGGCGATGCTCCCCTGGGCCGTCACCGCCGGCACCGCGTTCTCGCGCATCGTCGGCCTCTGCCACTCGGTCCGCGACACCCACCACCAGCTCGCCGACCTCGTCGGGGTGCCGGAGGACGAAATCGTCTTCCAGACCGCCGGCTTCAACCACCAGGCGTTCGTCCTCCGCTTCGAGCGCGACGGGCAGGACCTCTACCCGCGGCTGCGCGAGGTGATCGACGGCGACCCGGAGCTTCAGCGCCGGGTCCGTGTCGAGCTCTTCCGCCGCTTCGGCTACTTCCCCACCGAGTCGAGCGAGCACAGCGCGGAGTACGTGCCGTGGCTGATGCACCGCGACGAGGACATCGAGCGCTTCCGCATCCCGGTCGGCGAATACCTCACGCGCTCCGAGCGGAACATCGAGGAGTTCGACGAGACGCTCGCCACCCTGCAGGCGGAGGGCGACCTCGACCTGCAGCCGACCTCCGAGATGGCGTCCGAGTTCATCCGCGCGCACGTCACCGGCGCTCCGGCGGAACTGTACGTGAACGTGGTGAACGACGGACTGATCGACGGCCTCCCGGCGGAGTGCTGCGTGGAGGTCCCCGCGACCGTCGACGCGGACGGCCTGCACCCGCAGGCCGTCGGCGCGCTGCCGCCTCAGGTGGTCGCGCTGAACCGCACCTTCCTCAACGTCGTGGAGCTGACCGTCAAGGCCGTGCTCGAAGGCGACCGCGAGCACGTCTACCACGCAGCGATGCTCGACCCCAACGCCGCCGCGACGCTCGGGCTCGACGACATCCGGAGCATGTGCGACGAGCTCCTGGTGGCGCACGGCGACCTCATCCCGGAGGCTCTCCGCCTGTCCTGAGGCATGCCGCGCCGGATCCGCTCTCGGTCCCCGGCGCGGTCGCCCTCCACGAAGGGAGCACACGCGTGAGGATCGGCATCCTCGGCACCGGACCGATGACCACGGCTCTCGGCGCGCGGTTGACGCGTGCCGGGCACGACGTGGTCATCGGCTCCCGCGACCCCGCCCGCGCGCAGCGGCTCAGCGAGCGGCTCGGAGCAGCCGGAGGGGTCGACTACCGGGAGGCCGCTCGGTCCGACGTCGTCGTGATCGCCGTGCATGACACCGAAGTGCTGCAGATCGTGGCCTCCCTCGCCGATGCGCTCGACGGCGTCGTCGTCATCGACCTCAACAACCCGATCGACCCGCCCTCCTACGAGAGCAGGTACTCAGGCACGGCCTCCCTCGGCGAGCGCGTGGCCGACGCAGCTCCCGGGGCGAGAGTCGTCAAGGCGTTCAACACCGTCTACGCGGAGCGGCTTTCCGAAGGCGCGCACGAGCGATCGGGCCCGGTGCAAGTCTTCGTGGCCTCCGACGATCAGCCCGCCAAGGAAACGGTCGCCGGCCTGGTCCGGCAGATCGGTGCCGAGCCGGTCGATGTGGGGCCGCTCCGCGTCTCCCGTCACCTGGAGGCGCTGGCCGGATTCGAAGTCGACCTGGTGGAGCGCGGCTTCGCGCAGGTGGTCGGGTTCCGGATCATCGTCGACGCCGACGGGTGAGGGGGCGCTGCGCCTGGGGCCGTTCTGCGCGCTCTGCTCGCATGTTCCTCGAATTCGTCTCCCTGACCGTGTCCTGCCGGCATTCGCCGCGGGGCTCGGCGGCATTCAGGTGTTCGCGCGCACGGGCGTCTCCGCCCACGTTGAGCACGACGGTCGCGGTGACGTCCCTACTAGAGGATTCCGCGAAGGAAGCCGCCGACGACGCCGAGAGGAGAGACCGGAAGCGGCAAGGAAGGCAAGGGCGGCGTCGGCACCTGGACAACCGGCGGAGGTGCGACCGGGGGCGCTGGCGGCGTGACGGGCGGTGGCGTGACTGCCGGCGGCTGCGGCGCCGGCACGGGTTGGGCAGGCGCCGCACTACCAGTGCCGGCCCCTACGGCACCGCCCGTGTTTCCGGCCGGGCCGCCACCCCCGGTTACGCCCGTTGCGGGCGTGCTGCCCGACTCGGCCGGCGCCGAGACGGTTCCCGGGGCCGTCGAGCCGGCCGCATTCTGAGGGGGCGTCGAGACACTGGACCCTGCCGGTGCGACCGTCAGGTCGATCGTCGCACCCTTCGCCGCACGTGCTCCCGCGCCCGGCGACTGCCGGATCACGACATAGTCCGTCCGGCCCGTCGCGGGCTCGCCGGACGCCGTACGGAACTCCGTCGAGAACCCGCGTGCGGCCAACGCGTCCCTTGCCCCGGACTCCGAGGCGCCGACCACGTTCGGCACCGACAGCGCGACGACAGGAGCTGCACCAGCCGCTGAGGAATGCGAGTGCGCAGGCGTCGGCAACAGGTCGGTCGTTCCGAATGGCGTGACGGCGAGCGCCGCCACCAGCGCGGCGGTCACGACAGCGCCGGTCGACAACGGGTGGTCGACGATGACATCGCCGACTCGGCGGAGTCCGCCTACCCGCGCGACGTGCCTGCCCACCATTCTCTCTTCCCTGCTGATGGTTCAGTCGGCTGGCAGACCGCTAGCCGACGGCGGAGACTGTACGCCGGGAGCACAGTATTCGGGAGGGCGGCCAGGAGACTGCCAGGCAGGATGGGGCGCGAGTCAGCTGCGCGGCGCTCAGGCCTCGGGGGCGAGCGCGTAGACAGCGGCGTCGCTTCTTTCGTGTACCGGCCGGTACGGTGGGATTTCAACCCGTATACCGCCCTTTAAATATCAGACCCGGACATCTCTGACGAACGGTGTTGCGGAACTGTGACGTAGTGGGCACAGCATGCCCATCGAGGAGCCGCCCCAATCGCATCCGACACCCCTGCCTCACAACCCGATGACCACGTGCAACGGTTCTGCACCGGCCCCGAGGCGCTCGATCTGCTCGAGCACAAGACGAGCCATCCTCGGCGCCATCGCCGTCGAATTGCCTCCGACATGCGGCGCCACGATCACGTTCGGCAGCGCCAGCAGCGGATGCCCGGCGGGCAAGGGTTCGGGCTCGGTCACGTCCAGCGCGGCACGCAGACGACCGGACGCGGTTGCCCGGATCAACGCTTCCGTGTCGACGACAGCGCCCCGTGCCACGTTGACCAGGAGCGCGTCGTCCGGGAGGGACTCGAGGAAGGCGTCATCGACGAGGCCTGTCGTCTCCGCTGTGAGGGGAAGTGCAAGAATGACGATCTCCGCGCCGTGCAGCAGCTTCGCGAGTTCCGAGATCGGATGCACGTCTCCGAGTTCGTCCCTCCGTCCGGTCCTGGCGAATCTGGTGAGCCGGACCTCGAAGGGCGCTAGGCGCGCTGCGATCGCACGGCCGACTCCCCTGCGCCGAGGAGAAGCACGTGACGGTCGGCGAGGCTCGGGTACCTTCGCTCGATCGGCTGCCCCACCTCCGACTGACGGACGAAGTCGTCGAGCCCGCGCTGCGATGCCAGGATCAGGCCCAGCGCCAACTCGGCCGTCGATGACTCGTGCACCGTCGCCGCGTTTGCGTATCGCACGCCGGGTGGCAGCACCCCGGCTACGCCGTCGTAACCGAGCATCTGTCCTTGCACCAAGCGCGGACGGACCGCCGCGACCGCTGCGAGTCGCCCCAGCCAGTCCCCCATGTACGGCGCGACCACGAGATCGATCCGCGCGCGCGGAGGCGGCGCGGCGAGATCCCATTCGATCACCTCGACATCGGGCGGCACCGCGCCGGTCGCGGCGAGCGCCGCCACAAGCGTCCCATCGGGGATGGAGACCGTGAACGTCATCGATGTGCGGGCCGGTGGTCGGGAAACCTGCGGCGTTCCCACGCGCGCGCAATGTGCTCCCGCATGGACGCCTGGGCGGCTCCCACGTCTTGACTCGCGATGGCCTCCACGACAGCCGAGTGCTCCGCAAGCGTAAGGCCGAACGCGCCTTCGGGGTCCACGCCCTGGTACCGGTTGCTCTCGAGCGCCCGCTTGAAGAGCACCTTGGCGATGTTCTCGGCGAGGCGGTTGCCTGAGAGCTCCATCACCGTGAAGTGAAACAGGATGTCGGCCTGCCGGAAGGAGTCCGAGTCCTGCTCGCTGGAACGCATCGTCTCAAGGCTCCGTTGCAGCCGCACCAATTGCTCCGCGCTCCGAGTCGCAGCCGCAGTGCCTGCCATCGACGACTCGAGGCTGGCCCGCACCTCGCTCAGCTCATCGAGGACGCCGAGGGAGGCGTCGTTGTCGACGAGCGCGGAGAGCACGACCGGGTCGAGCACGTTCCACGAACTGAACGGGGTCACCCGGGTGCCGCGCCCCTGCGCCACCGTGACCAGGCCCTTCTCCTCCAGGCGCTTCACCGACTCCCGGATCACCGTGCGGCTCACGCCGAACTGGTCGGCGAGCGGCCCCTCCGGCGGCAGGAGCTCGCCCGGCTGCACCTGCCCGGTGACGATGACCTCGACCAGGTCGGCGACCACGACAACGCCGAGCCGGGCCTGCGGCACGCGCCGCGCCAGTACGCGCGCCGATCCGGGCTCCGCGGCAGGCTCGGTCTCGCTGGAGTTGCCGGTGTCTGGGCGCCCGATCCGTCGCGGCGCGGGGATGTCCACATGGCCTTCTCGCTCGTTCGTGTCGCTCATTCTGCTCGCAGTCGTAGGTTCTGCATCCCGCCATCCACGGCGAGGGCGATGCCGGTGGTCGAGGAAGCGCGCGGCCCGGCCAGATAAGCCACCGCATCGGCGACCTCGTTTGCGGTGACCAGCCGGCCATGCGGCTGGCGCGCCTCCAATGATGCCCGCTCTGCGGCAGGGTCGTCTGCCGCTTCGAGCAGCCGGACGACCCAGGGGGTGTCCGCGGTACCGGGGTTCACCGCGTTGACCCGCACACCTTCGCGGAGGTGGTCGGCGGCCATCGCCCGGGTGAGAGCGAGCACAGCGCCCTTGCTGGCGCTGTAGACCGCTCGCTCGGGCAGTCCGGCCGTGGCCGCGATGGAGCACGTGTTGACGATCGCGGCGTGGGGTGAACGCTTCAGATGGGGCATCGCCGCGCGACTGACGCGCGCCGTGCCGATGACATTCACGTCGAGGACCCGTTGCCAGGTGGCGTCATCCGAGGTCTCGACGGTTCCGGCGGCCCCGATGCCCGCATTGTTGATGAGCACGTCGAGGCGATCGAATCGTTCGACGACGGCTTCGATGCCATCACGCACGGACACATCATCCGACACATCGACCGCGAAGGACGCGTGCCGGGCCGAGGCGGCGAGATCGAAGACCGCGACGGTCGCGCCCTCGGACGCGAGCCGGTCGGCGATCGCTGCGCCGATCCCGGACGCGCCTCCCGTCACTACGGCGACGAGCCCGGTGAAGTCGTTCTGCTGATCGGTCATGCGGTGGCTCCTCTTCCAGGGTACGTGCTCATGCGTCGGCCAGGTGTTGGGTGGCACGCCCGAGTCCGTCGATCTCGAGGGTGACGGTGTCGCCCGCCCGGAGATACGGGTTGCCGGGCAGGCCGAGCGCGACGCCGGCCGGCGTTCCGGTGTTGATCAGGTCCCCCGGTCGCAGCACCATGAACTGGCTGAGGTACCAGACGACGTGCTCCACGTCGAAGATCATGTCGGCGGTGGAGCCGTTCTGCCGCTGGGCGCCGTTGACCCACAACCGCAGGCCCAGCGCCTGCGGGTCCGGGATCTCGTCGGCGGTCACGACGAACGGGCCCAGCGGGTTGAAGGTCTCGCAGCTCTTGCCCTTGTCCCACTGCCCGCCACGTTCGATCTGGAACTCGCGCTCCGACACGTCGTGCGAGAGCACGTATCCGGCGATCACCGACTTCGCGTCGGCCGGCGAGTCGAGGTACCGTGCAGTCCTGCCGATGACGACGCCGAGCTCGACCTCCCAGTCGGTCTTGACCGAGGCTCGAGGAATCAGCACGACCGAGTCGGCCGCGACGATCGTTCCGGGGTCCTTCATGAACACGACGGGTTCAGCCGGGATCGCCGCTCCCGTCTCCTCCGCGTGATCGCGGTAGTTCAGACCGATGCACACGATCTTGCTCGGCGGCGCGATCGGAGGCTCCAACCGGACGTCCGCGAACGGTACACCGGGGAGCGCGCCGGAACGCGCCTCGTCGAGGAGTGCCGCGTGATCGGCATCGGCCAGGAACTCGCCGGTGATCGCCGGTGTGCGGGCGCTGATGTCGAAGACGCGGTCGTCCACAAGGAGCGCGGGGACGACCCCCGCGTCGGTGCGGTGATGCAGATACTTCATGATTCCTTCCGGTTGAACTCGATCGGGACGGCCGAGGCGTCGAGCAGGCCCTCGGCGACGAGGTCGGACCACATGGCGTCGGGCACGTGCGCGGCGAAGCTGTCGGCGTTCTGATCGACCTGCTCGGCGGTGCGCAGTCCCACGGTCACGTTGACGACGGCGGGATGCAGCAGCGGGAACGCCATCGCCGCCGCAGGCAGTTCCACGCCGTATGCCCGGCAGATCGCCGCGAGACGCCGGGCCCGGTCGATGAGCTCCTGCGGCGCATCGCCGTAGTCGTACTTGTCGCCGGCCCGGGGACGGCTCGTGGACAGCAGCCCCGAGTTGAACACCCCGACGGCGACCACGGAGACTCCCGCCCGGGCGGCAGGCTCGAGAACGGTGTCCAACGCTCCCTGCTCGAGGAGCGAGTAACGGCCGGCGAGCATGATGACGTCGAGCAGGCCGTCGTCGATCAGCTCCTTCAGGCCCTCCACCGAGTTCGTGCCGACGCCGACCGCGCCGACCACTCCCTGGCGCTGCAGGTCCCGGAGGGTTTCGAGGGCTTCTCGAGCGGATTTCGGCGAGCACTGGTCGGGGTCGTGCGCGTAGACGATGTCGATCCTGTCGGTGCCGAGCCGGGCCAGGCTGGCGTCGAGGGAGGCGAGGATGCCCTCTCTGCTGAAATCCCACCGGCGCACGAGGTCGCCGGGCACGGCGAACCCCTCCGTGTCGCGAGCGGTGGGTGCTGGATTCGGGACGAGAAGGCGACCGACTTTCGTCGAGAGCACGTATTCCTCGCGAGGCAGGCCGCTCAGTGTCGCGCCCAGGCGTCGTTCCGACAACCCCAGCCCATAATGCGGGGCGGTGTCGAAGTACCGGATGCCGCGGTCCCAGGCGCGCTGAACCGCGCCGGCCGCCTCCGCATCGGTCGTCTCGCGATACAGGTTGCCGAGACTCGCGCCGCCGAAGCCGAGGCCGCCGACCTCGACGCCGGCGGCGCCGACCCGTCGACGTGTGGGCGCGCTCATGCGGTCACCGGTGCACGGTAGACGGCGGCAGCGGTCCCACCGAAGATCGCATCCTGCTCCTGCGACGAGAGCGACGCCAGGGTCCGGCGCAGCGTCGACTCCCAGTCTTCTGCGCCTGCGGCGAGCTCGACCACAGGGTAGTCCGAGCCGTAGAGAAGCCGTTTCGGACCGAACGCCTCCAGCCCTACCTCCACGGCACGTGCGAGTTCTAGGGCAGGCCAAGGATGGCGACCTACAGCCGTCACCAGCCCCGACAGCTTCGCGGACACGTTGGGCTCGCCGGCGAGCGCGGTCAGATTGCGCCGCCACACCGTCAGATCGTCGCCGAGCGGAGGGTTACCGAGGTGGTCGAGCACGAAGCCCAGCTCGGGGTGCGCCCGCACGATCGAGTGAGCGAGCGGCAGCTGATAGTCGCGAAGGATCAGGTCGAACACCAGGCCGTCAGCGGCCAGCGCGTCCAGGCCACGCGCGACGTCGTCGCTCAGCAGCCACGCGGCGTCGCGCTCCACGTGCGCCAGATGGCGGATGCCGCACAGAGCGTCGCCGCCGGCTCCGGCGCGCAGCACCGCGACCTGCTCCGCCACGTCGCCCGTCAGGTCGACCCAGCCCACCACTCCCGAGACCGCCGGATCGTCCGCCAGGGCGAGCAGGTCCACCGTCTCGTCGAAGCTGTTGACCGACTGGACGAGGACCGCGGTGTCCACGTCGGTCAGCGCCAGCATCGCTCGCAATTCGGCGACACCGAAGTCACGGTCGATCCGGCTCATCGTGGCCGGGTCGATCCAGTCCTGAGGGTGGCGTGCGCGCTCCCACAGATGCACGTGGCCGTCGATCGTCGCGCTCACGAGAGATGCCAGAGCTCGTCGATCGGCTGCCAGAGCGCCCCGGGCTCGCGTTCGTCCGCGATGCGCACCTGACACGGGTCGGTCCTGGTCCACCACTCCCGGGTGACCGGGTCCTCACCGATGCGTGCCATATCCGCCTCGTGGTCGTCCCCCGCGTACTCGTAATACGCGAAGAGAATCTCCCCGAAGGCGAAGATCGTGTAGTTCGTGACGTTGCACTCCCGCAAGGTCGCCTCGACCTCGGGCCACACAGCGCGATGCAACTCGAGATACTCCTCCCGCCGTTCCGGTTTGACGCCGACCACCAGCGCATGCCTCTCGCTCACGGCAGCTCCGGAACCACGCGGTCGCGGATGCGCGCGCGACGCTCGACGTAGGCGGGGAGGATCTCGACCTCGTCGCTGTCGAACCAGTCGAAAGCCTGTGTGGAGGCCGTGAGCGCGAAGTTGGCCCACGGCTCGAACGAGCCGGAGCGGATGACCACCTTCGCTCTCTGCACGTGGTCGGAGATGAGCGTCTCGTGATCGGCCGGTGAGAATTCGGCGCCCGACCCCGTGAAGATGGACTGCACCTCCGCGTAGAGGGTCGGATGGTGGCTCTTCAGCTCGGGGGCGAACTCCGCTCGTTCGATATCGACGAATCGCAGCACGAGCCGCAGCAGGTCGCGCACATCCACCAGACCGTCGGTGATGCCGAGGTCGATACGGTTCGCGGTCGCGGGAATCGGGAAGCCGGCATCGGTCACGACGACGAGGTCGGTGTGGCCGAGTGTCGCGAACGCGCTCGCCAGCCCGGGGTGCAGGAGAGCGCCGCGCCTCATGCCGTCACCGCCGTCGACGCGAGCAGCGCCTCCACTGCCGCCCGATCGCGGTAGGAAGGAACGGTCTCCCACCTCTCGCAGCAGAGTGCGGCCGCCGCGTTCGCGAAGACCACCGCCTCCGGAAGCGTCCGGCCTTCCGCGAGCCCGACGGCGAGCGCCGCGCTGAAGCTGTCGCCTGCGCCGTTGGAGTCGACGACATCGACGACGTGAGCGAGCACGTGCAGGTATCCGTCCGGCGTGAACACGTCGACTCCCTCCTCGCCCCGCGTGATGACGACATTCTCCACGCCGAGCGCTCGCAGTTCGTCGGCGATGACGGCGTTGTCGACATCGGTATGTGGATCGCGGCCCACGAGGACGCGGGCCTCGGTCTGGTTCGGGGTCAGCACGTCGATGCCCTCCAGAGGTCCGGTCAGCCGTGCGGCGGGAGCCGGGTTGAGGATGGTGACGGCCCCTGCAGCGTGGGCGCGGCTCAGACCGTGAAGCGCTGTCGGAAGGGGGATCTCCAGCGGCGCGAGGACGACCGCAGCGTCGGTGACCCGTCCACCGGCTGCGACGACGTCGTCGGGCGAGAACAGCTCGTTGGCGCCGAGGTCGACGACGATCACGTTGCGGCCCTCCTCGTCTTTGACGATCAGGCCGACACCGGTGGAGCGCTCGCTCGTGGTCCGCACGGCGGTCGTGTCTACTCCCTCGTCACGCATCAGCTCGAGGAACTCGGCCCCGAGCGCGTCGGTGCCGACCACGCCGACGAACGTGGTCCGCGCACCCAGCCGGGCGGCCTGCACCGCCATGTCGGAGCCCTTCCCGCCGAACTCCTGGCGATAATCCCGTCCGAGAACGGTCTCTCCGGCGAGGGGTATCCGGTCGGCGGTGATGACGATGGCCTTCGCGTACGAGCCGAGCACCGTCACACGTGGCGACGCGGGCTCAGTACGCATCGGCGTCGCCCGTCAGCCCGTCGACGATGGCGGGACCGGAGCTGGTGCCGACGAGTTCCGCACCCGCCTGGAAGAGCACCTGCATCTTCTCGATGGTGTTGACCTTGCCCGAGACCTTGACCCGGCAGGGAGGCTGGATGTTGGCCTTCAGGAGCCGCACGTCCTCGACGGTCGCCGCGTAGCCGCCCTTACCCCAACCGCTGGACTGCTTGACCCAGTCGACGCCGGCCTCGTACGAGAGCCTCGTGGCTGTCACCTTCTGCGCCACGTCGAGGAAACCGAACTCGAGCATGACCTTGACGAGAATGCCCTCGCTGTGGGCCAGCGCCACGATCTGCTCGATCTCGTCCGCGTACTCCCGCTCCTGACCGCCGATCAGGTAGCCCGGGTTCGGCGGGAAGTCGAACTCGTCCACCCCGGTCTTCGCCAGCGCCGTCAGGGCGGCCAGCTTCATCTCGAGTGTGTCGTTGGCCATGGGGAAGTTGAGCGTGGAGGCGACGCGTACCCCTGTGCCGGCCAGCACATCCTTCGCCAGCGAGACCCACACGGGTGCGATCATCGCGGCGTCGAAGCGGTATGCGGCGCAGGTCTCCAGGTGGACGATGACGCCGGCCTTGGTGAGCTCCGGGTTGACGTTCGTGTACTGGATAGCCTTGGCAACCTGGGCAGGGACGCTGAAGTCGATGGTGGTCGGGGTCTCGGTCGGTGTGGCGTCGATGGTCATGGGTTTCCTTCCAATGATGGTGGTCATGCGGGCGACGGGAGGCCGGTGCCCACCCGGGAGCGGGATGGCGCGGCCTGGGCGTCGTCGGGGATGAGGCGGAGCCCGGCTCGGGAGGGACGCACATGGGGGCCGCCTTCGGCGGCCCAGCCGTGGTCCGCCGTCAGCGCGCCGATGCGCTCCTCGTCGACCTCGATGCCGAGGCCCGGCCGGTCGCCGAGGACGATCCCGCCTTCCTCGATCCGCTGGTCGATGTCGAGCCCGATGGGGAATGTCAGGTCCTGCACTTCCGTGGCGAGGTGGTTGGGCACCGCTGCGGCCGCGTGAGCGGTGGGGTTGCCGTTGTACCCGACCGGGCTCACCGGCAGGTCCCGCCCGTGGGCGACGGTGGCGACCCGCAGGAAGTGCGTGATCCCCCAGACGCCGGCGGGCTGGAGGATGTCGACCGCGTCGGCGTCGAGGAGCGGCCTGAACTGCTCCAGGCCGGTCAGGTTCTCACCCGTGGCGACAGCCGCCCGCACCGAACGGCGGACGGAGGCGAGCCCGGCCGCATCCCAGCGGCGCACCGGCTCCTCGATCCAGGTGAGGTCGATGGTCCGCTCGAGCTCGCCGACGAAGCGCGCGGCCTGCGAGCGGTTCCAGGACTCGTTGGCGTCGAACATGAGCGCCGGCCGGTTGGAGTTGCCGATCAGCTGTTCGCGGACGATCAGCAGGCGTCGGAGGTCGTGGTCGACGTCGCGTCCGCCTTTGAGCTTGCCCGCGGTGAAGCCGTGGTCGGCGAAGTCGGCGTAGAGGGCGGCGAGCTGGTCGTCGTCGAGGGCGATGTCCAGCCCGGATGCGTACGCCGGGACGAACCGATCGCGCGCGCCGAGCGTGCGCCAGAGCGGCTCGTCGGCCATCTTGGCCTTGAGATCCCAGAGGGCCATGTCGAGGGCGCCGATCGCTCCGAACACCGAACCTCCGTGGCCGGCCTTGAAGACGCGGGCGATCATGCGGTCGTAGAGTGCGGTGACGGCGCGTGGATCCTCGCCTTCGACGGCCGGGAACACCCGGTCGATGTCGGCGTGCGAACCGAGCCCGATCCCTTCAAGGCCCTCATCGGTCTCGAGGATGAGCACGGGGACGTCGGTGTGGTGGTCGTCGGTGTGGCCGTTGACGTCGCCGACGAGCCGGCCCCAGTCGTGGCGCGTGGTCAGGCTGCGGTAGCCGGTAATCTTCATTCTTTGGTCCCTCCTGCCGTCATGCCGGAGACCAGGAATCGCTGCGAGAACAGGAACACGATCAGTACGGGCAGGACGGAGATGATGGTCGCCAGCGCCAGAGTGGGCAGTTGCACCGACTCCGATCCGGCGGCGCTCGGATTGAACGCGGGGGTGGAGGCCAGCAGGGTGGTGAGCCCGACCTGGACGGGGTAGCCGCTGCTGGAGGGCAGCATCACGAACGGGAGGAAGAAGTTGTTCCAGTTCTGCACGAAGCTGAAGAAGGCGACCAGCGCGACGACGGGCGCGGCCAGCGGCAACGCGATCCGGGTGAACACCGAGATCTCGGAGCAGCCGTCGATGCGCGCCGCGGCGAGGAGGTCGCGTGGGATGCTCGTGGAGAAGTAGATGTAGGTCAGGTAGACACCGAACGGGAAGAACGACATCGGGAGGATCACCGAGAGCGGGCTGCCGATCAGCCCGACGACGTTCAACTCGAGGAACTCGGGCAGCACCAGCGCGGTGTTGGGGATCAGCATCACCACGAGGGTCACCACCAGCAGCGAGCGCCGCAAACGGAACTCGGTGAGCGCGAGCGCGTAGCCGGCGGGGATGCTGACGACCAGCGTGATGAGCACCGCCGAGACCGAGTACAGGCCCGAGTTGCCGATCCAGCCGACGATGGCGCCGCCTTGGAAGCCGAACAGCTGGTTCCAGTTGGCCACCGCGTCCTGGATCGTCCCGAAGGAGAAGGCGTTGTCCACGAGCAGCGCGTGCGCGTTCTTCCCCGCGGCGAGGAGGAGCCAGACGATCGGGATGGCGAAGAACAGCAGGAAGACGATCAGGACGACTCCGACGATGGCGCGCCCACTCCAGCCGGCGAGTCCTCTGGCGCGGACGGGGGCGGACGCGCGCCGTGGCCGTGTGGCTCTGAGGGTGGTCATGATCAGTCCTTCTCGAACAGTCCGCCGCGGGTGACGAAGACCGCGGACAGCGCCAGTGCGACGATGAGCAGCAGGATCGAGATCGCTGCGGAGCCGTTGAAATCGTTCTGCGTGAACGCGTAGATGTACGCGAGCTGGTTCAGCGAGTAGTCGTTGCCGACGACGGCGTTGCTCGCCTGCGACAGCAGCTGCGGTTCGACGAACAGCTGAGTTCCTGCCGCCAGCGACATGATCGCCATGTAGGCGATCCATTTGCGCAGCAGCGGCAGCTGGATGCTGAGAGCGATCTGGGCCGCATTCGCGCCGTCGATCCGTGCGGCCTCGATCACCTCGTCGCTGACGTTGTTGAGGGCTCCGAACATGATGACGATCCAGCCGCCCGCTCCGGTCCAGAACGCGATGATCGCGAAGATCACCGGCAGGTGCCCGGGCTGGATGACCTGGACGAACGTCGAGAACCCGAACAGGTGCAGCAGCGGTGAGACCGGGCTCGACGAGGGGTCGAGCACGAACAACCACAGCAGCACGCTCGAGGCGCCGGCAAGTGCGCCCGGCAGGTAGAACACGAAGCGGAAGGTGGTAGTCATCCAGCGCACCTTGATGGCGTGGATCACCAGGGCGAGCACGACCACGAGGACGACCAGCGAGATCAGCCAGACCGCGAGGTAGAGCGCCACATGGCCCACCGCCGGGAGGAAGCGGTAGTCGCCGATCACCTTCGCGAAGTTCGCGAACCCGGCGAAGCCTCCACTCGAGTTCGTGAAAGCCAGGACGAGCGCATACAGAGCGGGGAGCACCCCGAAGGCGAGCATGAGCACGGCGTAGCCCGATACGAACAGATAGCCGATGCCGGACCGGGTGCTCGGCCGCCGGCGGCCGGCCGCGGCCCGTGGCCGACTCGGTGCGTCCGAGTCGGCCACGACCGTGGCATCTGCTGGGGCGGTGATCACAGTCATTTCACCGTGTAACCGTCGACCTGGGCCTGGTTCTTGATGGCGGTCTCCCATTCGGGGAGAAGGTCAGCGATGTTCTTGCCGCTCGTGACCTCCGGCGTGATGGTCTTGGCCCAGATCGCCTCCTGGCTGAACTGCGCCGATCCCCAGCCGGACCAGATCTGGTTCGCCGCCGAGACCACGGGGTCGAGCGAGGTGGCGTAGTACTTGCTGTCCGCCTGCTTGGCGACCCACTTCTTCGCGGCCGCGCTGTAGGCGGGGTATCCGGGAGCCAAGTCGACCTGGTATCCGTCAGCGGTGGTCACGAACTGGAGGAACTTCGAGGCCGCCGACAGATTCGCAGAGTGGCTCGAGATGAACCACGTTCCTCCGCCGACATCGCCGGTGACCGCCTTCTCGCTGCCCCAGGCGGGCGGGGCCGCCACGCCGAGGTGACCGGCGGGGACATTGAGCGACGACGAGCTCTGGAAAATCGCGCCGGCGTACCACGACGGCCCCGGCATCATGAGCACCTTGCCGGTGTACTGCTTCAAGAAACCGGGGGTGAAGACGCTCACGTTCGGCACCGAGCCGTCGGCGCGGAGCGTGTCGAGCATGGTGGCCGCGCGCTTGCACTCGGTGCTCGTGGTGTTGACGCTCACCGTCGTTGCTCCGGTCACGTCGTTGGCCTGGCATTTACTGGCCCACATGTAGATCTCGGGGGTCCACGGATCGCCCTGCGTGCCGACGATGTATCCGGGGTGCTCCTTGGCCACCTTCTCGCCGAGCGCCTGGTACTCCTGCCACGTGGTGGGAACCGAGTAGCCGAACTGGTCGAGCAACGACTTGTCGTACCAGAGCACGTTCTGAGCCAGGTCGTTGCGGAGGCAGTACACCTTGCCGCCGACCGTGCAGGGGTCGAGCGCGCCTGCCGCGAAGCCCTTGAGTGTGGAGGCCGGGATGAGCCCGCTGTCGAGCTGGGCGGCGAACGCCTGCTTGCCCGCGCTCTTTTGCGATGCCCATGCGGAGTCGTAGTCCTGCGTGCTCCACACGATGTCCGGCCAGCCGCTGCCGGCGCGGTCGAACAGCTGAATCTTGGTCTTGAACGAGTTCGACCCGTTCGCCGAGCCGTCGTAGGTCACCATCTTGACCTTGACGTCCGGGTTCGCCTTCTCGAAGGCGGCGACCGCGGGCGCCCGGGTGGCATCCACCCAGACGGTCAGGGTCGCGTTCTTGCTCTGCGGGGCTTCGGGAAACCCGTAGGTGGAGCTGGAGCCGGTGGCGCCGCCTGTGCAAGCGGTGAGACCGGTGACGAGCGCAGCTGCGGCGACGCCCGCGGCGAAAAGGCGGGAGACGCGACGCGGCGTCTGTGAAGCGGAAGTGACCACCGTGGTCCTCATTTCGGGTCGACGACTTTGACGACTAGCGCCGAGTGGCGCGAAGTCATTACATCACACGTATGACCTTTGCGCAACGGAAGAAACGCGATGGCCACAGGAAATAAACGGAAAGTCTTTGACAACTATTTCCTTGACTTGCCATAGTGTTTCTCGACCCGGCCGCTATCCTCCGACGAGGGAGGAGCCTCCATCGGTGGAGGACGTCAGTGCCGGGCAGAAACCGGAGTCAGCGATGAGGCGGAACACCGAGGATCGGCGGCGGCGCGCGAGCGTCGACCCGGGCCGATCGAGCAGAGCGGGCCGACGGGGTCGGGCACGGGCGGCGGCGGGAATCGCGGCCGTGACCGCGCTCACCGCCGCGACGGCCATCATCGGCGCGGGCACCGCGCTCGCCGCTCCCGGCATCGCACCGTCCGGGGTGGGCGCGGGCGGCATTCATGTCACGAAGGATGACACCGCCAAAACGGTCACCCTGACCGACGGCGACCTGAGCATGGTCCTCTCCTATGCAGGAGGGGCGCGCGTCACCTCACTCAAGGAGGGCGGCACGGAACTCCTGAACGCCGGGCTCTACAGCACCGCGCAACTCGACGTCGACGGGTCCACCCTCGACAGCCGGAGCGCGGGCACCGACGCGGTGGTGACCATCACCGGGAACAAGACCTCCGTCGCCTTCACTCTGGCCAATGCCGACGTATCGATCGACGAGCGGTGGACTTTCGGTCTCGGACCTGACGGCATCGACCTTAACTCGACGCGCAGCTACCACTGGCTGGAGACGACGAACACGAAGATTCGCCACAACGGGCAACTGGAGACCGGCTGGGCCCGGGTGTGGGACGACATCCGCAGGCCAGAGGACGGCGGCGACCTGCCGATCGGCAACGCGTACACGGGCACGAACAAGTTCTTCCTCTCCACGCCCAAGGACCGCTACGGGGTCGAGGAGGGGCAGTTCGTGTTCCTCTCCAACAACCGGCAGCAGGGTCTCGCGGTGACCACCACCAGCCCACGCTCGGTCGCCACCGAGTTCTCCTACACCGGCGACGGCAACACCTACCAGGAGACTCAGCTGCAGTCCGGCTCCACCTGGTCGTACACCGCGGGCACCCCCGCCTCAGGGCTGGTCTACGGCGGCCACTCCTCCAACCTCACCGACGCGGTGATCTACTCCCCGGTCGCGATCGCGCAGGACCAGCAGGACACGGTGTCCTACCGGTTCTCGGGCGCCGACTACGCCGCGTACGCCGGACTCGGCGGCACGGTCAACGGAGTGCAGGACACTGCGGCGCTCTCCTCGCTCATCAACGAGTTCGGCCGCTCCGGGATCATCGACAAGGGCTTCGGGATGTCGACCGTCGGCCTGCGCTACCCCGGCGTCGGTCCGTACGACATGGTCTATGCCGACCGCACGGTTCTCGGCCTCTACGACCCGGCGACCACGGCATCGCAGCAGAACCTGCTCACGTTCTTCAAGGACGACGCGCAGCAGTCGAACGGTCACATGAAGGGCCGGTCGTTCCATCGCGACTACACCTGGACCGCGAATCAGCTGTTCGACGCCGACCCGTCGTACGCTCTGGCCGTTTCGGACATGTACCAGTACGGCGGCGACACCGCGTGGCTGACCAGCATGCGCGGCTCGGTGGAGGCGGCGCTCGGCTACATGCTCACCAACCAGTACGCGTCGGCCGACGGGCTGTTCCACAACGACACCCTCGACTGCACCAAGCTGCACGGCGAGCGCGAGTGGAACGACGCCTATTACGTCAAGTACGAGAGCGGCTACATCAATGAGCTGATGTACGGCGCGCTGAACCAGTGGGCGGGCCTCGAGCGCGACGTCTTCCACGACACCGCCAAGGCCGACTCGTACGCGCAGACCGCAGCACAGCTCAAGGCCGCTTTCAACAAGAACAACACCGATGGCGGCCTCTGGAACCCGACCACCGGCATGTTCGACTACTGGCGCTGCCCGGATGGCACCACCCAGGGCGCGACTTACCACACCCAGCTCAACCTGCAGGCGATCATCTACGGCCTGGTGGACCTCCCCCGCGCCCAGCAGATCCTCGGCGGGATGGACACCCTGGTCGCGAAGAACCACCTCGCGATGATCCCGCAGAACTTCATCCCGATGAAGGCGAACGTCGAGGACTGGACGGGCGACCACTTCCAGACCGGGCTGGAGGACGGGGTGATCTACCCGCTGATGACCGAGGAGTACATGCGCGCAGCGGCCCTGGTCGGCGAGCGCTCGCAGTCACTCACCTACCTGAACAACACACTGGCCCGCTACACGAAGGACGGCTTCAACGGGTACAGCTTCCTCGACTGGCAGCTCAACCCGCACACCGGCGAAGCGTGGTTCCCGTCCAACGCAAACGGCGCCACCGGCCTGTTCTCCGACGTACTCGGCATCCAGCCGACAGCGGGAGGCGTCACTATCGCGCCGAACATTCCGGCGTCGATGAACGGCACGACGGTCACCCGCACCATCCACGCGACGGACGCACTGACGGTCATCTACCGCGACGAGCTGACGCAGGTTGTCGACTACAAAACCTCCAACCCGCAGCAGGTCACCCTGCAGTGGTCGGGACAGACGCCGGGGAAGACCTACACGGTGCGGGACGGCGACGTCACCGCCAGCTCGACCGCGGACACGATGGGCGTCGTGCGGTACTCGTACGATGTGACCGGAGGCTCGCACCACACGGTCACGCTCGGCGGTGGCAGCTCCGAGGGCTACGTCTGGGCGAACACCGTGCCGACCGACCTCGCACTGGGAAAGACCGCGACGGCGACCTCCAGCCAGGAGGACGCCAACTGGGGTCTCGCCAAGGTGACCGACGGCGACGCATTCAGCGCTGACAACACCTGGGGCTGGTCGAGCAACGCCGACACCACGGAGAACCACACGGAGGCGGTCACGATCGACCTCGGGTCGGCGCAGACCGTCAATTCTGTGGAGCTGGACCAGCGCGACTACGACCTGAAGGATCCGGGGACGTGCTTCCCGATCGACTTCACGATCGAGACGTCGACCGACGGCCTCACCTGGACACCGGGCACGACTCAGACCGGGTACCCGCAGCCGAAGACGGCGGCAGGACAGACCTTCACGCTGACGCCGCGCAGTGCGCGTTACGTCCGGGTGACGGGCACCAACCTCCGCCAGGACTCTGGCGCCTACAAGATGCAGTTCGCCGAGATCCAGGTCTTCGGCAAGTAGCAGTGAGATCGATGGGCCGGGTCGCACATCGTGCGGCCCGGCCCTTCGTCGTCCTCTGTGTGCGGCTCAGTCGAGCGCGGTGGACTCCCGCGGGACGAGTTGGCAGGCGACGCGCTCGACACCGGCGGGGATGGGCCGCTCGACGGCGTCGAGAATGGCCTGCGCGGCCCGGCTGCCCACGTCGTTGAGGCTCATGTCGACGGTCGTCAGCGGAGGCCGGCTGGCCTCCACCATGACGTCCCAGTTGTCGAAGCCGGTGACCGCGACCTGGTGCGGCACGCGCACGTCGGCCTCCCGTAGCGCTTCGAGCACGCCGCGGCCGATCTGGTCGCTGCCGCAGACGATACCGTCGAACTCCGCGCCTGAGCGCAGCAGCTGACCGACGGCCTGGCGCCCCCAGCGCTCCGACCATTGGCCGAAGAGCGGCTCGTGCACCAGCTCAGCGCCCGCCTCGGCGAGCACGGCCTCCGTGCTGGCCAGGCGGATGATGGAGGCGGTGTCGCGCTGCGGCCCGGAGATGAACGCCAGCCGCGTGCGTCCGGTCGAGACCAGGTGCCGCGCGGCCATGCGGGCACCCTCGGCGTCATCGACTGAAACGGACACGTCCTCCCCCGCCGTCGACCACGAGAGCGCGTAGACGACGGGCACCCCGGACACCCCGCGCAGGGGCTCGCGCGGGTACACGCCCGCACCGACGACGAGGATGCCGTCTACGCCGCGCCGGACGAACGACTCGACGTAGTGGGCCTCCCGAATCGGGTCGCCGCGGCCGTCGACGAGCAGCAGGGCCGTGTCGCGTTCGGCGAAGAGCTCGATCACGCCCTGAAGCACGGGCACGGTGAGGCGGCCGAACTGATCCTCGATGATCACTCCGACGGCGCCGGTCGGCCCGTTGAAGAACGCGGCGGGCACGGCCTCGGTGTGCGGTGCCCGATAGCCGAGCTCTGCAGCTGCCTCGAGGATGCGCTGCCGGGTGTCGTGCCGCACCGCACCTCGGCCCGAGAGCGCCTTGGAGACAGTGCTGATGGAGACCCCGGCGCGCTCGGCAACCTCGGTCGCAGTGATGCGACGGGCGGCCGAAGTCACGTTGTTTTCCACACGCCGACACTAGCAGAACGGAAAGTTTTCTTCCACACAAAAAACTTTTGCTCTTTTCCGCAAACTTTGCCATACTGGCATTCCCGAACCCCCGAAGCGGCATCACCGCCGCACCTGACGACAATGGAGTTGAGGTAATGAAGAGCACGGTCAAGGCTCTGGCCCTGGTGGCCACGGCATCCGTCGCCATCGCCCTCGCGGGCTGCAGCGGAGGAACCTCCGCCGGCATCGGATCCGCCGATGTGACGGCCAAGGACGACGGCGCCAAGCTCACCCTCTGGGTCCGCCCCGGCAATGAGGCGGTCACCGATGCGGTGGTCAAGAAGTACAACGCGACACACAAGAACCAGGTCGCCATCACGCACGTGCCCGCCGACCAGTACGTCACCAAGTACGCGCAGGCGTCGCAGTCGGGCTCGTTGCCTGACATCCTCGCCGCCGACCTGGTGTTCATGCCGCAGATCGTCGCGAACGGCTCGGCGCTCGACCTCACCGGCCTCCTCAAGAAGTCGGGTGCCTACGGTCATCTCGCGCCCGCCCACGAGCAGGCCGCCACTAAGGACGGCAAGGTCTACGGCGTCCCTTACGTGACCGACACCTCCCTATACCTCTACAACAAGGACCTGTTCACGAAGGCCGGCCTCGACCCGAACAAGCCGCCGACGACCTGGGACGGCATCATCAAGGCCGCCGACGCGATCACGAAACTCGGCGACGGCATCCACGGCGCCTACATCTCCGGCGACGCGCCCGGCTCGCTCGCCTACGACTTCACTCCCACCATCTGGGCGCAAGGCCAGGATGTCGTGAAGAAGAACGGCTCGTTCGACTTCCAGAACGACGCCACCAGAAAAGCGCTCGCCTTCATGCACACCCTCTACGCCAACGGTGACATCCCTGCGTCATCGAAGACCGACACCGGCGACGGCTTCTTCTCGGTCTTCGCCTCCGGCAAGGTCGGCATCAACTTCAGCGGCGGCAACGGCGTCAACACCGCCACGCTCGGCAAGAGCCCGTCGTTCCAGTTCGGTCTTGCTCCGATCCCGGGCCCGGAGGACGGGCAGACCGCGACCTTCTCGGGCGGCGATGCCGCCGCGATCTCGGCGCAGTCATCGCACAAGGACGAGGCCTGGGACTTCATCGACTGGCTGACCTCCAAGTCGACCGCCTCCGACGTCTACCTCAAATTGCCCGCGCTCTCCCCCGCACCGACGTGGCCGTGCCGAGCAGCCTGGGCGCCCAGTTCCAGGTTCCGGCCGAGCTCATCAAGAAGGGCCAGACCTACGTCTCGACCCACTACAACGACGTGATCGCCAGCGCCCAGGGCCCCTGGCTGGAGATGTTCCAGTCCGCGGTATTCAACGGGGTCTCACCCGAGCAGGCGACCGCGACGGCCCAGAAGGCCGCCGACGCCATCACCAAGTAGCGCTCCCCGCGTGACCGAAGGGACATCGACCATGGCCGACGCCGTCGCGACCGCACCCGCCCTCCGGGCGGCGGGCCGCCGCACGACCCGCAGGAGCGCGATCGCCCGAGGGGAGGGGACCCTGGGCTGGCTGCTCGCCGCACCGAGCGCCGTGCTCATCGCGCTGTTCTTCCTGCTGCCGTTCGGACTCACTCTCGTCATGTCGTTCTACCAGTGGCCGACGTTCGGCACGCCGGCTCCCGCCGGAATCGACAATTACAGCCATGTGCTCAGCGACCCGAAGTTCGGCCAAGCGGCGCTGTTCACCGTGCTGTACACGATGGTGACCTCGGTGCTCGGCCTGGCCGTGTCCCTCGGTCTCGCGCTGCTCGTGCGGCCCCGGTTCAGGGGCCGCACGGCGGTGCGGGCGCTGCTCTTCGCACCGGTCACGATCGGCTTCGCGCCGGCGGGCCTGCTGTGGCTCTCGATGTCGAACGTGCGCACCGGGGTCCTCCCGGCCATCGGCGCCGCGCTCGGAATCGTGCCGGCCGGCTCCGACTGGTTCGCGAACACCGGCAGCACCCTCGCGATCGTGGTGGTGATGACGGTGTGGAAGACCGCCGGCCTCGCGATGCTCGTGCTGATCATCGGCATGGACTCGATCCCGCCGGAGATCTACGAGGCGGCGCGCCTCGACGGGGCGCGGCCCTGGACCACGCTGACGAAGATCACGCTGCCGCTCATCGCGAAACCGCTGTCGCTGGTGGTCCTCCTCAACCTGACGACCGCGTTCCTGGCGTTCGACCAGTTCTTCGCCATGACCAAGGGCGGCCCGGACAACTCGACCGTCACGGTCGTCTACTACCTCTACAACGCGGCGTTCGTGAGCCTGCAGCGCGGATACGCGGCGGCAGTGGCCGTCGTGGTCGTCATCATCATGGCGACGATCTCGTTCGTGCAGGTGCGCCTCCAGCGCGGAAAGGCCTGAACCGCAATGTCCGTCCTCACATCGAACCGGCCGTCGCCCACCGCGCCCACGACCTCCCGCCTGGCGCGCCGCCGCCGCCGCATCTCCGCCACCGACGACCGCTCGCGCAACCCGTTGCGGATCGGCCTCGCCGTCGTGCTCGCGGCGCTGTTCGCGTTCCCGATCGTGTGGACCTCCATCGGAGCGTTCAAGCCGACGCAGGAGGCCAACTCCTCGCCTCCGGTGTGGTGGCCGTCGCACTTCTCGCTCGACAGCTTCGCCAAACTCGACAGCTCCGGTTCGTCGCTGCTCGGCTACGTGCTCAACTCGACCGCTGTGACGCTGATGACCGTCGTCATCACAACCGTCGCCGCGGTGTTCGCCGGCTACGCGTTCGCCCGCTTCCGGTTCCCCGGTAAGAAGGCGCTGTTCGGACTGACCGTCGGGATGCTGCTGGTGCCCTACCCGGCTCTGCTGGTCTCGCTGTTCACGGTGATGACGTGGCTGCACCTCACCAATTCACTTTTCGGGCTCGCCCTGATCTACTCGACGTTCCAGCTGCCGTTCGCTGTCTACATGATGCGCAACTCGTTCGAAAGCGTGCCGGAGGAGATCCTGGAGGCCGCCGAGCTCGACGGCTGCACCAAGTTCACGGCACTGCCGCGCGTCGTGCTGCGGCTGGTCGCGCCCGGCGTCGTGACGGTGGCCTTGTTCGCCTTCCTTGCCGCGTGGAACGAGTTCCTCGCCGCCCTCGTGCTCCTCAACAACAACCCGAGTTTCACCTTGCCGATCGCGCTGCTCAACGCGCAGAACGGCCCGCTCAACACCATCGACTGGGGCGACCTCCAAGCCGGGATCACCGTCACCATGCTGCCGTGCGTGGTGCTGTTCATCATCCTCCAGCGCTACTACGTGTCCGGCCTTGTCGCCGGCACGGGAAAGTGACCTCCATGACGACGACCCACCCCGCATTCGCCGCCGAACGCATCGCCACCCCGGTTCGAGAGAGCCAGCTCGCAGTGCGGCCATCGCACCGGCCGGGGACATTCGATGCCCTCGCTGTGGACTGCCCATTCGTGTTCTCGGTGGACGGCCGGCAGGGCATGACCTACGTGGGCTGGGACGGCATCGGCTACCAGAGCGCCCTGACCTGGAAGGGCGAGAACGGGTGGGGCGAGGGTCAGGTTGTGCTGCCGCGGGACCCCGCGAGCGACCTACGGGAGTTCAACGCGGCCATGACCTCCATCGTGCGGGACAACGACCTCTTCTCGGCCGGCGCGCTGCGAACCTTCGACGGCTGGTATCTCTCGACTTACCACGCCTACCCTGCAGCCGGATACGAGGCCGGACCCGGCTCCATCGGATTCCTACGCAGCCGCGATCTTCAGACGTGGGAGGAGACGGGCGACATCCTACGACCGCGCGATGGAGGACCGTGGGAGCAGGGTGGCCTCTACAAATCATGGCTGCTCGAGCACGACGGCCTCTTCTACGTCTTCTACAACGCCAAGGACCACGACGAGTTCGGCTCCGTCTCCGTCCCGCCGTCCTGGACCGAGCAGACTGGGCTCGCGGTGTCGCGCGATCTGACCAACTGGCAACGGTTCTCCAGCAACCCGGTGCTCTCCACGGGCGAGCCCGGTTCGTTCGACGAGCGCTTCGCCTCCGACCCGTGCGTGCTGCGCGACGGCGACTTCTGGATCATGTTCTACTTCGGCCTCGCTGCCGACGGCCACGCCCGCGAAGGCTACGCGACCTCGCGCGACCTACGGACCTGGCAGAAGTCGCGAGAGATCCTGCTCGACATCGGCCCAGTCGGGTCGATCGACTCCATCCATACCCACAAACCGGCAGTCATCTCCTGGGACGGCCGCCTTGAGCACTATTACACTGCAGTGAGCCCCCACGAGCCGCTTTCACTCGAGGGGCACGCATACGCCGAACTGCGTGGCATCGCCAGAGCGACCGGCCCTATGCCGCACACGAGCTGACCGGGGCAGCGAAAGTTTCGACTCGGCGTCTGTGCGGCTCCTCCGGGACTCGAGACTGCGTGAAGATCAATCCTTCTGGATCGCGTGGGATTTGAACCCGTATACTGCCCTTAAATGTCAAGGTTGTTTTGGAAAAGTGCTGATCAGTGGATTGATTAGAGTACATAGAATCTCGTTGGATCACATAGAGCCACGTACGATTGTGTGTCCTTATGTCGTTGTCAAGCGGCGAAGCCTGGGTCGTAGAGAGTGACGTCGCGGAGCATCGCGTCGAGGACGTCGATGCGGCGTCGGGCGAGGGCGATGAGGGCTTGGTTGTGTCTACTGGCGCAGCCAGAGGATCTTCTCGATCACCTCCGCGTCGGTCGCGGTCGGTGAGTGCTGCGGCGCGTTGGAGCGGTCCTTGAGCCCCTCGAACCCTTCAGCCTCATAGCGCTTCAGCCACGCGTAGTAGGCCTGCCGGCTCACCCCGTAGTAGCGGCAGCTCGCGGCGATGTTACCGCTGACCTCCTCGACGTGCCGCAGCACCGCGAGCTTGTGATTCGCCCGTCGCTCGATCGCCCGTAGGGCCGCGGCGGAGAGTGTTGATGTCATGCAGTCTTCCTCCCAAGCGGAAGACGCGACTCTCAACAACCTCCGTCAGTCTTATAGAGAAAGCAAAAACCCCCGGATCCCTTATAAACACTGGGATCGCGGGGGTTTCTCGTGGCGGTACCGGTGGGATTTGAACCCACGGTGGGCTTTCACCCACACAACTTTTCGAGAGTTGCACCTTCGGCCGCTCGGACACGGTACCGCGGACGAGTTTACTGGATGGTCGCGGTCACCGCGAATCGGGGACGTCGGCAGGACTCGTCCGCCGCTCAGGGAAAGCACCCCGAGCGCGCGATACGCTGCCGGGATGGGGATTCTGAAGCCGGTGGTCTGGCTCGGCGGCGCCGTCGTCGTCGCCGTGGGCGCGGTGGCCGGACGGGCATGGGTCGCACAGCAGCGCGCGTCGATCGCCGCCGGCAAGGAGCGCATCAACCAGACGCTGCCTGTGCACTCCGCGTGGTGGCGCGATCATGCCAAAGCGGAGGGTGAGATCCTCTATGTCGCGATCGGGGACAGCGCGGCGCAGGGTCTCGGCGCCTCGGCGCCGCGCAACAGCTACGTCGGTGTGATCGCCGATCACATCCGCTCCGCGACCGGGCGGAGCGTCCAGGTCGTCAACCTGTCCGTGTCCGGAGCCACCGTCGCCCTGGCCGTCGCCGACCAGCTGCCCCGGCTCGCCGACCACGCACCCGACCTCGTCACGGTGTCCATCGGCGCCAACGACATCGCCGACTTCGACGCCGGGCGGTTCCGGGAGGGCATCCGCCGGGTGTTCGACGAGCTACCCCCCGACGCGATCGTGGCCGACCTCCCCTACTTCTATCTGCCGCGCAACGAGCGCAAGGTCGCGGTCGCGAACGGCATCCTCCGCGAGGCGGCCGCCGAGCGGGGGCTCACGGTCGTCCCGCTGCACGAGGCTATGCGGCGGGAGGGGTGGCGCGGGGTGCTTCACCACTTCGCGGACGACTGGTTCCATCCGAACGACCGCGGTTACCGCGTGTGGGCATCCGCCTTCCTGCCCGCGGTCATCGAGCAGGCGACGGCGAAGTTCCCGCGGAGGACGGCCGACTAGTTGCCCGAGTCGTGCAGCGGCTCCGGGTGCGGAGCCAGGAACGACAGCACTCGCTCCCACGCGGGCGCGATGACGAGGTGGCCGGCCCCGGGCACCATCTCCATCCGGGAGTCCGGGATGGCCCGCTGGTACCAGGCAGCGTGGGCGTGGCCTGCGATCGGGTCGGCCTGGCCGGCGATGATGAGCGTCTTCGCCTGCACCGCTGACGGGTCGAAGCCCCACGGGCGGGCGGTGTAGCTGAGGATGTCGGCCGCGACGCCGCCGGGACCCTGACGGTACGCGTCCTTCAGCATCCGGCCGAGCCGGTCCTCCAGGCCGCGGCGGGCGAGCACCCCGGCGTCCACCGGGCTGACACCGAGCGCGTCGAGCGGGACGCCGCTCTCCAGGTCGGCGGCCCGCACCGTGTCGGCCTGGCCCTCGAGCATGGCCGACAGCCGGCTCCTCGCTTCGTCGGGCGACAGGCGGCCCAGCTCGTCGGACTGCTTCTGCAGCTCGGGCGGGATCCACGACACGTGCTCGTTCGGGGCGGGCGTCGCCACCACCGCGACGCGGTCGACCAGTTCGGGATGCCGCGCGGCGAACGCGAGGGCCACCCGGCCGCCGGCCGACCAGCCGGCGATGCCGATCGTCGGCGGACGGTTCACGCCGATCGGCGCCTCCAAGCGCTTCATCTCGCGGATGTACTCGGCGATGTCGTCGGCGGCGCCCACGATGCTCGGCCAGGAGCCGGCCGGCCAGGGGGCGCTGGAGCCGTAGCCCGCCCGGTCGAGCGACACGATGTGGACGCCCCGGTTCGCCGACGCGTCCGGGTCGGGATCGAAGACCGACGAGCCGGGTGCGGGATGGCAGAACACGATGACACGCTCGGCGACCGGGTCGCCCAACGTGGTGACGCCGACACGCCGGCCCGAACGGAGGGTGAACGTCAAGTTGGCCATGCGGCCCATTGTGGCCCGGCGCACCGGCGGCGAAAACCCTCGCGTCGCGACGGGAGGAGATTCCGCGCGACACGCCGCCTCCGAACAGTCAGCGGAGCAGTCCTGCGGCGTGTCCTGCGGGAATCTCCTCCGCTGGCTGCTGTCCTGCAGCGAATCGGGCGCCGATCCCCTCCGCTGGCTGCGGCCCTGGAGGCCGTCCTAGAACGCCGCGTCCAGCTCGCGCTCCCGTGGGGTGGCGGCAGCCGTGAAGGCTACGCGCAGCGCCTCCCGCACGGTCTCGGCGCGCTGGTCGATGCGCGTCGCGAACCCGAGTCGGGCGGCCTCGGCGGCCCGCTGCTTGCCGCTGGACACCGGACGGATCTCCCCCGCCAGGCTGATCTCCCCGAACGCGGCAAGCGTGTGCGGGATGGCCCGGTCCGTCGCCGCCGAGGCGACCGCCAGCGCGATGGCCAGGTCGGCGCCCGGCTCGGCCAGCCGCACACCGCCGACCGTGGACACGTACACGTCCTTGTCGCCGAGACGGATGCCTGCCCGCCGCTCCAGCACGGCGAGCAGCATCGCGACGCGTGAGGAGTCCACACCGTTCGTCACGCGCCGCGGGTTGGGCGCGGTGGTCGCCACGACGAGCGCCTGCACCTCCACCGGCAGCGGGCGCCTCCCCTCCATCGCCACGGTGACGCAGGTGCCGGACACCGGAGTCGTCGTGCGGCTGAGGAACAGCCCGCTCGGGTCCGGCACCTCGGCGATGCCGTCGCCGGCCATCTCGAAGCAGCCGACCTCGTCCGTCGGCCCGAACCGGTTCTTCAGCGCGCGCACGAACCGCAGCGCGGTCTGGCGGTCGCCCTCGAACTGGCACACGACATCCACCAGGTGCTCGAGCAGCCGCGGGCCGGCGATGGAGCCGTCCTTGGTCACATGCCCGACGATCAGCACGGGGAGATCGCGCTCCTTGGCCACCCGGATGAGCGTGCTGGCGACCTCGCGCACCTGGCTCGGACCTCCGGCGATGCCCTCCATCGAGCCGCTCGACACGGTCTGGACGGAGTCCACGATCACGAGCGACGGCTTCACCGCGTCGATCTGGCCGACGATGGTGGCCAGGTCGGTCTCGGAGGCGAGGAAGAGCTGGTCGTGGAGGGCGCCCGTGCGCTCGGCGCGCATCCGCACCTGGCTCACCGACTCCTCGGCGCTCACGTAGAGAACCGGGTCGCCCGCACGAGCGGCCCGGGAGGCCACCTCCAGCAGCAGCGTCGATTTGCCGACGCCGGGCTCACCGCTCAGCAGGATGGCCGCGCCCGGCACGATGCCGCCGCCCAGCACCCGGTCGAACTCGCCGATGCCGCTCGGCCGGCGCTCCGTCAGTTCCGTGCCGATCGAGGTGATCGCGCGCGCCGCCCGGTCCGCGCCGACGACGACCGGCTTCAGCGCACGCAGCACGCCCGTGGGCGCCGACGCCTCCGCGACCGTGCCCCACTCCTGGCATTCGCCGCATCGACCCGCCCACTTCACCGTCGTCCAGCCGCACTCGGTGCAGCGATACGTCACAGCGGCTTTTGCCACGGAACCTCCTCAGTCGCGCTCCACACTACTGTCGGCCACCGTCATCCGACGGAGGATCGCGGAACTCGTGGAGGAGTCGCCGCAGCACCCGACCTGTGGAGGACGAAACCATAGACTCAGTTCAGCGAGAACTGCTTCGTCGTCGCGGACGTGATGCCCGCGACCGACACCTGCAGGTGGTACGACGCTCCACCGGCGGGCACCTGCGCGCGCTGCGCCTGGCACGTCGACGGGTCGGAACGGGTGCGGTCCCAGGTGATCGGCGTCTGCGACGAGATCGTCTTGCCCGGCTGAAGCAGCACCTGCGCGTCGACCTTCGAGCTCTGGCAATCCGTCGACTTCCAGTACACCTCGGAGCCGCTGGTGATCGTGAACACCTGCTGGGCGGTGCCCGCGTCGATCACGCACGCGTTCGCCCCGGTGTTGGTCAGGGCGACGGAGAGCTGCGGGAGCTGGCCCGCGCCGTAGCCGGAGGCGTCCGTCACGGCCTCCACCTTGACATCGGCCGGCTTGCACGGCTGGCCGCTCGCGCTGGCGCTGGAGGTCGGGATGCTGGTCGCGGCGGCCGCAGTGGGCGCCGGGGTGTTCGTCGTGACGGGCGCCCTGGCGGGCTCGCCGCTGGACGAGCCGGGCCGGACCACGATCAGGACGATGACCACCACGACCGCGACGAGGCCGAGGAGGACGATGAGCCGGCGGCGCCAGTAGACGCCGCTCGGCTGCGGGCCGACAGGGTGCTTGAACGTCGACATGCCCGAAGGGTAGCGCCGACCCGCGACACGCCGGGGCAGGCGCGCTCAGAGACGCTTCAACATGCGCGTGTTTCCCAGGGTGTTGGGCTTCACGCGGGCGAGATCCAGGAACTCGGCGACACCCTCGTCGTGCGAGCGGACGAGCTCGGCGTAGAGCGTGGGGTCGACCGTCTCCGAGCCCATGTCCACGAAACCGTTGCGCTCGAAGAACCCGACCTCGAAGGTGAGGCAGAACAGGCGGCTCAGGCCCAGCTCCCGTGCGTCGCCCTCCAGCCGGCCGAGCAGGGCGCGGCCGACGCCGCGGCCGAGCCACTGATCCGCGACGGCGAGCGTCCGCACCTCCGCGAGGTCGCTCCACATGACGTGCAGCGCGCCGCAGCCGATCAGCTCGCCGTCTGCGGTCTCGGCGACGCGGAACTCCTGCACCGACTCGTAGAAGGTCACGGCCTCCTTGCCGAGCAGGATGCGTCGCTGCACCAACGGCTCCACGAGCTCCCGGATCCCCGGCACGTCCCCCGTCCGTGCTCGCCGAATCACATACCCGCCACCCTCAGAACTCACCCCACAACCCTACCGACCCCCGGCAGCCATCTCTTCCTCACTTCCTCCCGCAACACGCCGGCTGAAGGCGGGAGAAAGTGAGGAAGCGATAGTTGCGCGGGCGGGGACGGCGAAGGGCCGGCCACCGCAGAATGCGGAGGCCGGCCCTGGGGACGCTGTGCGTCAGTCCTTCGCGGCGAGGTCCGGGGTGGCCGGGCCGGTACCGATCGCGGCGGCGGCGTTCACGCCGGCGTTGACGGACTCCTTGCGGGTGGTCGTGGTGAACACGAAGTCGCCGTCCGTGAAGTCGACGTGCACGTGGTCGCCCGCGTTCAGCTCGCCGTGGAGGATCTTCTCGCTCAACCGGTCCTCGATCTCGTGCTGGACCGCGCGGCGCAGCGGCCGGGCTCCCAGCGTCGGGTCGAAGCCGACCTCGATCAGGCGCTCCTTGGCCGGGACCGCGAGCTCGATCGTCATGTCGCGGTCGAGCAGCCGGTCGGAGAGTCGCTTGATGAACAGATCCACGATCTGCAGCAGCTCCGCCTTGTTCAGCTGCGGGAACACGATGATCTCGTCCACGCGGTTGAGGAACTCCGGCTTGAAGTTCTTCTTGAGCTCCTCGTAGACCTTGCCGCGCATCCGGTCGTAGCCGGTGGTCGGGTCGCCCTCGATCTGGAAGCCGACGGGGCCGCCGGAGATGTCCTTCGTGCCGAGGTTCGTGGTCATGATGATCACGGTGTTCTTGAAGTCGACCACGCGGCCCTGACCATCCGTCAGACGTCCCTCCTCCAGAATCTGGAGCAGCGAGTTGAAGATGTCCGGGTGCGCCTTCTCGATCTCGTCGAACAGCACGACGCTGAACGGCTTGCGGCGGACCTTCTCGGTGAGCTGGCCGCCCTCCTCGAAGCCGACGAACCCGGGAGGGGCGCCGAACAGCCGGGAGACCGTGTGCTTCTCGCCGTACTCCGACATGTCGAGGGAGATCATCGCCGACTCGTCGTCGAACAGGAACTCCGCGAGCGCCTTGGCCAGCTCCGTCTTTCCCACACCGGTGGGGCCGGCGAAGATGAACGAGCCGGAGGGACGCTTCGGGTCCTTCAGACCGGCACGCGTGCGGCGGATCGTCTTGGACAGGGCCGAGATGGCCTCCTCCTGGCCGATGACGCGCTGGTGCAGCGCCTTCTCCATGTAGACCAGGCGGGCCGACTCCTCTTCGGTGAGCTTGAACACCGGGATGCCGGTGGCCTGTGCCAGCACCTCCGCGATCAGGCCCTCGTCGACCTCGGCCGTCGTCTTGACGTCGCCCGAGCGCCACTGCTTCTCGAGGCGCAGCCGCTCGCCGAGGAGGTTCTTCTCCTCGTCGCGCAGGGACGCGGCCTTCTCGAAGTCCTGGTCTTCGATCGCGGCCTCCTTCTGGGAGCGCACGGCGGCGATCTTGTCGTCGAACTCGCGCAGCTCCGGCGGGGCCGACAGGATCGACAGGCGCAGGCGGGCGCCGGCCTCGTCGATCAGGTCGATGGCCTTGTCCGGGAGGAAGCGGTCCTGGATGTAGCGGTCGGCGAGGTTCGCCGCGGCGACGATCGCGCCGTCGGTGATGGACACCTTGTGGTGCGCCTCGTAGCGGTCGCGCAGCCCCTTGAGGATGTTGATCGCGTGCGGCAGCGACGGCTCAGCCACCTGGATGGGCTGGAACCGGCGCTCGAGCGCGGCGTCCTTCTCGAAGTGCTTGCGGTACTCGTCGAGCGTGGTCGCGCCGATAGTCTGCAGCTCGCCGCGGGCCAGCAGCGGCTTGAGGATGCTGGCGGCGTCGATCGCGCCCTCCGCGGCGCCCGCGCCGACGAGGGTGTGGATCTCGTCGATGAAGGTGATGATGTCGCCGCGTGTGCGGATCTCCTTGGTGACCTTCTTCAGGCGCTCCTCGAAGTCGCCGCGGTAGCGGGATCCGGCGATGAGCGAACCGAGGTCGAGCGTGTAGAGCTGCTTGTCCTTCAGCGTCTCCGGCACGTCGCCGCGCACGATCGCCTGGGCGAGGCCTTCCACGACGGCGGTCTTGCCGACGCCGGGCTCGCCGATCAGCACGGGGTTGTTCTTCGAGCGGCGCGACAGGATCTGCATGACGCGCTCGATCTCTTTCTCGCGCCCGATCACCGGGTCGAGCTTGTTGTCGCGCGCGGCCTGCGTGAGGTTGCGGCCGAACTGGTCGAGGATCTGGCTGCCGGCCTGCGCGGTCGCCTGATCGTTGCCGCCCACCTGGACCTGCTCCTTGCCCTGGTAGCCGGAGAGGAGCTGGATGACCTGCTGGCGCACGCGGTTGAGGTCGGCGCCCAGCTTGACGAGCACCTGGGCGGCGACGCCCTCGCCCTCGCGGATGAGCCCGAGCAGGATGTGCTCGGTGCCGATGTAGCTGTGGCCGAGCTGGAGGGCCTCGCGCAGGCTGAGTTCGAGGACCTTCTTGGCCCGCGGGGTGAACGGGATGTGGCCGGTCGGCTGCTGCTGACCCTGGCCGATGATGTCCTGGACCTGCTCGCGGACGGCGTCCAGCGAGATACCGAGCGATTCCAGAGCCTTGGCGGCGACACCCTCACCCTCGTGGATCAGGCCGAGCAGGATGTGCTCCGTCCCGATGTAGTTGTGGTTGAGCATCTTGGCCTCTTCCTGGGCCAGGACGACGACGCGGCGAGCGCGATCGGTGAATCTCTCGAACATTTCTACTCCTCGCGACGCCGTTGCAGGGTCGGCGCCGATACATCGAGGGTAGCCGCGGCATCCCGTGCTGCGGAGGCATGTTCGCTGGAGGCGTGACGCCGTGTCAGCTGCGGAGGGCGGCGATCGTGAGGGTGGTGTCGGGGAGCTTGATGGTGACGTCCGAGCTCGTCTTCAGACCGCTGGGCGTGTCGAACACGGTGGTGTGCGGGACGATGTCGTGGGTGCAGACGCCTCCGGACGCGGGGCGAGGGTGGCCTCCAACTGGTTGGAGGCGACGACCTTGACCGACTGCACCGTCGGCGGGCACGTGGAGCTGCCGTTGAGCACGATCCCGAACTGCTTGCCGTCCTGCAGCCAGGTCGCCCACGCGGCCCCGCCCGCGCTGCTGGCCGGAGGCTGGACGCCCTGCGGCTCGCCCGCGTAGTCCTTCGCGGGTTTCACCTGCGTGCTCGTGCATCCCGCGAGCAGCAGGGCCGCGGCCACGAGGGCGGCGGAGGCGGCGACGGCGGTCCGGGGGCGCGCTGCACGGTTCACGCGCTCATTCTAGGGGCGTCCTCCTGCGGGCGCGCCGATTCCGGGGAGAGTGGAAGCGGTATGCCGTCGGGCCGGCGCGTGCGCCTAGGATGCCGCCATGAGCAACCTCGAGCGCGACCCGGTGGAGGTCCTCGCGGGCGACGACCTGATCGTCGCCGACGCGGGGGTGGAAATCCTGGAGCCGCGCGAGGTTCCGCTCGGCGGCCCCCGCGCGATGACCGTGCGGCGCACCCTCCCGCAGCGCCGGCGCTCGCTGATCGGCGGCTGGTGCTTCGTCGACCACTACGGCCCCGACGACGTCTCGCTGACCGGTGGGATGCAGGTCCCGCCGCATCCGCACACGGGGCTGCAGACGGTGAGCTGGCTGTTCGAGGGCGAGATCGACCACCGCGACAGCGTGGGGAGCCATGCGCTGGTGCGGCCGGGCGAGCTCAACCTGATGACCGCGGGGCGCGGGATCAGCCACTCGGAGGTGTCCACGCCGGGGACGCAGCGACTGCACGGCGTCCAGCTCTGGGTGGCGCTGCCTCGCGCGTCGAAGGATGTCCCCCCTTCTTCGAGCACCACGTCCCGTCGCCCGCCGCGCTCGGGGACGCGACGGTGCGGGCGTTCGTGGGCGCTCTGGCCGGGAGCGGGACGCCGGCGACCGTGTTCTCTCCGCTGGTCGGCGCCGAACTCGACGTGCCGGCCGGGACGCGCGTGACCGTCCCGCTCGATCCCGCGTTCGAGCACGGCGTGCTGGTGGACACCGGTGAGGTGACGGTTGCGGGTGCGGCCGTCCCGGTCGCCCATCTCGCGTACCTCTGCCCGGGGCGCGACGCGGTGGAGGTGGAGGCCGGCCCGGCGGGGCCGGCGCGCCTCCTGCTGCTCGGCGGCGAGCCGCTGGGCGAGGAGATCGTGATGTGGTGGAACTTCATCGGCCGCAGCCACGAGGACGTGGTCGCGGCGCGCGCCGAGTGGCAGCGCGACGTGATCGACGGGGAGGACCCGGACGGCCGGTTCGGGACCGTGCGCGGCTACGACGGGGGCGCACTGCCGGCCCCGGCGCTGCCGACGGTGCGGTTGAAGCCCCGGGGGTAACGGAGGAGATCCGGCCCGACACGCCGGGCAGCAGCAGCCAACGGAGGACATCCGGCTCCGGTGTGCCCAGATCTCCTCCGGTTGCGACGGCGGTTAGTGGCGGGGAGAGGGGGCGGGTCTCCTCCGTGGCCGACGCTATTGCAGGGCGGAGGTGAGCCGGGCGACGTTGTCGAGCACGGTGGAGCGGAGGGGCTGCTTCATCCACTCGTCCAGGGTCAGCTCGCGGCTTTCGCGGCGGTAGCCGTCCTCGACCTCGCGCATCTGCTCCACGAACGAACGGCCGCGCACCATCAGCGAGACCTCCATGTTGAGCAGGAAGGAGCGCATGTCCATGTTGCTCGACCCGATGACGGCGACGTCGTCATCGATCGTGAAGTGCTTGGCGTGGAGGATGTACGGCGCCTTGTACATCCAGATCCGCACGCCCGCTCGCAGCAACGCTTCGTAGTACGAGCGCTGGGCGTGGTAGACCAGCGCCTGGTCGCCGATCTCGGAGACGAACAGGTCGACGGCGATGCCGCGCTGGGTGGCGGTCGTGATGGCCGTGAGCATGGCCTCGTCTGGCACGAAGTAGGGGGACGTGATGACGATGCGCTCCTGCGCGTAGTACAGCAGCGCGAGGAACAGCCGGAGGTTGTTCTCGCCCGCGAACCCGGGGCCGGACGGCACCACCTGGGCGTCCAGCTCCTCCGGGTCGTTCGCGTTCTGGACGTCCTCGTCGGTGATCGGCTCGGTCTCGCGGCGGAGCAGCTCGTCGGTCTCGCTGTACCAGTCGGTGATGAAGATCGCGTTCAGACCGGCGACGATGGGGCCCTCGAGCCGGACGATGAGCTCCTTCCATTTGAGCCCGCGCCGGATGTTGGACTTCTTGTTGTAGCTGCGGTCGATGACGTTCTGCGACCCCATGAACGCCACCCGGCCGTCCACGATGAGCAGCTTGCGGTGGTTGCGGAGGTCCGGGCGCTGGTACTTGCCCTTGAACGGCTGCACCGGCAGCATCAGGTGCCACTTCGCGCCCATCGCGGTCAGGCGCTTGATGGTGGCCTTGTAGTCCGGCGTGCGCACCGACGCGATGTGGTCGAGCAGCACGCGCACGACGACCCCGCGGGCGACCGCGGCCTCCATCGCCTCGAAGAACGGGGCGGTCGTCTTGTCGAGGGTGAGGATGTAGAACTCGACGTGCACGTACCGCTTGGCCTTCGCGATCGCGGCCGTCATCGACGCCAGCGACTCGTCGTAGTGCCCGTCGAGGGAGGCCCGGTTGCCGCCGACCAGCGGCATCGCGCCGAGGTTGCGGTTGAGCTCCACCACCGACTCCAACCACGGCGGCCACGGGTGGTCGCGGCGCACGCGCTCGATGCCCTCGGTGCTGTCGATGATGAAGCGGTTGATCTCGTCCTGCTTCTCCCGGCGCTTCTTCGGGAGCTTGTAGCTGCCGATCAGCAGGAAGAACAGCACGCCGATGTACGGGATGAGGAAGATGGCCAGCAGCCAGGCCGTCGCGGAGGTCGGCTTGCGGTTGCGCGGGACGACGATGATGGCGATGACGCGGATGACGAAGTCGAGGAGCAGTGCGAGGACGACGATCGTCGTGGTCAGCAAACCCGCGTCCATCCATCCCCCTCCGGCGTCAGGCGTCGAGGACCGGAATGTACGCCCTCTCCGCTAACCGTAGTGGGCGCTATGACTTGGGGGCGAGTCCGCGGCGGGCGCGCTCCTCGTTCTCCATGCGGGAGTACACCGTGCGTTCGGTGCGGTCGGCCCGCACGATGGCGCGCATGATCACCCAGAACAGCAGGCCGACGAGCACGGTCGGGGCCAGCGACCAGACGATTCCACCGATGATGTCTCCCATAGCGGGATAATGGTACCTCCCGCACATGTGAAACCGACTCCCCCGGAGCAGCACCACGCCTCCCTTCCTCGTCTTCCTCAGCACCTGGTCCTTCGACCCGGCGGCCGCGGTCGTGCTCGCCGCGGCGGCGGCCCTGTACCTCGGTGGCGTCCTGTCGCTCCGGCGACGCGGTCACCACTGGCCGGCGCGGCTGACCTGGATGTACCTGCTGCTCGGGCTCGGCTCGTACGCCGTCATCTCGTTCGGCTTCCTGGGCGCCGAGAGCAGGGAGCTGCGCTGGGCGTTCACGACCCGGATCGCGCTGCTGCTGTTCGTCGTCCCGGCCCTGGTGAGCCTCGGGAGGCCGATCGCGCTCGCCCGGGTGGCGCTCGGGCCCGTCGGTCGGTCCCGCACCGACCGGTTCCTGCAGTCGCGCCCGGTGCGGCTGTTCGGCAACGCGATCTTCGCGACGGTCTTCGCCTGCGCGGCGTTCATGATCTTCCTGACGCCGGTCGCGGCGGTCCTCCGCGACTCGCCCTGGTCGGAGTGGACCATCTCGGTGCTGGTGCCGCTCGCGGGTCTGCTGATGGTGCTGCCGATCGCGGCCCACTCGGTGATGCACACCAGCTTCTTCATCACGGTGGAGTTCCTGCTGGCCTTCGTCGCGCTGCTGCTCGACGCCATCCCGGGCCTGCTGCTGCGGCTCAACGACGCGGTGCTCGACCACGCGCCCGCGATCGTGGGACCGTTGCCGTTCTGGTTCCCCAACGCCTTGCACGACCAGCACCTGTCCGGCGACTTCCTCTGGTTCATCGCCGAGGTCGCGGACGTCCCGATCCTGGTCATCCTGTTCATCCGGTGGATGCGCCTCGACCGTCGGGAGAGCAGGAAGCTGGACGAGCTCAGCGACGAGGAGATGGAGGCGCTCACGCAGGCGCACCTCCGCCAGCGCGGCTGAGCCCTCGGCGGTTACTTGACCAGCGGGAAGAGGATCGTCTCGCGGATGCCGAGGCCGGTCAGTGCCATGAGCAGCCGGTCGATGCCCATGCCCATGCCGCCCGTCGGGGGCATCCCGAACTCGAGCGCGCGCAGGAACTCCTCGTCCAGCCGCATCGCCTCGTCGTCGCCCGCGGCCGCGAGGCGCGCCTGCTCCACGAAGCGCTCGCGCTGCACGACCGGGTCGATCAGCTCGGAGTAGCCCGTCGCCAGCTCGAAGCCGCGCGTGTACAGGTCCCACTTCTCCACGACGCCCTCGCGCGAGCGGTGGGCGCGCACGAGCGGGCTGGTGTCGACCGGGAAGTCCATGACGAAGGTCGGGCGCACGAGCCCCGACTTCACGTGGTGCTCCCACAGCTCCTCGACGTACTTGCCGGGCAGCGGGTGCGGTACCTCGATCTCGGCCTCGGCGGCGAGCTCCCGCAACCGCGACATCGGGGTCTCCGGCGTGATCTCCTCGCCGACCGCCTCCGAGAGGCTGTCGTACATGCGGATGCGGTCCCACTGGCCGCCCAGGTCGTACTCGGTGCCGTCGGCCCAGGTGACCACGTGCGAACCGGAGACGGCGACCGCCGCGTCCTGGATGAGCTGCTGGGTCAGGTCGGCGATCGAGTTGTAGTCGCCGTAGGCCTGGTAGGCCTCCAGCATCGCGAACTCGGGCGAGTGCGTGGAGTCCGCGCCCTCGTTGCGGAAGTTGCGGTTGATCTCGAACACCCGGTCGATGCCGCCGACGACGGCGCGCTTGAGGTACAGCTCCGGTGCGATGCGCAGGAACAGCTCGGTGTCGAACGCGTTGGAGTGCGTGACGAACGGGCGGGCGGAGGCGCCGCCGTGCATCACCTGCAGCATCGGGGTCTCGACCTCCACGAAGCCCTGGCCTGCGAAGGTGCTGCGGAGGCTCGCGACGGCCGCGGCGCGGTCGAGGACGTTGCGGCGGGCCTGCTCGCGCGCGATCAGGTCGAGGTAGCGCGAGCGGACGCGCGTCTCCTCGTTGAGCTCGTTGTGGAGGTTCGGCAGCGGCAGGATCGCCTTGGACGCGATCTCCCAGCCGCGGACCATGATGGACAGCTCGCCGCGGCGGCTGGAGATGACCTCGCCCGAGACGAAGACGTGGTCGCCGAGGTCGACCAGCTCCTTCCAGCGGGCCAGCGACTCCTCGCCCACCTCGGCGAGGGAGACCATCGCCTGGAGGCGCGAGCCGTCGCCGGCCTGCAGCACCGCGAAGCAGAGCTTGCCGGTGTTGCGCTGGTGGACGACGCGGCCGGCGAGGCCGACCGTCTCCCCGGAGGTCTGGTCGGCCTCCAGGTGGCCCCAGGCCGCGCGCACCTCCGGGATGGTCGTCGTCACCGGCACCTGCACCGGGTAGGCGCCGCCGCCCGCGTCGCCGGCCTCGGCGATGAGGCGCTCGCGCTTGGCCAGGCGGACGGCCTTCTGCTCGCTGATCTCGTCGGCGGTCAGGTCGCCGTCGGCGTTGAGGTCGGTGGCGGGCGCTTCGGTCATCGTGTCTTTCCGTTCCGGCGGTTCAGTGCGGTGGAGGGCGGCGGTTCTGTGCGTGGAGGTCGTGCGGCTCTGTGAGGCTCAGCCCACCGTGATGCGTGCGTTGTCGATCAGGCGGGTGGAGCCGACGCGGGCGGCGATCAGCAGGAGCGCGGGACCGTGGAGGTCCGCACCCGCTTCGAGGAAGGTGTCCTGATCGACGATCGCGAGATAGTCCAGTTTAACGACCGGCTCGGCCTCCACGCGCGCGGTCGCCGCTTCGAGAGCTGCGGCCACTCCCCGGAGGCGGCGGACGCGCCGGCGGCGAGCGCCTGCGACAGTGCGATGGCGGCTCTGCGCTGGTCGTCGTCCAGGTAGCGGTTGCGGCTGGAGAGGGCGAGGCCGTCGTCCTCCCGCACGGTGTCGACCACGGCGATTCTGACCGGCAGGTCGAGGTCGTCGACCATGCGGCCCACGAGGTGCACCTGCTGGGCGTCCTTCTGGCCGAACACGGCGACGTCCGGCTGGACGATGTTGAGCAGCTTGGCGACGACGGTCAGCATCCCGTCGAAGTGGCCGGGACGCGAGGCTCCTCGAACAGCCGGCCGACCGCGCCCGCGGTGACCCGCGTGGAGGTCGGGCCGCCCGGGTACATCTCGGCCGCGGTCGGGGCGAAGACCAGGTCGGCGAGGCCTTCCAGCGCGGCGACGTCGGCGTCGAGGGTGCGCGGGTAGCGGTCGAGATCCTCGTCCGGGCCGAACTGCAGCGGGTTGACGAAGATCGAGACGACCACGATGCCGCCCAGGTCGCGGGCCCGGCTCACCAGACTCAGGTGGCCGCGGTGGAGGGCGCCCATCGTCGGGACCAGCACGACCCGGCCCGCGGGGGCGTCGGCGGGACCCTCGAGCGCGGCCTCGCGCCTGGCGTGCGCCACCCGCTCGCGCAGTTCGGCGATGGTGGTCACGACATCGGGCATGACGGTCCTCTCGGGGTGGTTGCGGTATGGCGGGTGGTTGCGGTGAGGCCGGGGTGGTTGCGGTGAGGCCGGGGTGGCGGCGGTGAGATCCGGAGCGCCGGTCCGGTGACGGCGACCCGGCCGCATCCAGGCTACTCGCCGCGGAGGTACCAGCCGCGTCCGTCGTCGCCGGGGTCGCCCTCCGCGGGGCCGTCGTCCGCGCCGCCGAGCGCCTCCAGCACGTCGCCGACGTCGAGCGCGGTCGGCGCCCCGGCGCGGGTCAGGGCGTTGTCGACGGCCGAGCGCAGCAGCGAGCTGAGGAACGATCCCGGGTTCTCCACTCCGATCCCGGCGAGGATGCCGGTGGACTGCTCCACGATCGAGCGCGAGAACGCGGTCGCCGTCGCGATCGCTTCCGCGTAGGCGGGGCGGTCCGCCTCCGCGATCACGACCGGCTCGCCACCCATCTCGACCACGAGGGCCTGCGCGATCGGGAGCACCGGGGTGGGCGCGGTGACGGCGAACCAGCTCTCCGCCAGCCGGGCGAGGTCGAGGCTGGTGCCGGTGAACTCCAGGGCCGGGTGCACCGCGAGGGGATGGCGCCGGCCTCCGCCGCCGGGCGTAACACCTCGACACCGTACGACGGCGCGGTGTGCAGCACGAGCTGGCCGGGCTGCCAGGTCCCGGTCGCCGCGAGGCCGGAGACGAGGCCGGGCAGTTCGCGGTCGGGGACGGCGAGGATGACGAGCTCGCTGCGCTCCACCAGGGTCGGGACCTCCAGGATCGGCGCCTGCGGGAGCATCGCGTGGGCTCGCTCGCGGCTCTCGGCCGACACCGCGGAGATGCCCACGATCGCGTGGCCCGCCCCGGCGAGCGCGGCGCCGAGCACCGGGCCGACGCGTCCGGCGCCGACGATGCCGAGGCCGAGACGGCCGGAGCGGCGGGTGGTGTCGTTCATGCGTCCCCCTCTGTCGGTCGCTGTTCGGTGGTGGAGTCGGCCCTCGAGTCGGCGCGGACCGCCCCGTAGTCGCCGGGCCGCGCCACGACGTCGGGTCGCGCCACGACATCCGGCCGCGCCACGACGTCCGGCCGCACGCCGGCCTCCGGCCGCACGACGACCTCCGGCTGCACGACGACCTCCGGCTGCAGCCGCCAGCGATGGCTGCGGTCGGTCGCCGCGGCCTGCACCGCGCGCGCCGAGACCGTCTCGAAGAGTTCCTCGCCGGCCGCGGCGTCCATCGCGCCCAGCCGCGGATGCACCGGGCCGGACACCGTGTGGAAACGCGCCTCCGCCAGTCCGAGCAGCCGATCGAGAGGGCCTTGCTGCAGTTCCAGGCTCTGCAGCCGGGCCAGCGGCACCACCGCGAGGCTCCGCCAGACGAAGCCACGGCGCAGCAGCACGGCGCCGTCCACCATCCGGAAGCCGGTCCGCTGCCACGACAGCGGCCGCAGCCAGATCGCGCGGCGCGGGCTGCCGGTGAACGCGTCGCGGCCACGGGAGGTCATGCCCTCCAGGATCGCGGCGCTGTGCTCCGCAGTGAACGCCGGCAGCACCAGCGACAGCACCTTCGCCACGTCGGCCTGGTCGCCGACCGGCAGCATGGTCGTGTTCGGCTGGCCGGCCGCGCCCTTCTCACGCGTGTGGCCGGCCGTGTCGATGCGGATCTGCCACCAGCCGAACGGCCGCCACAGCAGCGGCTGCAGCACCTCGACCGCGTGGATGCGGCCGGGCGGCAGCGTCTCGTTGCTCACGGTGAGCAGCCCGAAGCCGACCCGGACGCCGTCCGGGGTGCCCGCGATCGAGTACCGCAACGACTTGGTGAACCGGTTGATGTAGAAGCTCGCCGAGCCGAGCAGGCCGGGGAGCACGACGATCAGCAGCCAGGGCGCGCCGCCCGCCGAGCCGATCACCAGCAGGACGATCACGGCGAGGACGAACACCGTGAACCCGCTCAGCACGAGTGAGCCGGCGAGCCGCAGCGGCGGGATCTTCACCACCGACTCGGGCGGCGCGGCGTTCGGGTCGAGCTCGGGCGCGAGGAAGTCGTCGATGCGCCGGCTGACGAAGTCGCCGACCTGCGTGGCACGGGAGGTTGGCGCACCGGTCGGAGCCGGCGCCGCGGCCTCCGCCTCCCGGACACCCGACGCGAGCCGCAGCACGTCCGACCGCAGGCCGTCGGCCAGCGCCGAGCCGAGGTACGCCAGCGTCACGTTCGCGTCGTGGCCGGCCACGGAGATCTCCAGCTTCGCCGCCCCGAAGATGCGCGCGAGCAGCGGCCGCACCACGTTGATGCCCTGGATGCGGTCGAGCCGGGCTTTGCGCTGGGTGCGGAACAGGATGCCGCTGCGCACCTCCACCGCGTCGCCGGTGATCCGGAAGCTGTGCATCCGCCACGACACATAGAACGCGGCCAGGCAGCCGAGCAGCACGACAGCGACGCCGAGCAGCGCCCAGCCCTCCCAGCCGTGGTTGTAGATCGCGTCGATCGGGTCGCCGCCGAGGTCGGGCGCTCCGACGAAGAAGCCCACCAGCCGCTCGCGGAGGTTGGAGAGCACGAAGCCCAGGACCGCGATGAAGACGATGCCGCCGCGCAGCAGCGGCGTCGCGGGGTGGAGGCGGTGCCACTCGCCGTCGGTGAAGCGCTCGGCCGCGCGCTCGGCGGCGTTGAGGGGGCCGCCCGGGAGCGGTGCGCCCGGCACGCCGCCCTGCGGCACTCCGCCCTGCGGCACTCCGCCCTGCGGCACTCCGCCGGGCCCCGGGATGGTCACAGTCCCGCCCGGCGGCTCTCCGCCAGCTCCACCAGCCGGTCACGCAGCGCCGCGGCCTGCGGCTCCGGGAGGCCGGGGACGACGACGTTCGTCGACGCCGCCGCGGTCACGAACTTGAGGTCGGCCAGCCCGAGCATCCGCCCGACCGGCCCGCGCGTGATGTCGATGAGCTGCATGCGGCCGTACGGCACGGACACGAAGCGCTGGAACATGATTCCGCGCCGGAACAGGAGGTCGTCGGCGCGCAGGATGTACCCGATCGACCGGGTGCGCCGGTTCGCGATGAACAGCCCGATGAGCGTCGCGACCACGACGACGACCAGCAGGGTCCACGCCCACGACCACCCGGCGACCAGCCAGAGGAACACCGACCCGGCGCTCAGCACGACCCCGCTGAGGAGGGTGCTGACGACGACCACGACCACGTACTTCGGCGAGACGCGGTTCCACTCCCCGACGGTGAGGTCAATGCGAGCGGACACGGGCGGTCTCCGGGTCGTCGTCGTTGTCGTCGGGCGGGAGGGTGCAGAAGAACTCGGCGACGAGGCCAGCGACGAGCAGGATGACAGCGCCCGCCGTGCCCAGCGCGGTCAGCAGCACCGCGTTCGAGGCGGGAAGCACATCCCGGGTGAGGATGTAGACCAGGATGCCGGCGCCCGCGCCGGTCAGCAGGGCGCCGCTCAGACTGCACGCCTTGGCGAAGACGACGATCCGCATCGCCTGGAACGGGTCGATTCGGTGCGAGCTGCGGCCGCGCACGGCACGCCGGATCGGGACGGCGAAGGCGACCACGATGATGGCGACCGCGACCAGCGTGATCGGCAGCGTCAGCGGCGGCACGAACACGGTGAGGCCGGTGCCGGACGCCGCCAGCTCCCCGAGGAAGCCCACGACCAGTCCGAGCACCCCGAGGCCGATCAGGGAGGTGGGTCGCGTTCGCTTCATGCGTCGCCGTCCTCGTACAGCGTTACCGGGTCGGTCGTTCCCGTCACGAGCGCGGCCACCGGACCGTAGCCCGGCAGCACCGCCTCCGGGTCCACGTCGAGCCACGGCACCAGCACGAAGGCGCGCTCGTGCGCCCGCGGGTGCGGCAGGACGATGCGCGGGTCGTCGTCG
The DNA here is from genome assembly GCF_050632895.1 of Leifsonia sp. L25. Next base: position 2,378,277 of record NZ_JBODRZ010000003.1, on the reverse strand, counting down.
GCGACGATCCCCTGGTAGTCGACGATGTCGATGTCGATGGTGCGGTCGCCCCAGCGCTCCTCGCGCACGCGGCCGAGGGCGTCCTCCACCTGGTTGACCGCGGCCAGCAGCGCCAGCGGGTCGAGGATCGTGTTGATCAGCGCGACGGCGTTGAGGTAGGCCGGCGCCTCCTCGTCGATGCCCTCCGGCTTGAGCGCGGGCGTCTCGTACAGCCGGGACACGGCCTCGACGCGGAGACCTGGATCGTCCGCGAGCAGGCGCAGCGCCTCCCGGACGGTGGCCACGCGGTCGCCCAGGTTGCTGCCGAGGGCGAGCACCGCCGGCACGCCCACGCGCAGACGCTCGGGCCGCGGCCTCATGGCCGGCCTCGCCGGATGCGCACGGCGACGTCGCCGAACGGCACCTCGATCGGAGCGTCCGGCTTGTGGACGGTGACGTCGACCGAGTGCACCGGATCGTGCGCGAGCACCACCCCGGCCACGCGCTCCGCGACCGTCTCGATGAGGTCGACCGGGTCGCGGCGGACCGCATCGGCGATCTCCGTCGCCAACTCGCCGTAGTGGACCGTGCGGGCGAGGTCGTCGGAGCCCGCGGACGGCGACAGGTCGAGGTGGGCGGTCACGTCCACGACGAAGTCCTGGCCGTTCTCGCGCTCGAAGTCGTATACCCCGTGGTGCGCCCGCACGCGCAGCCCGGTCAGCACGATCGCGTCCGTCGGCGTGCGCGAGACGGACACGGCAGCGGAATCAGTCATCGCGTCCAGCTTGCCACGCCTCCACGACATCCAGGGCCATCCGCGTCGACGCCACGTCGTGCACCCGCACCGCCCAGACCCCGGCCTGCGCGGCGAGCGCGGAGATGACCGCGGTCGGCGCGTCCCGATCCTCGACGGTTGCGCCCTCGCCGAGGAGCGTACCGAGGAAGCGCTTGCGCGACGCGCCGATGAGCACGGGGTAGCCGAGAGTCTCGAACTCGTGGAGGCCGGCGAGCACCTGCCAGTTGTGCTGCGCGTTCTTCGAGAAGCCGAGGCCGGGGTCCAGCACGAGCTTGGCCGGATCGATGCCGTGCTCGAGGAGGCTGGTGACGCGGGCGGACAGCTCCGACCGCACCTCCGCGACGGTGTGGCTGTAGACCGCGCGCGAGTCGCTCGCGTCGAGCCGGCCGCGCCAGTGCATGACGACGTACTGGAGCCCGGTGTCGAGCACGGCGTCCGGCATGCCGGCGTCGGCCAGGCCGCCGGAGACGTCGTTGATGATCGCGGCGCCCGCGTCGGCGGCGGCGCGCGCCGTGGAGGCGTTGAGGGTGTCGACGCTGACCGTCACACCGTGCTCGGCGAGGGTGCGGATGACGGGGACGACGCGGGCGCGCTCCTCCTCCGGGTCGACGCGCAGCGCGCCGGGCCGGGTGGACTCGCCGCCGACGTCGATCAGGTCGGCGCCCTGAGCGACGAGTTCGAGCGCGTGCGCGACCGCGGCCTCCGGCTCCAGCCACAGGCCGCCGTCGCTGAACGAGTCGGGCGTCACGTTGAGGACGCCCATGATGAGCGTCACGAGCGCCGGCCCCTCCGCGATTCGGCACGAATGTCGCGTTCTCCGGCGCGAAAGTCGACATTCGGCACGAATGTCGGTGTCGTTCGGCGCCTCCGCCGATGAGCGCGATCAGTTCGGCGCGGGAGGCGGGCTCGGTGAAGGCGCCCCGGGCGGCGATCGTCACAGTGGTGGCCTGCGTCTGCCGCGCGCCACGGGTGGTCACGCACTCGTGGGAGGCGTCCAGCACCACGAGGACGCCGCGGGCGCTCGCGCCCTCCTCGATCGTTTCCGCGATCTGCTCGGTGAGCCGTTCCTGGAGCTGCGGCCGCGACGAGAGGGTCTCGATGACGCGTGGGATGCGGCCGAGACCGATCACGGCGTCGCCGGGCAGGTAGGCCACATGAGCGACCCCGAGGAACGGCAGCAGGTGGTGCTCGCACACCGACCGGAAGGCGATGTCGCGCAGGATCACGGTCTCGGCGCGCGCGCCCTCCAGCGGCACCGGATCACCGAGCTGACCACGCGCGTCGACGCCCACGCCGGCGAAGAACTCGGCGTAGGCGTCGGCGACGCGCGACGGCGTGTCGGCCAGGCCCGGACGCGACAGATCCTCGCCGATGGCGGCGAGGATCTCGGCGACGGCCGCCTCGATGCGTGCGCGATCGAATCCGGTCATGCGGTGCGCGGCCTAGGCGGTCGCCGGCCGCGGCTTGACGACGGGAGCCCGCTTGGGCTTCGACGACGGCGGCTCCGAGTCGACCCCGCCGTCCACGGCGCCGGCGTCGATGGGCGCCTTCGGGAACTCGATGGGGGGCAGGTCCGAGATCGGTCGCTTGTCGCTGGACAGCCACTGCGGGCGCTCCGGCAGCTTCTTGACGTCGGCGAAGATCTCGGCGATCTGGTTGTGGTCGAGCGTCTCGTGCTCCAGGAGGGAGGCGGCGAGGCGGTCGAGCACAGCGCGGTTGTCGTTGATGACCTCCCACGCCTCGTCGTGCGCCTTCTCGATGAGCGCACGCACCTCGCCGTCGACGCGCTCGGCGATCCGCTCCGAGTAGTCGCGCTGGTGACCCATGTCGCGACCGAGGAACATCTCGCCGTTCGCCTGGCCGAGCTTGACCGAGCCGATGTCGGCGCTCATGCCGTACTCGGTGACCATCTTGCGGGCGATGGAGGTCGCCTTCTCGATGTCGTTGGAGGCACCGGTGGTCGGGTCGTGGAAGACGATCTCCTCCGCGACACGGCCGCCCATCGCGTAGGCGAGCTGGTCGAGCAGCTCGTTGCGGGTGACCGAGTACTTGTCCTCCAGCGGCATCACCATCGTGTAGCCGAGGGCGCGGCCGCGCGGGAGGATCGTGATCTTGGTCACCGGGTCGGTGTGGCGCATCGCCGCCGCCGCAAGGGCGTGGCCGCCCTCGTGGTAGGCGGTGATCAGCTTCTCCTGGTCCTTCATCACGCGGGTGCGCTTCTGCGGGCCGGCGATGACGCGGTCCACGGCCTCGTCGAGCGCACGGTTGTCGATGAGCTGCGCGTTGGAGCGGGCCGTCAGCAGCGCGGCCTCGTTGAGGACGTTGGCCAGGTCGGCGCCGGTGAAGCCCGGCGTCTTGCGGGCGAGCACCTCGAGGTCGACGGAGGCCGCCAGCGGCTTGCCGCGGCCGTGCACCTCCAGGATCTTCTTGCGGCCGAGCATGTCCGGTGCGTCCACGCCGATCTGCCGGTCGAAGCGACCCGGGCGCAGCAGCGCGGGGTCGAGGATGTCGGGACGGTTCGTCGCCGCGATCAGGATGACGTTGGTCTTCGGGTCGAAGCCGTCCATCTCCACGAGGAGCTGGTTGAGGGTCTGCTCGCGCTCGTCGTGCCCGCCGCCGAGACCGGCGCCGCGGTGACGGCCGACCGCGTCGATCTCGTCGATGAAGATGATGGCCGGGGAGTTCTCCTTGGCCTGCTGGAACAGGTCGCGGACGCGGCTGGCGCCGACGCCGACGAACATCTCCACGAAGTCCGAGCCGGAGATGGAGTAGAAGGGGACGCCCGCCTCACCCGCGACGGCGCGGGCCAGCAGCGTCTTGCCGGTTCCAGGAGGGCCGTACAGCAGCACGCCCTTGGGGATGCGCGCGCCGACCGCCTGGAACTTGGCGGGCTCCTTGAGGAAGTCCTTGATCTCCTGCAACTCCTCGATGGCCTCGTCGGACCCGGCGACGTCGTCGAAGGTGACCTTCGGCGTCTCCTTGGTGACGAGCTTCGCCCGGGACTTGCCGAACTGCATGACCTTGTTGCCGCCGCCCTGCATGCCCGAGATCATGATCCAGAAGAAGACGCCGATCAGCAGTGCGGGGATGAGGAAGCCGAGGATGTTCACGAACCAGTTGGGCTGCGGCACGGAGTCGTCGTAGCCCTTGGGGAGGTTGGCGTCGTTGATCGCCTTGACGATGTCGGCGCCGCGCGGGGTGACGTAGTAGAACTGCACCTGGTTGCCGTTGGCGCCGTCCGCCTGCTTGAGCGTCAGGTCGACCCGGTTCTCGCCGTCGACGATCTTCGCGCTCGACACCTTGTCCTGCTGCAGGAGGTTGAGGCCCTCTTGCGTGGTGACGGGCTTGAAACCCGACATGGTGATCAGGCTGGAGCCGATCCACACCGCGATGATCGCGAGCACGACGTACAGGATCGGGCCGCGGAAGATCTTCTTGAGGTTCATGGTGCGACCACAGTACCGCCTGGGCGCTGTGGGTCGGCTGCGTGTTCGCTCTGGGCGCGCTTACCGCTGCGGGTGGTTCGCCGGGGCCGCCTGGCGCGTCAGGACGCGGTGAGGATGGCGGGCCAGTACTCGGCGATCACACCGTCCTGCACACGCACGAAGTCGTGGCCGGCGAACGACATCGTCTCGTCGCCCAGATGGCACGTCATCACCCAGCGGGCGGCGACGAACCCGTCGCCGGTCAGCGGCCCGGCCTGCACGTCGAACTCGACGCTGTCGAACTGGTCCACGGTCTCGGCGATGGCGCGTGCGAACCCGCGGGGCCCGACGACGTCCCCGGCCGGCCAGTGTCCGACCGCGTCGGCCGCGACGATCGGCTCCAGCGCCGCGTGCCGGTCGCTCCAGGCGGCGAGCCAGCGCCGGTACAGCTCGGTGGGTTCGTAGGGCATGCGGTCATAGGACCACGCCGGGGGCGGCGGCGCAAGTCGACGGGGTGGTCGGCCTCAGCTGTAGACGGCCGGCGCCAGGATGCCGACGCCGCGCAGGTTGCGGTAGTGCTCGGCGTAGTCGAGGCCGTAGCCGACCACGAACTGGTTGGGAATGTCGAAGCCGACGTACTTCACGTCGATCTCGACGCGGGCGGCCTCGGGCTTGCGGAGGAGCGTGAAGATCTCGATCGACTCCGGGCCGCGGCTGCGCAGGTTCGCGAGCAGCCACGAGAGCGTGAGCCCGGAATCGATGATGTCCTCGACGATCAGCACGGTCTTGCCCGAGAGGTCGGTGTCCAGGTCTTTGAGGATGCGCACGACGCCGCTCGACGCGGTGCCGCTGCCGTAGGAGCTGACCGCCATCCAGTCCATCGTGACCGGGATGCGCAGCTCGCGGGACAGGTCGGCCATCACCATCACGGCGCCCTTGAGCACCCCCACCAGCAGCACGTCCTTGCCCGCGTAGTCGGCCTCCACCGTCCGGCTCAGCTCGGCGATGCGGGAGCGGATCTGCTCCTCGGTGATCAGAATCTCGGTCAGGTCGTCGTGAACGTCCGTGAGTTCCATGGGGGAGGCGCTGTCCTTAGCTGTCGGGGTGAAACGTGAGCAGGCCGTTCTGCCTCACAACTCTAACGCCTGGCAGGCTGAGCGGTCCCTGGCCGTGCCAGCCCGTGATCAGCTCCGCCACGGCGAGGGTGTGCGCCCTGCTCAGCGACACCCCGAACTCGGCCGAGACGACCAGCCGGATGATGCGCTGGCGCAGCGCGGCGGGGTCGGCGGCGAGGCCGCGGACGTCGAGCGCGACGGCGCCGTCCTCGGTCTGGCTGACCAGCTCCTGCGCCCACTCCAGGGCGAGGCCGTCGAGGGCGTCGTCGTCCTCGCGGAGCTGCTCGGCGGTGCGCGCGAGCGCCTCGGCCACGCCGGGACCGAGCTCGTCCTCCAGCGCCGGCAGCAGCCGGGTGCGGACGCGGACGCGCGCGTACGCGGGGTCGTCGTTGTGCGGGTCGTCCCACGGGGTCAGCCCGCTGTCGGCGCAGAAGGCGCGCGTCGTCCGGCGGCGCAGGCCCAGGAACGGGCGCAGCAGCGTTCCGGTGTCGGGACGCATCCCCTGGAGGCTGGACGGGCCGGAGCCGCGGGCCAGTCCGAGGAGCACGGTCTCCGCCTGGTCGTCGAGCGTGTGGGCGAGCAGGACGCGGGCGGCTCCGGTGGCCGCGCGCGCCCGGTCGAAGGCGGCGCGCCGCGCGGTGCGCGCGTCGCCCTCGGGCCCGGAGGCTCCGGTCGCGACGGTCACGCGGTCCACGATCACCGGGTCGAGCCCGAGGTCACGCGCCTGCGCGGCGGCGGCCTCGGCGACCTCCGCGGAGCCGCGCTGGAGGCCGTGGTCGACCACGATCGCGCCGGCCCGGTAGCCGCGGCGCGGCGCCTCGAACGCGGTCGCTGCAGCGAGCGCGAGGGAGTCCGCTCCCCCGCTCAGGCCGACGAGCAGGAGGGCTCCGGGGGCGAGCGGCGCGGGCCGGATCGGGCCGTGGTCGTCGTGCGGGTCGACGGCGGGCAGGTCCGCCGCGGCGGCCAGGGCCTCCCGCACCGCGCGCCGCGCGTCGGCGATCGGCGGCGTCAGACGCGGCCTGCGCCGAATCCCGCCGGCCGACCCTCCACCCGGCTCTTCACCCGAGGACCCGTTGAGGCGCATCCAGTAACGTTAGTGCAGATTTCCAAGAGCTAAGGAGCATCGGCATGGCCGCATACGACGTCGTCATCGAGATCCCGAAGGGGAGCCGCAACAAGTACGAGGTGGACCACGAGACCGGCCGGGTCTACCTGGACCGCGTGCTGTTCACGAGCTTCGTCTACCCGACCGACTACGGCTACTTCGAGAACACGCTCGGCCTCGACGGCGACCCGGTCGACGTGCTCGTGCTGCTCGAGTACCCGGCGTTCCCCGGCGTCGGCGTCAAGGTGCGCCCGGTCGGCGTGCTCAACATGTCCGACGAGGCGGGCAGCGATGCCAAGGTGATCGCCGTGCAGTACAAGGACCCGCGCTGGCTGCACATCCAGGACGTCGACGACATCCCGGAGCAGACCCGCAAGGAGATCGAGCACTTCTTCGCCCGCTACAAGGACCTCGAGCCGGGCAAGTTCGTCAACATCGAGGGCTGGGGCGACGCCGCGGAGGCCGAGGCGATCGTCGAGGCCGGCTTCGCGAAGCTCGCCGCCGAGGGCCACTGACCCTCCCCCACCGACAGCAACCGCCGAGTGCACAGCACGTCTGCGTACTCGGCGGTTTTCTGTTGATTTATCGCGTACTCGACTGATTTATCGCGTACTCGACTGATTTATCGCGTTCTCGACTGTGCCGGGTCAGGCGGAGGGGCGGGCGACCTGGCCCCACGGGGAGCCCCAGACGGACTGGATCTTGACGACGTCGCCCTCGGTCGGCGCGGCGATCATCATTCCGCCGCCGAGGTAGATGCCCACGTGGTAGAAGTTGCCCGGGGAGTCGCCCCAGAAGATGAGGTCGCCGGGCTGGCGCTGGCTGTACGGCACGATCTGGCCGCGATTGGCCGCCGTGAAGAACTGGTCGTTGACCGAGTGCGAGCCGATGTACAGGCCCGCATAGGCGTACGACTTCATCGTCAGGCCGGAGCAGTCGTAACCCGTCGGACCCTCGCCGCCGAAAATGTACGGCTTGCCGAGCTGCGCCTTCGCGTACGAGATGGCCGTGTCGACGACGTTCCCGTTCGGCGGGGCGACCGGGCCGCCGCCGCCTCCACCACCGCCGTTGGAGGATCCGCCGGACGACCCGCCTCCCTGCTGCTGCTGGGCCTGCTGCTGCTGTTGCTGTTGCTGCGCGCGGAGCGCCGCCTGCCGCTGCGCCTCCGCCGCCGCTGCGGCAGCCGCCGCGGCCGCTGCCTGCTCCTGCCGGATCTTCTCGCCCTGCAGGTACGCCGCCTCCACCTGCGTCGAGGTGTTCTTGAGGGTCGCGAGCTGTGCGATGAGCTCGGTCGACTTGTTCTGCTGCTCGACGAGCGCCGCCTGGGCGGCGGACTGCGCCTCCTGCGCGGCGGTCAGCGCCTGGTCGGCGGCGACAGAGAGCTTCTCGCGCTCGGTCTTGGCGGCCTTGGCCTGCGCGTTCAGCGACTCGGCGGTGTTCTTGTCCTTGGTCGCCTGGTCGTAGACGGCTTTCGACTGCTCGGTGAGCTTGCTCATGGTGCCGAGCTGGAACAGCAGCTTGTCGGCGTTGGAGCCGCTGCCGCCGCCTTTCAGCAGGAGCTCGGTGCTCACATCCGCGCCGCCGCCGGCCGCCTTGGCGAGATGGGAGGCGAGGAGGCCCGCACGCATCTGCGAGGTCTTGGCCTTCGCCGCCGCGTCCGTCGACTGCTTTTCGAGGTCGGCCTGCTTCGCCGTCGCCGCAGCGAGGGCGTCCTTGGCCTGGAAGTAGGCCTCAGCCGCCTTCTCGGAGGCGATGCGGGCTGCGTCGACGCTGCTCTGGAGGCCGCCGATCAGGGTCGTGATGTTCGTGATCATCGCCTGCTGGTTGGCGACGTTGGCCTTCGCCTGCTGCACGTCGTTCCAGGAGGGGTAGTCCACCGCCTGCGCAGGGGCGACGATGCCGATGGATGCCGTGACGGCGCCCATCACGCCCGCGCCGATCGCGAGGCCGGTGCGGGTGCGGGAGTTCTTCGAAGTATCGCTAGCCAAGGGGTGCCTGCCTTGCTCTCATAAATGGGATTCCGTCGATCTTCTGGCCGTTCACTATCACTTCGTAGTGCAAGTGGCAGCCGGTGGAGGCTCCGGTGCTGCCGACGTGGGCGATCGGCTGACCGGCGCCGACGTGCTGGCCGATGCCGACGAGGATGCCGCCGTTGCGGATGTGCGCGTAGCCGGTCTGGATGCCGCCGCCGTTGTCCAGGAGGACGTAGTTGCCATGGGTCCCGTCGGGTCCCGCGTAGACGACGGTGCCGCCGTACGAAGCGTAGATGGGCGCGTTGCAGGAGGCGCCGATGTCGATGCCCATGTGGTACGTGCTGCCGATCCCGCCGGGGGACGGGCGTGAGCCGAAACCGTCGGTGATCGGGCCGGCCGCGGGGACCGCCCAGCCCTGCGGTCCGACGTAACCGCCGGGGAGGCCTCCCGAGCCACGTGCCGCCGCAGCCGCTGCGGCCGCCGCGACCCCCGCCTCGTAGCCGGAGACGGTCTTGGCCGTCGCGTCGCGCAACGCCGCGAGCTGGGCCTGCATGACGACGATCTGCTTCTGCTGCTCGGCGAGCTTCTCTTGCGCGGCCTTGGCGGCGGCGATTGCCGCTTGGAGGGCGGCGGTCGCGGCGACGCGCAGCTTCTCGCGCTCCGCTTTGGCGACCTCCGCCTGCGCCGACAGGGATTTCGCGGTGTTCTGAGCGACCTTGGCGTCGGTGTAGACCTTGTCGGATTGCTCGGCGAGCTTGGACATGCTCCCGAGGCTCGTCAGCAGCGTCTCGGGGTTCGTGCCGCTGGCGCCGTTGCCGCTCAGGAAGATGTTGGCCGTGAGGTTGGCGCCGCCGGTGCGGTAGAGCTGCGCGGCGAGCTTGCCCGCCTGGGCGGCGGCGGCGTCGGCCTTCTGCTGGCCGGCGGCGGCCTGGGACTCCAGGTCCCTGGCCTTCATGTCCGCCTCGTCGAAGGCCGCCGTGGCCGCCTGCAGCTCCTCGCCGCGCTTGACGGCGGCCGCCTGGGTGTCGGAGACCTCCTGGTTGAGCTGCGCGATCAGGTTCGTGATGCGCGTCACCTGCGCCGCGGCAGCGGCCTCGTTGGCCTTGGCGTTCTGGACGTCCTGCCAGCTCGGGTACTGGTCGGCGTACGCCGGTGCGGCGATGGAGCCGACGACCCCGGTGAGCACGATGGCGCCGACGGCGAGGAGGCGCAGCAGGGCCCGGCGCGGCTTGCGCCGGCTCGTGTCGTCTCTCGTCGCGTATCTCATCGTCACCTTCAACCCGCTGGATGGAACATCGGCTGTCACACGATCAACACGGGTCTCGTCATCACCAGGAGCAACTTTAGCAACATCACCATACGCCGCCCGGGTTGGGGGAGGGCGGCGGTGCTCGATCGGGACCACGTGCGGCTCGCACGGACGACAGGGGGGCCGTCGCTCGCAATCTTCTCGGGCGTCCAGGCTCTCACCGGGCATTTCACCGGGGCGTGGCGGGAACCCGGGACGATCGACCCGCCCGGGCTGCGGGCCCGATTCGCTTTCTGTCAGGGACTTCCGTATGCTTATGCGTCGGTGGTCATCGAAAAGCGAAAGCGATTCGGGACGATCCGGCCCCATCGTTTAGTGGCCTAGGACGCCGCCCTTTCACGGCGGTAGCACGGGTTCGAATCCCGTTGGGGTCACGATGGCATCCTCTACAATTCAATAGCAACACTGTTAGGCCCTGTAGCGCAGTTGGTTAGCGTGCCGCCCTGTCACGGCGGAGGTCGCGGGTTCAAGTCCCGTCAGGGTCGCCACGGCGACAAGCCCTTCCGGATGGAAGGGCTTCCGTCTAGGTAGGCGTGAACAATGCCTCCCGGCTCTGTAGCTCAGTTGGTAGAGCGTTCGACTGAAAATCGAAAGGTCACCGGATCGATGCCGGTCGGAGCCACCAGAGAAAACCCCCGGTCCCATGCGGAATCCGGGGGTTTTTTGTTTGCTCGTCGAGGCAGCCAAATCGCCGTTTGACTACATTTTGACTACAACTGATTTCGCGGCTTCGGCATCCAGTGCGTTCGCAACGTCGTCAAGGTCATCGTCGAAGAGGTCCGCGTAGACGTCGAGCGTCATCGCGGCGGACGCGTGTCCGAGCATCCGCTGCACCGATTTGACGTTGGCGCCGGCCGAGACGGCGAGCGATGCGGCCGTGTGTCTGAGGTCGTGGGGAGTCAGCCGCGGGAAGGTGCCGTCCTTTTCCATGCACCGCGCGACCGCCGCATTGAAGACTCGGTTGCGGAAGTTGCCTGCGCGGAGGATACCACTGTCGGCGCCCGTGAAAACTGGCTCCTCTGGGTCCCGACCGGCGCAGCGCGCTTCAAGCGCATTTGTGAGGAGGTCAGGAAAGGGAACTGAGCGCCGTTCATGGTTCTTGGGTGTGCCCCAGACGATCACTCCGCGCGGCTCGGAGACCGCTCGGGCTATGTCGAGCCGCCTGCGCGTGAAGTCGACGCGATTGATCTGGAGGCCGGCCATCTCTCCCCAGCGAAGCCCCGTATATGCAAGGAAGAGGACGACATCACCCTGCTCACCGCACTCGGCCGCCAGTGCCCGCACTTGCGCATGGGTCAAGTAGCCGTGCTCGCGCGACGACAGCCTCGGCAGCTGAACGCCGTCGGAGGGGCTGAGGGTGATGCGCCCATCACGGATCGCATACTTCATCACGCCCGCGAGGACAAGATGTATCTGTCGCACCATGGACGGCCCGAGGGTGGAAGAGAGCTCCCCCACCCACGCTTGGACATCGCCATGCCTCACGTCCACGAGCCGGATGTTGCCCCACCGAGGAAGCACGTACTTGTCGAGGTGGAATCGGTAGCCCGAGCGCGTCGTCGGTTTCACCTGCACTTGGGCTCGAAACCACTCCTCGGCGACGTGCGAGACCGGAGTTCTCGCCTTCGTCGGGTCGACCCACTCACCCTTGGCTTGCGAGACGTTGACCGACGAGAGAAAAAGCTCCGCCGCACGTTTCGTGGTGAAGCCGCGCTTCATCGTGTTGCGATGATCAGGCGTCCGGTACTGAACTCGATATCGCTTGCCTGCCGCGGTCTCGTAGGACTCAATCGATCCCATGTCCGACACCCCCTGCGTCGATAAGACGATTCTCCGCCGGACCACTGACAAGAAGGTCTCGTAAGTTGCGCAGCTCGCAGAGATTCACGAATGGCACGCATGCCGCCTCCGCGGTCAGAGCTGCCAACCTACCGAGTGGCGACAATGGATCGGCGGCGATCGCCCATCCCTCCACCACGTACTGACTGACGGCTTCGACGCACTCGAGCTTCTCTTCCGGACTCGGGCTGGGGGAACCGACGACTCCGATCAGTCCACCCTGCAGTTCCGACGCCATGTTGCTCGCGTCGATGACGAATACCCGCATGATGTTCACTCCCCTGTCGATCGACCCTTCCTTACGTTGTTTGGGGTGTGGATTGAGGGTCGTTGTAGGCTCTCGACCGCTCCAGGGATGCCGGGTATGGCTTTGACCCTTCCGCCGCGGTGATGGCTGACATAGATTGGCCGCCCGGTGTCCCGCAACGACTCGACCTCTGATTGAGACGTGCGACAAGATCGCTGGGTAAGGACACGCAGGCGTGGTCGTTCGCTGGAGCCCGCACCGAGTGAACGGAGGGCAGAATGCCGCAATTGTGGGCCGGGATCGATGCCGGCAAATCCAATCATCATTGTGTGGTGATCGATCAGGCGGGAGCCCGGCTGTTGTCACGGAATCTCGTCAACGACGAGGACGAGATCCTTGCTCTGCTCGGCGATGTGAGCGAGCTGGCAGACGGTGACCCGGTGGTCTGGGCGACGGATCTGAACCAGGGCGGCGCGGCCCTGTTGATCGCAGTGCTGGCTGCCAACGGTCAGGAGATGCTCTATATCCCGGGCAGGACGGTTCATCACGCTGCCCGCACCTATCGTGGCGACGGCAAGACCGACGCGAAAGACGCCGCGATCATCGCAGACCAGGCCAGGATGCGCCGTGACCTACATCCAGTCCGGGCAGGCGATGAGATCGCTACCGAGCTGCGGATGCTCGCCGCTCACCGCTCCGACCTGGTGGCGGATAGGACGCGTGCGATCAACAGGCTTCGTGTCACCCTACTTGAGTACTTTCCCAGGCTGGAAGCCAGCTTCGACTTCGCCCAGCGGAAAGCTGCTCTGGTGTTACTGACGAAGTATCAGACCCCCGCGCAGCTGCGCCGCAGTGGTGTCACCCGGATCACGACCTGGCTGCGGAACGAGGGCTGCCGGCAACCTGAGAAGATCGCCGAAGCCGCCGTCGCAGCAGCGAACCGACAGCACACCGTGGTTGCCGGCCAAGACGCGGCGTCGTTGATCGTCGGGCGTCTCGCTCGAGAAGTCCTTCGGCTCAAGGACGAAGTGGAGGCCGTTGATGCGCAGATCGATGCCCGATTTCGCCGCCACGAATGGGCCGAGACCCTCCTAAGTATCCCTGGGTTCGGTCCGCTCCTGGCTTCCGAGTTCATCGGCGCCACTGGCGGCACCACACGCTTTTTCGAGAACGCTGACCGTCTGGCTGGCGTCGCTGGTGTTGCACCCGTTCCCCGCGACTCCGGTCGGGTCAGCGGGAACCTGCACCGCCCGAAACGCTATGACCGGCGTCTGATGCGAGCGTGTTATGTCTCCGCCGAGGTCGCTGCCCGATCTCACCCAGAGTCTCGCGCCTACTACGACCGTAAGCGCGCCGAGGGCAAACGTCACAAGCAAGCCGTCCTTGCCCTCGCCCGCAGACGGATCAACGTCATCTGGGCGCTACTGCGCGATGGAACCACCTACCAGCAACAGTCGATAGCCGCGCGCTCCGCGACTTGACAAACAGATTGAGAATCTATGGGCCGGTGTCAAATTGGTCTGCCGGGCCGGCGTGATCAGGTGGGGGCGTTGCTGTCCTGCTCCTGGTCGTTCTTCTTGCCGTTCCGGCACAAAGATCGAGAGCGGGCGGAGGCAGCGCAGTGCCCGGAGGGAGCGGTTGCTAAGCGCAGGGAGCGCAGCGAGTGGAGTCTGCAAAAGCGCGTGCAGGGAACGGAGCTAGCGGCGCTCGCTATGATCGGCTGCCGGATCGGAAAGAAAACCTAAGAAGACAGCACGCCGGAGGCGTTCCATCCGACATAAACAGTGCCGCCTCCGTGCGGCTCCGTTCGGTCGGCGCTCATCCAGGGCACGCGACGATCAGCCCGACCAGAGGTCTGGACTGGTCAGAACCGCGGCCGGTGCTGGCTACACGCGTCAGTGGCCACTGCGCGATCGCAGACTCGGCCCCTCATGCTGCGCGCGGTAGCGCAGAGTCGCCTGCTCGAGCTGCATCACCGTGCACGGAACGGTTTCGCGGTGCCGAAGCACCACCAGGTCTGGCCAGCTCCCGGCATCGGCGCACTCATACACATCCAGTGCAGCAGCGCCGCCATACTCCACGAGTACCTCGAACTCGCTCGGCGGCCCCGGCTCTAACCGGGGCACGAACACGGCGACGTCTCGGGTGCAATCGTCATGCAATAGAACCGCTATGAACCACGGATCAGCGAGCATGACGAAACCTTAAAGCTCCAGGCCGACGCCTGGCTACAGATCGGCGACGAAATAGCGTTTGTCTGAGACGACTCGCAACCAAGCCCCGGCTTCCAATGGGATGATTCAGCGCCTGAAGCGCCCCGCATAAAGGCCCTGTGACATGTGAGACCAGGCATAGGCGCGAAGAGTGCGTTCAATCTGAACAAAGGTCCAATTGGTCGACGCGCGACCCGGCGCCGGTTCGGTTTCAGAATCCTACGGCTCCGCCGCGGCATTGGCGAGAGCGTATCCTGCAGCATCGATCCGGTCCGGTACAGGGGCGCCGCGCCCATCTCATCGTCCGGCTCGGAGCTCGTTCCCGCGATGGAGATTCTCGTCGAGACGCTAGTAACGGCGTGCCAGACGGTGTTCACGCCGAATCCGGGCCGGCGATGCGCTCCAACGCGCTCAAAGAGCTCCTCGACGCGCATGGGGTGACCGGGACCCTAACCGGCCGCGTGTGTCGAATGACAACCCGTTCTCCGAATCTGAGTTCCCCATGATGAAGTACCGCCGAACTATCCCGGCATCTTCGACACGATCGAGCAGGCCCGGGTTTTCATGGCCGCCTATATGCCTTGGTATAACCAGCACCACAAGCACCCCGGCATCGCCCTGTTCTCACCCGGTCCTGTTCCACGACGGAAGCTGGCGGCGCCTTTGGCAGCGCCGAGAACGCGTCCAACACGCCTACCACCGGCCCACCCGAACGCTTCCGCGACCGCCCCTCCACGCTCATGCCCGCCGGCTTCGTCGTAACGCAAGCAGGCGGGAGGGCCCCTTCAGACGACCCGACGCGTCGCGAGTGTCTTCACGCCCGACCGACCTGCGGCCGTCCAATGCGAGCAGCCTTTTCAGCAGGTTGCCTTGATGGTTTCGCGGCACTCTTTGAGAGAAACATTAAACCGCAGTTGCCCAGTCCCCTTGGCGCATTGGACATGACAGCGGCGAGAGCGCAGACGCGGATGGCGGCCCGTCACCTGACCGACGCGGCGGCCTACAACGGACGCCGGATATACTCAGCGCTCGCGATCATGCGTGGGCCGGTTCTCAACTCAGGCCATAACAAGTTTTTCCTTTTCAGCCCTACAATGTCAGCAACCGACGGGGGAACCGGGGAAGGACATCAACGATGACTGTCATGGAGCAGGTGCGCGAGGGCATGCATGTGGTCGGGCCCGATGGGGAGAAGATCGGCAAGGTCAAGGACCTGAAAATGGGCGATCCCGAGGCAGTGACCGCCGACGGCCAGACCGACCCCGAAACCGGTGGTCTCCTTGGAACCCTCATCGACGACTTCGCCCAACACGCCCGGCTGCCCCGCCACACCGCCGAAAGACTGCTTCGGCTGGGCTACGTGAAGATCGACAAATCCGGTCTGCTCGCCGGCCACGAGTACGTGGCATCGGATGAGCTCGACCGCGTTGAGGACGATACACTCTGGCTCAACGCAGACCACGGCGCTGAATAACAACCGCTCGTAATCCAACGCACCTTGAACCGAGCCCTCCCGGGCCTGATCTCGTGGTTCTGCATGTGGTCCGTAACTTGTGTCCGTCCGCTGTAGCTCCATCTCATCCTGGACACCCAGCGGAAGTTCTCCGGGCCGGCGATGCGCAAGGCGACTCGCCTGCCTGTCTTGGTGATTCCCACTGGCACGTCGTTGCGGTCATCGCCATCGGCGTGCGCGCGGCACCATCCTTATCCTCGTCACGTATCCGCTTTTCGGCCCCAAGGAAGCGCTCCAGCTGGTCGCAAAGGACCCTTCGGTAGTGATTGGCCTGTCCTGTGTGTCGGCGCGGTCGCTCGACGACGGAGGGTCCATTCGCCATCTGCCTGGGTCCGTTGTGATGAGAAGTCGCGGGCGGGCGAAGCAGCGCGGCCGCGGCTTTGTCCCACAAGTCAAATTGGCCGCGCGGTGTGGCGGTCTCGGGACAGGTCCCGGCGGACGCGGTGAACCCGAACGGCACCCGACCGATGAATCCAATTGTTGAGCCGTTGACCTTGATTTCGCATGTGCTCGGACTGAGGGTTGTGACCTCGAGGCAGACACTGATGATGGTGTCATCAGCCTGGCTCATGCGAACGCACTCCAGGTTTGGGAGGGGCACAGCGGCCGGTTGGGATGTCGCCGCCTGGTGCGGCATGTCCGTTTCCTCCATTCACTTGACCCGAAACTTATGACGTATTCTCCCGCCGAGCGGATACCCGTGTCCGGAGGGGCTATGTCGGAGGCGAGCGCGTCATGGCTCCGGATGGACCGCCATTCAATTATCTGTGGTGAAGCAAGATCATAGCCGTCCTCGCTTTCTTGTTAGAGCGATCTAGGCGATGTCATCGGGGAGCGCGACGTCGGGCGAAGACGCGGTCCTGGGCGTGAAGTGGTGGGAGCACTTAAGCGTGGAGCGTGAGACGCACATACTTTCAGATCGGGGCCTTTCGACGGTCACCCGTTTGTTCGCGTCGGCGGTACTCCTTGCACCGCCACCGGGCAAACGGACGCCTCTTCTTTCGACGCAGGAAGACCCTCACAGTTGACAGGCAGGGTGTGCTCGCGAGCTCAATAGCCGCGTTAGCGCAAAGTGCCATGGGGCCGAGCGCAGACCGCGGCTGGCGGCGGGGGCCGCCTCCGCCGGTTGCGGCCGCGCGCTTCCGGACCTTACCGGTCCAGGGTCGCGTTGTACGGCTCGAGCACCTCGACGACCTTGGGGTCGCCCTCGTCTGCGCCGTAGTCGGCGTGTCTCGTGCGGTCGACGCCGTCCGGCACCCGGACGGCCCGGAAGATCAGGGTCAGGATCACGGAGACGATCGCGTTGATGACGAACGCCGAGATGGCGATGTAGACCGGCACGGTGGTGAACGGGAACGGGGCGATCGACCCGCCGAAGTGCGCGTGCGTCACCGGGTTCACTACGTTGTACGCGGCGATCGTCCCGTAGAGGATGCCGACCGCCCAGCCGGCGAACAGTGCCCACCTGTGGAACCAGCGCGTGTACAGGCCCGCCACGATCGCCGGGAAGGTCTGCAGGATCCACACGCCCCCGAGCAGCTGCATGTTGATCGCGGCCGACTGGTCCATCAGGATCACGAACAGCAGGGCGCCGAACTTCACCACGAGGGAGACGAACTTCGACACCTTCGCTTCTTGGGCAGGTGACGCGTTCGGCTTGAACAGGTCCCGGTAGATGTTGCGGGTGAACAGGTTGGAGGCGGCGATCGACATGATCGCAGCCGGCACCAGGGCGCCGACGGCGATGGCGGCGAGCGCTACACCGGCGAACCACGACGGGAAGTTGTCGATGAAGAGCTGCGGGACCACCAGTTGCGGGTTGACGACCCCGTCGAGTCCGATCGGCTTCGTGCCCGCCTTGATCGCCACGTACCCGAGGAGTGCGAGGAATCCGAGCATCAGCGAGTAGATCGGCAGCACCACTGCGTTGCGCCGGATGGTGTTGCGGCTCTTCGTGGACAGCACACCGGTCACCGAGTGCGGGTACATGAACAGCGCCATGGCCGACCCGAGCGCGAGCGTCCAATAGGCGTTGAAGCTCGCGGCCCCGGGGATCACCGAACCGACTGGGAGGTTCGTCGCCGGGTTGATCGCCGTCATCTTCGTGGTGGCGGCCTTGAAGATCCCGTCCCATCCTCCGAACTGGGTGGGCAGCCAGATGATCGCGACGATGACTGCGATGTAGATCAGGAGGTCTTTGACCACCGCGATCGCCGCCGGCGCGCGCAGCCCGGCCGTATAGGTATAGGCGGCGAGGACGACGAACGCGATGATCAGCGGCAGGTCCTGGGTGAACGCATTGGCGCCGCTGCCAAGACCGAGGACGGTCAGCACCGCCTTGATACCCACCAGCTGGAGAGCGATGTACGGCATCGTCGCGACAATCCCGGTCACGGCGATGGCTGTCGAGAGCGTCTTGCTCCCGTAACGTCCCCCGACGAAGTCCGCAGGCGTGACGTAGCCGTGGCGGTGCGACACCGACCAGAGCCGCGCCATCAGGAGGAAGACGATCGGGTACAGCACCACCGTGTACGGCACGGCGAAGAAACCGCTGACCGCACCCGTGCTCCACATGGCTGCCGGAACGGCGATGAACGTATACGCCGTATACAGGTCGCCGCCAAGCAGGAACCAGGTGATCCAACTCCCGAACCCGCGCCCGCCGAGACCCCATTGGTCGAGGGTGCGCAGACCACGCTCCTCCGGAGTGACCCGCCAGCGCGCCGCGACGAAGCCCATGATCGCGACGATCACGAAGATGATGATGACGACGGTGAGCGCCACACCGTTCACGGGCCGGGCGCCCGACGCCGCTGCGGCGATCATTCCTCCACCTCCGGAGGCCGGACCGCAGCCCGGCGTCGCCGATCCTCACGGACGATCAGGGCGTAGCAGATCCAGAGCAGCCCGGAGTCGATCAGCACCCACAGCATCTGATACCAGTAGAAGAACGGGATGCCGCCGAGCGCCGGCTCGCTACGCGCGTAGATCGGCACCAGCAAGGGCAACACGATCGCGATCACGAGCAGCACACCCGAAATCACATAGGGCAGAGGGCGCGCAGGCCCCCGTGTCGGAACTCCAGGCGATGACATCGGCGTCTCCTCACCTCGAAGCGTCCCCCCAGCAGCCCGCTGGGCCATTGGGAGGCCGCCAGAACGGCTTCTTTGCCGGATACGCTACACCGGTCTTTGCGTAAGTGCAGGTAATTCGGGAAGGCGTGTGCTGCACGTCACGGCCACGGTATCGTGACAGCGCCGCCAGGTTGTCACGGTGCGACTCTTCGTGAGCCTGCGCCAAAGGGCTGTGCGTCCCGGAGGATCTGCTTGATCGCCCGCTCAGGGCTGAGATGCTGATAGGACAGGGCGCAACAAACTCGATGGGATCATGCGGGCTCAAATGCGCCGACATCGAGACGTAGCCGTCGTTATCGGCGCGAGCCAGAAATGCTTCGCGCGGGACTTTATCCCACGGGATAATGGGCGCATGCCCCGACGAAGACCCCGCCGTGCGATGGGCGATTCGTCGAGGCGGCCCGTCTTCTCGGTGCGGGCGCGGATCGTGGTGGCGATCGTCCTTGCTGCGGGGATTGGTTTGGCGGTGGCAGGGGTGGCGACCTACTTCGTCCAGCGTCAGCAGGCGTTGGCGCAGGTGGACAGCGACCTGATCCGCAACCTCGATCAAGTGAAGGCGATCGCCGCCCAGGCGCAGCCGGCCGCGCAGCAGAGTGTGGATGTGCTGCTGCGATCGCTCATCCAGCAGGTCGTTCCCGCCCCCTCCGAGAGCGCGCTGGGGATTGTCGCCGGTCAGGCCGCGTACGTTCCGGGCGGCGAACTGCCGTTCCGGCTCGACCGGGACCCCGGGCTCGTCGAACGGTTCGCACGCGAGGCCGATTCGAACTTTGTGGTGATGGGCACGGCCGCGTCGGATCGGGGCACGCTGCGCTACGCGATCATCCCGGTGACGGTGAAGGGGGATCCGACGCAGGGGTTGTACGTCGCGGCGTACGACCTCGACACCGTCCTCACCGCGATCGCGAGCCCGTTCCGCACCTACGCGATCGTCGCGGCGTGCGCGCTCGCCCTGACCGGTCTCGTCGCGTGGTTCGTCGCAGGACGTCTGCTGCGCCCGGTCCGTCACCTGCGCGAGGCCGCGGACCGCCTCTCGGCGACCGAGCTCGGCCAGCGCATCCCGGTCCGCGGCGGCGACGATCTCTCCCTCCTGGCCGCGGGCTTCAACCGGATGTCCGACCGGTTGGAGGAGTCGTTCGCCTCGCAACGCCAGCTCTTGGACGACGTGGGCCACGAACTGAAGACGCCCCTCACGATCGTCCGCGGGCATCTCGAGCTGCTGGACCCGACGGACCCGGCGGAAGTGCGCGCCGTGCAGCAGCTCGCCGTCGACGAGCTCGACCGGATGGACGAGCTCGTTGCACAGATCACGCTGCTCGCCGAGTCCCGCGGCCCCGGTTTCGTCGACCCGGCCCCGGCCGACCTCGCCGACCTGACCCGGGCGGTCGCCGCTAAAGCCGCCGCCCTTGCCCCTGACCGTCCGTGGACGACCGAACAGGTGGCCGAAGGCATCGGTGCGCTCGACGTGCGCCGTATCACGCAGGCGTGGCTCCAGCTCGCCGAGAACGCCGTCAAGTACTCCACACTCGGCGGCGCTATCCGGCTGGGAAGCGAGCGGATCCAGGGACGCGCGGGAATCCTGTTCCGCGCCTGGGTGCGCGACGACGGGCCGGGAATCCCCGAAGCCGATCGAGCCCGCATCTTCGAGCGGTTCCAGCGCGGTGACGGCACACGTGGAACGTCCGGGTCCGGCCTCGGCCTCGCCATCGTCACCGCGATCGCGCACGCGCACGGCGGCGCCGTCGACCTGACGAGCTCCCCCGACGGCTCGACCTTCACGCTGACCGTTCTGTGCGGACGCGCCGAGGACATCGCGCCCGCGCCACACCGACACGAACCCCTCACGGAGGAGACGATATGAGCCGCGTCCTGGTGGCCGAGGACGAACCCCGGATCGCGTCCTTCGTGGAGAAGGGGCTGCGATCGGCCGGCTACACCGTGACCACCGTCACCGATGGCCTCTCCGCTCTCGACGAGGTGCGGACCGGGGCACACGATCTGCTGGTCCTCGACCTCGGACTTCCCGGCCTGGACGGCTTCGGCGTTCTGGAAGCGGTGCGCGGCGAAGGACACCCCGTGGTCGTCATCGTCCTAACCGCCCGCACGAGCGGCCGGGATGTCGTGAGCATCCTGGACGGCGGCGCCGACGACTATCTGGCCAAACCATTCCGGTTCGACGAACTGCTGGCACGCATCCGACTGCACTTGAAAACCCCGCGCCCGGAAGCCCCCGACGTGCTGCGGGCCGGCGACCTCGAGCTGGATCTGCGCACCCGCCGCATCACGGCCGCGGGAACCACGCAGGACCTGTCGGCGCGGGAGTTCGCCCTCGCGCAGGAGCTGCTCTCCCACGCCGGTCAGGTGCTGAGCCGCGAGCAGTTGCTCAGCCGGGTGTGGGGACTCGACTTCGATCCCGGATCGAATGTCGTCGACGTCTACGTGCGGTACCTCCGCGGCAAGATCGGCGCCGAACGCATCGAGACCGTCCGCGGGATGGGCTACCGTCTGACGACCTGAGCGGCCGCGCCCCACAGCCGCGCAACCCACGCACAGAAAAGGGGCGAGAAGGCACCCGAGCCTTTCTCGCCCCCTTTCCCAGCAGTGGGGTCAGTGACCGGCGGTCACCGAGGCGGTGCCGCGCACGTCGACGGCAGCCGGCGGGGTGACCACCGTGGCAGTGCTCGTGCCGGTGGCGTTCAGCCCGGACGTACCGGCAGCGGCGGCCGCCTCACCCGAACCGGCCACCGAACCGGACGTGCCCGAGGCAGTGCCACCGGTGCTCGCCGAGCCGCTCGCGGTTCCGGCGACGGACGGGATGTTGGTGGGGAGCGCCGAGGGAGCCGCCGACGCCTGGGCGACGGCCTTCGAGACCTCGCCGCGGACGGTGTCCGCCTTCTGCTCTGCAGCGGTCTTCGCCGTATCCACCGAGTGCGTGGCGGTGCCGGTGACACCATGGGCGGCGATCGTGGTGCCCGCCTGGTCCTGAACCGAGAAAGCTCCCGTCGCGGCGAACGCGCCCGCGGTCGCGAGGCCGGCGCTGAGAACGCCAGTGGTGCTGGCGACGATGATCTTCGTGAGCGTCTTCATTTCGGTGGGGAGTGCCTTTCGTTGTCCTCGGGCTCTGTTCGGCCCAAGAAGAATCTGCCGGTCACCGATGAGACCAGGAGGAGACCGGAATGAGAACAATCTCATCCCAGGATAGGCCGCCATCCGACCTCGGGAGCTCAGTTCCCCTTCGTGCACGGAAACCGATGCAAACTGCCAGCGTCACATGCCAGGAAAGTATTTTTTTGCAACCGCCAAAGACGAGGTCACCCGACTCGGCGCGCAGGTCTCAATCGCCGCGGTCGACGAGGGCGGCAACCTCGTAGCATTCCTCCGAATGGACGGTGCCGAGATCGCCGGACCCAGCCTGGCAGTGCATAAGGCTTACACCGTGTGCTAGCAGAGCCCGTACCGACGGGCTGGCCCGCATGACGGTCCCGGGCGCGCCCCTCTTCGGCCTTCATTCCAGCGGCGGCCGCTTCATCATCTTCGGAACGGTGACTCCCGTCCGCCTCGAGGGCCACGTTATCGCCGCTATCGGGGTGAGCGGCGGTACCGTGAAAAGAGGACAATCGTGCGCGAGCGCCAGCAAGGATCGCGCCGAGCTTCTTCTCTGCGGCACTGAATAGGGCGACGCCCGAAGAGATCTGAGCGATATTCTTCCCACCCCGCGTCGTCGTGCTGACAAACCACACACCGCCGTCAAACGAGCCCTCCCGTTGCATACTCGAAAGGCGAGGGCAAGACGGGTTGCGGGTCGCGACGTGCCCCGCGGCGGACCAACGCCGGAAGGGGACCTCCCGCTGGACTTGGTGGCTCCGCCTGTCGATCAACGCGACGCCGCAGGTCAAGGACGTGGCCGCCGAGCTCGGCGTCACGCACGCGGCCGTGTCGCTGGCGCGGAACGAGGCGATGAAGCTGCTGCACGAGGGCTGGCTGCTGCACTTCGACCGCGACGCCGGTGTGCTCCCACTGCCCGACCGGAACCCCCGGACGAAGCGGTCGGCCTACCTCGCCAAGCTCGCGGAGTTCACCGCGCACCCGCCGCGGTCACGGAGCGGGTCACCGCCTGATCCGTCTCAGAGGACGGTGTCGATCAACCGTGCGGTCTGCTCGGTGTGATCGATCTCGCCGTTCGCGCGGTAGGTGGCGTTCGCCTGGGCCCGGACCTCGCGGATCTCGGTGATGACGTCGACCAGGGCACGCAGGTGGTCGGTGAAGATCTCGGCCCACATCGGGTTCGGCGCCCCCTCGGCGAGGTCGCGCAGGAGCGCGCCGCGAGGCAGGCCCCAGGACTCGCCGAGGCTCGAGATCGCGACGGCGGTCGAGAGGCTGGACTTATTCAGGCGTTCGGTCACCACTTCGATCTCGCGGGAGGCGTGCGCGAGCCACCGGGTCATCCCGGCCGAGCGCAGCAGCCGCTCCTCCTCGTACTTGAACAGCAGCATCTCCAGGAGCTCCCGCTGCCGCCAGAGCTGGGCCGTCAGCTCGTTGGCCTCGTTCATCGTCATCGGCAGTTCCATTCGTGAGGCGCACGTCGGGTGGTCGGCCCGGGCGGGGCCGCGTTGCATACACAATACGTGCCGTCCCGGCGTGAGCCGAGTGCGGCGTGTGGGGCCGTTGGCGTCAGGGGAAAGGCGCGCGTCACGACTGTTGATTTCAGTTCAAGCGTGGCCTTGACTTCGGCCCGGACCCGGCGTCGGAACGGCGTCGGGCACTCTCGGATTCGAGGTCGGTGTAACCGATAACACCGTCAAGCGGACCGGGTAACGGCGTTCGTGGTCCGGGCGGCCCACTCCGAGGCCACGATGCCGAAGAGATCGTGTCGTGGGCCCCACCCAAGTTCCGACCGGGCGCGCGACACGTCAGCCACAACCGACGCCGGATCACCGGGGCGCCTGGACACCATCCGAAATGCGACAGGACGGCAGCTCACCAGCTGGACAGCGTCCACCACTTCGCGAACGCTCGACCCGGCCCCCGCCGATGTTGTAGACCCGATGGGGTTCCCGTGCGTTGCGCAGACGGTCAAGGACCGCCAGATGCGCAGCTGCCACATCGGCCACGTGAACGTAGTCTCGTACACAGGTGCCGTCAGGAGTCGGGAAGTCGTCGCCAAAGATCTCCACGGCAGACCCGCGCTGCGCGGCGTCCACCACGAGCGGGATGAGATTGGTCAAGCCGCGGTCGGCCAACGCACGGTCTCCGGCTCCGGCGACGTTGAAGTACCGCAGGCTCGCTGCCCGGAGACCGTACGCCGCGGCAGAGTCGCCGAGCACCCACTCCCCGACGAGCTTCGAGCGCCCATACGGATTAATCGGGTTCGTCGGGGCGTCCTCCGTGAGGGGCGCCTCACCGCTCTCGCCGTAGACCGCGGCCGTCGACGACAACACGACCTGCCTCACTCCGGCCGCCGCCATCGCCGCGGCAACATTAACCACCCCATCGATATTGTGCGAGTAGTACAGCAGCGGCTCGCGAGTCGACTCGCCGACAGCCTTCCTGGCCGCTAGGTGGATGACACCATCCACCTGCTTCTCAAGCATCAACTCCGAGAGCGCACCGACGGCTTCGGCCGAGGTCACGTCGATGCGGTGGAGTGGGAGGCGACCGAGCCGCTGGGACGACCCCGTCGAGAGGTCGTCAACCGCGACCACCGATTCGCCGCGCTCGACGAGAGCGTGAGCGATGTGGGAACCGATGTAGCCCGCCGCTCCGACCACCAGAATAGGCATCGCCCAAGGCTAGCAGCCGAAGCAGCGGAGGGTTGCCGGTGTCAATGGCCCGTCGTGCCGCACGTCACGGGGAGAACAGCGGCAGGGTGGAGGTCGATCACCGGCGTCTGGGTCAGAACCGGATGCCCGGTGGACCGCCCTGCGCTCAGGAAGTGAAGCGTCACCACGCTCGATTGACCAGGGGCGAGCTGCGTCTCATACGTTCCGACCGGGTACCCGGTATCTGTGGTCGAGTGCACGGGAGCATCCGCTCCACGTGCCGTAGACCCGGTGAACAGGCTCCCGGGCGGCGCATACACCGAGACGCTGGTACGGACGCTCCCAGGGGGCACGCCGTAGTCGCCGCCTCCACTGACGTACGCGGGCAACGTGGACGCCGCGTTCGCCGGCGCTGTACTCGTCAACGTGACCTGGACCGACCACGTCGCCCGGCCGTCCTTGCGGCAAACCGCCTGGCCGATGGCCGTCTTGACGTCAAGATAATAGTCCATCTTCGCACCGGTCGCGTCGTTGAGGTACACCCCGAAGGCGGGCTTCGCCGGAGTGCTGACAGGCAGCGTTCCGCTGAGAGTCGTCGTCCCGAGCACCTTCTGCTGAGCCGCGTCGGCGCTCCAGATCAGGACACGCCGCTCAGAGGCCGCACGCGCGAGCGCGGCGATCATCGCCTTCGGGTCGAACGCGCCGCTCGCGATCTTGTGGAACACCGCTGCCGCCGCCGAGGCGAAGAAGGCGTCCTTCTGCGCGACGCTCGGATACCGGGCATACGTGTCGCTCAGCAGCAGCTTTACCGCATTGGCGCTGGTGAGGGCATCGCCTGAGTCAAGGGAGATCGGGCCAGTCGCCGACAGGAGGTAGCTGAGCGCCACCGGATCGATCGAGATGACGCCGTCGGCGGTCACGCCGTACTGCCGCTTCCAGAACTCGCGGGCGAGTTGGGCGCTGAGCGGGAACTGGGGCGTGAGCGTCACGTCCTGCATGTACCGGCCGGTGATCTCGCCGTACAGTCCCTGGGTCTCGACCGGCAGCGGGAGCACGGACGATGCGGCCATCGGAAAGCTGGAGCCGCTCGTCTGGTCGAGGAGCGAGAGCCGGCCCTTCTCGGCGTGGACCAGGGCGACCGCACCGGGGATCCCGCCACCGGCACGCAGCTCCGCATTGTTCTGGAACAGGACCACATAGGTCTTCGGGCCGGCCGATCCGATCATCACCGGCAGCAGACGCACGGTGTTGTCGGCAGCTGAGGCCTGCTCGGCCGCCTTGCCGAGCACATCGACCAGCTTGGCGACGGCAGCGTCGACCTGGCTGACGGTCCGCGTGGTGTCGATCCGCCTCGCGTGCGCGAGCGCGTCCTCGAGGGCGGACACCGATGAGGTGACGACGGGTTGCGCCGCGACGAGCGGCTGCACGTCGACCGATCCGCCGACCGGCTTGAAGTGTGAGAGCGCAACCTTCCCGGCGACATCGGCGAGCGGGACGACGGCGTGATCGGAGACATCGCTGAGCACCATGGACACCTGCCGCACAGCAGTCAGGTTGGGACCTGCGAGCGGGATCAGCTCCGTCAGCCGCCACACGGGGTCGCCCGTGAGGTCCCGGGCCGAGTCCGCGTGCTGCTGGAGCGTCTTCGCCGACGCGCGGGCACCCGCGACGTCGTCCCTGACGAGCTGCCGCCGCAAGGTGTTCGCGAGGGACACCGACGCATCCAGGTCGGCCTTCGCCATCATCCCCCGCACTCCCACCCAGGCGATGACGAACACCAGGGCCAGAATGAGCCCGAGCAGGCACCAGCGGACGATCACCCACCCGCTCGCACGGCGGCGCGGGGGCACGGAATGACTGGCCGGCATGGTGTCAGCCGATCGCGGCCGTGACCAGGCGCGGAAGGTCAGCGGCGGAGGGTGCGCTCATTGTCCCGGTACCAGTCGATCGTGGAACGCAGGCCTTCCTCGAGCCCGATCTGCGACGTCCAGCCGGCGTCGGCGAGCTTGGTCACGTCGAGGAGCTTCTGCGGTGTTCCGTCAGGCTTGGAGGAGTCCCAGTGCGTCTCGCCAACGAAGCCGACCAGGCGTGCGATCGTCTCGGCGATCTCGCGGATGGTCATGTCCGTACCGGTGCCGACGTTGACCTGATCCGGGCCGTCGTAGTTCTCGAGCAGGTGCAGGCAGGCCGCCGCGAGGTCGTCCACGTGGAGGAACTCGCGGCGCGGCGTGCCGGTGCCCCAGTTGGTGACGGATCCGGCGCCGGCCGCTTGGGCTTCGTCGTAGCGACGGATGAGCGCAGGGAGCACGTGCGAGCCGGTGGGCGAGAAGTTGTCGCCCGGGCCGTAGAGGTTAGTCGGCATCGCCGAGATCCACGACAGGCCATGCTGGCGGCGCACCGACTGCACCTGGAGGATGCCCGCGATCTTCGCGATGGCGTACGCGTCGTTCGTCGGCTCGAGGTGGCCGTTGAGCAGGGAGTCCTCGCGGATCGGCTGTGGAGCGAACTTGGGGTAGATGCACGACGAGCCGAGGAACAGCAGGCGCTGAACACCGGCCTCGACGGCCGCGTCCATCACGTTGACCTGGATCTGCAGGTTCTCGCTCAGGAAGTCGGCCGGGTACGTGTTGTTGGCCAGGATGCCACCGACCTTGGCTGCGGCGAGGGCGACATAGCGCGGGTTCGTCTCACGGAAGAACGCGAAGACCGCGTCGCGGTCGCGCAGATCGAGCTCGGACGACGAGCGGCCGACCAATCCGGAGAAGCCTGCTGCCTCAAAGTTGCGCCACAGTGCCGAGCCCACGAGACCGCGGTGACCGGCGATGTAGAAGGTCGCGTCGCGGTCCAGCGGCGCCGGACGGAACCCCTCCTCTGCCACGTCAGGCCGCCCAACTGTCGAGCTCGACCCGGTCGATCCAGCCGGTTCCCGGCTGCCCAAGCGCTTCGATGTCTGCCTCGACCATGATGCGGGCGAGCTGCCCGGCGTCGACCGTGGGCTCCCAGCCGAGAACGCGCTTCGCCTTGGAGGCATCGCCGATCAGGGCGTCGACCTCGGTCGGGCGCAGGTAGCGATCGTCGAATCTGACGTGGTCCTCCCAGTTGAGGCCGGCGTGCGAGAACGCGGTCTCCAGGAATTCGCGGACGGTGTACTTCACACCGGTGGCCAGGACGAAGTCGTCCGGCTGGTCGGCCTGGAGCATGCGCCACATGCCCTCGACGTACTCGGCGGCGTATCCCCAGTCGCGGATGGCGTCGAGGTTTCCGAGGTAGAGGTGCTCCTGGCGGCCGGCATTGATCTCAGCTATGGCGCGCGTGATCTTGCGGGTCACGAAGGTTTCTCCGCGTCGGGGTGACTCGTGGTTGAAGAGGATGCCGTTGACGGCGAACATCCCGTATGCCTCGCGGTAGTTCCGGGTGATCCAGTAGCTGTACACTTTCGCGGCGCCGTAGGGTGAGCGCGGATAAAACGGCGTGTCCTCATCCTGCGGCGGAGGGGTCGCCCCGAACATCTCGGACGAGGAGGCCTGGTAGAAGCGGGTGTGTATGCCCGAGACACGCACAGCTTCGAGCATCCGCGTCGAACCGATCCCGGTGGTGTCACCGGTGTGCTCAGGCTCGTCGAAGGAGACCCGCACGTGGGACTGGGCGCCGAGGTTATAGACCTCGTCCGGTTTGAGCTCGCTCAGTAGGCTCACGAGCCGCGCGCCGTCGCTCAGGTCGCCGTAGTGCAGGAAGAGCTTCGCCTTCGGGTCATGCGGGTCGCGGTAGAGGTGGTCGATGCGTCCGGTATTGAAGGTCGACGCGCGGCGGATAAGGCCGTGGACTTCGTAACCCTTCTTCAGAAGCAGTTCAGCCAGATAGGACCCGTCCTGCCCGGTGATACCCGTGATGAACGCGCGCTTGCTCAATGACTCCCCCGTCGGGCAAATTGGCGGATACTCAGGCATCATCGTCGGGAAACGGCAAGGCCCGCCAGCCACTCAGCATACCGGGCGATCGCCATTTCGGCCGCGAGGTGCACGTGGCGGAACTCGCGGCCCGCTGCTCCCATCGCGTTGTGTGTCTGCTGTTCGGCCGCTAACTGGAGGGCGGCCTCGACAAGTTCGCGCGGTTTGCCCGGGTCGGCGCGGACGCCTCCGCCCGACGCCGCGATCTCGCTCGCGGTGACGCTGCCACTGTCGGTGGCAGCGAGAACGGGGAGGCCCGTCCCGAAGTACGAGGTGAGTTTGCTCGGCACGGCCATCTCCGCCACCCCCGGCAGTTCGTTGACGAGCAGGATGTCCGCGCTCGCCAGTGTGCGCTGAAACTCCTCGTCGGGGAGCGGGTCGATGAACTCGATGCGCTCGACGCCTTGCGCGAGCCACTCGAGGCGCTCGCGTTGATTGCCGTCGCCGAGCAGGACGAAGCGGAGGTCGACGCCGCGCTCGTCCGCGACCTTCGCGGCGTCGACGACGTTCTCGAGCGCCTGCTTCGCACCCATATTGCCGGCGTGAAGGACGATAACCTCGTCGTTTCGCCAGCCGCGACGGGCGCGGACCTCGTCCCGGCTGTCGTGCACGATCGCAGGCAGGTGCGACCAGTTGCGGATGACGGCCACCCGTTCGGGATCGACCCGCAGGCTCGAGGTCACGACGGTCTTGAAACGCTCGTGGATAACGGCGACACCGTCCGCCGCCTTCAGTGTGCTGGACTCGACAGCAGTCATGGGGCCCACGGCTCTGCGGCCTCCCGCACCGGTCTCGGCGACACCGCGGCTGTAGAGGTCCTGGACCCAGACCCCGATGCCCGGCCGCTTGGGGCTGAGGCGAGCGCGACCCATCGCGACCACCGTGGAGAAGAGCGCAGGCGAAACGAGCAGCACCACATCGGGACGGCCCCACCTCGCGAACAGCAGGCGCACGCCGAAGCTCAACTCGGACAGCAGGCGCGTCATCGCAGTCGGCCTGCGCGGCACGTAGTGCCGCAGGCGCGCGACCGGGACACCGTCGACGCTCTCACGCCGGGTCCACTGACCGAACCCAGGCCAAATCCTCCAGTCTGGGTAATGAGGGTGACCCGTGACGACCCGCACGTCGTAACCCCGCTCCCGCAGCCCTCGGGCGAGCGATGACGTGTACGGCGCGTTTCCCGTCCGCTCAGGGGCATAGTGAAGGCCTAAGATCGTGATGCGAAGCGGCTGCGGGGACACGCTGAAACAGTACCCCAGGTCCGTGCTGACGACAGGGAGCGCGAAATGAACGATCAGGGGCTGGAGCGGCCGAGTCCGGTTCCGGTCATCAGCCTCGCTGCAGCGCCCGGCGAACGTGCACGCTGGGGGCGCCCGGCCTGGGTCGTATACCTGTGGGGGCTCGCGGAGCTCCTGTTCGTGACCAACCCATTACAAGTCTCGTCCCGCCTCCGTGTCGGCGTGCTCCGGCTGTTCGGCGCCGATATCGGCGACGGCGTAGTCTTCCGGCCACGCACGCGCGTCCGGTTCCCGTGGAAGCTGCACATCGGGCGCGACACGTGGATCGGCGAAGGGGTCTGGTTCCACAATCAGGATCACATCTACGTCGGGCACGACGTCGTCATCTCGCAGGAGACCTTTCTGACGACGGGCAGCCACGCGCACCGCCGCGATATGGCACTGCTGACACGACCGATCCGTATCGACGCCGGTGTGTGGATCACCTCGCGCTGTATCGTGCTGGGCGGCACCGACATCGGTCGCTCGGCGCTGGTACGTCCGATGTCGATCGTTTCGGGAACCGTGCCGGCGAACTCCGTCGTCTCAGGCTTAGACAGCACGATCGTGGGCACGCGCTTCGATGAGTCCGCCTCATGAGAATCGCGCACGTCGTCACCTACATCTCGGCGGACGGCGCGTTCGGCGGTCCTGTCGCAGTCGCGATGGCTCAGGCGGAGGAGCTGGCACGGCGCGGGCACACCGTGGAGCTACTGGCCGGCTGGGATGGCGTGGCAACGGTCGACGTCCCCGGTGTGACGGTGCGATTGTTCCCGGTGCGGCGACTCCCGGTCGGCGGCTTCAGCGGCCTGTTCTCGGCCTCCCTGGTGCGGGAGTTCCTGTCGGCCAATCCTTACGACATCGTCCACGTGCATCTCGCACGCGACCTGATCACTCTTCCGGTGGCGCTCCTGGTGCAGCGCCGTCGCCTTCCGTTCGTCGTTCAGCCGCACGGGATGGTGCGGCCCGATCGGCGTCTGAAGGCACGCATTTTCGATGCCCTCGCGACGCGGGCGGTTCTGCGCGCTGCGCGCGTCTCGCTCGCGCTGACGGACGCAGAGGTCGCGGATCTGATCGCCATGACGGGCGGGGGCCCCGGCCCGAGCGCATCGCCAACGGCGTCCCTGCGGCTCCACGTGCGCGCATCCACCGGGCGACCGATGTTCCCGAAGTGCTGTTCCTCGCGCGGCTGCATCCGGGAAAGCGCGTGATGGCGTTCGCGGAGATGGCGCGCGAACTCGTGGCGCGGGGCGCGCGCGCGCACTTCACCGTCATCGGCCCGGATGAGGGCGACCTCGAGACCTTGCGCGCATTCGTCGAATCCGAAGACCTTGCCGGAGCGGTGACCTACGAGGGTGCTCTTCCCCCGGGCCGCGCGCCGGAGCGCCTCGCCCGCGCCGATGTGTACGTCCTTCCGAGCATCGCCGAGGTCTTCCCCATGACCGTGCTCGAGGCCATGGCAGCCGGGGTGCCGGTCGTCCTCACCGCGGGATGCGGCATTTCCGGGGTGCTCGCCGAACGCGAGGCCGCGCTGGTGACCGACGGGAGCCCCG
The DNA here is from genome assembly GCF_050632895.1 of Leifsonia sp. L25. The sequence goes on along the minus strand of NZ_JBODRZ010000003.1, from coordinate 2,347,096 downwards.
CCGAGCTCGCCGAGGCGGTCGCGCGGCTGCTCGCCGATCACGAGCTCAGGGATACAACGGTCCGCAACGCCGCGCGGGCGGTGGCCGAGGTGTTCAGCATCGAGGCCGTCGGGGAGGCACTACTGAGGCACTACGCGTAAGCGGATCTGCGAATTGGTTCAGGAAGCCTGGACGGCAGCAATGGTTTACCTTTTTGTTTCCTTGCACCCTCTAGGCTTCCGATGATCTGTGCGACGTGCCCCAAGAACGTCGCGTCAACACAGCCGGCCAAATTGCAGGGACACGTGAACACTCAGTCGGAATCGGGAACACTCCGTCGGGTCGTCTGGATGACGAATGTCGCCGCCCCCTACCGGCGGCCGGTGTGGGATGCGCTGGCCGAGTCCACCGAACTCACGGTCCTTCTGCTAGAGAACCAGGCCCGGTTCCGTCGAGGTGGCACCAACCGCGGACGGGAATGGGCGGAATACGACGCCCCTACTTACGAGGTTGCTGAGCTTCCGACGGCGCGTGTCAGCCGTGGTGAAAGCTCGTACTACACGGCGCTGCGCGTCGGTTTCCTCGCGAGGTACCGACCGGATGCCGTGCTGCTGGCGGGGTGGGAATCCCCCGCGTACTGGCAAGCATTGATCTGGTGCAAGCTCCGCGGAGTACGAACCGTCGGCTTCTACGAGTCCACACTCTCGACTCAGCGTCACCGACGCGGGCCGATCGCCGCCACCAGACGACGCTTTTTCAAGCTCCTCGATCGCGTGGTCGTGCCCGGCATAGCAGCGCGCGATGCGGTTCTCGCCATGGGGGTGGACGCGACGCGGATCGATGTCGGGTTTAATGCCGTCGATGTCGAAGGAATCGCCGAGCGAGCGCAAGCTGCTCGGACTGTGTCTCCCCGATCGCCCGATTCGGCTGGCCACCGTTTCCTGTATGTGGGGCAGCTCATCGCGCGAAAAAACGTGCGTGGGCTGATCGAAGCCTTCGCGCGAATCGCCTCGCCGGACGATTCACTCACGATCGCCGGCCTCGGCGACCAGGAGAACGCCCTCCACACCGACGCGGAGCGCCAGAACGTTGCCCAACGCATCCAGTTCACCGGGCACATCCCGTACTCCGAGATCGCTGGCCTCTTCGCCAGACATAACACTTTGACACTCGCCTCGACCGAAGAGGTATGGGGGCTCGTGGCTAATGAGGCGCTGGCCGCCGGGCTGCATGTGGTGATCTCTCGGACCGCTGGCGTCGCGGCATCAGTCGCTGATATGCCGGGTGTCCACATTGTCGACACCAGCGTCGAGTCCTTGGCCGGAGGGATGCAGGCGAGCAAGGACGCTTGGAACGGGCCGATCAGCGACCCGCCGATTCTCGCGATGACTCCACGTAGTTTTGCGACCGTCTTCGAACAGGCCCTGCGCGTGAGTGACCGGTCGATCTCGGCTGACGGAACCAAGTACTGATTGGCATCTACTTAATCTGACCTAACTCCGGCGCTACTAGCGGCTGTAAAGAGCGTACTTTCGCTTCAACGCTGGAAACGCGGCTTATGGCGCGCGGCGATAACGATCAGCGCCGTCGCAACGAATCCTTGCGTCACAAGGGCAGCGACCGCTGCGCCGACCGCACCAAAGAGGCCCGACAAGACTCCGATCAGAACAAGAGCGATCACCACGTTCACGGTCATGATGATCGCGACGATTCGGTCGAGACCGGTGGCCTGAAGAAACACCGCCAACGGCTGATTGAGAATGCCGGGAATCGTAGCGAGCGCCAGGATCTGGAGCACCCCAACAGATCCTGCATATTTGGGGCCGATCAAGACGGGCACCAGATAGGGAGCTAACATCACGACACCCAGACACGTTGCAATTGCGGCGAGCGGAAGCCAGATTGCGGAACGGACATGCGACCAGGCGACATGCCACGTGTTCGACCGTGCGATGTAGGGAGCGGACGCTGATGAGAATGCGCCGACGAGGAGACCCATTGGTTGGGTCCATCGATTCACAGCGCCGTAAACGCCGGCGACAGCCGGCCCGCCAAAGCTTGACATGACCGCAATGTCAAGCGACTGGGCGCTGGTCGACACCCCGTACAGACCGAAGTAGCCTGCACCCGACCATGGGTTCGCCCATAGCCGACCCCGAATCCGCGCTCGTCCCCCCTCGGTGTCAACATCCATCCGACCACCGCTGCGATCAACGAACCCATGACCAGGCTGACCCAGAGCGCTGTGGAGGTGGAGACACCGGCGACGATGAGCGCCGCCATGGCAATCGCTCCGGAAACCCGGTCGCAGAGGACGCTGACCGCCGCCAGATCACCGCGACCCGCGCCTCGAAGCGGAACTTGCGAGGTCTGATTGGCAAGGATCGCGATCGCGATCGGACCAGCTGCCCAGATGAGGCTCCCCGGCGACACGACAAGCCCGATGAGCAACCATACGACGCTGCACACGCCGATCAGCGCGAGCTTGGTGAAAATCCGGGGGCCGAGTCCGGCAGGCGACAGTCGTCCTCGGGCGAGTTCTCGTATCCACAGGGCATTCGTACCGAAATCGGCGAATCCGACGGCAGCCATCCCAATTGAGATCGCGGTCACGACCAGTCCGTACTCGCGGGGCGCGACGCCTCGTGCCGCGGCGATGTACATGGCCGCGGTGATCAGCTGGGCGAGACCAGTCGTGCCGGCGAGCATGATCGCCTGGGTCGCCACCCCCGCTTCGGCTCAAATCGATGACTACCGGGTGCTCCGACATCGACGGCGGGCGTGTCTGGCTCGTCGGTCATTCTGGCGCGACCTCGACACGATATCGACGAGGTGCCTTGAGGCCGTCAATGCGACGTGCCAGCGTACTGTCGGCGAATCTCGCGTCGTAATACCGCTTCAACTCCGCGAATCTGCGCTGGGCCTCAGGCGGCCGTGGTGCGCGCGTCGAGCCGAGGTCGATTGGCGAGTCGAAGCCGAGCGGCACGAAACCGACTCGCCTCCCGTGCTCGACGAGCGCACGCATGGCGAGGTCGTGATCGTCATTGCCGAGAAAGAAGCGTTCGGTGTCGAATCCTTCGAGCATGCCGAAATCAGCTCGTTTGATGGCCCACGGGCCGCGCATCACGGTTTCGTGAACGTAGACCATACGGCGGCCCGTCACGATCGCAGGATATTCGATCAGCGCGCCGATGCGGCCGATGCTGTCACTCAGGTGGAGCTCAGCCCGATTCGCGCGGTAACGCTTCAGCATTTTCGCCTTGAGCCCGAATACCTTCCGAGATGCAGGCCCCACCAGCCCCGCCGAGTGCCCGGGCACGACGAGGCCGAAGGCGTGACCACCCCGCCCACTCACCGCTATCAGTTCTGGAGAGCTTTCCAGCGCGCGAATGAGCACCCGATCGTACCCGCGCTCCCAGACAAGCATGTCAGCTTGGACCTCGATGAGGTACTCGCCTCTTGCTAGCGCTGCGCCCACGGTGTCGGACATGGTTTCGAAAACACCATCATCGATACGGACGATCGTGATGCCTATCGTTTGTACACCCATGTTCGCCTCCCGCCCCCACGCCGTCGCGATTTCTGCGGACGAGTCGGTGCATCCATCGGCGATGACGATGAACTCGTGCGCCTCAGCGGTTGCGTCACGGATCGCTTCGAGATGAGTCCGAATTACTTCAGCTTGATTGTGCACCGGAATGATGATCGTCACACGCGGGGCCAGACCGGTCGAATAGCCGAACCGCTCAACCTTCACAATCGTCTCGGGGAGAAGGCCCCACAGCGATTTGCGAGTTCACCCAAGCGCAGCTGCATGGTCTCCGTCACCGTTCATCTCTCTTTCCGTCAACCGGCACCGCCGAGAATGCGAAGATATCGGCGAGCGCACTCTTCGGCGGAGTAGGTTGCAGCAATCTCCGCTGCGTATGCGTGGGCGCGACGTGAATGTGGCTCCCACTCCGCGATCACCTCGCCGAGGCGGCTCGCGAGATGGCCCGGGTCCTCGTCGCGGAATGTCACAGCCGGGAAATCGTTCGGCAGATCGCGAGCGACCGAAGTCGAACAGACGACGACCAAGCCCATAGCAGCGGCCTCGAGCAGTCCGACACTGTGCGCCTCTCTAGTCGCGGCGTGCGCAAGAATGTCTCCCCGGGCATAGGCGGACGCCGGCGTGCTCGTCGGGCCCTGGAATACGTGCCCCAGACCGGCACGTGACGCGCTGGCCGCGAGTTCCTCGTCGAAGCCCGTGTCGCCGGAAGGCGGTCCCCACCACGCCGCGTCGAGTTGGGGGTAGGCGTCCAGCACTTCAGCGACAGCAGTGAGCCAAACATCCGGGCGCTTCTGAGCGACGACTCGCGCTACCTCGATTATCATCGCAGGCCGGGTCGCCTGCTCGCGTGGCCGGCGAAACTCGCGTGGTATTCCGTTGGGGATCACATGGATCGGAACGGAGCCGCCGAATCGTGACCGATACCTCTGCGCCTGGGGGCGCTGACCGCGATCACGCCGTGCGTGCGCCATCGGAGCACTCGTTCGGCAACTTTCAGCTTTATGTCCTCGAAATCATCGCTGGCGCTATGGAGAACCGAATACACTCGAGCACCGATCGGACCGCAGATGCGCGCATAGACCGCGGGCAGTGCCGAATGTGCGACCACGACGTCGGGTTTCAGATAATGCAGCGTCTTCACTAGGCGACGCACTCGCGAAAGCGGATGGCTCGAAGACCCGTCCTCATCGAGGTAAACGATCTCGCTGGCGACGCCAACCGTGGACCACTCGGATTCCAGCGACGCCGCGAGCGTTTCAGCGCCCCCAATGCGCTTGCTGAGGAGAACCTGGACGATTTTCATGGGACGACGCCGCCACGTTGTGCAACGCTCGGATGCTCGAGGATCCCTGGCGGCTTCTGCAGATCCCGCGCCTCTGCGGAAGCATCTTCCCGTGCGCGAGCCGCCAGGAGGAGGACAATCATCAGAACCGCCAGCGAGAAACCGCGATCCTCGGTGGGGGACCCGAAATACAGTTGAGCGAACCAAACCGCAACGGCACCAATCGCTACCCCCTGCTCGGACAGTCGCGGCAGCGAACCGAAGCGTCCCCAGCCACTGCGAACGATGAGAAGCACGCCGACCAGAAGCAGCGCACAGCCGATCAAACCGAATTTGGCAAGTAACGTGGCCGAACTATCGACCTGGAAATCTGCCGTTCCTCCACCAGGATTCGGGTCGGGGAAGACGTGCCCGAACCCGACTCCTACAGCCCAGTTCGGCCACCACACATCAAGTGCATACGCGGTCGCTCTCGCCCGAATGATTCCAGACGCGTCTTGAAGCGAGCCACCTTGGAGCACCGCCAGGCTGGCCTGCAACCTGCTCTGGAGAAAGCTCGAACTCGTAACGGTCGAAGCTGCCAGGACGACGAGAAGTCCGAGGCCAGCTGCGAATCCTGCAACCCCCACCACGAGCCGGAATACTCCGCTTCTTCGCCTGAATGCGATTCCGACTACCGGCAGCGCTGCAGCGAGCAGCACAAGCCCCTCGCGGCTTCCGCTGGCGAGCACAAAGGCTACGAGTGCAGCTCCGAACCCCAGCCATCCCCACTTGAGCCTGCGGCCCTCGAACCCGCGAACACAGGCCAATGCAACCCCAGCCGAAAGCACCATCATCGACGGCGCCACAAGCTTGTCGACGGCAACGTTGCTGACACCGCGTAGGGTCAGTTCGTGCAGCATGAGCGAGGCACCGCTGACGCTTGTGACGACGATCGTCAGAAGACGCACTGCCCTCGTATTCATGACTCGCGCTGCATCCAACGCAACGGGGACGGCGGCGGCTATCAAGAGGTACGTGACTCCGTCGCGAATGACTTCAGAAAGCACGACTCCCTGCAGCAGCCCCACAATCGTTGCGAGGACCGTCAGCCCGAAAATGACGCCCGCCCCCGCCATGGCGGCCCGGAACGGTCGCGCCCACGGCTCACGAAAATGCCGAATCGAGTTGAAGAGGGCAAACACGCCGATCCCGCCCGCGACTACGAAGAAGATGACCTTCGGCGCCGAGATCCCCGCTGAACTCTGAAACACCGTCAGGGTGCCCCCGACATAAAGGAGTAGTCGCCCGTCAGCGCGACTGAGAAGTGGCACGAGCAGCAGAGCCAAGACGCCCAGCCACGCCATCGGAAATGAGATAAGAGCAACGACCGCCGCTGCTACGACCAGCGTTCCGAAAACAATCCACCGCATCTGACTACTCACAGCAGAGCCTCGGCGAATCGGGCGTTCTCGGGGGCAAAAACCGCCGTCGGCCGGTGGAGAGCCTGCGCCCTTCTCATGGCACCCATGAGTGCCGTTTCGTCCAGCGGCACCCAGGATGCGAGCGATGGCACGTGGCGGGCGTCCTCGCGTAGGCTGAGCGCTCCGGCGGCGACGACACGCGTCCCTGCCGCGGCAGCCTTGCCGAAGAGGCCGCTCGGCCCCTCGTTGGAGTGCGCGAGTACGACGCAGTCCACTGCGGTGACCGCCGCATCCAGCTCGAGCTCCGAAAGGAGCCGATCGACCACGACCACCTTCGCGCCGGCTGCGGTCAGTTCCGCCAGCGGTCCAGCCATCGCCCTGGCCGCCTCCGGATCGCAACGTCCCGCGATCAATAGACCGCTGTTCTGCGCCTCGGCCGCGCGCAGAGCGCGTGCGACAAGGGGCACATTTTTGCGATCGAAGATCGCGCCCAGCACCCCGAACCAATAGCGGTCGTCCTCCAGGTTCCAGGCCGCGCGAAGCTCCGATATGTCATCGTCGCCGCACGCGAGCGACACGGGATCGGGTGCACACGCGAACATGGAGTCACCCGTCCACGTGGCGGACTTGAGAACACTCAGGCGCACGCGGGGAGCCGGGAAGCGCGATGGAAGAGCGCAGTGCGGATCCGAGACTTGGCAGCCACGACCATGCTGAGGCGCCCCGGTTGGGCGACCTCCCTCATGATCAGCACCGACAGCGCGCCCTGGCCGCTCCACCCGCCGCGGGTTCGCGCCAGCCGCATCGCGAATCGGTCACCGTCGGGAACGACCGTGATCGCAGCGTCGTACCGCCTGCTCAACTCGGCAACGGCGTCTACCCCGAAGTCACGAGCGCTGACGATCGTGACGGACTCGGCGATTCCGGACAGGTGCAGGCCGGACTCATCCGTCGCCGACGCGGCCTCCGAAAGCGCGAGCACCACCTCATCGCCGCGGGCCACCGCCGCCTGCGCCAGCAGTCGGACGTAGTACAGCCGGTGCCCGGACTGGTTCGGCTCCACGATCAGCGTGACACTCAATGTGCTTCCTCCCCCGGCCTGACGACCGCCTTCAGCGTCCGCCACAGGATGACGAGGTCGCTGACCAGGGACCAGTTCTCGACGTAGTAGAGGTCGAGACGAATGGAGTCCTCCCAACTGAGACTGGAACGCCCTCCTACCTGCCACAGCCCGCTCATCCCGGGCTTCAGAAGCAGACGTCGGTGCGCAGCCGCGTCGTACAGAGCGACCTCGCCCTCGCGCTGTGGGCGCGGACCAACCAGGCTCATCTGACCGAACAGCACGTTGAACAGCTGCGGGAACTCATCGAGCGAGTACTTGCGCAGGAAGCGGCCGACCGGAGTGATGCGCGGATCGTTCTGGATCTTGAAACCCGGTCGATCGTCGCGCCCCTGCGCGGCGAGCAGCGCAGCGAGCTCCGCGTCGGCGTTGACCTTCATGGAACGGAACTTCAACATCCTGAACGGTTTGCCATTCAGACCAATGCGCTCCTGCGCATAGAACACAGGGCCCGGACTCGTCAACCAAACCAGCACCGCCACGGTCACCAGCAGGGGTGACAGCGCAATCAACAGCGCGATGGCCCCGACGATGTCGAAAGTGCGCTTCGCGAGCAGCGTGGTGCCGTCATACTTCGGAGTCTCAACGTGGATCAGCGGCAGCCCCGCCACTGGACGCGTGTGAATGCGCGGGCCGCCGACATCCGTCAGCGCCGGCGCCACGATCAGATGACGCTCCCCAGCCTCCAGACCCCAGCCGAGCTGGCGGATCCCGCTCGGACCCAGCTCTCCCGAGCTTGTGATAGCGACCGTGTCCGCTCCGACCTCGTCGAGCACGCTCAGCGCCTCGCCAATGTCACCGGCGACCGGCACGGATGTCCCCGCCAGGGTCGTGCCTGCCTGGCCATCCGGCACGCACGCACCGACGACGAGGTAACCCTCCTCTGGGTGCCGCGCGAGTTCTCGAGCAATGTGACTGGCTGTCGGCAACGATCCCACCACGAGGACGCGTGCGCAATACAGGCCCTGCTCCCGTTTCGCGCTCAGCCACTGTCTCCAGATCCACCGCGAGAAGATCAGAACGACGATACCGAGTGGAAATGCGATGAGGATGTAGCCCCGCGCGAGATCGATCTTGAACAGATAGCCGACAATCGCAATGAGCCCGAAGAGGTACATCGCACTGGACGCGATCTGGCGGTACTCGGCGCTGCCGCCCCCGATCACTCGGTAGTCGCGGGTGCCGAAGACGTGAAGCATGATCATCCACGCGACGATCAGGATGACCGACACCGTCGTATAGCCGATTGCGAGGTCATTCACATTGCGCACCGTCGACGACACGACCGCGCTGTCGAGGCCGAACCACTCGATTTGGACCCCGAACACGACCCAGATGAGCACGAGCACGTCTGTGATCATAAGACGTCTCGCGAACTCCGCGCTCCAGGCGTGCGTCGAGCCGCGGCCGGATCCCCGGCGCGCCCCCTGCTCGACTTCCATCCCCATCGGTCACCTCACCAATTCGCACCCGAATCTGACGAGACGAATGTCTTGTCACCACTCCACAACCAGAGCGTCGGTCCGCTCTGACTGAGAGTGACACCGACCGGCGTCGCCGCAACGGCGCACCCGGTCGTGGTGACAGACATGCCAGGACGGAGTGACCCGTCCATGGCCTGAACAGCGACGCCGGCGCAACCGCCGACGCCGGAGACGGCGACCACCCAGCCGTTCGGGGCGGCCGCGACCGCAAGGAGACCGGGGACCGGGATGCCCACCCACGCGCCGGAACCCGTGCGGGCCTCCAGTTCGCCGGGGCAGACGACTGCCGTGGCGGTGGAGGTGTGCGCCACCTGGCGCGGGTCGGCGCACGGCGACGGCGTCGTCGTGCCGGCGACGTACAGCGCGTGCGTGGCGGGGTCGATGTAGGAGGCCTCGCTCACCCGGTCCGGGTAGGGCGCCCAGAATCTGCCGCTGGTGAACGACGCGAAGAACGCGGGTGTGCAGGAACTGGTGGCCCCGGAGACGACGGTGGCGCTCGTCGCGCCTCCGCTCAGGAACAGGACCGTGCGGGCGGAGATCTTGCTCAGGTCGGCCCGAACCCACGTCCCGCCGCCGTTGGTGGTCTCCTCGACGACCGCCGGGGTCCCCGTGCATGAGCCGGGCGTCGCCCTCCACGCGGTGGTCGCGCTCACGGCGGCCAGGAAGCGCGGGGAGACCGCGGTCGACGGAATCGTGGCCGCCACCGTCGTCGACGAGGGAGCGGGAGTCGGCGTGCCGTCCGGCGTGGGCGTCGGCGTTGGCATGCTCGAGAAGGTCGGGATCGGCGCCAGCGTGCCATGCGGCTTAACGCCCGCAGCCGTCGCCGCCATGGCAATGAGGACGCCGTCCACCGCCAGGAACGCGACGATCAGAACGATGACGGCGACCCGACGGGCGCGCGCTCTGCGCGGCAGAGCGGCGATTCGCGACCGTGCCACTAGCGTGCTCCCTCTGACGGCAGCGCGCGGAATGCGCCCGCGACGATTCCGGCGAGAGAGTCGATTCGCGCGGCGACCGCTTCATGCACGTCGGGCGTCTGCCGGTAGGGATCGACGATGTCGTCGTCGGATGGATCCTCCGGCGGCAAGACGTGGCCGCGCTCCGCCGCCACGGCCTCCACGAGCGAGGGTGCATCCACGACGCCGTCCGGGAGGGTCCCGGCCAGGCCTCCGGACAGCCGCGCGAACTCGGCGAGCGTGAACGTGTACCGAGAGGCGCGGGGAAGCAGGGAGACGACCGCTGCTCGGTGCTGACGGGTGGCCGTGAGCACGAGCCCGGAGTCCGCGATGAGCTCTTCCGTCAGCGGACGTGCCGCGTGCGCGGACGGGTCGCCCCCGTATCGACGTGAAATCTCAGCCGCTGTTGCGTCCATCGCGAAGCCTTGCTCCGCGACCGTCCCTGCGCTCGATACCCGCACGGGCCGCCCAGACGCCTTAAGGCGCGCGGCCAGCAACTGTTCGGCGAGGGGAGATCGGCAGATGTTGCCCGAGCACACCACGAGCACCGTGAATTCGTCTGCGATGCCGGGTGGCACGATGTCGGTCATCGCGCCGCAGCACCCGCGGGAGCGCGCCGGCGGCTCTTCGGCTTGGTCTTTTTCGCCGGGGTGTCCTGCGTGTAGCCGTATCCGGAGGCGTACCCGTATCGTCCGTAGCCGTAGGCGTCGGGGCCGGACGTGGGCATCATCGTCATGACGAAGCCGGAGACGGTGGCGCCGACGTTGTGCAGCGCGCTGACCGCGCCGGAGAGCTGCGATTTGTGCGTCTGGCCGGCGGCCACGACCACGATGGCACCGCTGGCCTTGCGCGCGAGGATGGCCGCATCCGTCACCGGCAGCAGCGGCGGCGCGTCGAACAGCACATAGTCGAACTGCTTCTCGAGCGTCTCGATGAGGCTGGCCATGGTGTGCGAGCCGAGAAGTTCGCTGGGGTTCGGCGGGATGTGACCTGCAGGCAGCACGTAGAGGCTGTTGCGCCCCCAGCGCTGCACCACGTCCTTCAGCTGTGCGCGGCCGATCAGCACATCGGTCAGTCCGACGGCGCCCTCGAGGCCCAGGTAATCGGCGAGCTTCGGCCGGCGCAGGTCGGCGTCGACGACGAGCACACGGCTGCCTGCAGTGTCGAGCGCGATGGCGAGGTTCGCGGTGGTCGTGCTCTTACCCTCCGACTGAATCGAGGAGGTCACCACGAAGGAGCGGGCGCGACCCTCGAGATCGAGATACTGCAAGTTCGTGCGGAGAGTGCGGAACGACTCGGCCCGCGGGCTGCGCGGGTCGGCGTGGACGATCAGGGGACGCTGCGCCGCCTTCGGGTCGAAGGCGATCCCGCCGACGATGGGCGCGCTGTCGATCTGCTCAACATCCTGTTCGTTGCGCACCCGCGTGTCGAGGGCGTGGCGGAGCACGGCGAGCCCGATCCCTGCGGCGAGGCCGACGAGGAGGCCGAGCGCGGTGTTCAGCGGCACGTTCGGGCTGACCGGGGCGTTGGGCACCTCCGCCTCGGTGACACGGGTCAGCTTCACCTGAGGCTCTTTGGTCGCGCCCGTCGACTCGATCTGCTGCACCACGTTGGTCAGGCTCTGCGAAGTGGCATTCGCAATGTTCGCCGCCTCCACCGGGTCGGTGGAGGTGACCGTGATGGAGATCAGGGAGGTGTCGAGCGGGGCGTCCGCCGTCACGAGCGTCGACAGGTCGTCCGACGTCATCTTCAAATGCAGACTCGACGCGACCGGGAGCAGGACGATCGGAGTCTTCACCAGGTCGGCGTACGTCTTCACGCGCTGCTGCGTGAAGGTGCTCCCCTGGGCGAGGTCGGCGACCGTCCCGCTGCTCTGTGTGGAGACGAAGACTTGCGCGGAAGCGGAGTAGTCGGGCTTCTTCAAGACGGAGAACGCGGCAGCCACAGCGACACCCGCGAGCGCGAGGATGACGATGAGCACCCACCCTTTACGCATCACGGTGATGTAGTCACGTAGCTCCACGGCCAGCCTTCCCCAATGTCAGCGCCCGTCGGTCGAGGCTCCCGAATATTTTCGCATACCGAGCGGTCAACACTTGCATTTCCGCGGTGGGCCGAAGACCGTCGGGCCGCCTCGTTTCCCGTAGGTTGGGAGCATGTCCGGCCCCCGCCTGCCCGCCCTCACGACCGCTTTACCCGTCCTACGCCCGATCCGTGACGTCTCGATAGCGGTGATCGCCATGGTGGTCGTCGTGGTGGCGTCCGCGTGGCTGTCGGAAGCCGTGCAGCGTCGGGAGGTCGATCCGGCCGTCGCCGACGTGCTCTCCTACGTAGTGGTGTGGGGTCCGCTGCTCCTCGCAGTCGCGGTCGGGTGCGCACGGATGGTTTCCCGGCAGCTACGGGACCGTCTGGCTCTGCATGCCAGACCCGTCGATCTCGCGTGGGGTCTCGGCGGGGGCCTCTTGGCACGGGCCGTCGTGCTCCTTGCCACCGTCGTGGTCAGCGGGCAGACCGGGCTCGGCTCCTCGTCGGCAATCGACGGTGGGCCGCAGGGATGGCAGACGATTGCGGCCATCGCGTTCCCCGTCGTCATCGGTCCGTTGGTCGAGGAGGTCTTCTTCCGCGGTCTCCTGCAGCGGGCGGTCGAGGCGGTGTGCCGCGTGAGGATGTCAGCGCGCGTTGCGACCGCGACGGCGGTCGGTGTCAGTGCGGTCCTCTTCGCGGCCCTGCATGTGGCTGTCGAGGGCTCCCCCGTCCTGACGCAGACGCTGACGCTCGGCATCGCGACGCTCGTGCTCGGCGTCGTCGCCGGCGCGATCGTCGCCCGCACCGGGAGGCTGACCGGTGCGATCGTGGCCCACATGGTGTTCAACGCGATCGCGGTCGCACTGACCTGGCCGCACTGACAAACCTCGGGCTTCACCTGCGGCAGAAGACGAAAAGACGGCCCTGCGGGATATGCAGGGCCGTCTGTTGAATCGTGTCGCCTGTGGTTACGCTTTGGCGCGCTGACGACGGACGATGACATTCACCGCGACGAACGCGGCGCCGAGGAGCACCAGGCCGCCGGCGACCCAGATCGCGATGAGCGAGATGGTCGAACCAGTGTCGGCAAGGCCGCTGCCCGTGCTGGCGCCGGCGGCGTCAGCAGGGGTGACGGTAAGGGACACGGTGGCCACGTTTCCGGAGGTGACACCGGCCGCAGTCAGCGTGTAGGTGCCGCTCGCGTCGGTCGGCAAGGTGACATCAACAGTGACGGCGCCCGTCGACGAAGCCGGCTTGACGAGCGTCTTCGAGTTGACGACCGCGTGCAGCGACGCGAGCGAAGCACCCGCAGCATCCTGACCAGTGAGCGTGAACTGGACGTTCTCGCTGGCCAGGAAGGAGCCAGCCTTGAAGCTGACAACGACCGTCTGGCCGGGAGCCGGGTTCGAGTTGCTGACCGTCACATTGCTCGATGGCACATAGCCAGCGGCGCTTGCCGCCATCGGCACGGCGAAAACGGCTGCGATCGTAAGCGCAACGACTGCAAGAATCTTCTTGAACACAGGACTATCCCCCTTTGAGGTTGCAGTGATTTTCGCCGATTCGGCGTCTTTCATGGGCGACTGCAAGTATAGGGGCGAAGTTTGCGACAATGCGAGTATCTAGGCAAAGTTCGACTGCTCTGTGCCCGCTGGCCCATTTGGGGACAGCCGGAAAATCACAAGCCGCTCGTATCTTGTCCTTCGTTTTGGGGGTACCGATTAGGGGGACGGCAAGCCGTTCGGGAGAAGTGTCGAAGGGGCCGCAGCGGCAGCTGACACCCGCTCGTCCGATGTCTGGCCAGATTCGACGATCACCCAAGCGACCGCCGCCAGCGCCGGCGCGGCCGCGAAGTGGCCGGTCGAACTCGGACACTGACAGGTCCGCGCGAACGCCGGCCTCGATCCGGCCGCCCTCTTCGCCAACGCTTCGCCGGTGCTCCGTGGCGTACCCGGCGAGTGCGTCCAGCGTCCTGAGCCCCTGCTCGGCACGGACCTGGGCCGCCGCCGGGCGCCCGGCGGGACAGCGGCGCCGGGCAGCAGCGATGATCCCCAGCGGGTCCCACCGGACGATCAGCCAGTCAAAGCCGAGCGCGAAGGCGCCGCGATCGACGAGCATCGGCCGATGCACCCGTGGGCCGGTTGAATTGGGCGGCGGTGATGCGGCCCAGCGCAACGTGTGGTTCCTGCGCGGAAGATCCCGCAGGAGGACGGGAGCGCGGCCCTGTTTCCGATTCAAGTGATCGTCTCCGACCACTCTAGTTCGTGACCCGGAGGATGATACCCTCGAGGCGCGGGCAGGATCTGTTGCTGACACTGGGGTGCGTGCCGCGAGTTGGACGGCGCTTCCTGACAGGACTCTAACAACGTGTTCAGCGCAAGCGCCAGTCAGAATGGGACAGCTTCAATTACTCGCTTGTGCCGAAGGATTGATCGCGTGTGTAGTCACATGTGTCGCCCGCAAACGGACCACGAAAGATGAACGCGACTCTCTCGTACGGCGCCAGTACCGCGGTGCGGATCCGAAACGTCGAGCTGCTACTCCTACTCGTGGCAGGCTGCATCTCGGTCGCGGCAGTCGCGCTGGTGCAGCTCGGCGCCCTCGGCAGGATCGAGCCCGGCTTCCTGCAGCTCAGCGCCATCTCGCCGCTGCTCGCGCTCGCCATGCACGTCGTGATGCGGTTCCTGACACCTACGGCCGACCCGTTCTTCCTGCCGATCATGATGGTGCTCACCGGGCTGGGCATCGCCGAGATCTACCGGATCGACCTCCACTACGGGTACAGCGGCTGGGGAAGCACCAGCGTGCGGCAGATCGTCTGGTGCGCGATCGCGATCGTCTGCGCCATCCTCACCCTCGTCGTCATCCGCAACGTCCAGGTCCTCAACCGGTACACCTACACCGTGGGCCTGGTCGCGTTCGCTCTCCTGCTGCTGCCGCTACTGCCCGGCATCGGCAAGACGGTGTCCGGGGCGCGGGCCTGGATCGGCATCGGCGCGTTCAGCTTCCAGCCTGGCGAGATCGCGAAGATCGCGCTGGCCGCGTTCTTCGCCGGCTATCTCATGCGGCACAGAGACGCGCTCTCGCTGCTCGGCCGCCGCTTCCTGGGCATGCGGTTCCCCCGCGTGCGCCACCTCGGCCCGGTCGTGCTGGTGTGGCTGCTATCGATCGTCGTCGTGATCCTCCAGCGCGACCTGGGGCCGGGACTGCTGTACTTCGGGATCTTCCTCGTCGTCATCTACGTCGCAACCGGCCGGATCGGCTGGCTGGCCATCGGCGCCGTCTTGATCGTCATCGGCGGGGCCGCAGCCAACGCCGCCCTGACCTACGTGCACCTCCGCTTCGCCAACTGGCTCACCCCCTTCGACCAGCACATCTACGACGCCAACGGCGGCAGCTTCCAACTCGTCCAAGGCCTGTTCGGCATCGCCCACGGCGGGATCATCGGCACCGGGCTCGGCCAGGGGCAGCCCTGGGTGACCCCGTCTCGCAGAGCGACTACATCGTCGCCAGCCTCGGCGAGGAACTCGGCCTCGCCGGCCTGTTCGCGATCTTCAGCCTCTACCTGCTGGTCACCTTCCGCGGCCTGCGGATCGGATTCGACAGCGCCGACGACTTCGGCGCCCTCCTCGCCGTCGGGCTGTCGTTCGGGGTGGCCCTCCAAGCCTTCATCATAATCGGCGGCGTCACCCGGGTCATCCCGCTCACCGGCCTGACCACGCCCTTCCTGGCGGCCGGAGGCTCCTCGCTCATCGCCAACTGGATCATCGGGGCGCTGCTGATGCGGCTCTCCAGCGTTCGACGACTCCCCCACCGACTCCGCAACGCCTCCTGAACTCAGTTCTCCGGGGTGTAGGTCTGCTGCGCGGCGGCTGCCCCCCGACGGAATAGGGCAGCGCGACCGACGTCGGAGTGGGGACGGACGGCGGAATGGAGACGGGGTCGACGCGCGCGCTCCCGTGGCCCGGGACGGCGCGGGCACCCCTGCCAGCGCCACTGGTGCCCGAACGGGCCGACACGCTGCACCCCGATGGTTTCCAAGCTCACATTTTCACCGGAGGTCTTCGCGACTCACGCTAATGCGGCTTTTCGCCCCAAGGGGCGCTGACGCGCGTGCAGACCGGAATGACCTGGGTTGTTCAACGGTGAGAGTAAGGCCTTCTGGCTGGCAACGGTCGGCGACATCATCTTCACCACCGTGGTCGCCGGGTTCGTCGTCGATGGCGGGGTCGGCCGGCTCAGGCGGCGCTTCGGCGTCACCTGCGACGGCCTTCGCGTGGTCGATCTCGTCACCGCCGAGCGCCCCATCAGCGTGGACGGCCGAGAGTGAGCCGGATGTTTGGGCGTCCCGCGGCGGCGGCAACTTCGGCGTTGCGACATCGTTCGATTTCGAGCTGCACGATGTCGGCCCGGAGATCGTCGCCGGTTCCGTGATCCACCCGATCGACCAGGCCCGGGATATCCTGGCTGGCTGGAGTGATGCAGTGTGGAGCCTTCCGGAGGAGGCGATATCGGTCGCAGTCTCTTCGCAAATCCCCACCCGACGCACCCTTCCCCGTCGAGGTCTGGGGCAAGCCCGTCCTGTCGTTGAGCATGATGTGGTCCGGCTCGCCGATGGTGCTGCCACCGCGCTCTAGGGTGTGTCTCTCATTTGGCGGAGCCAGGTGAGGATGGCGCAGATCGTAACGCCGGCACGGTAGGTGAGCACGAGCTTGTCGAACCTCGTCGCGATACCGCGCCATTGCTTGGCGAGCGCGAAGTACCGCTCGACGACGTTGCGACCGTTGTAGGCCACCTCGTCGAGACCGGGAGGGCGTCCGCCCCGGAGACCACGTCGATTGCGGGCGGCCGCCTGATCCCGCTTGTCCGGGATCACGGACTTGATGCCGCGGCGTCGCAGCTCGCTACGGATGACACCTGTCGCATAGGCGCGGTCGGCGATCACCGCGTCGGGCCTGGTCCGGGTCCGCCCGCGACCGAGACGGGGAACATGGATCTGGGCGAGGACCACGGTCAGCATCGCACCGCCGCGTTACGCTGCCCGCCGGTGACGATCATCACCAACGGACGACCGTGCCCATCGACAGCCTGGTGCATCGTCGTGGTCGGCCCGCCGCGGGAGCGGCCGATCCCGTGCCCGGGCGGTTCAACCTCGTGCCAGGGCAGATTCTTGTGATTCGATCCCGCCCCCTGTGTCCTGCTCCGGGCGGGTCGTGTTCGTCGAGTGCTGATGCGCTCGCGCGATCGTCGCATCCACCGACACGGCCCAGTCGATCTTCCCCGCCGCGTCGGCTTCGGCGAGGATCTGCGCGAACACACGATCCCAGGTGCCATCACCGGCATAGCGGCGGTGCCGCTTCCGCACCGTCTGCCACGGCCCGAACTCGCCCCGTGGGAGATCCCGCCATGGGATCCCCGTCCGGAACCGGTACGTGATCCCCTCGACCACCCGTCGGTTATCACCGAACGGATGACCCCGCATACCCGCATTCGACGGCAGCAGCGGCTCGATCCGCGCCCACTGCTCATCCGTGAACACCCGATACCGCGACCCGTCGACCTCATCCCACAAGACTGCGGCGAGCCTCACCACAGATATGGGAGATACGCCCCAGTACGGCCGCGCAGCCACGGCACAAGCATTCAGGTATCGTCGCGCATTCTTGGTCGATCCTTGGTGCGGGTCGGAGAACCTTGGACGGCACACCTCTCTGTCGCCTGTGGTGTGCGGAAGGGTTTTCATGGACAGGTCCGCCACCATTTCTCGCAGCACCCCTGTTGTTAAGCGTTCGGGGATGTTCCGCCCGTCGCGCCGACCGCTCGTCGCAATCGCGGTCGCGGCCGTCGTCGGAATCCTCCTGCTCGTCGCCGGACTTTTCCTCAAGGGACATCCGTTCGATCTCGGCGCGGTGGTCGCGCTGAACCAGGTGCACACGGGAGCATGGGGATTGTTCGCCGATCTCGTGTACGTCCTGGTCGGGCCTGCAGCTGCCGTCGCGCTGACCGTTGTGCTGGCCGGGGTCGTCTGGTTTATCTCGCGTTCGTTCCTGACGGCGGTCTCCTTCGGGCTGATCGTCGCTGTCACCTGGCTGCCGGTCGCCGTGCTCAAGGTGATCGTCGACCGGCCCCGACCGGAAGCGACGTCCCTGGCCCACGCATACGTGCCGGCGCAGGTCGATGGGTCATTCCCAAGCGGCCACACTGCGTTCGTGCTCGCGCTGGCGTTCGCGGCCTGGTTCCTGTTCCGGGAGACCCGGTGGCGGTGGCTCGTCGTCGTTCTGGGCGCTGCCGCGACGGTGATCGTGGGTGTCGCCGTCGTCAGTGACGGGTTGCACTACCCGACGGATGTGCTCGCGTCGATCGTGTGGGCTCTGGCCATGGCGCCGGCCGCCCGCGTGATCGTCGTGGATGGGGGCGCGGGCTGGCTGCGCTGGCGGCGGACGCTCAAGCCGGTGTTCCCAAGCGATAGCCCCAACCGCGCACAGTCGTGATCAGCTCGCGGTCCGTCTTCCGGCGCAGGTAGTGCACGTAAGTCTCCACTGACGCGATGCGCTCGCCGCGTTCGAAGACGGCTGAGAGCAGGTGCTCCCGGGAGAAGGTGCGATTCGGCTCGCGGGCGAGGACCGCCAGAAGCGCCGCCTCGGTCTCGGTCAGCATGATGCGGCCCGCGTAGGGCGAGTCCACACTGTGGTCAGCGGGGAAGAACGTCCAGCTGCCGATCTCGATGCCGTCGCTTCGCCCGGTGTAGTCGCGGGTCAGCGCCCGGAACCTGGCCCGCAGTTCGTCGAATTCGAACGGCTTCACCAGGTAGACGTTCGCACCCGCGTCCAGACCCTCGATCCGGTCGTGGAGCTCTCCGAGCGCGGTCAGCATCAGGATCGGGGTGCCGAGCCAGCGGTGCCGGAGTGCGCGGACGAAGCCCTCGCCGCTCATCCCCGGCAGCCGGCGGTCAACGACCATGACGTCGTAGTAGGTTGTGGTCGCCTCGCGGAGTGCGGCCTCGGCCGAGGTGCACAGCTGCACCTCCCAGTCCATGGAGAGCATCGACTCCATGATCGGCCCGAGCCGCGGGTCGTCCTCGACGATCAGCAGACGCCCGCTCATGCCGCACCGCCGCGAGCGAGCGGAAGGACGAGTTTGAATGTCGACCCCTGGGGTCCGGTCCTCACGACGTCCACTGTTCCGTCGTATCGCTCGGCGAGCTCTCGGACGAGCGCAAGCCCGATCCCGTGCCGGGTGCGGGTCTCACCGCGGGACGTCCGCGCGGACGCGCCGTGGGCGAACCGGTCGAACACCCGATCCGGTGAGATCCCGACGACACCTCGGCCCTGGTCGGTCACGTCGATCCTCGCGTTCGCTGCGCTTCGCTTGGCCACGACGGTGACGGTTCCGCCCGCCGGTGAGTGATCGATCGCGTTCTCCAAGAGGGCGACCAGCCAGCGGCGCAGGTCGGCGGCAACCTCGTCGGCAATGCCCGCTGGCTCGGCGTGCCGGTGCGAGAGGTGCTCGCCCGCGCCCGTCCCCGGCACGGCGCCGACATGGTCCTGTCGCGCAGCGTCGACGGCTTCACCGCGAGCACGCCGCTCACCGCGCTCACCGACCCGGGCCGCGACGCCATCCTGGCGGTCGGCATGAACGGCGAGCCATTGCCGCTGGAGCACGGCTTCCCGGTGCGGATGGTCGTCCCCGGCCTCTACGGCTACGTCTCGGCGACCAAGTGGCTCACCGAGCTGAAGGTCACGACGTTCACCGCCGACCAGGCCTACTGGACGCCCCGCGGCTACAGCGAGAAGGCGCCGATCAAGCTCTCCAGCCGCATCGACACGCCCCGGATCGACCGGCCGCTCTCGGCCGGACAGACGAAGATCGCGGGCGTCGCCTGGGCGCAGACGATCGGGATCCGGAAGGTCGAGGTGCAGATCGACGGCGGCCCCTGGCAGGAGGCCACGCTGGCCGCCGCCATCAACGCCGACACCTGGGTGCAGTGGTCCCTCGACTGGGACGCCACCTCCGGCTCGCACACGCTCGCCGTGCGCGCCACCGACCGCGCCGGCCGGCTGCAGGAGGAGAAGCGCACCTCGATCGCGCCGAACGAGTCCACCGGGTGGCCGTCGACACTGGTGCGGGTGGGGTGAGGAAGTACGTTGGCTCTAGCTGCAGGGCGGCAATCAGCGCCCGGCCTTTGGCTTGTTTCCTCACTTGCGCGGCCGGTCAGGAGGCCCTCGACGTCTGTGAACAGACGGAGTCGCCCGACCACCGCGAGTGACCGTTGAAGTGGCACGATATTCACCGCGACCGCCGTCGTACTCGCCTTCGTCAGCGCCTCACCGCTGGCGGCTGTTCTCGCCGTGGTTGGTTTCGCACTCGTGCTCACATGGTTGTTGCTCTTCGCCCGGATCGCCAAGACCACCGACGCTGCGCTCGCAGTCGCGGCCGACGTGGACGCCGTGCCCGCCGATGCCAGCGCCCTCCAGGACCGCTGGGAGTCCATCATTGTGCTGCGGGCTACTCAACGCGGCCTCGCGGTAGCACTGATGTGCGCGACCCAGGTCCAGGTATAAGCGAAGACTGAGTGCCTGGTTCCGTAAGCCCGGGGCCGTAATTCCTCGGCCAAACCTTTTTCACGCTAGCCTCCCGACAACATGCGGGCTGCCGGTGGCGGCGCCGCCCACGGCCACTCCCCGTCGCGGGCTTCCCGCGGATGTGGCGGTCAAACAACCCCGATCGTGAAAGTCGTCTTGAAACGGGAGGATCGTCTCGACGCGGACTGCGCCGGCTGCAACCTCGCTCTCCGGCACGACGATCTCTTACAGCCAGAGCAAGCCCGGGGACAACGAGACGTCTACCAGTCGGCCCTGGACGGCATAAATACAAAATCGCCGTCCGCTCGAACCGCCACGACAGCAGCTTTTGTGACAGTCACATCCGCCGCCGGACAACACAGCTCGTTGCCAATACTGACGAAATCACTTTCTGTGATCCGATTCACATCCGGCGGCCACCGACTCATGATTGAGTGCTTGGAGATGCTGCGGATCCGGGAGGCTCAATGCGCGACCACCATCTGTGCGAGCTGATCGTCATCGGCGGCGGCAGCGCCGGCTTGATCGCGGCGCGGACCGCGCGTTTGCTCGGAGCCCGAGTGATCCTGGTCGAGCGGGGGCGTCTGGGTGGCGAATGCCTGTGGACCGGATGCATTCCCTCCAAGAGCATGATCGCGTCGGCACGCATCGCAGCGCTCTCGGGAGCGGGCGCCCAGAGCGGCGCAGCGGCGCGCGCGGGTGTGTTCGAGGCCATCGCCCGCGCCGAGAGCCGTATCGCCCCGACGGACTCCGCGGACTCGCTGGCAGCGCTCGGCGTCTCGGTGATGTCCGGCGCAGCGCAGTTCATCGGCCCCAACGCCGTCATGGTCGGCGGTGAGGAGGTGCGGTTCCAGCGAGCGATCCTCGCAGTCGGTTCACATCCTGCGACGTTCTTCGTTCCGGGACTGCCGGAGGAGGATGCGCTGACCAGCGACACGCTCTGGGAGCTGCCGGAGCTTCCCTCGAGCATGCTGGTCATCGGCGGCGGTCCGATGGGCTGCGAGCTGGCCCAGGCGCTGGCCCGGCTGGGCGTGGACGTGACGCTGATCCAGCTTGGGAACGAGATCCTGCCGGGTGAGCATCCGAAGGCGCGCTCGCTCGTGCTGCGTGCGCTGGAGGCTGACGGGGTCAGGGTCGTCACCGGCCGCACCCTGGCGCGGGTGGAGCAGGGCGAGGCCGGCACCTCGTCCGCGGTCCTCGACGATGACACGTCAGTGCCGTTCGAGCGTGTGCTGTTCGCCGGCGGCCGTGTCCCGATCCTCGATGCCCTTGATCTCGGTGCGGCCGGGATCGGACAGGACGACGACGGGTGGGTCAGCACCGACCGCGCGTTGCGGACCGCGAATCCTGCGGTCTGGGCGGCGGGCGACGTTACGTCCACTTCGAAGCACACGCACACCGCGGGCGTGAGCGGCGCGATCGCTGCCCGGAACGCTCTTCTGGGCTCGAAGAAGCCCGGGCCAGCAACAGGCGAGCCTCGAGTGATCTTCACCGACCCGGAAGTCGCGTCGGTCGGCGAATCATCCGCCCTCGCCGGGGCCCCGGGGCGGCGGGTGATCACTGTGCAGCATCGGCACCTCGATCGAGCCATCACCGACGAGGACACGTCCGGATTCACCCAGCTCGTCGTCGATCGCCGCGGCCGGCTGCGTGGCGGGACGATCGTGGGCCCACGCGCCGGAGAGAGCATCGGCGAACTCGTCCTCGCGGTGTCGGCGCGTCTTACGGTCTCCGACATCGCCGCTACGACGCACCCCTACCCGACCTACAACGACGGAATCTGGAACGCCGCCATCCTCGAATCCCAGCGGCGCATCCGCGAGGGCGTGACGGGACGGGCCGCGCAACTGCTGCGCCGGGCCCGCGGCATCGGATTCCGGAGGTCGGAACGCCGGACAGCGAGCGCGGGAGACGTCCGATGAGCGTGGAGCCCGGCGATGACTGGGATGCGTACCTGGACTCCTTCCACGAGCAGCGGCCCGGAATCACGGAGGACGTCCTCGCTGCGAGCGTCGATGATACGGGGAGAACGGGATATGACTGGCTGGCGTCGCTGCTCCCCACCGACGGCCTCATCGTGGACCTCGCCTGCGGAAGCGCACCGCTATGGCGGCCGGAACTCCGGGGTCGTTATCACGGCATCGACGCCTCCCCGGCCGAGATCGCGAAAGCGCGCGCCCGCGGCGCCGAGACCGTCGACGTCGGGGATGCCCGCGCCCTCCCGTTCCCTGACGGCGCAGCACGAGCCGTGGTGTGCTCGATGGCGCTGATGATCCTCCCCGAGCTGGAAACGGTCCTGGACGAGGTCCGCCGGGTGCTCGCCCCCGATGGGGTCCTACTCGCCCTCCTCCCCACCCATCCGACACGCCCGGCCGATCTCCTCATCAGCGGAAAGCTGCTCAGCGCCGTCCACGGTGGCCTCGGCTACCGCAACGACCGACAGCTCCGGCACGCCGCGAGCCTTCTCCGCACCCACGGGTTGGAGCTCACGGAAGATCGGATCACGACCTACCGATTCGGGCTCGGTGACGGCGGCGCGGAATTGCTGGCCCGCTCGCTGTACTTGCGGAACGGGCACGAGGAGAATGCGGTCGCGTATTTGCGCCGGCTTGCTCGCAGCGCCCGAACTATGCCGATCCCGCTTCGACAGCTGGTCGCACAGCCGGCGGTCGCCTGATGCCGAGACCGAGCGCCGTTCCCGGGACTCTCGTGGCAAATCTCGCCTCCGCAGCGTCAGAGTTCCCGGACACCCCGCTCGTGAAAGACTCCCGCAGAACCCTGACGTACGCCCAGTTCGCGGAACGGGTCGAGGGCGCGGTCGACGAGCTCGCCGCCGCCGGAGCGCGCCCCGGCGACCGAGTGATGCTGTGCTCGGGCAACCGTGTGGAGTCGGCGATCCTCATCTGGGCGTGCGCCCGGGCCGGATTCATCTACGCAGGGCTGCCCACCAACCTGGACCCGCCGTCCTGGGAGGCACTGATCCAGAACGCTGAACCCGCGATCGTACTGGCCGATGACGAGCGTCGTGTGCGCATCCCGCACTCCGTTCCCCTGACCGACGTGCTCAGCGGCAGCACGCGAGAGTGGGACGACGACCGAGCACAACCCGACCCGGACGACATCTATGCGCTGGTCTACTCCTCCGGCACGACCGGTACCCCGAAAGGCGTCACGATCAGCCATCGCGCGACCATGACCGTGGCGGCTACTTACCGTGACCTGCTGAACTTGGGTGTCGGTGAAGTCACCCCCATCCATCTGCCGTTCTCCTACGTCTCCGGCCACATCTCGCAGTTGAACCCGATCATGCTCGCGGGCGGTACAGCCGTGATCCTGCCGGAGTTCCGTCCGCGGACCCTGATCGAAACCATCCGGCGCGAGAGAGCGACACTGCTCGATCTGGTCCCGAGTATGCTCGCGCAGCTATTGCGCGAAGACGGCTTCACCAGCAAGCGCCTCCCCTCATTGCGCAGCATCATCTACGGCGGCTCCTCGACGCCGCCCGGGCTGCTGGGCGCTCTGCGGGAAAGACTGCCTCAGGTGCGGTTGTTCGATGTGTACGGGATGAGCGAGACGGCGGGGATGATCAGCGTCCGCGAGACCACGACCACCACACCGGCCGGAGGAACGCTGATCCCGTCGCTGCACGCACGGGTCGGCGATGATGAGGAGCTTCTGGTCCAAGGCGGCGTCGTCACCGGCGGATACTGGGCGAATCCCGCCGCGACCAGCGACCGGCTGCACGCGGGATGGCTGCGCACCGGTGACCGTGCGTCGCTTCTGGAGGATGGGACCGTCGCCGTCCATGGGCGCGTCGCCGGCCTCATCAACCGAGGCGGCGTGAAGATCGCCCCGGCCACCGTCGAGGACGCCTTGCGCACCCACCCAGCTGTGACCGACGCCGCCGCCTACGGGGAACCCGACCAGGACGGCGGCGAGGCAGTTGCCGCCACGGTCGTGCTCGGCAGCCCCGCGACCACCGACGAGCTCCGAATCTGGGTTCGGGGGCTGCTGCCGGTGTTCGCGCGGCCAAGGCGCATCGATGTGGTGACGGAGATCCCACGTAACCCGACCGGGAAGGCGGACCTGGTGGAACTCCGGAAGCTCACTCGACCGGACGGGTAGCGCTGCTCGCGGTCATCCGTTCGGCTGTGGGCGGTACCGGGTCGTCTCCGAAGAGCTCCGCGGTCCGCAATCGGTCCCTCCTCAGCGTGGCAGCGATCACCCCGCCAGCAACCAGGGACAGGCCGGCGGCAATGGAGATACCACCGCGACTCGCCCGCGGGGAACGGGAACACCGTCGCCGCGATCACGTAGCCGACGAGGAGGACACCGACAGCGAGGACGACGACTCGAGCGGCGCGGCGCTGTCGGATCGAGAAGACGACCGCGGCGATCAGGCTCAGCAGGTAGGCGACCACGATCAGGTCCGCGCCGTAGGTCGCCAGGTCGTCGAAAGCGCCGAGCGGCGAGCGGGAATTCAACGCGAGCAACGGCACGATCGTCGCCACTGCCACAACCGCGATCGCGCGGGTCGGGGTGCGGAACCGTGGATGGGTGAATTCGACCCGGCCCGGCACGATCCCGGCACGGCCTCCCGCGAACAGCAGCCGCGCCGCACCGTTGGCTGCGGCCAACTGTGCCCCAAACCCGCTGATGATCGAGGCGACGATGACGGCCGCGCCCATCCCGGACCCGACGAAGCGGTCCGCGATCGCCGCCAACGGCACCCCGTGATCGGCGGCTGCTGCTAACGCGGACGCCGACGGATAGGCCACCGTCTCGACGTACGACATCACCGTGTAGATCGCTCCCGAGACCACCAGGGCGGTGACCATCGCAGCTGGAATCACCCGGCGCGGGGCACGCGACTCCTCCCCCAACGTCGCAGCGACTTCGAACCCCGCGAACCCGGTGAATGCGAAGATGACCCCCGGAGCGAGGACGCCGATCGGAACACCGACCGGATTGAAGGGCTGCAGCCCCAACGACGCCACTCGGGCCGGCTCGTGGACGAGCATCGCGACGGCGACAACACCGATCAGAACCACCGCGACCGCTTCTAGGACGAAGATCAGCACGGTCGAGACGCGGATGGAGTACCGCACCAGGAAGATCGTCGCCGCCCAGAGCAGCCCCGCCATCACCAACCAGAACGGTGTGCCGAGAAGCTGCGGGAAGAACAGGGTGACCAGCGCGTTCGCGTTCGACGCGAACACGGACGAGGCGAACGCCACGTAGGCCAGCAGGAGCAACCAGGCCGCGAAGACGCCATATCGTACGCCCAGTACCCGCCCGGTGAAGGTGTACACCGAGCCCGCTGAGGCGAACGCGCGGGTGAACACCACGAATGCGAACGCGACGAACAGCATCACCACCACGGCCGAACCGAACGACGCCGGGCCGCTGAGCCCTACGATGCCCGCCATCAAGGCGGGCAGGAAGCTCACTCCTCCGGCCGGCGCCTGGATTCCGACGGCCGAGCCGACCGTTCCCACGAACGCGATGCTGTCCCGGCGCAGGGAGCGCTTCTCCGCGCTCTTGGCGCCCGATTCCGATGAGATCACTCCCTGATCCTCCTCCTCCACCGCTCGCGCCTACTGTGATGACGCTCACCGAACTCCTGCCAAATCGAGGCTCGAATCCGATCGGATGCCGGTTCGTACCGACCGATTTTCCGGAACTGTGGTCTCGGTCACAGACCGGTGGGGCGAGATGCTTCTAGCGTCGCAGCATCGAATTCTCGAGAAAGGGGAATCGCAATGACTGCACACGCCTCCACAACCGGGTTCACCACAGCCGGGCTGGGCCGACGATTGCTCGCCGGCGCCGTCGGCGGGATCGCCGGCGGTGTGGTCTTCGGCATGATGATGTCGATGATGGGCATGCTCACCACCATCGCCGGGATGCTCCACTCCACCTCCCCGATCGTCGGCTTCGGAATCCACATCATGATCTCGATCTTCTACGGGCTGGTGTTCGCACTACTCGGCGGCCGATGGCTCACCTCGTGGGGCCGCGGGCTGACCGCCGGTGCGATCTACGGGGTTATCCTGTGGGTGTTCGGGCCGCTGATCATGATGCCGCTGATGCTCGGGGGCGCCGTGTTATCGTTCGGCGCAACCACGATGCTGTCCCTGATGGGGCACCTGATCTACGCCCTCATCCTGGCGGCCGTCGCCGTCCCGATCGCCCGGAGGCGAGCATGAGCGATATCGACCCCCGACTGGGCGGACTCGGCAAGTCGGCGCCGTGGTCGCCGCTCGGGCCGGCGTCGGCGCAGAACCACGCCGCCGACGCAGGCCCACGGGACCCCTTCTCCTGCCTGAGCGAGGTGGACCTCTTCGCCGACCTCAGTGCTGCAGAGATCGAAGCCATGGACCGCATGGCCCCCGCGGTGCCCTTCAGCCGCGGGCAGCTGCTGTACAGCCAGGCCCAGCCGATCCGATCGCTCTTCATTCTGAAGGCCGGCCGCGTCCGCATCTTCCGGGTGGCGGAGGACGGCAAGGCGCTCACCCTCGCGATCCTGGAACCCGGGGCGGTCTTCGGCGAGATGGCTCTGGTCGGCCAGCGGATGTACGACAGCTACGCCGAAGCGATCGATGACGCGCTCATCTGCCAGCTCTCGGTCACCGATGTCGAACGCTTCCTCCTCGCCGATCCGCGCATCGCCATCCGCGTCGCCCGGATCCTCGGCGAACGCGTCGGCGAGCTGGAGGACCGACTCACCGACCTGGCGTTGCGACCCCTGCAAGCCCGCGTCGCCGCAACCCTTCTTAATCTCACCCGCCCCCACCCCGGCGCCAGCGGACGCTTCCGCGGCACCCTCCAGGTCCGGCTCACCCACGAGCAACTAGCCAGCGTCATCGGCGCCACCCGGGAGGCCACCAGCCGAGTCCTCAGCGACTTCGCCGACCGGGACCTGATCCGGCAAGGACGAGGCCGCATCGTCATTACCGACCCCGCCCGGCTCCGGCAGCTCACCAGAGACGCGCTCTGAGATGAAGCGGCGAACGGCGACCGCGTATCTCGGGAACACCCTCATCGCCTCGACGACGCGCGGAGTACTCGTAGAGGGCAACCTGTACTTTCCAGAATCAGATGTGGATTCCGACCTCCTGACCCCCAGCGCCCTGACCACCGTGTGCCCGTGGAAAGGGATCGCCCGCTACCGTCACCTGCGCGTCAGCGGCGCCGAAGTGCGAAATGCAGCCTGGACCTACCCGCTTCCCACCCCCTTTGCCTGGTTCCTGCGACGAATGATCGCCTTCGAACCCGGCACAGGAGTCACCATCCAACCAACACCACTCTCGGAGTCCCCCACCCATGACTGACGTATTCCACCACCTCCCCGAACCCTCGCGCCCCATCGCAGAACAGTTGAAGAAAAGGTCCGGACGGTTGCTGAACATCCACGCGCAGATGGCGCGATCGCCGGTCGTCGTCGCCGCCTACGCCGCCATGACCTCCGCGATCCGCGAGCACGGGACCTTCGACGCCCGCACACGCGAGATCATCGCCCTGGCGGTGGGAAATCAGAACGGCTGCGACTACTGCCAAGCCGCGCACACCGCGTCGGCGCGCGCCGCCGGACTCAGCGACGAACAGATCCTCCAGATCCGCACCGGCGAGATCACTTTCGACGCACGCCTATCGGCCCTGGCCGAGGTCGCCCGACATGTTGCCGCAACTACAGGCTACGTCTCCGAGGCGGTCCGCGCTCACGCGCGGGAAGCGGGCTGGAGCGACACCGAATTGGAAGAACTGTTCGCGCACATCGCCGCGAACCTCTACACCAACTACTTCAACCACTACGCCGGCACCGAACTCGACTTCCCACCCGCCGCACCACTGGCCTGACAGCACCAGCTTCGGAGGAAAATGCAAAAGAGAGCGACAGAGCAACCATGCTGACCAGCGAAGTCCCGCTGACTGCGGGACAGGCAGCTGAACTGACCGGCACCACCCGCAAAGGGTTGAGGCTCTACGAACAACGAGGCCTTCTGAACAGCCCGGCACGCAACAGCGCCGGGTACCGCCTCTACAGCGAAGACGACGTCAGCACCCTCCGCTTCATCCGCCAGGCCCAAACACTCGGGCTGACACTGGAGGAGATCAACCAGATACTGTCCCTGCACCGCGACGGCACCGAACCCTGCGCCAGCGTCCGTGACTTCCTCGCCGAACATCTGCGCCACATCGAGGAGCAGATCACGCATCTGACTCGCATGCGCGAAGCCATTCGCGCGGCCAGCCGCGCAGACGAAGCATCCGCCTCCAACAGTGCCACCCTCGCTGCGTTCTGCTCGGTTATCGAAGGAGCGCCCATCGCATCGCCTTCAGTGACGACCTAAGATCGGCGCCCGCTATCGTTCACGCGGCGTCGAGAATCCCCATTACGGCCTCTCGCTCGAAAGGAGACCACGAGCACTAGGCCGAGAACGCCTCCCGAAGCCGCCCCGGCTATCGCCTCCACCAGGACCGCGACACCGAGGAGCGCCGGCCCTCGCAGGGTTCCGGTGCATGCGAGAACGACGAGGGCGACGAGAGCGATCGCGGCCCCACCCGCCGAAGCGGCGACCGCAGCGGTGAGCTTCACCGGCCGGCCCGCCCAGACCCTGTCAAGGACCGGCCATGCAGCCGCGGCGACAACCGGGGCGAAGTGATAGGTCGTGGTCAGGTTCACCCGCGCCAAAGCCACCCAGATCGCCGCGACGACCACCGCTGCCGCCGGACCGGCCCACCACCGGAACCGTGTCGCCGGTTGGTCGTTGCCCCGACCGGTCACAGCAGGGAGCCGAGGTCGGAGCCGACGCTGGGGTACGCGGCAGTCATCGACTTCACCTGCCGGGTGCTGAGCCCGGTCTTCATCGCCAAAGCGATCGTGTTGACGAGCTCGGCGTATTCGGGGCCGAACAGATGCGCGCCAACGATCCGGTCGGTGGCGCGATCGATGAGGATCTTGGCCGCAGCGGCGGGCTCTCCGATCCGGTAGTTCGAGAACCAGGCGCTCGTGTCGCTGTATCTCACGTCCACGTCGATCCCCTGTGCGCGGACTTCGTCTTCCAGGAGCCCGACCGCCGCGAGCTCGGGAACGGTGAAGACCGCTGTGGGGATGCCGGTGTAGTCCGGAACGACCGCCGCGTCCTTGAGCATGTTGGAGGCGGCGACCTTGCCCTCGATCGCGGCCACCGGGGTCAGCGGCTGCCCCTGAGTGTGTGCGGCGTCCCCGGCCGCGTACACGCGCGGGTTTGAGACGCTCTGCAAGTGCGGGTGCACGCTCACCCCGTGCTCATCATGCGCGATCCCAGCGGCGTCCAGGTTCAGCCGATCCAGGTCCGGGACCCGTCCAGCGCCGTGAACGACCAGCTCGACTTCCAACGTCTCCGACTCCCCCAAGCGCGTCGTCTGCACCCGGATACGCGCCCCGGCTGGCTCAATGCCGGCGATTTCCGTTTCGAGTCGGATGTCGATGCCGAGCTCCCGGCTGCGCTGCACGAGCAGCGCCACCAGGTCCGGGTCGAAGCGGCGCAGCGGCCGCGCACTGCGGTGGACAATGGTGACCTCACTGCCGGCGCGGGCCGCGATGTGCGCGAACTCGAAGGAGATGAAGCCGCCGCCGACGAACAGGATCCGCTTCGGCAGCGCATCTAGCTCCAGGAATGCGGTGCTGTCGATCACATGCGCTGCGCCGGGGAACTCCAGCGTGCGAGGACGCGCTCCGGTGCCGATCAGGAAATGTGACGCGGTGTGCTCGACACCGTCAACACTCAGCCGGCCCGGGCCGGTGAACACGGCGAGCCCGTGCAGGGCGGTCACGCCGGACGCCACGAGCCCCTTCTCGATCCGCTGCGACATCGGCTCGGTGAACCCCCGTTTGTGCGCCATCACCGCCGGCCAGTCAATGGTCAGGCTTCCCGGCACGATGCCCTTGCCCTCCAGGAGGCGGGCGGCGTCGATCACCTCCGCGCCACGGCGGAGGATCTTCTTCGGGTCGCAGCCGCGGAGAGCGCAGGTGCCACCGAAGGGCAAGTCATCGACGACCGCGACACGCCAGCCGGCCTTTGCGCATTTGGTCGCGGCGGCAGCACTCGCGGTACCGGAGCCGATGGCGATCAGGTCGAAGTCGGAGCTCATGTGGACGTTTCCTTCTCTATCAGCCGTCCTCGCATTCGCGGGGCAGAATGGGCCAGGATCACGCGCCACCTTACGCACACCGCCGCGGTTCGTCTGTGCGTTCGATCACCCTGTGCGTCTTGACCTGGCCCCAGGGACCCTCTCCTAACGTGGAATGCTTCAAACTACCCCGACACATTCAAGTGAAAGAAGGCGTACTCATGTTCGACAACGGCTCGGACTTCGAGGACTCGCGGATCCCCAGTTGCGGAACCGGCCCCATCGGGCGCATCCGCTTCGTCGCCGCTGAACTCCGCCGCCTTATCCACACTGCTCGCCACAACAAGCGAGCGCATTGGACCACCATCTGGAGAAGCCGATGACGATCCTGACCACAATTACCAATGGATTGTCGACCGCGTTCTTCATGCTCTGGGGAACTCTCTGGGCGCTGATCTTCGGGTTCACGCTCTCCGGGGCGGTCCAAGCCTTCGTCTCTCGCGGGCAGATGCAGAAGTTCCTCGGGGACCACCGGCCTAAGACCGTCGCCCGCGCAGGGCTCTTCGGGATTATCTCCTCCAGCTGCTCTTACGCCGCTGCGGCGCTCGCGAAGTCGCTGTTTCAGAAAGGCGCCGACTTCGTCACGGCGATGGTCTTTATGCTCGCCGCCACCAATCTGGTTGTCGAGCTGGGACTGGTGCTCTGGACACTGATCGGGTGGCAGTTCGCGTTGGCCGAATTCGTCGGCGGCGTAATCATGATCATTCTGTTCACTCTTCTGGCGCCGCGGGTCTTCCCCACCAGGCAACTGGCGGCGGCGAGGAGGCGTTGGCGCAGAATGCTGAGTCCGAGCGACCAGATGACGTCCCGGGCGCGAGCACCACGCAGCCGTCGGTCTGGCAGCGGATGCGGAGCCGCTCGGGCTGGGCGGACGCCGCGGGATACGCCCTCTCAGACCTGAAGATGCTCCGACGCGAGCTGGTGATCGGCTACTTGGTCGCCGGGGTTCTCGCGGTCGCCGTTCCCGCATCGATATGGCACGTCGCCTTCTTCTCCGGGCACGGGTTCTGGAGCGATCTGGAGAACGTGCTGATCGGTCCCTTCATCGCGTTCATCAGTTTCGTCTGCTCGATCGGGAACGTGCCGTTGGCGGCCGCGCTCTACGCCAACGGGCTCAGCTTCGGCGGGACCATCGCGTTCACCTTTGCCGACCTCATCGCCCTTCCGCTGGTGTTGATCTACATCAAGCTCTACGGGCGACGCATCGCCTGGAAGCTCTTCGCACTGTTCTGGGGGGTGATGAGCGCGGCAGGATTGCTCACCGACCTGCTGTTTCGCCTGTTCCAAGTCCCCCTGCCCGCGCCGTCGCACACCATCGTCAGTACGGCCTTCCACTGGAACTACACCACCTGGCTGAACATCGCCGCGCTCGCTCTCGCAACCGTTCTCTATTGGCTATACCGCAACCGGGAACGATTCAGCACCCACCAGCGGCTGGCCACAGACTACGTCTGCGGTATGCAGGTGGAAATCGCCCACGCCCCCGCGACCCATCAGCACCGCGGTGAGAAGTTCTACTTCTGCTCCGACCGATGCGAGCACCGCTTCGCCGAAAATCCGTCCGCCTACGCGGGTCGTTCCTAGAGCGCTAACCGGGCTGCGTTTCGTGCAACCGAGATCACAGTGCGATACGCCTGCCCCGATTTACTGTGGCGAAAACCCCAGGAAGGGAGAAACCGATGAGCTCCTCACCCGCCACCTACCGTGCCACGTGGAACGGCGTCGTCGTCGCCGAATCGGATCGCACCATCCGCGTCGAGGGTAACCAATACTTCCCGCCGGAAAGCCTCGATCGGTCCCTGTTTCACAACAGCGACCTCACCTCGGTCTGCCCATGGAAGGGCACCGCCCGCTACTACAGCCTCGAAGTGGGCGGTAAAACCAATCCGGACGCCGCCTGGTACTACCCGAGCCCCTCCGCTGCGGCCAACCAGATCCAGGGCTACGTTGCCTTCTGGAACGGCGTCCGGGTCACCAAAGCGCCCGCACCCAACGCTGACTCCGAGACGAACCGCCCTGGTCTCTTCGCTCGGTGGATGCGCCGCCTCACTCACGACTGACGCGCCGCGTCGCAAGCAGCATCTCCGAAGAAAGGAAGAGCGGACCATGGCCGAACAAGTCGATGTCATCGTTGTGGGAATGGGTCCGGGCGGTGAAACAGCCGCCGAAGAGCTCGCCCACGCAGGGTTGTCGGTGATCGGAATCGACTCACACCTCGTCGGCGGGGAATGCGCGTACTACGGGTGCATCCCCACCAAGATGATGATCCGCGCCGCGAACGTTCTCGCCGAAGCACGCCGCGTCCCCGCACTCGCCGGCACCGCCGAAACTACCCCGGACTTCGCACCCGTGGCCCACCGGATCCGCACGGAAGCAACGGACGATTGGAACGACCAGGTCGCCGTCGACCGCTTCCAGAACGCGGGAGGCCGCTT
Organism: Leifsonia sp. L25; assembly: GCF_050632895.1. The sequence continues at coordinate 2,314,104 of NZ_JBODRZ010000003.1, read as the reverse complement.
CGTACGCGGCCACGCCACCATCACCGGTACCGACACAGTGCAGGTCGTGGACACCACCTATCAAGCCCGCAAGGCGATCATCCTCAATACCGGCACCTCGCCAGCGGTCCCCCCGATCCCGGGCCTAGCCGACACCCCCTTCTGGACCAATCGCGACGCGGTCGCTGCCACGACGGCGCCGGAATCCCTGATCGTCCTCGGTGGTGGCGCCGTCGGCGTCGAACTCGGCCAAGCGTTCGCCCGGTTCGGCAGCACCATCGACATCGTCGAAGCCGCCGACCGGCTCCTTCCCGCCGAAGAACCGGAATCCAGCTCCCTGATCCAGGATGTCCTCACCGCGGAAGGCATCCGAGTGCACACGGGATCCCCTGCGGACTCCGTCAGCCACGACGGTGCGCGGTTCACCGTCACGGTCGACGGGACGACGCTGACCGCTGAGAGACTGCTGGTCGGAACCGGACGCCGACCCAACATCACCGACCTGGGCCTGGACAGCATCGGCGTGGACGCGACCGGGCGCTCCTTGACTACCGACGACCACGGCCGGCTCACCGACACCGTCTTCGCCATCGGCGACATCACCGGCAGGGGAGCATTCACGCACGTGTCGGTGTACCAAGCCCGGATCGTGGTGGACACCATCCTTGGCAGGGACCACGGCGCCGGCGAATACCACGCTGTACCACGGGTGACGTTCACCGACCCGGAAATCGCAGCGGTCGGGCTCACCGAGGCCGAAGCGCGCCGCGCCGACCTCCAAATCACAACTGCCCTCACGCAAATCCCGAATTCCACACGCGGATGGTTGCACGCCATCGGCAACCAGGGATTCATCAAACTCATCGTGGACAGCCGGCGCGGAATCCTGGTCGGAGCGACCTCGGCAAGTCCCGTCGGAGGCGAAGTCCTCTCCCTCCTCACCCTCGCCGTTCACGAACGCACGCCGATCGAGCATCTCCGAGACACGATCTACGCGTATCCGACATTCCATCGCGCGCTGGATGACGCGCTCGCACAGCTCTGACCCAAGACACACACGATCGCCGAGGAGAGGCTCCCCACACATGTCCCCACGACTGCGACGACCCGTTCTGACCGGAGCGGCGATCGCTGCGGCTTTGCTGCTCGCGGGTTGCACCGCAGGCGCGCCATTCGGCGGTTCCGCAGCCCAGACGACGAGCGGCTCACCGTCCGGCGGGAACATCGTCATCGGATCGGCGGCGTTCCCAGAGTCCGCGATCATCGCGGAAGTGTATGCGCAGGCGTTGGAGAGCAAGGGCATCGCCGTGACTAGGCGGTTCAACATCGGTCAGCGCGAGCTCTACCTCAAAGCGCTTCAGGACGGATCCATCGACCTGATTCCCGAATACTCCGGCAACCTGCTTCAGTACTACGACAAGGCCGCGACAGCTTCCTCCAGCAGCGACGTCTACGCACAACTGAGCAAGAAGCTTCCCGCCGGATTCACAGTGCTGGACGAATCCGCGGCGCAAGACAAGGACTCCGAGAATGTCACCAAGGCATTCTCGGAGAAGTACCACGTCACCAGCATCAGCGACCTCGCGCATGTTCCGCTCAACCTGACGATCGCCGCCAACCCCGAGTTCGCGGTGCGCCCGGCCGGCAGCGCCGGGCTGAAACGCGTGTATGGGGTGGATGTCACGTTGGAACCGATCAGCGATAGCGGCGGACCGCTCACCATCCGAGCGCTCACCAGCGGAAGTGTGCAGGTCGCGGACATCTTCACGACCTCTCCTGCGATCAAGGCCAACGACCTGGTCACATTGAAGGACCCGAAAAACCTGATCCTCGCCCAGAACGTGCTCCCGTTGATCAACTCCATGAACGCCACCCCCACGGTCTCCAAAGTGCTCAATGAGGTCTCCCACGCATTGACAACGTCGGACCTGATCGAGTTCAACAGCGAGAGCAGCGGCGCCACGAAGGCGACCCCCGCCACCATCGCCAAACGCTGGCTCGCCGGGCGCAACCTTTAGGAGCATCGATGACGATACGGATGGGTGAACTTCTCGCCAGCCACAACGACGACTTTCGCGTCGAGCCGACGCGTAAGCGGATCCGCGCCGTCCTCGCCGGGAGGGTCGTCCTCGACAGCCGGCGCGCCCTGCTGGTCTGGCCGCCCAGCGGCCCTGTGCCCACCTACGCGGTCCCTGTCGAGGACATCCTCCTCCCCGACCACATCCTCCCGTCGCAGAACGCTCTGCCATCCCCAGCAGACGATGAGCTGGCAGGAATGGTCGTCCTCCGCTTCAGCAACTTCGATGCATGGCTGGAGGACGACGACCAGATCCTCGGACACCCACGCGACCCCTTCCACCGTGTCGACGTGCGCGCCACGTCACAGCGCATCCAGCTCTCACTCGACGGACAGGTCCTAGCCGACACTGTGCGCGGGCGCCTCCTGTACGAGACCGGCCTGCCGACACGCTATTACGTGCCGCGCGCCGACATCCTCGTACCCTTGCTTCCCACCCGGACTCACACGATCTGTCCTTACAAAGGCGAAGCGTCGTACTGGCCATTCACGCTCGGCGGCGACGCCTACACCGATCAGCTATGGAGCTACGAACGACCGCTAGCAGATTCCGGCGTACCTGCTGGGTACGTGGCGTTCTACGATGAACGGTTCGAGCTCACCGTTCACCCGCCGATCGACTAAGCCTGGGCACCTCAACCCAAGCGGGCGAGCTCTTCCAGCGAGCGCACCTCGTACAGAGGGGCCGCGAAGTACGGCGGATACGGCCCTCCGGAACGGTTCACCCACACCGTCTGCAGCCCCGCTGCATCCGCGCCATGAATGTCCCACGGGTGCACAGCCACCAGCATCATCTCCCCCACCCCCACTCCGCAAGCGTTCGCAGCGTATTCGTACGCCTCGCGGGCCGGCTTCCACCGCGACGTGTCCTCCACGCTGAGCAGCGCATCGAACATCTCCCGGATCCCAGCTGTACGGAACAATCGGTCGGCCACCGACGTCGAACCATTACTGAGAGTGACCAGCCGCCGGCCGGCCGCGTGCAACGCTGATACACCGGGCACGACATCAGGGTGAAGGCTCAGCTCCGCGAATCCACTTAAGACATGCGCAACAGCCGGTTCGATATCAGTGTTGAGCGGCTGATCGCGCAGCCGAAGCCGCAGAAGGTCCTCGGCGATGGTGGCGAACCGCTCGCTGCCACCAGCCGCCGCCAGAGCGAACCCGTCACGGAGGACCGTCGCGAACCACAACGCGGCCTCCTCCCGGGGTGCACCAATCTCAGCAAACCGAAATGACATGCCGGACAAGTCTGACAACGTCTCGTTGACATCGAACACGGTCACAGCCGGAAGTCTCATCGGTTCCTTCTTCATCTCGTCGCGATGCCGCGCACTGTACGCCGAGAGCACGGATGCCCGGCCGGTGATCGAGCGCACAGAGCCGAACCGTTCGCTGCGCGTAGCGTGCCCTCATGAACGACCGACCGGCTCCGCCCGCCCGCTACGACGACCTGCGCGCTCTCTACATCAACTGCACCCTTAAGCCCAGTCCGCAGGTGAGCAACACCCAGGGCCTCATAGAGCGCAGCATCGCGCTGATGCGGTCAGTCGGAGTCACCGTCGAATCCATCCGGTTCATCGACCACGACGTCGCGACCGGCGTGTATCCGGATATGCGCGACCACGGTTGGGCGAGCGACGAATGGCCGGAGCTGATCTGGCCGAAGGTCGACGCAGCCGACATCCTCGTCATCGGTGGACCGCTCTGGCTCGGCGACAACGCCTCGGTCACACGAAAGCTCGTCGAACGGCTATACGGGATGAGCGGGCTCTACAACGCCAAAGGGCAATACATCTATTACGGCAAGGTCGGCGGCGCCGTCATCACCGGCAACGAAGACGGGGTAAAACACGCCGCAATGTCGCTGCTGTACAGCATGCAGCACATCGGCTTCACCATCCCGCCGGCCGCCGACGCCGGCTGGATCGGACCGATAGGGCCAGGACTGTCCTACCTCGACCCCGGCTCCGGCGGACCAGAGAACGACTTCACCAACCGGAACACCACCTTCATGACCTGGAATCTTCTGCACACTGCTCGCAGGCTGAAGGACTCCGGAGGAATCCCCGCCTACGGGAACCTGCGAGAGCAGTGGAACAACGGCGAGAGATTCGGCTTCGCCAGCAACCCCGAATACCGGTGACCGACGTCACCGCGCGAGCAGGTCGCATCGACCGGCCGAGAAGACGTCCGCGCGGCGCTCATGCGGCTGGAGTCGTCATCCTCGCCCAATTCCTCCTTCGCGCGGCCTCAGCGGCGGGCGCACTCCTCGTCGGAAGCTACTTCGTCGACCTCGCGCACCACGGCGTGCCCATCAGTTCACTCGTCCTGGGTGCACTGTCCGCCCTCGCATATCTGGCCGAATTGATTCTCGCGCCGCTCTCTGGCTCGCTCAGCGACTTGAAGGGGCGTCGCCTCTTTCTGGTGGTCGCCCCGCTCGTCGCCGCCGTCGGGATTGTGCTGACGCCGGGCGCGTCGGTGTTCAACGCAACACCTCCGCTGGCGATGGTGGTCGCGATCGTCGGAGTGTCCCGGCTCATCGACGGCACGTCGGCTGCGATGGCGACCCCAGCCACCCTCGGCCTACTCGCCGACAGCACCGATGAAGACCGTCACCGTCGCGGCCGCCTCAACAGCATGTACGAACTCTCCTCCTCCGGCGGTATCGCAGTGGGCGCAGTCATCGGTCCGGCACTGTACGCCGACACCGGGCTCTGGGCTTTCACCGTGCTCGCCGGCATCTACGCCATCGCCGGAATCCTCGTCGCGACATTCACCCGCACCGACCGGCCAAAAGCCGACACCACCCCAGTGACACTTCGCCGCAGATTGAAGATCTTCAGCAACAGGCAGCTCCTGGCCTTCCTCCCGTCCTGGATCGCGGTCAACGCCATCCTCGGCACCTGGGTGACCTCGCAAATCACCTACGTCCTCGCCGGCGACCGCGCATTCCCCGGCCAACGATTCACCGGCTCCCTAGCCCACCACCCCGCCTGGCTCTCCCCAATCCTCGGCGGCTACGTGCTCCTGTTCAGCGTCTGCATCATCGGATGGTCCTTCATCGTCGGTCGACTACCCACCCTGCCGACCCTCACCGTCACCATCAGCGGTGCAGTCCTCACCTCTGCCGGGCTCATCATGGCGAACCACGGCATCGCCCTAACAGTCGCGATACCGATCGTCGTCGTCGGAGTCTTCCTGGAGGCGGGTTTCACACCCGCAGCGCTCACCCATCTCTCCGACATCTCCGCAGACTTCCGCCCAAACCGCGGCCTCATCATGGGGGTCTACTCGGTTGTTCTCGGAGTCGGCTACCTTCTCGGCAACCTCCTGGGCGGTGTCTTCGCGCAATGGCTGGCCTTCGACGGCTTAGGCCTCCTCACCATCCTGCTCGCCATCATCGCGCTGACCACGATCCCCGGGATGATGCTGGCCGAACGACGCCATGGGCGCACACGCGAAGCACCGCCCCGCGATTCCTCAACATCAACTCCGGTCAGCGCGAGGCCGAACGATGACGCGACTCAATAACGTCGTTCAACTGCTCGAGGGTCGGAGAACCGGCGAAGCCGGCACCGGACCGGTACACCCGGCACGCCAAACCGACCGGCGCATCCGGTTCGGCGAACGGATCATCGCCGTCGATCAGGACGGTCGGGGAACCGTGGAACCCCAGCGTCTCGGCTTCCTCGACACTGCTCACCAACTGACGCTGAATGGTGATGTCCGCGCGCCCGTCAGTGAGCTCATGCAAGCGCTGCTCCGTCGTCATCCAGTTCGGGCAACCATCGAAGTACTGCAGGGTTATCTCCATGCCGCAACGGTAAGCCTTGCACCGCAGTACAAGGTCAAGCAGGGAGGAAACCAAAATGTTGATCGGTGAACTCGCCGAGCGCGCACACATCAACCCGCAGACCGTGCGCTTCTATGAACGCCGTGGCCTCGTCGCAGAACCACCCCGGACACCCAGCGGGTACCGCGACTACACGTCTGCGGCCGTCGCGCGAATCCAATTCATCCGGTCCGCGCAGACAGCAGGGCTGACCCTGAAGGACATCCGCGGAATCCTCCAGATCCGAGACAGCGGATCCGCTCCCTGCGACCACGTCACCACCGTGCTGGACACCAAACTCACTGAGGTTCGCCAGCGACTGCGGGAGCTCGCCGACCTCGAGAATGAACTCATGGCGATCCTTCAATCGCGTCAGCGACTCGATACGCGCCACTGCTCGCCGGACGCTATATGCACACTCCTCGCTCCCACAACGCCAACCCTCCCGACGCAAGCGAGTACCTGAAGGACCCCCGAGACGAGTAGCCCTGACACGCGACATTCTTCGTCTCCGTTTGCGGGACTGTCCGTTTAACAATGAAGATGGTCTTGACGGCTTCGGCTGGGGCTGACCTGCTGACGGTCCTATAGAAGTCAAGTGAGTCCGAGGTCGGATTTCAGGTCGTGGTAGACCTCGCGGGCGATGAAGCGTTTGAGGCAGCGGAGGACGTCCTTTTTCGAGAGTCCTTCGGCCAGCCTGCGTTGCGCGTAAGCGATCGTGGGCTCGTGGTATCGGAGACGACAGACCGCGATCATGTGGAGAGTGGCATTGGCTTGTCGGTCACCGCCGCGGTGCAGGCGCATCCGCTGGGTCTTACCTGATGAGACCGGGATCGGTGCGACACCGCAGAGTCGGGCGAACGCGGCTTCGGAGTGTAACCGGTCGATGTTCTGCCCTGCGGTGACCAGGAGCTGGGCAGCGTGCCCGGTGCCGATCGCGAGCTTGGAAATCAGAGTGGGTGCTGTTTGGGCGACGAGTTCCTCCAGCACGACGTCGACATCGCGGATCTCGGCGGTGAGGTCGAGAACACGCTTCGCGAGCGTCCGAAGCGCGTACTTCGTGGCGTGGAACGGGTCGGCGATGTTGTAGCGCTCTGGTCGCAGGCCAGCGCAGCGCTCGATCAACGCGGCGGTGGTGCGCTCGGTAACCTGCTCCCGTAATTCAGCAGGCGCGGTGATGAGCAGATCCCGGAGTTGGAGTTGCGCGCGGGTGCGCGAACGGATCGCGGAGTCCCGGCCGACCCGCAGAATCCGGATGGATTCGACGACACCGGTGGTGATCTTCGGCACGACCGCGGCCTGGCCGGAGAGGGCCTTCATCGCCGCTGCTTCAGCGTCGATCGCGTCGTCTTTGCCGCGGCAGGCGCGCAGGTGAGGATGAGGCTGATTGACCTCAACGACCTCAACGCCGCGAGCGAGCAGGAACCTGGTCAGGCCGGCCGCATACGATCCGGTCGATTCGATCCCGATCTTGTCGATCACACCGAAGTGTCCGAGCCAGTCCAACGCGTCCTGGTAACCGCGGGTCGACGCGGTGAACTCCTGACTCCCCAAACGCCTTCCCGAGGAGTCCAGGGCGGCGACATGGTGGGTGTTTGAGTGCGCGTCAATCCCACCGACAATGATCGTGCCGGTCAGCTGCTGTTGTTCCTTCATTGGGTTCCTCTCCGACGGAAGAGCCCCGGAGCGGTGCGGAACGGACACAACAATGACGAGGCATCGTGCGCGAACAAGGTCCTATGAAGTCACGTTCCACCCAGCCCCGAAAGGCTCCGGGACAGCGACGGCGAACCTCGGCCGGGACGACTCGTCGGTGTCAGGACAACAGCACACGCCGTGTCAGTTAAACAGCAGGTCAGCCCCAGCCGAAGCCGTCAAGACCATCTTCATTGTTATTCAGACAGTCCCGCGCGATGCCGACCGGGTCGTTCGCCCCGGACTCTCCCTCGAGGGTCGTCCCCGAGCGGCCCGTGATCTCACGTTTACCCAGAATCGAGAAGACGACCGCAGGATCCGTGGGCGACAGCGCCGCCCCGATCAGCAACGCGGTCTGCCACCCGAAACCGAACAAGAAATGCGACGCGACAGCAATTCCCGCCGCGGTGACAGCGGTGCCTGCGATTCCGAGCACCGTGATCGCCCCGGCCGCCGAACGGAAACGACGCCAGCCGATGTGCATCCCGCCGTCGAAGAGGATGAAAATCAACGCAACGGTGACGATCCGTTCGTTCGCCTGGTCGGGAACCGTGCCGAGGACGGGGAACACAGCTGAAGCCGCAGCCGCCGCCGCCAGGAACAACGCCGGCGCCGGCACGCGAATCCACGTGCTCAACCGGTTCGAGAGCACAGCGATGATCACGGTTGCGGCGACCAAGAAAATCACCACGCTGAACGGCTCGATGTCGATCATGAGCGCATCCGCCACCACGAGTCCGCCATGCCAACCTCCCCGTCAAGGCGCACCAACACAATCGCCGACCAGGCTTCCCGGCACACCTCGCGGGCTCGACACACGGGCATCGCGACGCTCCAACCCTACAACTCGGCCCCACCCGGGGAGCCAACGGCTATGCGTTGCGAATCCGACCCGACAGCAACTTTGTTCACCTCGGGACGGATGGCGTCGGTGACAGTCCCGCCCTGCACAAGTCGTGTACAGTTAGTCGCTCGTTCGCCACTCTACAAGATGTAGTGTGGATGGGTGTCCGTGCTCGTGCTCCTTTCCCAGGCCGCGGCTGCGCTGGTGCTGATCGTGCTCATCCTGGGTGGTGCACGGGATGAGCCGGAGACGCAGCGGCCTGGTCGCTGGACGTGGGACGCTGTCACGGTTCGCCGCTGACTGAAGACGCGGCGACGAACGAGACGGCGCGGGTAGCGCGGAAAAAGTCGTACAAGAAAGGAACCTGCACGATGATGTATCCCGGCGTCGTCGCTATGGTCATCGCGATCTTGTTCGGCATCGGTGGTGCCGGCTACCTCACGCGCGCGATCGTGGGGCATCCCTCCCTCCTGTCCCGGATCAGTGACGTGTTGCACGTGCTCCTGGCCGGGACGATGATCACGATGGCGCTGGATGCGAACATGCTTCTTCCGCCGATCGCTCAGCTCATCGTGTTCGGGCCGGCGGTGGTCTATTACGTCATCCTCGCGATCGTGGCACGGTCGGCGACGAACGCTCACGAGCTGCACGGCGGTCGTGCACTGCTCTGCTACCACGCTGTGATGATGTCGGCCATGGTCGTCATGGCGGTGCAGATGCTCCAGGCGGGGACGCACCTCGACGGCACGATGGACATGGATGCGTCGGCGGTCCATCCGATGACGATGGCCTCCGCGCCCGGATGGGGCGCTGTTGGCATTGTGGCCGCGGTGTTCTTCGGCGCCGGCGCACTCCTGTTCCTGGTCAGACTCTTCGCGCCGGCGGCAGCGCGGGCGAACGTGACCGGCGATCGCGTGAACTCCTTCTTGCTTCTGAGCATGAGCGCCGGCATGTGCTTGGCGTTCCTCCCCTGGTGACTTGGCTACGACTGACGAAAGGCCCGCATGAGTGCCCGACACGCACCGGATGTTAAGATTGCTTCGATCCGTGAACCCGGACGAGGAGTGGAAATGGCCAGGCGCGACAGGGGAACACTCGAGGCGAGTGTCCTCGCAATCCTGTCCGCTTCGCCCACGCCGATGGCGAGCCGTGATGTGCTCGCAGAGCTCGACGCACAGGGGATGACCCTGGCCCTCACGACGGTGATCACCGCATTGCAACGGCTGACGCAGAAGGGAGTCGTCAACCGGCTCCCCGGCCCGACGTCGCGGCTGTGGCTCTTCGAAGCAGCGCAGACCCCTTCGGAGCGCGCGGTCACATCCATGGCCTCCGCCCTGGCCGACGCACCGGATCGAGAGGCCGTGCTGATGCAGTTCACCGGCTCTCTGAGCGACGACGACCTCACGATCCTTCGCAAAGCGCTCAGCAAGTAGCCCCGTGGTCGTCGTCTTCGCGCTGCTCGGTGTCGCCGTCCTCGTGACGGCGACCGCTCCGCTGCTGCTCGCGCGCGGATCGTGGCGAGTGCGCCATCCCGGCATCGCGATCGCGCTCTGGCTCGCGGCGTTCGCTGCGGGTGCACTGTCGCTGCTCGGCAGCGTGGCGAGTGCAGCGGTGATCGTGATGGCGAACCTGCACACTGCGTGGCTCGGTGCCTACGCCCCGACCGTTGCCTCCCTGTTCGTCTGGGTCGGCCTCGGCGCGCTCGGCGCTCTCATCGCCCTGGCGGTGACGAGATCCGAGCCGATGTCAGAGGCGCAGCGCAGCACCGACAGCGCAGCCTTCCTGCTCGCGGCCCGTACCAGATACCGGGTGGAGTGCGTCGGCCGACAGCACGTCACCTATGTGCGCGACGAACGACTTCTCGCCTGCTGCACGGCGGACGGCCGCATCTTGATCTCCTCCGCCCTCGAAGAGACGCTTCCCGCCAACCAGGTGCGCGCGATCGTCGAGCATGAGCGGTCCCACCTGCGGCGCCGGCATGGACGCGTGCTGCAGCTCGCGAAGCTGAACGCGGCCTGCTTCCCGCTCCTTCCGACTGCCCGCGAGTTCTCGCGGACAGTCAGCCTGCTCTCTGAGCTGGTGGCGGACGATGACGCCGCTCGCGTATGCGGGCCGGCCACCCTCTGTAACGCGCTCGCCCGCGTGGGCGAAGCGACTGGCGACGCCGGGATGCTGCTGCGCGCGGAGCGCCTGGCCGCTGTCCCGGTCTACGGACACGCTGACCGACGCACGCTTCCCGCGGTCAGCGTTATCGTTCGCTGAACGCTCCGGTCAGCCCTCGAAGGATCGCAGCCGCAGGCTGTTGGCCACCACGAGCGTGGAGGACAACGCCATCGCCGCCGCCGCGATCAGCGGGTTGAGCAACCCAGCGGCGGCCAACGGGATCGCCGCCACGTTGTAGCCGAAGGCCCAGACCAGGTTCATCCGGATCGTCCGCAGCGTCGCCCGGGACAGCCGGACGGCATCCGGGACGGCCATCAGATCGTCTCGGACGATGATCACGTCTGCCGACTTCAGCGCGATATCGGTGCCCTGCACCACGGCGAGCCCGAGGCGTGCGGTCGCCAACGCGGCCGAGTCGTTCACGCCGTCGCCGACCATCGCCACCCGGCGTCCCGATTGCTGCAGCCCATCGACGATCGCCGCCTTCTGCTCGGGGAGCACCCCCGCGATGACCTCGTCGACGCCGATCATGGCGCCGACGGGCTCGGCGACGGCTGCGGTGTCGCCGGAGAGCAGGACGGTGCGGAGTCCGAGCCGACGCAGTTCGGCGACGGCCGAAGCCGCAGACTCCCGCACCGTGTCCTCCACCGCCAGTACCGCGACGGCCGCCCCGTCGACAGCCAGCAGAACCGGCGTGTGCGCCGCCGCCAGATGGCCGTCCACCGCAGCAGCGACCTCAGCGGGGAACGCGATCCCGTCGTCCGTGAGTAGACGCGCGCTTCCGATCAGCACCTGCTCCCCAGCAACGATGCCTTCGGCGCCAAGACCGGCTCTGGCGGCGAAGCCGGCCACCGCGGGCAGATCGGTCACGAGCGTCCGTGCGTGGTCGACGACCGCGCGGGCGATCGGATGCTCCGACGCAACCTCCAGCGCAGCCGCGATACGCAGCACGTCGAGTTCGTCGCGACCGAACGCGTCGACGGCGACGACACGCATCCGACCCTCCGTCACAGTGCCGGTCTTGTCCAGGACGACGGTGTCGATTGCCCCGGAGGCCTCGAGTGCGTCCGGGCCCTTGATCAGGATGCCGAGCTGGCTGCCTCGGCCGACACCGACCATCAACGCGGTCGGCGTCGCGAGGCCGAGAGCACACGGGCACGCGATGATGAGCACCGCGACGCCGTTGGTGATCGCCGTGTTGAACGACGCACCGCCGATCAGCCAGCCCGCGAAGACGAGAACCGCGAGGGCGACCACCGTGGGCACGAACACTGCAGTCACGCGGTCGACGTAGCGCTGCACGGACGCCTTCCGTCGTTGCGCATCCTCCGCGAGTGCCGCCATCTGGGCCAGCCGCGACCGCGCCCCGACAGCGTCCGCCCGCACGAAGAGCCGCCCCGACAGATTGAGCGTGCCGCCGATGACGGTCTCGCCGTCTCCGACCTCGGCCGGGACCGATTCGCCCGTCATCGCCGAGGTGTCCACAGTGGAGGTGCCATCCATGACCGTGCCGTCCGCTGCGATCCTCTCGCCCGGGCGCACGATGATCGTGTCGCCTACCCGCAGTTGCCCGATCGGGATGGTCCGCTCGACACCTGCTTCCGTGTCGATCACTGTGGCTTCCCGCGCAGCAAGGTCGCCGATCGCCTCCAGCACATCGGCTGCACGTCGCCGCGACCGGCTTTCGAAGTAGCGTCCGCCGAGCTGGAAGGTCACCATCCCGGCGGCGACGTCCAGATAGATCGAGTCGGCGCCGGCGGGCGTACGACCGAAGCCCAGCCAGTATCCCGGCTGATCGGAGGGGGCGACCAGCAGCGTCCACAGTGCCCACCCGAACGAGACCACCACCCCGAGTGACACGAGCGTGTCCATGCTGAGCGTGCCGTGTCGGAGGCCGCGCAGCGTCGCCCGGTGGAACGGCCACGCCGCCCAGGTCACGATCGGCAGGGCGAGCAGGACGCACAGCGCCTGCCAACCCGGGAAGCGCCACGCGGGCACAAGCGCGAGCAGGATCGTCAGATCGCAGAGCGGGATGGCCAGCAGAGCCGAGACGGCGAGCCTCCTCCGCAGCGACGACGTGCGCGTCTCCGCCGCGCGGGCACTCCAGGCGTCGTCTCCCGGCACGTGGACCGCGGCTGTATAGCCGGCCCCTTCGACGGCGGCGATCGCGGTCGAGGCGTCGCCCTCGCCGAGACCGCTCACCACCGCGCGCTCGGTGGCGAAATTGACAGAAGCCGTGACGCCGTCGAGCTTGTTGAGCTTGCGCTCGACGGCGTTGGCGCACGCGGTGCAGGTCATTCCGCCGATGTCGAGCTCGAGCCGTTTCTCGAGGGCGACCGGGGTGGTGGTGGTCATCGCGACTCCTCATCGGGAACAGGGACACGTGTGGATGCGGTGGCGCCGGTGGTCTGCCGGCGCTCCGCGAGCTTGGCGAGCATCTGGTTGTACGCCTCGTAGCTGTCGTCCAGTCCGGCGTCGAGGTGTCGGTCGGTGCGTGCCGCGAGCTTCGCGTCCTGGCGCGCCCACTGCGTGACCAGGGCGAGCACCACGATCACCAGCGGGACCTCGCCCGCGGACCAGGCGATCCCTCCCGCGACGTACTGATCGTTGTGCAGGCTGCCGATCCAGGACACGTCGAGGTAGTGGTAGTAGGTGCCCGCCAAGAGCGCGGTGCTGGTCATCACGATGACTCCGAAGAAGGCGTGGAAAGGCATCGCAGCCAGCACCAGACCGAGCTTTCCCAGGTGCGGGAGCGGGCGGGGCGGGGCGTCGACGCCGATCACGAGAGCGTAGAAGATGTACCCGATCAGCAAGTAATGGACGGTCATCGCCTGGTGCGCCCAGTGGTATCGCATCGCCCAGTCGAAGAACGGGGTCATGTAGATCGCGTAGTAGGAGCCGACGAAGACGACGAGCGCGTACAGCGGGTTGAATGCCAGGTGTGTCGCACGCGAGTGCAGCATCGCATTGATCCACTCGTGTGGGCCGGCGAAGTCGTCCTTGCGGTGCGCAGTCGTCGCACGCAGGAAGAGGGTGACCGGGCCTCCCAGCACGAGCAGGAGCGGCCCGAGCATGTTAAGGCTCATGTGCAGCCCCATGTGCACCGCGAAGGAGGCGGACGAGTACGGGCCGATGCCGCTGGAGGTGGTGATGACGACGCTTGCCCAGCCGAGGATCCACGAGATCGTGCGGCCAACCGGCCACGCGTCACCGCGGCGGCGCAGAGTGCGTACGCCGAGGAGGTAGACGAGCGTCCCAGCGACCGAGATGACGAGGAAGAGGATGTTGACCCGGCCGTCCAGGAACAGCGTGACCGGAGTCATCGGCGTGTCCACGTTGTAGCCCAGGAAGAGCTGCTGGGTGGAGGTGGGCACGAAGTAAACAGGCGGCGGGATGCGCAGCATGGCCGACGTGATGCCGAGCACCATCGAGCACGACACGAGGAGCGCGACCAGCTGCCCCCTCCGCAGACCGGTCCGAAGCTTGCGCGGTACGACGAACGCGCCGAGGACGAACACCATCGGAACCAGGAGCCGCAGGATGAACAGGATCCCGGTCGCCGATGTCACCGGCTCTCCCGCGCTCTGGACGTAGTAGAGGATGCTGTCGGCTGCGAGGGCGACGGCCCAGCACCATAACACGAGCGTGCGGAAGCGCTTCGCTGTACGCGGCCCGGGCGGCCCGACCGTCGACCAGCGCACCAGCATCGTCACCGTGGCGCCGAGCAGGATCCCGGTCGCCGGGGTTCCGAAGATCGCCGCATCGCCGGCGAAGTCATGGTTCGGGCCGACCAGCACCTGCCCCACCATGACCGGCGCCAGCATCCCCAGCGCCGCGATCGCGGCGAGGACGACCGTCGAGACCCACGAGCCGACGACGTTGGCTGCGATCAGGACCACCAGCGCGCACACCGCGGAGACGATCCACGCCCCCGGGAGGTAGCTCGCTGTGACCAGGTAGCCGAAGGCTCCCGGCTCGAGCAGCGTCGAGAGGCCTCGCCCGCTGGCGTCCGCTGCGTCGACCGGGATCAACAGGATGCTGCCCCCGAGCCAGACCGATGCGGCGATGCGGGTGAACCGGAGGTCGCGGTCGTTGACGATCGCGGTGCGGGATTTGCGCGCGACGACGAACGCGGCAACCACCAGGCTTCCCAATGCCACGGCCGTCGCCGCGTCAGTCACAAGCCGCAGCAGCGCGCTCGCATACGAGGTCGGCAGCCCCGGGTACTCGCGACTCAGCCACTCATAGGGGGCACTGCCCAACACCGCCACCGTCACGACGACGGAGACGAGCGGTATGGCGGCCGTCGCCCAGAGCAGGAGCGGGTGACGGGCAGCTGGACGGGCTGGCGCGTCAGTCATGCGCCAGTTCGTAGCCCGCTTCCTCGACGGCCTCGCGAACGCTGGCCAGGTCAAGCGGCGAACCGCTGACCACGACGAGGGTCGCCGAACCGGCGTCGGCGCGAACGGACTCCACACCGGGCAGGAGCGATACCTCGCTCTGCACGCGACGCTCGCAGTGCTCGCACGTCATCCCGACAACCTGGTAGCTGGTCTCCATCACGTTCCCTTCGATGCCGTGTCGATTCTACATCTTGTAAAATGGATGACGATTCCGCCCATCCGATTCCCTAATCGCTCCGAACACCTGGCATGAGATTCATACCGACAAAGGTCCACGGCATCCTCGACTACATCGTCGGAATCGCCCTCATCCTCGCTCCGTTCCTCTTCGGCTTCTCGCAGGTCGGAGGAGCGGCCGTCGTCATCCCGATCGTGCTCGGCGTCGGGTTGATCGTCTACAGCCTCTTCACCCGATACGAGTGGGGGCCGTTCAAGCTCATCCCGATGCCGGTCCACCTCGTGTTCGACATCGTGGCGAGCCTCTTCCTCGCCCTCTCGCCGTTCCTGTTCGGCTTCGTGAACAACACGCCGAACGTCTGGCTGCCGCACGTGATCGTTGGCATCGCCGTGATCCTGGTGGTGATCTTCTCCCAGCCCCAGCCGGGGCCCAGCGTGAGCGGCCACCGCGCCGAGGCTCAGGCGGCACAGCGGTAACGGCGCTCAGGCAGGTTCTTCCGGCCGTCCGATCGCTCCTCCTCGATCGGACGGCCGGAATCGTCTTCTCAGCCCCACACGCGATAGACCGCAGACGTCGCGTATTGAGCACCCGTGCCGAAGTCGACCGAGAGGGCGACCGTCCACTCACCGGCGACGGGTGCGATCGAATGGGCCACCCACTCGCCATTCCGTGTGCGTTCGAAGCGCAGCGTGACCCCGGCAACGGTAGTGGTGCCCAGCGTGCCCGTGATCGCATCCGCCGTGGCGGGCTGGCCGGAGGCGTCTTCGAGCTGCACGGTGATGGTCTGCGGGCCGACGGGGTGGAGTCGACGGAGATGTGGGCGGTTCCGGTGCCGGCGGCCGCTGTGAGCGTCGTCGGTGGCCCATAAGTCGTCCGCGCCGGCGGCAACGCGACGAGAACAGTTGTGACGACCACGACGACAAGCGTGATGACCGCTTCCGTCGCCACGATCCGGCGCGCGCGGTGTCTCTCGCGCGCATCCCGCGGAGGACCGTTTCGCACCAGCAGCCGGTTCGAGACGAGGGCTGCCGTGATGGCGAGGGCGACCAAGACAAGTTTGATCAGGAGCGTGACGCCGTAGGCCGTGGCGGAGATGGACTGCAGCGGGTCGAGCTGCCGCCACGCTTGGTACTCGCCGGTGACGATCAGCACCGCGACGCACGCGAACGCGGCGACGGACCACCGTCGCTGGCGTGTCAACTCGTCCTGATCGCGACCGTGTGCGGGGATCACGAAGACGGCGAGGACGATCAGGCCTCCGACCCACAGCGCCATCGCGGCCAAATGGAGCGTGGTCACCGGCAGCGCTAGCCAGGCGTCATCCCCCGCAGCAGCATGGCCGTCGGCGGCGATCGAGCAGAGAACAGCCACACCGAGAACGGCCGACGCGACGGTACTCGCTCGACCACGGCCAGGGCGAACCACCCACGGTATGAGGACCACGAGCAGGACCAGCCGCACGAGTCCCGCGACACCGCCGACCTCCGCCAGAGCCGTTCCGATCCCGTCCAGCCGGAACACTCCGCCCCACCCGCTGCCGGTCGCGGCAGGGCCTGCGAGCAACAGTCGCAGGAGGGTGCCGCCGGCCAGCAACGACCAGCCCACCCAACGCAGCACGCTCGCACCGCGTCGGGAGCCCACAGAGGGCCAGAGCACCAAGCCCGCGAACGACACGCCGATCAGCAGCACGACACCGCCGTAGACCAGTCCTTGCGCTGACTCGGCGGCCACCTCAACGGGGTCGATCGGGGTGGGCGTGGTCGACCCTGCCGTCGCGGGGTCAGCGTTCAGGCCGAACCGGATGGCCCCGGTGACGACGTGACCGTCGGCCGACACCACCCGGTAGCTCGCGGTGTACGCCCCGTCGGCCAGGGCTTTCCGCAATGGGATCACCACGGTCTTCCCGGAGTCGGCCAGACGCGCCGGTCCAGAGTCGACGCGGACGCCGTGATCGGAGAGCGTGGCAGTCGCATCCGGCGGGAGCTGCACCGCCTCGTCGAAGGTGAACGTGACCTGCGCCGGCGCGGTGGCTACCCGTGATCCGTCCACGGGGCTGCTCGACTCCAGAACGGCATGCGCCGCCGCCGGGGACGCCGGGACGAGCAACTGCCAGATCAGGTAGAGCGCAGCGAAGGCGAGGGAGGCGGCGACGACGAGCCGACCGCCTCCCCGTCCGAGCCGCGACGAGGCCGGGGTCACTTCGTCTCGGCGGCCTTCCCACGGCCGCTTCGCACGAGCGCGATGATCGCCAGGACCAGGCCGAGCAGCCCGGCGACGAGACCGGCGATGCCGAGCCCACTGTTGTCGGACGATGACGACGACATCTCCATGCCGCCGGTCGCGCCGGGCGTGGCTGTCGCCGTACTCCCATTCGCACTGTCGGAGCTCGCGGTCGTGACGACGAGGGTCGGGGCCGGGTGCTCCGGCTCGGTCGAGCCCTGCTGGATCTCGTTCCAGTTCGCGACCGAACCGTCACTGTAGGTCTGGACGGCCGGGAAAGTCAGCTTCTGGACCTTCGGGATCGGTCCGACCGAGACGGCGAAGGTGTCGAACTCGCCCGGCTTGATCCCGGTGCCGGCGGCCGCCGTCCAGGTGACCGACGATACATACGTGTCGATCGTGTTGCCGTCGTCGTCCTTCTCGGGCTTCGCGAGCTTGCCCGTGGCGACCGCCGCCGTCCAACCGGCTTTCGGCTGAGTGGAGACGGTGATGATCGGGGTGTCCTTGGGGAAGCTGACGGCGAGCTTGACCGTGGAGGCGGTGTCCGACTCCGTCGGAACACGGAAGGTGAGGACGCCGTAGCCGCCTTCCGTGACGGGGCCGCCGACAACCACATGGGCGGAGGCCGGCCCGGCCACGGCCAGGACGAGAGCGGCGGAGGCGGCCGCCGCGAGGGTGCCGACGATGCCGAATCGGCGGCGACGGGATGCTGTCATTGCAGGTTTCCTTTCGAGGAGAACAGAGGGAGGAGAGTCATCACGACATCACGAGGAAGGAACCGCCCATCCCGATCGCCATGACCATGTTCAGCAGGGTTTGAACGAGCGGCGAGAGCGGAGCGGAGCCACGCCGCCCGCCCCGAGCGCGAGCGAGGTCGACGAGGAACCACACGGTCGCGGCCGCAAAGAGGGCGACGAATCCGAGAGTGACCGTCACGACCCATCCCGGCTGTCGCCACAGCCCGGCCATCGAATCCCGGGACATCTCCATTCCCGGCATCGCCATCCCACCGGAGTCGCGCATCCCGCCGGTCGAGCCGCCCATCGTCATGGTCATCAGGGCGCTCATCCAGACCATCGCAGCCATCATCGCCGCGTGATAGGCCAGCAGAAGAGGCCCCACGTGATGGCTGCCAGCCTCAGGGCCCGCATGCGTCCGCGGGCGGAATACGGCGAGTCCGACGTACCAGAGCGCGGCGACGGTGAACACGACGATCTGAAGAAGCGGTGGGACGCTCGTCGACCATGTCCACGGCATGATCGCCATCGACAGACTCATGAGCACGTGGGCTGAGTACGATCCCCGATCCGGCCAGGTGCGGGAGTGCACCAGCGCCACCAGGAAGATCACGCCGGTGCCGGCGAACCATGCAGAGAAGGTCCAAGCCAGGGCGGGTTCCGCGATCACGCGATTTACTCTACATGATGTAGAGTCGCGTCGCGTCGCCTAATGGGTCTCCGTATCGATGCGGGACGGTGCCTGCGCGGCGTCGTGCGCGGGTCGCGGGATGAAGGAGTACCACCACAGCTTCAGCGACGCGGTGACGCGGTTCTCGTCGGCGCGGGTGAGCTCCTGGGGCACGAGGAGTGCGGCGAGGGCGGTTGTGACGGGTACGGCGAGCACCAGGCCGATCGCGCTGCACAGGGTCCGGACGACTTCGGCGGCGAGGTCCTCCTGCGACAGCAGGCTGACCGCCGGCCGGTTGTAGAGGTAGATGACGATCAGGGTCACCATGGCGGCCCCCGCGTAGGCGAACACGATGGTGTAGATCGTGGAGGCGATGTGGTCGCGGCCGATGCGCATCGCCCGGGTGAACAACTCTCGGCGGGACAGCAGAGGGGAGGCCGCGCGCAGCTCCCACACCGCCGACGCCTGGGTCACGGTGACGTCGTTGAGGACGCCGAGGCCGGCGATGACGATCGCGCAGGTGAGGACGCCGCGGAAGTCGATCTGCGTCGACCCGGCCAGCATCCCGCCGACGTCCCCGGTGACGCCCGTCAGGTGGGTGGTGCCGACCGAGAGTTGCGCCAGACCTGCGGTCAGCACGATGCCGAAGAGGGTACCCAGCAGAGCCACGCTCGTGCGCATGGAAGGGCCGTGCGCGAGGTAGAGGACCACGAACATGATCGTCGAGGACCCGACGACCGCGACGGCCAGTCCGGGCTGACCGGAGACAAGGGCAGGGAGCACGAAGCCCACGAGCACGAACCCGCTGAAGCCCAGCGCCAGCAAAGCCATCAGGCCCCGGAGGAGCCCGACGGCGATGACGATGACCGCGAACAGAACCACCCAGGCCGTGAGCGATTGGTCGCGCACCACGCCGTTGACGGTGATGCCCTGTGCTTCGGTCGCGAGGGTCTGCGCGTCCAGGCCCGACGACGAGGCGTCGGCGGCCTTCGGCGGCACCACCAATTCGATCCGGTCGCCGACCCGCAGGCCGGCGCTCGAATACGGCCACAGCAGCGGCACGGTGACCGACTTCCCCTTCGAGGCGCCGTCGAGGAGCGTCACTTTCGCGAGTTGGCACGCGCGGGTGTCTCCGGGCGCGGAGGTCGATGCGGACCCCGAGGAGAAGTACCCCGGGCAGGTTTTCGACAGCGCGACGATCCGCCCGGTCGGAAAGGTTGTGCCCTTTGCCGCGAACTCGATCTTGGAGGACGCGGACGCGACCTTCCCATGATCCGGCCAAAGCAGCGCCAGGCCGGCCGCCGTCGCCAGCCCAGCCAGCACCAGCACGGCGGCGACGACATTCCGGAGGATCCGGCCTCGCGGCCCCGTCCGGAGGGACCCGCCATGCGAGTGAGCGTGCGCGTGCGCCATGAAACCTCCGGTCGGCTTGATCGGGGCGCCACTCTAGCGCCGCGGCCTGAACGAGTCGCTGAGAAGGATGCGAGAACACCCACGTTCCTCTCGAGAGCGGAAGCCTTCGTCACTTCGACGAGCACAAGGTACATACGCCGTGCACGGTGACCGGGTGCGCGCCACCGAAAAATCGGTCCAACGCCGCTTCGACCGTCACACCGGCGCCGACTTCCTCGGTGCGCCCGCAACCGTCGCAGACGAGAAGGTCCCGTTGCGAAACCCGGTAGACGGTCTCGCCCCCAACGAATGCTTCCTCGATTTGTCGATTCCGGGTGAGCGCATGCAACTCGCGATACACCGTCGCCAAGCCGATGCGTTCGCCGCTGCCACGCAAAGCGGTGTACAGCGACTGGGCAGAGATGGGCGATTCCAAAGCCGCGAGCGCGGAAAGGACCAGTGATCGGTATCGGTGCGCCCGCTGCCGAGATGGCGCAGCGCCATCAGCGGTGGGACCCATGAACGCCCCCTCCCTCTCGCTTCTTATAGATATTGAGAATTATTATCGTTACGATTAGCGTAATCGCAACCCCGTGTCGTAGCCTTGCCCTATTGAGAATACTTATCAATAGTGACGTAGATGGGACACGTTCCCCGGATTGGATGGATGTCAGTGCGCATCAACAAATTGGTAGCCGTCGGTGTTGCGGCCGCGGCGTTGACGGCGGCTCTGGCCGGTTGCTCGCAGTCCTCGAACGGGAGCACCGGCGGCGACGGCAAGATCGTCGTCGTCGGAGCGGAGAACGAGTACTCGGACGTCGCTGCGCAGATCGGTGGGAAGTACGTGGCGGCGACAGCGATCATGAGCGACCCGAACACGGATCCGCACACTTTCGAGGCCAGCGCGAGCGTTGCGAGCGCGCTGAGCACCGCGCAGCTGGTGGTGCAGAACGGTGTCGGCTATGACGACTTCATGGCCAAGCTCGAGAAGGCCTCGCCCGACAGGACGCGCACGGTGATCGTGGCCCAGGATGTCCTGGGCCTGCCGGACAGCACGGAAAACCCGCACCTCTGGTATGACCCGAAGACGATGCCCGCCGTCGCGAAAGTGATCGCTGCTGATCTGGGCAAGATCGAGCCTTCGCACACGAGCTACTTCCAGGCCCAGCTGACCGCATTCGACAATTCGCTGAAGACCTGGACGGACCAGCTGGCAGCGTTCAAGCAGAACCACGCCGGCGCGCCCGTCGCTGTGATTGAACCGGTGGTGGACTACATGCTGCAGGCTGCGGGTGTGGACATCAAGACGCCGTGGTCGCTGCAGGCGGCGATCATGAACGGCACCGATCCGTCGCCGCAGGACTCCGCGGCGCAGGATGCGCTCTTCACCGGCAAGGCCGTCAAAGTGTTCCTCTACAACCAGCAGGTGACCGATTCGGTGACCTCGCACTTCCTGTCTCTTGCCCGCTCGAACAACGTGCCTGTCGTGGGCGTGTACGAGACGATGCCGACCGGCTACCACTACCAGAAGTGGATGGAGGCCGAGGTGACCGCGCTCACGAACGCGATCACGAACGGCCAGTCCACCGAGAAGCTGTGACGGATTCGCGAACTGGGGATGTCCCGGGCGGGGTGCTCTCCGCCCGGGGAATCGGTGTCACTTTTTCCGGAAAGCAGATCCTCGACGGTGTGGACCTCGATGTCGCGCCCGGCGAGTTTGTAGGCCTGATCGGCGCGAACGGCGCGGGGAAGACGACGCTGCTGCGGGTCCTCCTCGGGGTGCTTCGCCCCGGTTCCGGTCGCATCGATCGCCCGGGACGTAGCGCACGCTCCGGCGGGGTGGGTTACCTTCCGCAGAAGGTCGCTCTGGATGCGGACGCACCACTGCGGGCCCGGGATGTCGTCGCGCTCGGACTGGACGGTGGCCGGCTCGGTTTGCCGCTGCGCCGTCGAAAGGTGCGCGCGCGCGTCGATGAGTCGCTCCGCGCGGTCGGCGCCGTTTCCTTCGCCGACCAGCGCATCGGCGAGCTCTCCGGTGGGCAGCAGCAGCGCGTGCTGCTGGCCCACGCGCTGATCAGCGATCCTGCCCTGCTGCTGCTGGACGAGCCGCTGGCGAATCTCGACCCGGCGAGCGCACAGGACATCGTCGAGCTGCTGGACGAACTGCGCCGCACGCGCCGGGTGGCGATCGTCATGACCGCGCACGACATGAACCTCCTCCTGCCGGTGATGGACCGTATCGTCTATCTCGCCGCCGGCCGGGCGGCCACTGGCTCCGTGGAAGAAGTGGTGCGGAGCGATGTCCTCACCCGTCTGTACGGGCGTCCCATCCGCGTGATCCGCGCCGAAGGCCGTGTCATGGTCATCGCCGACGGCACGGGCGGGGTCGCCGACGAAGTCCACCATGGGCCGTCTCGCCCTGCGGCGCTGCAACAGGAGCGCTCGTGAGAATGCTGGCCGCGGTTATATTGGGCGGCTTCTTCAGCAGTCCGACGGTCCATACCGCCCTCATCGTCGGGGGCTTCGTTGCTGCGATCGCCGGCGTGGTCGGTGTGTTCACCGTTGTTCGTGGTCAGTCCTTCGCGGGTCACGCACTGGCCGATCTCGGCGCGGTCGGCGGCTCGGCGGCCTTCCTCGTCGGCATCAGCCAGCTGTGGGGCTTCGTCTGCGCCGGGATCATCGCCGCCCTCCTCATGGAGGTCATCGGCGTGCAACGTCTCAAGGGGCGAGACGTCGCCACCGGCGTCGTCTTTGGCTTCGGGCTGGGCCTGACTGCCCTGTTCCTCTACTGGGACACCACGATCGGCGGCTCGAGCAACGCTGCGGTCTCGGTGCTCTTCGGGTCGCTGTTCGTCATCGACCCGGGCGTCATCCCTCTGGTGGTCGCCCTCAGTCTCGTCGCGCTGATGCTGATCGTGCTCGCCTACCGGTGGCTGCTGATGGAGTCGATCGACCACGACCTCGCGACCGCTCGCGGTGTGCCCGTCCGCCTGACCGGCATCCTGTTCCTCATCGCGCTCGCGCTCGCCGTCGAATTGTCCGCACTGACCATCGGCGCGATCCTGTCCACCGCCCTGCTCATCGGTCCGGCAGCGACCGCGCTGCTGCTCACACGCCGCTCCGGCCTCGCCGTGCTCCTCGCGTCCGGGCTCGCCGTCGCCACGACCTGGGTGGGCTGCTGGGTGTCGTACGAGAGCTACTACTGGATCGGCGGCCCCAACTGGCCCGTCAGCTTCTGCATCGTCGCCCTGGTGTTCTTCGTCTACCTCGCTGTCCGTATCAGCGTCCACTTCCGTTCCGTCCGGCGGGCACCACGCCCCGACGCCATGATCGCGGCTCCCGCTTCCGAGCCGGCACGGGTGGTGGGCTGATGTTCGCACCGTTCATGGTTAACGCCTGGGAGGCGGGCACGATCGTCGCCCTGATCGCCGGCATCGTCGGGTTCTTCGTGGTGCTGCGCGGCAACGCGTTCCTCGCCCACGCGGTCCCCCATGGGGCATTCGCCGGGGCGGCCGGCGCTGTCCTGGTCGGCATCGACCCGCTCATCGGGCTGGGCGTCTTCGCCGCCGGTGGAGCGCTGACCATCTCCGTGCTCGGGCGCCGAGCTCGCAGTGACGTCATCACGGCCCTGGCACTGGTGATGATGCTCGGCCTCGGAGCGCTGTTCCTCAGCCGCTCGACCGAATACTCCGCCGAGGTTTTCGCGCTGCTATTCGGCCAGATCCTCGGTGTCTCCACACTGGAGATCGTGCCGATGCTCGTGCTCGGAGCGCTCTGCGTGGCCGCGATCGCCGTGCTCTACCGCCCCTTGCTCACCGCGTCGGTCCTGCCCGACATGGCGCCATCCCGCGGAGTAAGCCCCCAAGCCATGTCGGTCGTCTTCGGTTTGATCCTCGCCTGCGCGACGACGATGAGCGTACCAATCGTAGGGGCTCTCCTTATGTTCGCGTTGCTCGTCGGGCCGCCGGCCGCGGCTCGGTTCCTCACCCGCCGCCCGGCCACCGCAATCGTGTTGTCCGTCGCCTTCGCCCTCGCGACGATCTGGGCATCCATCGCCCTCGCCTACATCAGCGACTGGCCAGTGGGCTTCTTCGTCACCGCCACCAGCGCACTGCTCTATCTGCTCGGGCGCAGCATTGCTTCGTGGCAGCGGCGGGGCCTGTCAGCGCTCGTCAGGAATTGAGCACTTTCGCTCGTGAGGAATTGAGCACTTCGTTGTGTGGTTAGTTTGCCGCGTTTTCGGCGCGGACGGAGGGTAGCGTCTCGATCTCGGTGTTTCGGAGTCGATAGCTGGAGCCCTTCAGTGTGACGACTTCGGCGTGGTGGACGATGCGGTCGATCATGGCCGCGGCGACGACTTGGTCGGAGAAGACGTCGCCCCAGCGGGCGAAGGGCATGTTGCTGGTCAGGATCAACGACGCGTGTTCGTAACGGGATGAGACGAGTTGGAAGAACAAGTTCGCGGCGTCCTGCTCGATCGGGATGTAGCCGACCTCGTCGACGATGATCAGCCCGTAACGGCGCAGCTTGGCCAGCTCAGCGCCGAGCTTGCCAACCGTGTGGGCGGCTTGCAGGCGGGTTACCCATTCGGTTGCGGTGCCGAACAGAACCCGGTGACCCAGGTGGGCGGCTCTGATCCCGAGCGCGATCGCCAGGTGTGTCTTGCCAGTCCCGGGCGGACCGATCAGGACGACGTTCTGCCCGCCCGCGAGAAAAGCCCCGCCGGCCAGGTGCAAGATCGTGTCGCGCTTCAGCGCGGGTTGGTGATCGAACACGTAGTCCTCGATCGTCTTGCGGGCGGGGAACCCGGCCGCCCGGATCCGCAGATCCGATCCGGAGGAGTCCCGGGCCGAAACCTCCCGATCCAGGACGGCAGCTAAGTATTCCTCGTGGGACCACCCGGCGTCGCGGGCCTGCTCGGCCAGCCGGGCAGCGTGCTCCTGGATGCGCGGCGCCTTCAGCGCCCGGGCGAGATGGTCGATCTGCTTGATCGCGGTGCTAGTCATGCGGTGTGCTCTTCCTGGTCGAGGGTGATGCCGAAGAAGGCGTCGTAGTCGGCCAGATCCCGCAGGATCCCGGCATCCTCGATCGTCTTCGGCCACGGTTGCTGGAACGCGACCCGCAGCCGGCCGGCGCTGCTGACGTGTTCGGGGTCGGTGATCCGTCCGGCGCGTCCCCAGCTGCGGGGATGGTCGGCGACCAGCCGACCGGCGAGACGCGCTTGGACCCGCTCCAAGTCGGCGCTGACATCGACCATCCGATCGATCGCCGCCGGGTCGACGGAGTAGTCATTGCCGAGCACGGGCGTGTAGTAGTCCCGGCCGACCCGGATCCGGTTGCGGAACCCGGCCTGCGGGTCCAACGGCGGCAACGCCAGCATCGACCTCCGGTCCAGCTCGATCAGCTGAGTCGGCCGGGTCTGGAGCGATCGGACCGTTCGTTGATTCGCTCTGGTCAGCCAGGTCGCCAGCTGGGCGTTGAAGTCGTCGGGGTGCTCGAACTGGCGGCCAGGCATGAACGAGGTCTCCAGGAACTGGTTCGCTCGTTCGACGATGCCCTTGGACTCCGGATCGAAGGGCTTGAGCTGAACAATCCGAGTGGCCAGCGTCCCGCAGAACCCGGTGACGCCCTCCGCGAGATGGTTGCGGCGGCCAATGCCGGCCTCGTTATCCCAGATCAGTCGTCGGGGAACGGCGCCCAGCTGCCCACTCAGCAGCGACCACATGCCGGCCAGCAGGTCCGGTGTCTTGCGGGTGGGTAGCATCCGGGCGGTGATGAACCGTGAATACGAGGCGACCATCACCAGCACCGGGAAGGACGCCCATTGGCCGGTCCCAGTCGGAATCCGCGCTGGCGGGAACCAGAGATCGCACTGGACCTGGTCGCCCGGGGAGTAGTCCAGCCGGTCGGCTGGGTCCTTCGGTGAATACTCCGGCCGCAGCAGGGCGACCCGTTTCCGGAACCACGACGGCGACCCTGCCCAACCGACTCGTTCGGCGATCACCGTCGCCGGCATCGTCGGGAACTCGGCCAGCAGCGACCGGACCCGCGGCTCGAGCTCGTCGAACGCCGACGGTCTCGGCGGCTGCTGATAGGTCGGCGGCGCTGGCGAGGCCAACGCCCTCGCCACCGTGTTCCGCGACAGCCCGAGCTGTCTGGCGATCTGCGCCTTCGGCACTCCCTCTGCCAAGTGCAGCCGCCGAATCAAGGCCCAATGCTCCAAGGTGATCACCCGTCCAATCTGGATCAGGTGCTCAATTCCTCACGAGCGTTTCTGCTCAATTCCTAACGAGCGCCGACAGGGCCGACCCGCCCGGGAGAAGAGCTCGAGCCACTGAAGGGGATCCGAGCGCTTGAAGGGGATCCGAGCGTTGCGCCGCTTGTGGTTCATTCGCTGCGTCCGTCCTTCAGCGTCAGCCGACGGCGTGCCTCGGACCTGGTCGGGATCGGGCTGGAATCGGTATTCGTGCCGGGTTCCGTGCGGATGAACCGATGACCTACGTGACCCGGTTCGAGCTCCTTGCTGCGCGATGTACAGGGGCAGATAGCCGGAGACGGATGTACTGCGGACCGCGGATCTCGGTCAGGATCGTGCCGCTGCGCGACCAAGAAGGCAACTAGGAGAAGCGGAACAAGGAGCACGCAAGGGAAACCCCAAAACGAGGAGATCTGAAAGCAGTGATGGAGACAGAAGACGGAAGGAGCACAAATGACACGACAAGAGCGATAGACATAAACAAGAGCGAATGCACGCAGGCACTTTCTGTGGAATGGGAGTATCCTGGGCGCCATGCGCGGGGGTGTGGCGCGGTGGAAACGAGGGGTTGCCTCACATGGGGTGAGGCAAGCGATCGCGTACGCGTTCGGCGGTGTCTGCGATTCCCACCTGACCGCGAAGACCGCGCAAGGGGTGCTCGCGGCAGCGGATTACGCGGGTGCGGTGATGACCCGGTACATCGTGGAGAACGGGTCCATCCGCGATGATCTGCTCACCCGGAAGCAGCTGCGCACCTGGGTCGATGGCGGCGACCCACTCACCGGTGAGCATCGCGGGTTCGAGATGTCCTCCCCGAACGCGGACCTGGTGCTGGATGCGACCATCAACGCGCCGAAGTCGTTCAGCATCGCGGCGATGCTGGACCCGGAGTTGAACGCGGCATACGAAGACCTCCAGGACCGACTAAGGGACCGGATCATCCACCTCTGGCAGGAAGAACTCAACGCACGGCGCGGGAAGGGCGGCTGCATCCGAGAAGACCTCGCTCGAGTCGAGGTGGTCGAGCTCAAGCATGAACGCTCCCGCTCACTGGACCCACACAAGCACCGGCACCTGTGGTTGAACGTGAAAGTCCAAGGTGGCGACGGGAAATGGTCCAACCTGGACACCCGGGTTGCGTTGCGGTTCCAAAACGTCATCAACGCCGAAGGCGACCTCGCCGCCCGCACCGACCCCGCATGGATCACCGCCCTCGCCGCGAAAGGGTTCACTCTCAACGAGGACGGTGAGATCGCCCAGTTGCAGCACCTGGTACGTCCCCTGTCGAAGCGGTCCGCGCAGATCGAAGCCAACAAGATTGCCCGCACCGCATGGTGGAAGCAACAGCACCCCGGACAGGAGCCTTCCCACGACGTGCTGAATCAGATCGACCGGTGGGCGTGGGCAGCCAACCGGCCGAACAAGCCCGGGCACCTCGACGAAGACAACTGGGCCGAGCTAATTCGGCAAGAGCTGAGTTCGGTGGACCCGACGATCAGACAAACCCCCTCCCCCGTTCGCCTTGCTGCGGTCTCGATCGACGACCTGGACCTGGAGCTTCTCGCGGCCAGAGCAATCGTTGACGCGGATGCACGTTCAACAGGCACGGGCGGCCGATTCAGCGACCTGGACATCCGGGCCGGCGCCATCCGCGCGATCGCGGCCTCGGGGGTTCTGGCCGAGCGCACTGAACTTGCCGCAACTGTTGACGCGGTCTCAGAGGCTGCTGCTCGCACTTACACGGTGACGTTGCTGAACGATCCTGACACGCCGAAGCACGTCAAGCATCGGATGGCCACCGCAACCGTTGTTCTGAAGACCACTCTTGCGAACCGGATCGACGCGATGGCAGCACCCGGAGATGCCGTCTCGACCCGCGAGATCACGGCGATCGCTCACGCGCTCGACCCGGAGCGTGTCCTCGATGGCGACCAGGCAGATGGTGCTGCCGCCCTCGCCGGAACAGCCTCGATCGTCTCCATCACCGGGGCCGCGGGAACGGGTAAGACCACCATGCTCAAGGTCGCCGGAGCCGCGCTTCGCCGGCACGGACACAACATGATCATCGTCGCTCCGACCAAGAAGGCCTCTACCGTCGCCGGCCGAGAAACCAACAGCGCCGCCTCCTCCCTCCACCAGCTCCTCCACGACTACGGATGGCGTTGGACAACGAGCGCCTCTGGCAACACGGAGTGGACGCGACTGCTCCCCGGAGCTATCGACCCCACGACCGGAGCGGAGTATCGCGGCCCTCGAATCGCGATCCGACCAGGTGACCGGATCGTGGTCGATGAGGCCGGCATGCTCGACCTCGAAGCCGCAAACGCGCTTCTGGACGTCATCGAACGCACACGAGCAACTATCGCGGTGGTCGGCGACGACTACCAAGCCCTCCCTGTCGGACATTCCGGTGCCATGGCCCTGTTCCGATCCGCAGCCTTCGGCCGGATCGAACTCACAAATATCCATCGGTTCCGTGATCCCGATTGGGCCGACCTCACGCTGCGACTCCGCGACGCCGACGGCGCCGAAGAAGGACAGCGGATCGCAGGGGAGCTAATAGAAAAAGGGCATGTCACGTCCGTCACCACGGAGGTCGACGCCCGGCAGACGATGGTCGACGGATGGTTCGACGCGAGCGGACACGGGCAGACGATCGCCCTGGTGACCGCCACCCATGCCGAAGCGCAACAGATCAACGAAAGCATCCAAACTCAGCGCATCGCGTCCGGCGACCTCACCACCGACCGTCAGGTACTCGGTCAGGCCGATCAGCCGTGCTTTGTGGGCGACGTCGTTCAGACTCGACGCAACGACAACACGTCCGGGGTGGAGAACCGCCAGACCTGGATTATCAAGGCCATCACCAAAGACCACGTGCTTCTAACAAGTCTCACCGACTCGTCCCACCTCAGGAAGATCACCCACGAGTACGCCGGATCCCACCTGCACCTCGGATACGCCGGCACCGTCTACGGAGTCCAAGGGGAAACCACCGAACGATCCATCGTCGGCCCCGGCGTCGACGCAGCCGGCCTCTACGTCGGTCTCACCCGCGGCAGAGGAAGAAACGAAGCCGTCGTCATCGCGGGAACCGCACGGGCCGCGATCGCCGAACTAGGCGACACCATGCAGCGCCATCCGCGAGAAGAGACGCTCGAGAAGTCTCGGATCGCCTCCCGTCGCGAGCTCGCACGAGCATCCCGCACCGACCCGACACGAGCGTCGACCGCGAGCGAAGCTCCGTCGCCTTCCCTGCGCCTCTGACTTGGACGGTGGATTAGGCCGTCCTCAGCCCTGAGGCCACGACCGCAAGACCGGGTCGACTCGCGCCCGCCAAGGTTGCGTCGACAGCGTGGTACCAGAGGATCGCCACGCCCAGGGCGTCGGCCTGTTGCTGCGCCACCGGTCGAACTCCCCCTCGCACGAAGATCAACGCCTGCCGGCCATCGGAGGTCGCTAGCCTCGCAGCATTCTCCACCGCATCGATATCCAGGTTCCCCCGTCCGTTATCGACCCAGGCGAGGTACCGGGAACTGTAGAGGTCGCAGAGCTGCCGGGCAGGATCTTGCGCGGCGACAGTGTCCACTGCGCCCAGATAGATCATCCATTCGCGGCACAACTCGACCGCTTCATCAGCAGAGACACCAAACGGCCTTGGCGCCGGAGGCTCACGTTCCACCCCACCAGTCTGCCCGACGCCACGGTCACCCGGACTGAGGCAACAGCCGCCGTGTCAATACATCGAAGCCTTCGCTGAAGGCTGGCGCAATACACCACCTGAAGCGGGTCGAAACGCAAGGAAATGGATGGCGCTCGGGAGCCGGCAGACCCCGCTAGCCGGGTTAGAGGTCGACAGTCGCGGGGCCGTCGCCTTTGAAGTCTTCGTAGGACTGCAACACCGAATCGACGAGCGAGAAGGTATTGGTGTGCCCGTGAGAAGGCGGAAGCGCCGTCGCCCGCAACCTTGCGTGGTCGTATCGACCTTGGAGCGCAGACTCGTCGCCTGCAAGCGCTCCTTGATAGCCGGGGAGGAACTTGACGAGCTGAACTTCAGGACTAGTTCCCGGAGCCAAGTCCGCGAAATGGAGCAGCAGCCATAATTCGAAGTTGGGGGTGTTATCTACAAGCCGGACACCAGAAAGCTCGGAACTATCCGCCACGAGTTCAGCAACCCCGTCAGGTAGTCGATCGAACACGCACCAGACCTCGTCGTACGCCGCGCCCTGCTCGCGCGCGATTGTGGCGCGTTCACGGGCAAACCGGATGTTCTTGAGCGGATCGTCCGTGGGCATCGGTTCCAGGGCGATCGGATGGTGGTGCGTCTGTTGCTTGACCCACTGCACATACTCCTCATGAACAGGACGCTCATGCAGCACAAGAATGAACGACCTCGGTTCGCGACTAGGGGCCTTGCGAGCGAGGTCCTGGGCGGGGGGAATCACGGTTCGAGCTCACCCGTTTCATCCCAGAGATCCAAGAACGCGTGCTGATCGATACGAGGTATCGCTGCGTACTTCCCATTGAGATAGTTGCGGCTGAACACCTCGTTCCGGCGTGGACTGAACTCCGAGAGAGCACGTAGCTCGCTCGCGCCAGCAAAGTCTTTCTCTACAGGAGAATGGAATTGCAACCTCGCTTACCAAGGGCGTTAAGGTCCTCGAGCGCGTGCGTGCACTGTACCCGTCGGAGACGCTCACAAACTCCGACGAAACCAGCCCCCGGAACAAGAGCTCGGTAATCACGCTCCTCCAGGTCGACGGGAAGCGGCTGATGTTCACCGGAGACGCCGGCATCCCTTCGCTCGAGGCGGCAGCGGACGAGTATGAGGCACACGTCGGAGCATTCAGCGCATACCCGCTCGACTTGTTCCAGGCACCTCACCACGGAAGCCATCGCAACGTCGGCCCGGACATCCTCGACCGGATTCTCGGACCGATCGACCACGGGTTCCGGAAGACCGACGCCTACATCAGCAGCGCGAAGAACTCCGAGAAGCACCCTCACCGAAGGTCACCAACGCGCTGGGACGACGTGGCGCGGGAGTGTATGTCACCGAGGGGAAGACCATCGCCTACTGGTCGCCCGGAACGAAGCGGGACGGCTGGGGTCCGATCACCGGGATTGGCCCCCTGGAGGAAGACGATTAGCGGCTTCGACAGCTACACCCTGCAGGCGAGGACTGCGCCAGCAGTGGTGCTGATGTTGCCGCTGCTGCTATTCGTCCTCTACCTCGTCAACACGCCGTGGGTCGGGATTAGCATCCCGGCCCTCGGTGTCGTCGGCATCATCTCCGTCGCGAACGAACTCGTCCGAGGCAGAGGGCGACTTCTGCAGGAGCGCCTCGTCTCCGAGTGGGATGGGCTGCCGACGACGCGGGCGCTGCGTCACCGCGACAGCGGGGACACCGAATCGCGTCGACGGCTGCGCGAAGCGATCTGCCAGCTGACCGGTGAGGATCTCCCCACCGCTGCGGAGGAGACTTCCAACCCAGAGCAGGCAGACACCCGGTACCGCGGGGCAATCGATCTGGCGATCAGTGTGATCCGCCGGGATGGGATAGACGCGTCCCTCGTCCGACACGAGAACGCTCGGTACGGCTTCCGAAGAAACACCCGTGCCGTGAAGGGTGTTGCGGTCGGAGTCATACTCGCTGGATTGGCGGTCAACGCCGTCGTGCTGTTCTTCACCTCCGTCCCACTCGTAGGTCTCGTCGTCGTTCTCGGCCACATTGCGTTGCTGTTGTTCTGGGCGTTCGCAGTCAATGACAACTGGGTCAAGGTCCAAGCAGAGACGTTCAGCAACCAGTTCGCTCGAACTGCGATCACGACAGCTCGAGCTGCACGTCCCGCTCGCTAGTTCCCTGCGTCGATTGCGATGGCCGCCTCGAGAGGCGGCCATCATCGTTTCGCCACCACGACCGACCCGACGGCTAGATGTAGTTCCCCGACACGTTGTGAACGCGTGACTTAGGCGAAGACCTCCGGAACGATGTGGGTTACCACACACCAATCGTTCTCGGAGGTCTTCGTGACTCACGCTAATGCACCGTTGACGCCGGAGGGGCGTCGTCGTCTTGCCGTCCTGGTCGTGGAGCGGGGCTGGCCGTTGCGGCGTGCTGCGGATCGGTTCCAGTGCTCGCCGGCCACGGCGAAGCGGTGGGCTGACCGTTACCGGGCTGGTTTGCCGTTGACTGATCGCAGCTGCCGTCCATCGACATCGCCGTCGCGGTTGAGTCGGCGCGTCGAGCGGCGGATCGTCGCGTTGCGCTTCACGCGCCGGTGGGGTCCGCATCGGATCGCGTATCACCTCGGCTTGCACCGTTCGACGGTCGGTCGGGTGTTGGCCCGTTACCGGATGCCATTGCTGACCCATCTTGACGCCAGCACCGGGTTACCGGTTCGCAGACCGAAACCGATCCGCTACGAGGTCGCCTCGCCGGGCCAGCTCGTCCACGTCGATATCAAGAAGCAGGGCCGCGTCCCCGACGGCGGAGGCTGGAGGGCACACGGCCGCGTCTCGGAGCAGAACCGCCGAGCGGGAGCCGCCCGCTCGCGCGCTGCCCGCAGAGGAGCGCCCGCCTCACGGGGCTACCGCTATCTGCACCACGCCGTCGATGACTACTCCCGGTTGGCCTACTCGGAGATTCTCGACGACGAGCGCAAAGAGACCGCGGCCGCGTTCTGGCTTCGCGCGAATGCGTTCTTCCAACATGCCGGAATCACCGTCACCGCCGTGATGACCGACAACGGAGCCTGCTACCGATCCAACGACTTCGCCGACGCGCTCGGCACCATCCAGCATCGCAAGACTCGCCCCTACCGACCGCAAACCAACGGCAAGGTCGAGCGGTTCAACCGCACTCTGGAAACCGAATGGGCTTACGCCATCGCCTACGCCGACGAAGACTCACGCGCGGCTGCCTACCTGCACTGGCTCCATCACTACAATCACCACCGACCCCACACCGGAATCGGCGGCTCAACACCCGCAGCCCGCGTTCACAACCTCACGGGGAACTACAGCTAGAGGTTCAGCAGATTATCAAATCCGGCTGACGAGGATGTCGGAACTCTGTGACCGCCATTGTTCGGCGCGGCCGTGTCTCGTCCCGGAACACCGGCCCGCCCGACGCCATCGTCACCACGTTCCATGCACCAGTCTTCGTGCCCATTCGTCGAACCCTCCCGTCACGACAATGACGTCCGCGTAACCGGCAGCTCCGAGAATCGATTGCGCTGTGCGGGCTCGCGGCCCTGCTTTGCAGTAGAGGACGATGCGTCGTTCGAACGGTGTGCCGTCGATGGCAGCGTTTCGCCTGAGGCGGCTGAGCGGCACCAGCCGCGACTCGGGGATGTGTCCGGCGACCCACTCGTCCTGTTCTCGCACGTCGACGAGCTCGAACTCCGACCTCCCACCAGAGCGTTCCCGAAGCAGGTGCTCGAGTTCCGGGACGGTGATCGAGTCCACGTCATGGTCGGCTACGACTTCGGGGTTGCACGAGTCGGGGTCGTCGGCCAGACGCGCGGGGACGTGTCGTGCGGGGTCTCTGACAACGTGGAGTTCCCGCCAGGAGGCGTCCTTGAGGTCGAAGGTGGCGAGCCGTCCCAGTAGGGATCGCCCGGTACCCGTGATGAGCTTGACGGCCTCGGCGGCCATCATCGACCCCGCGACGCCGCAGAGCATGCCGAAGACGCCTGCTTCCCCGCACGACGGTGCTGACTCGGGTGGCGGCGAGTCGGGGAAGAGGTCGCGGTAGGTGGGGCCGTGCGCGCTCCAGAAGACGCTGACCTGCGCTTCGAATCGGAGGATGGAGCCCCACACGCAGGGCTTCCCGGTGATCTCCGCAGCGTCGGACACGAGGTATCGGGTCGCGAAGTTGTCGGCTCCGTCGATGACGAGGTCGTACTGCTCGAACAGCGCTCGCGCGTTCGCGGCCGTCAGACGGAATGGGTAGGTCTCGACCCGGACGAGCGGGTTGAGCGCTGCGATCGTGTCGCGTGCGGAGTCGACTTTGAGGCGGTGGACGTCGTCGGCGCTGTGGATGACCTGGCGCTGGAGGTTGCTCGTCTCGACGCGGTCGTCGTCGATGATGCCGAGTGTTCCCACGCCGGCGGCGGCCAAGTAGAGGAGGACGGAGGAGCCGAGTCCTCCGGCGCCGATGACGAACACGCGAGCGTTCTTCAGTCTGCGCTGGCCGAGGACTGCGATCTCGGGCAGCAGGATGTGCCTCGAATACCGGTCGTATTCGTCGGCCTCCAGTTCGGATGCGGGTTCGACGAGGGGCGTCATGCTGTCGCGGTCGGTCGTTGCGGTCACAGGTCGGGTCGGCCTTCCATCGACGAGGAGGCGAGCGCTCTGGTGCGGCGGGGGATACGCCCGGAGAGGGCGGCGAGCCGGCCTGCGATCACGGCG
The DNA here is from genome assembly GCF_050632895.1 of Leifsonia sp. L25. Next base: position 2,279,240 of record NZ_JBODRZ010000003.1, on the reverse strand, counting down.
TGGCGGAAGGCGGTGGCCATGCCGACGGGGTCCTGGGCGCGGGTGACGGCGGTGGCCAGCAGGACGGCGTCGCAGCCGAGCTCCATCGCCAGGGCTGCGTCGGAGGCGGTGCCGATGCCGGCGTCGAGGACGATCGGGACGTTCGCGCGCTCGACGATCAGTGCGATGTTGTGCGGATTGAGGATGCCGAGGCCGGTGCCGATGGGCGCGCCGAGGGGCATGACCGCTGCGGCGCCGAGGTCCTCGAGCCGGCGTGCCAGAGCGGGGTCGTCGTTGGTGTAGGCGAACACGGTGAAGCCGCGCTGGACGAGTTCCTCGGTGGCGGAGGCCAGCTCGGCGCCGTCGGGCAGGAGGGTGTCCTCGTCCGCGATCACCTCCAGTTTGATCCAATCGGTCGCGAGCGCTTCCCTGGCGAGTTCAGCGGTGAGGACGGCCTCCCGGGCGGTCAGGCAGCCGGCGGTGTTCGGCAGAAGTCGGATGCCTTTGTCGGCGATCAGGCGGAACAGGGAGCCCTCGGCGGAGGGGTCATGCCGGCGCATCGCCACGGTGGTCAGCTGCGTGCCGGAGGCGGTCAGTGCCGCGCCGAGACCGGCATGGCTCGAGGCGCCGCCGGTGCCCATGATCAGGCGGGACGTGAACTCCACGCCATCGATTCGGAGAATGCCGGCGGGGAGGTTCTCGGTCTCCGGGGCCGCGTCCGGGCCGATCGTTTCCGTGAGCATGGTCATCCTCCCTGGGTCGCGCTGACGATCTCGATGATGTCTCCGTCGGCGAGCTCTTCGCCCGCCCAGCCGCTGCGCGGAATGACGGCGGAGTTGACCGCGACGGCGATGCCGAGTGGCGCTGCGCCGGAGGTCGCTCCCCCAGCGCCGACCCGGATGCCGGTGCGTTCCTCGACGAGGTCCGCGACCGACAGTGTCACCTCTCTCTCCTGCGGCTGGCCGTTGACGGTGATCGTGATCATGCGCGGATCCTTCCTGCGATGGTCCTGGGGCTGTTTCGAGTCGCGAATCGGTCGGGACGGATGTCGTCCCAACGCGGGTCGTGCTCCCCGTTGATGAGGTGGAGGCAGATGTCGGCGGCGATCGGGGCGAGCAGGACGCCGTGGCGGAAGAATCCAGTGGCGACGATCAGTCCCGGCACATCGGCGCCGTCTGGTCCGGTCATCCGGCCGAGCAGGGGGCGTTGTCCGGTGTCGCCGGGCGGGCTCGCGCGGTCGCTTCGACCAGTTCCAGGTCGGCCACGGCAGGCAGGAGCTCCTGCGCATCGCGCAGGAGGCGATGGACGGCGCCGGCGGAGACTCCGGGCATCCCGTCCTCGCGCTGCGTCGCTCCGATGACGAGCGTTCCGTCGGAGCGTGGGACGAGGTAGACGCTCTCGCCGTGGACGAGGCCGCGCACGGTGGCCGAGAGCAGCGGCTGGAGGGCGACCGGAACACGTAACCGCAGGATGTCACCGAACACCGGTCGCAGCGGGAGGTGCAATCCGCCCGGAAGGGCTTCGAGCTCGTTTGCGCCGAGGCCGTTGGCGAGGACGACCTCCTCCGCCGAGACCTCCTCGTTCTCGGTCCGCACGCCGGTCACGCGCGAGTCCGGGTCTGCCGAATCCGCGTGGAGCAGCCCGACCACCCTCTCTCGCACGATGACGCCGCGGCCGGTTCGGATCAGATCGTCGACCAGGCGGGCTGCGAGGGTGCGCGGGTCGACCTGATGGTCGCCGCCGACAATGTAGGCGGACGTCACGCGTGGGCCGAGCAGGGGCTCCTGCGCTCGGGCGGCGCCTGTCGTCAGCCTCTGGACGTCGAGGTTCCAGCGACGGTGGGCGGAATGGAGGCCGGCCAACGCCTGCCGGTCGCCGGCATCGACCCCCACCAGCAGGGTCTCCGTCGGCAGATACCCGGTCGGTTCGCCGTTCGGGGAGAGCTCGCGGATGAACTCCGGGTACCGGGCGGCCGAGGCGAGCATGAGCGGGAGGAGGGCGTCCTCCTGGTAGTGGTACTCGCTCACCGGGGCGAGCATCCCGGCCGCGGCGAAGGTGGCGCCGCGGGCCGGCGCCGGGTCGAATAACCGGACGTTGCGGCCGGACCGGGCGATCCGCCAGGCGATGGCCAGGCCGATGATCCCGCCGCCGACGACCGCTATGTCGACGACGGTCCGGTCGGAGCGGCTCGCGGCCCCGGCTACGCTGACCTCATGTCCCTCGCCGCCGCACAGCTCTACCTCTGCACCGATGCCCGCACCCGTCAGGGCGACTTCGCCGACTTCGTGGGCGCCGCGTTCTCCGGAGGGGTCGACATCATCCAGTTGCGGGACAAGACCCTCGAGGGCGGCGAGGAGCTCGACGTCCTCACCGTCCTCGCCGAGGTCGCCGCCCGGCACGGGAAGCTCTGGTCGGTCAACGACCGCGCCGACATCGCCCTGGTCTCCCAGGCCCCGGTACTGCACCTCGGACAGAAGGACCTCCCCGTCCCGGTCGCCCGCACGGTCGTTGGCGCGCAGACGGCGATCGGGCTCTCCACCCACAGCGTCGAGCAGATCGAAGCCGCGATCGCCGCTGAGGGCCTGGACTATTTCTGCGTCGGCCCGGTCTGGGCGACGCCGACGAAGCCCGGCCGCGCCGGGGTCGGTCTCGACCTGGTCCGCTACGCGGCCGACTTCGCCTCGACCCGGCCGTGGTTCGCGATCGGCGGCATCGACGAGACCACCATCGCGGAGGTCGTCGCCGCCGGGGCTGAGCGTGTGGTCGTGGTGCGGGCGATCACCGAGTCGGCTGACCCGGCGGGCAGCGCCGGGCGCTTGCGCGCGGCGCTCCCGGTCCTCACGCACCACGGTTAGGGCCGGGTGGAGCTGGGTGCGGGGAGGTAGACCTTCCCACCGGCCTCGGCGAACTCCGCGGACTTGGCCGCCATCCCGGCGACCCGCTGCTGCTCGGTAACGCCGCCGAACTGGTCGCGGATGTCCTGGGAGATCCGCATCGAGCAGAACTTCGGCCCGCACATCGAGCAGAAGTGCGCCGTCTTCGCCGGCTCGGCCGGCAGGGTCTCGTCGTGGAACGCCTCCGCCGTGACCGGGTCCAGCGAGAGTGCGAACTGGTCGCGCCAGCGGAACTCGAACCGGGCCTTGGACAGCGCGTCGTCCCTGGCCTGTGCGCCCGGGTGACCCTTGGCGAGGTCGGCGGCGTGGGCGGCGATCTTGTAGGTGATGACGCCGGTCTTCACGTCGTCCCGGTCCGGCAGGCCCAGGTGCTCCTTCGGGGTGACGTAGCAGAGCATCGCGGTGCCGTAGCGGGCGATCTCGGTCGCCCCGATCGCGGAGGTGATGTGGTCGTAGCCGGGGGCGATGTCGGTCACCAGCGGGCCGAGGGTGTAGAACGGGGCGCCGTCGCAGAGCTCCTGCTGGCGTTCCACGTTCTCCCTCACCAGGTGGAACGGCACATGGCCGGGGCCTTCGACCATCACCTGCACGTCGTACTCCCAGGCCCGCTTGGTCAGCTCGGCGAGCGTGTCCAGCTCGGCGAACTGGGCGGCGTCGTTCGCGTCCGCGATCGACCCGGGCCGCAGCCCGTCGCCGAGGGAGAACGCGACGTCGTAGCGGGCGAAGATCTCGCACAGCTCGTCGAAGTGCGTGTAGAGGAAGTTCTCCTGGTGGTGGGCCAGGCACCAGCCGGCCATGATCGACCCGCCACGGGAGACGATCCCGGTAACCCGCTCCGCCGTCAACGGCACGTACCGCAGCAGCACCCCGGCGTGGACGGTCATGTAGTCCACGCCCTGCTCGCACTGCTCGATGACCGTGTCCCGGTACACCTCCCAGGTCAGCGCCGACGCGTCACCGTTCACCTTCTCCAGCGCCTGGTAGATCGGGACCGTACCGATCGGGACCGGGGAGTTGCGGATGATCCACTCCCGGGTCGTGTGGATGTCATCGCCGGTGGAGAGGTCCATCACCGTGTCCGCACCCCACGTGGTCGCCCACTGCAGCTTGGAGACCTCCTCGGCGATCGAGCTCGTCACCGCCGAGTTGCCGATGTTCGCGTTGATCTTCACCAGGAACGCCTTGCCGATGATCATCGGCTCCGACTCCGGGTGGTTCACGTTGTTCGGGATGATCGCCCGGCCGGCCGCGACCTCGGAGCGCACCAGCTCCACGTCGCAGTTCTCCCGCAACGCTACGAACCGCATCTCCGGGGTGATCACCCCGTCGCGGGCGTACCGCATCTGCGTGATCGTGCGCCCCGGCAGCGCCCGCCGCACCGGCGGCTTCGCACCCCGCCACTCCGCCGACGCCTCACCCCGGCGCATCGCCGACCGGCCGTCGTCCTGAAGGTTGCGCCGACGACCCTCATACACTTCCGTGTCGTCGCGGGCTTCGATCCAGCCCTCGCGCAGGGGCGCCAACCCGACCACCGGGTCACTTCCTGGGCCCTCGGTCCGGTAGACCGTCACCGGCGGGTTGGCGGTGCCGTCCGGAGACGGGTCCAAACCGATCCGGGAGACCGGCACATGGAGGTCGTGCTCCGTGTCGTGCAGATAAGCCAGAGCGCGTGCAGATACGACAGAATCCATCGAGGAGACTCCTACTTCCTTCGCCGGCATTACCCGGACAGGTTCGAACGGTCGCGGGCCGCGTCAGCCCGATCTCAGCCCTTGCGAGGGCCCCCGTGTGGATGCACTGACCATAGCGCACGATCCCGGAACCCGTCGAACCGGACCTGCTAACGTCGCGCCATGACCCCCGGCGAGCAACCCATCCCCCGCGTGCTCAGCATCGCCGGCACCGACCCCACCGGCGGCGCCGGAATCCACGCCGACCTCAAAAGCATCGCCGCCAACGGCGGCTACGGCATGGCCGTCATCACCGCCCTCGTCGCCCAGAACACCACCGAAGTCCGCACCATCCACACCCCACCCGCGGCGTTCCTCGCCGAGCAACTCGACGCGGTCAGCGACGACGTCACCATCGACGCCGTCAAGATCGGGATGCTCGGGACCGCCGAGAATGCACGGGTTGTCGAGACCTGGCTGGTCAAGGTCACGCCGCCGATCGTGGTGCTCGACCCCGTCCTCAAAGCCAGCACCGGCGGCACGCTGGGTCGCGACGACATCCCTCACGCCCTCCGCGATCTCCTCCCGCTGTGCAGCGTCGTCACACCCAATCTCGACGAACTTGCTGTCCTCACTGGCGAACCACGCGCGTCGTCATGGGAGGCCGCGATAGCGCAGGCCCAGCGGCTTTCCGCCCACTTCGCGGTCGCCGTCCTCGTCACCGGCGGCCACCTCGGCGGGCCCACCTCCCCCGACGCACTCGTCGACGCCCACGACACGCTCGGCACCGGCCGACCCGTCACCCGGACCACCACCCCGCGCGTCGCCACGGCGAACACACACGGCACCGGTTGCTCACTGTCGGCGGCGCTCGCCACGAACCGCGCACGCCTCGACGACTGGGGAACCGCGCTGAACGTCTCCAAGAAATGGCTGACAGCCAGCCTCCAGTCCGCAGACGACCTGGACGTTGGCCACGGCCCGGGCCCGCTCAACCACTTCAGCCGCGCCTGGAAGCAGCTCTGTACGGCACCGGAACCCGTCAAGAATTGACGGGATTGTGTCCTCCATATTGAGGACACGACCCGTCAACCCTTAGTCTGGTGATCACCCAGGGATGCCCGGCCGCCCGTCGAAACGCATTCGGCTCGGATACGTCTCAACCCGACACGGGCCGGCCGGCATCCCCAGGGCGCATCCCCGGTGCAAACCCGCTCGTCGGAGCGTATTTTGATGGCATGACCGAGGATCTGAGACGACTCACCAGGGATGCGATCTTCCGCTCCTCCCGTGGTGCGATCTCACGTCGGGTAGAACTCGTCGACGGCCGGTTACCGCAATCCGTCGACCTCCCCGCGGTCGGGAGATCTCGCGTACGAGATCACTACATCCTCGCGCTGAACGATCCGATACGACCCGTCTATCGCTGGCACGGGCAGCTCACGGTGAACTCCACGGCGTGAAACGACCGTGGTGGCGACTTCGCATTCGGTCTAAAGTTTGGATTGAAATCCCAATTCGGGGCTTCGCGTATTCACCACAACGGGAAAGCGGCCGCCATGTTTTTGCAGCGCAGCTACTCGGGGGAGCTCACACTGACGTTCAAGCACGACGATTTCATAGCGCTCTTGACCCGCTCCGCGGATCGAGGAATGACACCGGAGGCGTATGTGGAATCACTCGCGAGAGACGCCTTTCGACATCCGCTAACTACGCGCGACGCCGAAGATCCGGAGCGAGATACGACGTCCTGATGTACACACCGTCAAGCCCGGGGCTTGTGGAATCCGCGACACCGCATTCATATCCGGCTGACGAGGATGTCTGAGATCCGCGATCGCCACTGTTCGGCCCGGCTCACATCCGAGGAGCCCATCAACGCCGAGTTAAGGTCATGTAGCTCGCGATCCGTGAGCGTATCGAGGTCAGCGAATGCGACGCTGTTGAATGCGTCGTCGGGGAGAGCAAATGGCATAACTCTAGCCTGGCCGAACAACAACTGGACCGCACTCCCTTATTCATGGGACTACGCATGATCCATGCACTGTTTCACACTTTAGAACGCCGAGCCCGCCGCGGCCGCGTGACTACATTTTGACTACAACTGAGTGAGATCACATGGGGTCTAATGAGATCACAGGAGATAACAAACCCGCGGAAAATCAACGGTTTTAGCTCCTACGGGGTCATATTAGGTCCTAGGATTTCGACTGAAAATCGAAAGGTCACCGGATCGATGCCGGTCGGAGCCACCAAGAAAACCCCCGGTCCGATAAGGAATCCGGGGGTTTTCTGTTTGCTCGTCGGGGAGCCGGGTCCGCCGCGAGACGACGGCGCCCCGCGATTCAGACACGGCGCGCTCGGCGGTAGCGGAACGCGGAGAGGCGGGCGCGCAGCGGACCGACTGCTTCCGTCGCACCGGCCAGCGCATCATCCGCCGCGCTCCAGGCGCGGTCGACACGGTCGTCCGTGACGACCGAGCCATCGAAGACCGCCGCGTCGACGTGCTGCGCGAGCTCGCGGAGACCGTTGTCGGGCACGGGAAGACTCTGCGCCACCGACTGCTGCTCGAGAGCGGTGGCGACCTGGATACGCGTTGTGCGCTCCGGCACCGTCAGCCCGAGTTCGGCGTAGCCGTCGAGCAGTTCGTCCCAGGCCCCGCCGCCCGGCGGTCGGGTGGGCCGTGGGTTCGGCGGCGCCGCCGTCGTCGCCTCTTCAGGGCGGCGATCAGCAGTACGGGCAGAAGGTACGCAAGCAGGGGGATCACGACGACCCCGGCGGCAACCCACACCCACGCCGGCAGCTGCCAACCGGCTGATTTGGCCTTCGGCGCGTCGTCCTTCGTCTTGACCGGCGTGAGCAGCGCGTCGGCGCGGGGGTCGGCGGGCGGGGGCTGCCTCACCTGGGGCTGCGGCTCCAGCTTCGGCTTGGTGGTCTGGGTCTTCGGGGCGTCCGTCTTCGTCGGGGTGGGGAAGAACGGTACCCAACCGACGTGATCGAACGCGACCTCGTCCCAGGCGGTCACGTCGTCGCCGGTGACCGTGGTCGTGCTCCCGGTGACTTTCGGAGCGAAGCCCATCACCACCCGGCTCGGGTATCCGAGTCTGCGCGCCATCAGGGCGAATGCGCTGGCGTACTGCTCCTGGTCGCCGACCATCGGCGACTTCGAGAGCAAGTCGGTGATCCGGTCCGCTCCCTCCCCGGCACGCGACGGGACGGGATCGGATGCCCGTCCGTGACTGAGGAAGCCGAGGGACTTGAGCGAGCGTTCGATGTTGAGGAGCTTCTGGATGACGGTGTCCGCTGAGCCCGAATACTCCTCGGCTTTGGCCGAGACGATGTCGGGGACGTTGCTCACCGGCGGAAGGGCGAGCCGTGCGGGAGGCACCTTGGCCAGCGCGCGGTCGTTCGGAACCTTCTGGGACGTCGCGCCCACGGTGTAGGAGAGACCGTCGCGCACTCCGCTGGTCACTGCCGCCGTACCTGTCGCCGTGTTGACACGCACGGCTCCCGCGGGGCCCTGCGCCGTGCCCTTCCGAAAGGTGAGCCGATCGGTGTAGCCGACGGTCGGCAGCCACACATCGGAGTAGCCGAGCACAGTGATGGCGGCCGTCGAGGAGGTGCCCGGGGTGAACAGCGGTGGCGCCGGGATGGTGCTTCCGAGGAGCTGGAACGCTCCGGATGCGTCGGTGTCGCTGCCGGGCGCCGCCACCGACCATACGACTCCGTCGTAACTGTCCATCGTGGCCAACCTGATCAGTTGGCCCTGCTTGAGCCCCGTGACCGTGAAGAGTCTGGTCTTCTGGAGCTGCTTCGTATACGTGCGGAACCCGGCCAGCGGACTCGGGTACTGGAGCGGGTCGAACGGGGCGTGACCTCGTCGCGAACGACGAACCGCGAGGCGGCAGGCGGCGCCAGCAGCGACCCGGCGACCGCGCCGACGAGGACCGCCCCGAGGACGACGGCGGTCCCGCCGACCAGGCGGCTGCGGCGGACGGCCGAGTCGGTCTCGATGCGATCCCGCGCCGCGCGAGACCCTCGCCACGACAGCCAGACCAGGCCGATGGCCGCGAACAGGACGCACCGGATGCCGGCGAAGAAAGGGTCGCGCGTGCCGAGCAGGATCGCTGCGAGCAGCAACAGCGTCGGCCCGGTCAGCAGGACGGCCGCACGCCGGACGGAGCGGCCGCGCGTTCCCGGCGCCCAGCGGACGGTCAAGGTGATCGAGACGAGCGAGACCAGCCACCCGGCGACGTAGGGTACGACGGCGACGTAGGGGGCGCTTCGAGGGGCGCCTCCAGAGTGACGGCATCGGACCATCCGAAGACGGCGCCCAGCACCAGTCCTGAGAGGCTGTCGAGGGTGGGAAGGACGCCGAACAGGGCCTGCCCGGGCAGCGCCAGCGGCGTCCCGAGGAGGAAGTAGGCGGCCAGCGCGAGCACGACCGTGACCGGCCAGTCCAGCCGGAAGAGGCGACCGAGCAGCGCGACCCCGCCACCGACGAGGATCCCGCCGACAGCGGAAGAAGCGAACGCGTAATGCCCGAAGGCGGGCTCGAAACCGATCACCGCGAGCAGGCTCAGCCCGGCGAGGACGGCGACATCGATCCAGGTGCTCGCCGGAAGGCGGTCGAGCACCGGACCCGACTGCCCGGATGCGCGCGACCGGCCCTCAGCGGCCGCGGTCATCGGGCTGCTCGTTTCAGCAGGACGGGAAGCTCCGAGAGGGACGACACCGTGATGAGCATGGATCGGCCCAGTCGGGTGAGCTGCGGCTCCGCCGCCTCATCGACACGGATCACCAGCGTCTCGGTGTCGCCGCCCCACAGCGCGACGGCGCCCCGCACGTCGACAGGGTCGACGCTGGACCCGACGACGGTGACCGCGAGACTCGGCGCCTGCAGCCGGAGGGTCGCCTGACGGAGGAACTCTCGAAGTGAGGAGTGCGCTCCCTCGACGGGCTGAAGGCGGCACGTGTCGTCGAGCAGCGAGGTCGAAGTCGCAGTGCGCAGCGGGCCGCCCTGCCAGACGGCATCCATCTGGGTGTCTTCGCGGATCGCCTGACAGCCGATGGACGCGATCACGGACACGCCGAGCTCGAACTCGTCGTCGGAGGCGAAATGCGACCGTTCGGCGTCGAAGGCGAGCAGCAGCTGCGATCGCCGGGTCTCCTGGTACTGCCGGACCATCAGCTGACCGGTGCGAGCCGAGGTGCGCCAGTGCACGTTCCGGATGTCGTCGCCGGGTTCGTAGCTGCGGAGCGCGTGGAAGGCCAGATCGCTGTCCGTGACGACCTTCGTCGTCTGACCTTCCAGGTCCCGCACGAGACCGCGCGCGGTGGCGGCAAGCCGGACCGTCTTGGGATGGACGAACAGCTCGATCTGATCGGTCCACCGGTTGGTGCGTCGCAGCAGCCCGAGCTGGTCGCCGCGCACCGAGAGCGCCGGCCCGGCGAGGATGAGCGCGCGCCGAGCGGTCGGCACGGCGAACAGCTCCTCGGTCTCGGCGCCCGGCGCCAAGCGGGGAACGGCGAACTCGGCCTGACCCTCGCCGACGGGCAACTCCATCCGCGTCGGCAGCACCGGCCGGGGGCCGCTGTTCGTGACCGTGAGGCGGCCGAGCGCGCGATCGCCCGCGACGACGCGACGTGGGTTGAGTTCGACGACGACGCGGTAGGTCGAACGGCCGAAGACGAACGCCGACGCGATGAGCAGCGCGGTGAGGAGGGTGACGGCGATGAAGAGGAATTCGACCCAATGGAGCCAGCCCGCAAGGACCAGCGAGGCCGCCGCTGCGGCCAGCACGATCCATCCGAGCGTGCTGACGACGCCGATCACCGGGCGGACCCCGTCAGCGACAGCGCGCGCCACCGGCGCGACACGCGCGTTGATCGCGCCGAGCAGCCGCCCGGAGGCCGCGCCGAACTGCCCTGCCGTGATCCGGGCCCGGGCGCCAGGCGAGCCGCGGCCCGGCCCGGCGTCGGCACGACTTTCGGCGGTCATGTGCGGGATCCGGTCGCTTCGAACACGTCGGAGGGCTGTCACGCGGCCCGGTACGCCGGGGGCGTGGCGGATGCCACCGCGCGCTCGACCACCTGGTCGGCCGTCACACCCGCGAACTCCACCTCGGGCTCGACCATCACGCGGTGCGCCAGCACCGGCTGGGCCAGCTCGTGGATGTCGTCGGGTGTGATGTAGGTGCGGCCCTGGGAGATCGCCCACGTCTTCGCAGCACGCGCGAGCGCGAGGGCGCCGCGGATGCTGACGCCGAGGGCCGCATCCTTGTCGTTGCGCGTGGCGGTCACGATCTCGCTGAGATAGCCCATGACGCTGGGGTCCGTGTGCACCTCGGAGGCCAGCTGCGCGAGCGTCGACACAGCCTCGGCGGCGATGATCGGGCGCACGGCTGCGGCGCGGGACCGGTTGGACGAATCGAGCAGCAGGTCCACCGTCGTCGCGTGGTCCGGGTAGCCGAGCGAGGTCTTGATCAGAAAGCGGTCGAGCTGCGCCTCCGGCAGCGAGTACGTGCCCGCCTGCTCAACCGGGTTCTGGGTCGCGATCACGACGAACGGGGTCCCGACCGAGTGGCCGACGCCGTCCACGGTCACCACCCCCTCCTCCATCACCTCGAGGAGAGCCGACTGCGTCTTGGGGCTGGCGCGGTTGATCTCGTCGGCGAGCACCACCGTCGCGAAGATCGGGCCCGGGTGGAACTCGAACCGCCGGGTCGACTGGTCGTAGATGGTCACGCCGGTCACGTCCGAGGGCAGCAGGTCGGGTGTGAACTGGATGCGGGACTGGGTGCCCTCGACCGTGTTCGCGAGCGCCTTGACCAGCACGGTCTTGCCGGTGCCCGGCACGTCCTCCAGCAGCACATGGCCGCGGGAGAGCATCGCGGCGACCACCAGCCGGATGGTGTCCTCCTTGCCGAGGATCGCCTTGTCGACGTTCGCGACGAGCTGCGCGAACGCGCCGGCGAACCAGTCCGCCTGTTCCTGGGTCACTGCCACGGGTCTGTCCTTCTTGTCGGTGTCTGTCGGGTCGATGTCCGGCTCACTGCGCCCAGTCCTGCACGCTGCTCTGCACGCCGTTGACGACGACGTACGCGCCGGGATAGCCGCAGTACGGCTGCTGGCCGTCCGGTGCGCCGCGGTAGTGGGCATAACCGGTGCCGTCCGTCGAGATGGAGGGCGACCAGAGCGTCGTCCCGTTGCAGTGCACCTGCATCGGGAACGTGCGGTTCGCCGGGAAGTTGGTCAGCGTCACGTCGTACGTGTAGCTGTGCACGAATCCCGGCTCGGGGTTGCCCTTGGCGAGGGCGATCGACGGCTGCGGCACCGGCTTGGTGGCGACCTGGACCGAGCCAGAGGATGCCGTCGGACCGGTCCTCCCGCTGCCGTCGTTCACCGCGTAGACCTCGAACGAGTAGCTCCCCGCACCCTGTCCGCCCTCGGACGCCGTCGTGCCGGACGTCGTCTTCCACGGGCCGCCGTTGAGCCGGTAGTGGTACGTGACCGACCCGCCCCCGGTTCCGCTCGGATCGCGGAGGGCGTTCCAACTCATGTTCACTGTCGTCGGCGCGTACGGCCCGGCCGAGATGTTCAGTCCGCCGACCTTGCTCGGAGTGCCGTACGGCGTGACCGCCGAGCTCTGTGCGGAGACCGGCCCCCAGCCGTCGGCGTTGTGCGCGCGCACGGCGAACCGGTAGGTCTTGCCGTTGGTCAGCCCGGTGATGCTCACCCGGCCGATCGAGCCGACGGTGACCGTGCTCTCGCCGCCGCTGACTTCGTAGGAGTCGATCGGCTTTCCGTTGTCGGCCGGGGCGGCGATGGTCACGCTGGCGCTGCCGTCGCCCGCGGTCGGGTTCGACGGCGCGGGCGGTTGCGCCGGGACGTCGTGGACCGTGACCCGGTACTGCCCGATCGCGGCCGCGGTCCGCTGCGGGTCCTTGGTCGCGTCCTCGACGTGGTAGACGATGTTGACCGCGCCGATCGCCGCGCCGGACGCAGCGCTCACCGTGATGGACGACGCCGTGTGCGTGACGGTGACCCCGGACGGCGCGCTCTGCGCCTGCGCGTCCGTGATGGTCAGCGGCTGCCCGGGGAAGGGGTTCACCCACGCCGAGTCGGAGGACGCGCCCTGCAGCGTTCCGCTCGTGCCGCGTTGGAGCTCGGAGGCCTGCGGCGGATTCTTCTGCGTGGCGACGGGCCTGGACGAACTCACGACCTGCACGTTCACGGTGCCGGTGATCGTGTGCACGCCCGAGCTGATCGTGACCGTGACGGTCGTGGACTCCCCCGGCTGGGTGCCCAGCGGTGCCGAGAGCGACAGCGTCGACCCGCTGAGCGAGACGGCGATCTTCTGGTTCGACCACTGCGGGTTGGAGTAGCTCAGCTTCGCGAGGATGGCCGGGTTGGGGTGGTAACTCGATGCCCGGAGGTCGACAGCGAGCGGCGCCTCTCCCGGTTCGATCTTCTCCGTCGGCGACGTGAACGTGGGCGCGACGTCGGCCTGCGCCGGGTCGCCCACGGTGAGCGGGAGGACCAGTGTGGTGATCCGGTCGGTGGACGCACCCGCGTCCCGGCCATCGTTCACTCTGAAGGTGATGGCGGCGGGCCCGCGGTAGTCCTTCAGCGCCGTGAAGTTCAGCGTGTCGTCGCCGCCGAACGACGACGCGCCCGAGCTGTTCGTCGCACTCACGCCGGACGCGCCCGTGAGCTTCACGCTCCGGCCAGACGGCACGGTGAGGATGTCGGACAGCTTCCAGCTCTTGGAGCCGTTCTGCGGGACGATCTGCTGCGGGAGTCCGTCCTCGATCCGCGGCGGAGCGGTCGCATCGCCCTTGGGCGGCACGACGATGAAGGCGTCGCCGCTCAGCCCGGTGACGCGGTCGGTGACCGAGTAGGCGATGGCGATCCGGCGGTCGCCGGGATGGACGGTCACGGTGCCGTCGCTCCCGACGTCCGCCGCCGACGCGTTCGGGCCCAGCACCGCGACCTGGAGGTCGCCGACCAGGCCGGACGGGTTGACCGCACCGGAGAGCGCGTTCACTTTCACGCTCGTCTTGTTCGAGACCGCATCCGCCTCCAGCACATGGTCGACGGCGCTCGGCGGCACGTCCTTGGCGTCCGGCGTCACCGTGAGCTGGATGAAGGCGCTCGAGACGCCGCCCTGGCCGTTGGTGATCTGGTATCGCACGACGTACGAGCCCTCGTGCCCTGGCGCCTTGACCAGCACGATCTTGCCGTGCACCGACGCGGTCAGGCCGTCGTCGACGTGCAGCAGCTTCTTCTGCAGCGAGATGGCGTAGCCGTTCGGATCCGAGTCGTTGTCGAGCACCGGGACCGCGATGGTCCGGCCCGGTTTGACCTGCACCGGGTCGTCGACGGCGACCGGCGGACGCACTTGGCTGGGGCGTGGGATGACGCCGACGTTCACCGTGCCCGTCGCGGTCTTCCCATAGGTGTCCTTCACCGTGTAGGTGAACGTGTCGGTGCCGGCGGAGTCCGGGTATGCCTCGTAGGTGAACGCCGTGCTCGTCGTGTCGGAGATCCGGCCCAGCGTCGGCTGGCTGCCGAGCCCGGCGAGCACGACGGAGTCGCCGTCCGGGTCGATCCCGTCGAGCGGCACCTCGATCGGCACCGACGAGCCGGCGAACGCGCGCACGGTCAGCGGCTGCGGCTGCGGGGCCCGGTCGGTCCCCTTGTCGGGCGCGGTCACGACGAAGGTCACCGTGGCCTGCGCCTTCTGTCCGTATTTGTCGGTGATCCCGTAGACGACGCTGTACTGGCCTGGCGTGGTCGGCGCCTGGTACCTCACGGTCTTGCCGCTCACGAACGCGGTGGCGCCCCTCCCCTCGGCGGAGGTGTCTCTCAGTTGCGGGTCGAGCGCGAACGGCGCGTTGTCGGGCGACGAGTCGTTGTCGAGCACGGACGCGGTCGCCACGTCGCCCGCCCGCACGGTCACGGTGTCGTCGACCGCGACGGGCGGCTGGTGGACGACCAGCGGCGGCACAGGGATGACGCTGATCCCGGCGGTCGCCTCGTGCAGTCCGTCGGACACGGTGTACTGGAGCTGCACCGGCTGGGTCAGCACGGTCGGCGCGGTGATCTTGACGATCGCGTTGTCGAGCACCTCCACATCGAGGTCCTGCGCACCCGGCCCCGATGTCACCTGCCGCACGACGAGCACGCGACCCGAAGGCGAGACGTCGTTGTCCAGCACCGCGACCGACGTCGGCTCCCCGGGCCGCACGTACGCGCGATCCGCGACGGCGGTCGGCGGGGCGTCGGTGGCGTCCTGCTGCGCGACGTTGAAGCGCACGATCCCCGTGGTGCTCTTCGGTCCGGCGCCGAGCGTGTACTCCGCGTAGTACTCGCCGGCCGTGCTCGTCTTCAGCGTGAGGGTGCCGTGCGCGGGGTCGGCGTTCAGCTGTCCGGACGCCGGGCCCATCAGCGTCGCGCCCACGAGCGTGAGCGGCTCGACGGACGGGGTCTGGTCGTTGTCGAGGGGGTGGACGACGACAGGCTGGCCGGTGAACCCCGCTCCGAAGTCCGGCACCGCCACCGGATCGAGCGTGCCCGCAGGCTTCACCGTGACGATCAGGCTCCCGGTCGTGGACTTCCGGCCGTCGGAGACGGTGACCCGGACCTCCTTCGATCCTGCCTGGCCGGTCTTGCTGGTGAACGTCACGTCGCCGTCCGGCTTGAACCGCACGTCGTCCTCGGTCGTGGCGGAGGCGGACACCAGGGACAGGTCGTCGCCGTCCGGGTCCAGCCAGTCGTTCAGGACGTTGTAGGTGACCGACTGGCCGACTTCGGTCTGGGCCGCGCTCGGCCTGGTCGACGCCGGAGGGTCGTTCTGCACCTCCTGATGGATGGTGGCGTTGACGTTCGCGGACGCCGTCCCGCCCCGGCCGTCGTCGATGGAGTAGCGGAAGCTCACCGTCCCGCTCACGCCGTCCTTGGGCGTGAACTGGATGGCACGGCCGCCCTCCACCAGCGCGAGCTGGCCCTGGGCGGCCGGTATCGGCGAGACCTGGCTGATGGTGAGCACATCCCCGTCGGGGTCGGTGTCGTTGGAGAGGACGTGCAGCACGGTCGAACGCCCGGGCCGGACGCCCAAGTCGTCATCGACCGCGGTGGGCGGCCGGTTCACCGCAGTGCGCTGCGCGAGGGTGTCTGCGAAGGACTGCACGACGGGCTTCTCCTCGCCGGTGTCGCCCTGGACGGTGGTGTCGTTCGGCTTGAGCTGGGCCCAGTTCTGCACCAGGCGCATGTCGGAGGACACCACCCAGGCGTTCCCGTCGCGCAGGTTGTTGAGCGCGATGACACCGTGGTTGACCCGGAACTCCAGGTCGTCCCCGGTCACCTGCTGGTCGATGTCCAGACCGATGGGTCTCCTGCCGTCGCACGCGTACAGGTAGCGGGCGGACCCCGCCCAGGCTCCGTACGAGCAGGTTCCGAGCCGCACCGGGGCGGAGACCGCGCTCGCGCCTCCGCTGGAGGTCGCGCCGGCAGGGACCGAGACGACGGCGCCGCCCCCGAGCGGCACGCTGAGCAGGCTGTTCGCGGTCGCTACGAGGGCGGCCGGATCGTCGGGACCGGGCTGCTGGAGGCGCAGGCCCTTGGCGGGAAGACGGATCGTCGTCCCCGAGTCGGTGAGGAGCGTGTCGTCCTGGGTGTCGAGCAGCACCGGGTGGTCGCCCACCGCCGAGAACTGGAAGGCGCCCGGGACGGCGAAGGCAGAGGAGGACGCGGCCGCTCCGGGATGGTCGACCGCCACGAGCCGCTTGCCCTTCGGCGCCGCCACGAACGTCTTCCCCGACTTGGTGACCACCAGCTTCGCGCCCGCGCCGACCGAGGCCGTCGGGGTCGTCTTCGACTTGTCGAAGTCGAGCCGCCCGGTGGCGTCGAGCACCCAGAGCGACCCGATGGGCGAGAGCACCGCGAGCGTCGACCCGCCGTACCCGACCTGGGATCCTTCCGGCACGGTGATGCGGCCGCCGAGCGACACGAACGCCGGGTCGATCCGGTCGACGGTGCCGTGCGGGAGGTCGGTGAGGAAGTACGACGAGCCGTCTTGCAGCACGTCCAGGTCGGCGGAGGATCCGGTGACCGCGGCGTCGAGCTCGTCGATCTGGTGGTTGAGCCGGCCGCCGAGCAGCCGCTCCCCGTTCGTCACCCAGACATCGCGGGTGTCCAGCTCGACCGCGTTCACCGGGAAGCCGCGGTGCAGCACCGCGACCGTGAGCGGGACGCCTGCGACGACGGCGAGAGTGGCGGCGATGGCGAGTGTCTTCCGTTCACGGAGCCACTTACTCAACGATGCCAAGACTCTGATATCCCTCGGAATGGAAACACTTGAACGCTAACACGCACCCGACACGGCCACCGCAGTTCAGCGGTCCGCCCGATGATCCCGCCCGGGCGCGGGCGGGTCAAGTCGTGCGGTCCCCCCAAGAAGGGGCAGGTCGTCGACGCCGACGAGTCGAGTGGTGACCGCGTACTCCACGAGACGGGATCGACGATTCGTGGCCAGCTTCTCCCGGCCGCCGCGCAGCCCCGCCACCCCCAGTTTGTCGAGCTTGTCACAGACGTTGTCGAGCTTGCGGTTGAAGGTGGTCATGCTCCAACCGAGACGTTCCGCGGCCTCTGCCGAACTCGGGATGGTGCGTCGGCCGGGAGCCGCCTGAATGAGCACGTTCTCGGCCAGGGCCACGATGAGCTGCCGCTGGCTCGTCGTGAGGGTGACGGGCAGCACCGTTGTGGAGCCGCTGGAGGAGTCCACCTGAGCGGCGGGGTTGAAGTAGTCTTCGGCGCTGGAGATCGAGAAGTCGTAGGTCGTCGCGCCCGCGCTGAACATGACGTGCATGGTCCGGAACACGATCGGCAGTCTGGCGCCGGGGGCAAGCCAGGCCTGCATGGTGCCGGTCGCGTCGGTCACTGTGGCGGTCAGGAGGGTACCGATGTTGCTGAGCCACCACATCCCGAAATCGTGCCCGACCGTCAGGAAGCGGCGATGCAGGTAGGGATTCTCGTCGATGGTCAGTTCGGCGTCCCGACCGATCCCGAATTCCTCGCCGGGCTCGACGCTGTACGACTCGCCGCAGTATTCGACGGTCAGGGGCTTCACTACGGTGCTCATGAAGCGCACGCTTTCAGCGGCTGCGACGTGCGGCCCGCCCGGACAGTGGCGATGTCGAGGCAGACGGGAACGCCGGGAGTCAGGCCGGCGACGGTCACCTTCGGCTGGCCGATCAGGGAGGGTCCGGCCGTGGTGCCCTCCTCGACCCAGGTGTACTGGTCGCCTCTCCGTGCCCCTTCCGTCTTCCAGGTGAAGGTCGCTGTGGCACCGTTCGCTCCCCGGACGGCCGACACGAGCACAGGCGGAGGGACGACGCCGACAGCGATCGAACTGTCGCCGTCCGCACCGTCGGTTCGGGGCGTGGGAGCGGGGGCGACGACGTTCGCCAGGACCGCGGCCCCGATCGCCACGACGACCACGGCGGCGGAGGCGATCCAGACGAGCCGGTGCCGCCGGTCGCCCGTGCGGCCGCCGGCCGCCGGCTCGTCGCCCTCGCGGACGGTCGGCGCCGGCGCCGGTAGATCTTCCCGGAGCGCAGTATGCCCCGCTTCATCGGCGGAGGACGGTGCGGCGTGCGGCGCATCGGGTGAGATCGGGACCACGCCCCGGACCCGGGTGACGGAGGCCTGCGCCTGGATGGTCGCGACCGAACGCGCCCGGGTCTCCTGCTCGTCGCCGCTCTCGCCCGGCGCCGGGCGCGCATCCCCCAGGTGCAGGTTCGGGACGTCGATTCCCGTGGGCGCGAGTCCCAGTTCCAGCTCCACGCGCTGCAGCGCGCGGGCGAAGTCGACAGCCGAGCCGTAGCGGTCGTCGCGGCGGGTCGCCATGCCGCGACGGAGCGCCGCGGTCAAGGACGACGGCACGTCGATGCGGTCGAGCGGGGTGATCATCCCCCGCTCGATGCGTCCCATGAGGTCGAGCGTCCCGTTCGAACGGCCGGGAAGTTCGAACGGAGTGCGTCCGGCCAGCAGTGTGTGGATGGTCGCGGCGAGCGAGAAGATGTCGCTGCGCACGTCCGGGTCGGGGTCGTCGGAGAACATCTCCGGCGGAGACCAGGGCACGCTCAGGCCGACACTCCGACTGCCGGAGGTCGCCGAGCCGGACGGCGTCCGACGCAGCTCGGACAGCGTCGTCGTATGCGCCGGCAGCTCCTCCAGAGCCGAGGCGATACCGAAATCGGTCAGCGCAGGCCAGCCGAGGGCGGTGGTGAGCACGTTCGCCGGCTTGATGTCCCGGTGCAGGATCCCCGCCGCGTGCGCTGTCGCCACTGCACTGGACAGGCGGACACCGACCCGGAGCGCCTCCTCCACCCCGACGCGGTCCCGCTTCAGCTTGTCGGCCAGCGATGGCCCGGAGCAGTACTCCATGACGAGATAGGTCCGGCCGTCGGTCGCCACCCCCGCGTGGAAGATCGTGACGATCGAGGGATGCGCGGACAGACGCGCCATGAGATTCGCCTCTTCGACGAAGCGGGCGCGTGCGACCTCGTCGACGCCGTCGGCCAGGAGGACCTTCACGGCCACGCTGCGCTCGGGCAGCTCCTGCTCGTATTGGAAGACGTCGGAGAACCCCCGGAGCCGAGCAGCCGGGTGAACCGGAACCCGTCCAGCTCGGGCGGCCGCGAGGCCACGCGCCTCATTCGGCCGCCTCGACCGCCAGGGTGGCGCCGCTCCCCAGGTCGATCACTGTGCCGATGACGACCGTGGTCGGCTCGCCGCTCCGCAGCTTCTGCGGTGACGCGTCGGGAAGGATGACGAGGGTGCCGTTCCGGGAGTGCAGGTCGGTGACCACGACGCTGTCTCCTTCGACCGCGACGGCGACGTGCGACCGCGAGATGTCGTCCTCGGCGCTCGTCAGGGTCACCGGCCGCGCGCCCCGGAGCGATGGGACCGCGGCGACGCTCGGCGCTCGACCCACGACGATCGGCACGTCCAGGGATTCCCGGCGGCCGTCGGAGAGCCGCACGGCGAACTCCGGCCGCGCCGGCACCGCTGCTGCTTCCGGCACTCCCTCCGCGCGCTCTCCCGCCGAGGCGCGCCGGAGCAGCTCGCCGCTCATCACCGTGAGCCCGTCGTGGTCACCGTCTCCGCGGCCGTCGCCCAGCGGGAACGAGTCGGTGATGAAGCCGGGCAGGTCGATGCGCTCCGGTGTCGGCTCCTCGTCCTCCGGCCGCACGGCGGCCTCCTCGACGCTTCGGAACATCGTCGCGCCGAAGAGGCTGTCGTAGCCCCCGGCCGCCGGAGCCGCGGGCTCAGCCGGTTCCGAGTGCGATGTACCGTCGGAATCCGCCGGGAACCCAACGAGAGTCGCCTCCGGCACCCGGAGCTCGGGGCCGGGGTGCCCCGGTTCCGCCGGGACGATCGGGTCGGGTGGCACGATCGGGTCGGGTGGCAGCGGGAAGAGGGGCCCGGTGTCGCGTTCGCGCTTCGGGGGCGAGGCCACCGTGGCCGCCACGTCCTGCACCCGCTCGACGGCGGACCAGGCCAGCCCCGTCGCGTGGACCACCCCCTCCACCAGCGGGAGTGTTCCGGAGCCGACACCGTCCCCGAGGGTGACGGCGTCCGCCTCGGTGAGCTGGGTCTCCACCCACGACGACACGCCGGTCGCGCGCACTGTGCGTTCCCGTCCGCCCTCCGTGACGACGGCCGACGCCGCGCCTCGCACGGCCAGCAGCACCGCGTTCGTGGAGACGTCGAGCAAGGCGAAGGACGGTGTACGGCTCAGGCCTGCGGAGACCAGCGCGTCGAGCGTCTCGGCGAATCCGATGCTCACGGCCGGAAGCAGGGCGCGCAGTCGCAGCGGATCCGATTCGGCCACGAGCAGCCCTCGCCCATATCCGGCGACGACCGCCCACTCCCCCTCCGCCGCCTGCTGAACCTGGAACACGGACGACTCACCCCCTCGGCTGTGTGTCTTCGAGCGCGCGGCCGCTCACCCCGTTCAGGCGTTCGCGTGTCTCGACCGAAGCGGGAGCGAACTCACGCGTCACCGATTCAACCACGATCGCGGTGATATTGTCGTGGCCGCCTGCCTCGTTCGTCGCAGCGACCAGGGCGACCGCGGCATCGGCCGGGCTGCTCTGAGCGAGGATCTCGGCGATGCGCCGGTCGCTCAACTCGCGGGTGAGTCCGTCCGAGCAGACCAGGAACACCTGCCGGCTCTCCTCGGGGACCAGGAGACTGTCGACAGCGACGGAATCGTCCGCCCCGAGAGCCCGGGTGATCACATTGCGCTCCGGATGCGCGGCGGCCTGCTCCTCGGTGATCAGTCCCGCGTCCATCAGCTCCTGGACAGCCGAGTGGTCGACGGTGAGCCGGCGGAGGTCACGGCCGTCCCACCCGTACACACGCGAGTCGCCGACGTTCACGATCATCCACTGCTCCACCACGACCCCGGGGACCCGCACCCGGACGACCCCCGTCAATGTCGTGCCTGCGACCGCGGCACCGGACTCGTCCGCGCCGGAGAGAGCACGCACGGCCGCGTTGGCCTCATCGATCGCCTGGATGACGTCATCCGGAGTCGGCCGGCTGCCCGGCCGGAGTGCGCGCGCCAGGCTCTCCACGGCGGCGCGACTCGCCGCGTCACCACGCGCGTGGCCGCCCATGCCGTCGGCGACGACGAACACCGGGTCCTGCGCCAGAGCGCAGTCCTCGTTCACCTGACGCACCATTCCTGTGTCGCTGCAGACGCTCACACCGACGACAGGGCTCATGCCGGGTCGCTCTTCCTTCTCTTCCGCTGGAAGAGAAGCGACCGTACGAACAGGCCGAAGAAGAAGCCCGCGAGTACGCAGCACATCAGCGCGATCGCGTCGAAGGCGGTGACGGTGGACAGCCCGGCGAAGGCCACCACGGCGACGATGGACGCCAGCAGCGGGAACCTCCCCGGAAGCGCGACCGTCATCGCACCGACGATGAACGCCAGAACGGCGGCCCACCAGTCCTGACGCAGGGCGTCGCCGAGATGCCCCTGCTGCACGAACCCGAAAGCGATGAACGCCGCCGGAACGACCGTCCCCAACGGGATCGTCCTCATCAGGTCCTGCCGACGGGACCGCGCCATTGTGCTCACTTGAACCATTCTGCGGCTTTGTCGATGCCTGGGCTCTCCGCACCAGCCACCGTACTGCCGATCAGCGCACCTCCCCAGAGCGCTTTCGTATTCCGACCGGCGAAGTTGAGAACGCCGTCGTTGCTCCTGACACCGAAGTGCGATGCCTGCTCGAGGCTGTTCATCCCGCGCGGATCCGGCGGAAGGACATGTTCGGCCCCGGGACGCTGCTGGCGTAGGAGGTCGCCATGCTCGTCCCGCCGGCAAGCGTCCCGGCGGTTGCGACGTGGGTCCAGTTGATCGGCTGCCCGGGGCTGGCGACGACCTGGTTCACGATGTCGCCGCCCGTCCCGCCTGCGGCGTTGATGCCGGCGGTGAAGAGGCGGGCCGTCACGCCCGTCGTCGCGCCCCTGGTGCCGTCCGCCAGGAGATTCCTCGCTATGGTGCCGCCGGCAGGTCCGGCGCCGCCGCTGACCGCGCCCGCGAAGGTGCCTCCGGCGAAGGCGCCGGCGGCACCTCTCCAGGTGAGGTGGCTGTGATTCATGGCGAGATAGCTCGCCTCACTGCCTGCGCCGCCGATGACTCCGTTGAGCCCGACGGAGTACGCCAGAGCGGTGGCACCGTTCGCGCCGGCGGACAGTCCGGCCGCCCACGCGCCGGCCCCGCCCGTGGCGGCGCCGATCACCATCGTGACGCCGACCTGGCCCCAGTCGACCGTGCCTGTCGTGAACTTCTGAATGGCCGTGTCGGCGCCGCCCGCGATGAGCGCCCCCGCCCCCGCCATGAGCGCGATTCCTGCGGGACCGCCGACACCCGTGCACATCAGGGCGATTCCGCCGACGATGGCGGCGCCCGCGGCGAGGTACTCCCAGTTATGGCTCACCCAGTTCGTGCTGGCGTCCCAGGCCTGGGAAAGCCATCCCTGCGTCTGGGCCCTCAGCTGAGCATCCGTGAGAGGGTGCAGTCCGGTGGGGTCGCTGAAGGCCAGTGGGTTGTTGCCCGCGTAACTGTACGGATTCGCTGCCCATCCCGCTCCGATCACGGGCGGCACGGGATCGGTGGCCAGGAATGCGTACGTCGACGGGTCGTACGGCCGCGCCCCGAGCCATTCCAGTGGTGCGAGACCTCCCGGGCGGTCGAGAGCGAGCGTGCCGTTCGCGGTGAGCCCGAACCCATCCGGGAGCGGAGCGACGGAGTCGACCAGCCACGGGTTCATCGTGTCGCGCCGGGTGTCGCGCCACCCGGCGCTCTGCCACCGGCCCCCGACGCCGGTGACCGGCCCGATAGTGAGAACCGGCGTCTCACCGACGCCCACCAGGGCCGGGATCGCTGAAGCGGAATCCCACCACAGGGCGTTCGAGCCCGCCTGTGCGAGCTGCCCGAGCGCGTCGACCCGGAGCTCCCTCGCGACGATGCTCCCGTCCTGTCCCGTGAGGGTCATCCGAGAGAGCCAGCCGGTGGTTCTCCACTCGTACTCGAGAGTGGCGCCGTCCGGCTCGACGGTGCGGATGCGCGCACCGCTCGGGTCGTACTGGTGGGCCGTCGACGTGCCGTCGCCATGCTGGACCTCGACGAGCTGCCCCGACCGGTCGTACGCATACGATTCGCGAACCCCGTCACGCGCCTGCCACGCCACGCGGCCGCCCGGATCGAAGGCCCAGCTCTGGGAGACTCCCTCGGAGACCACCTCCGTGAGCTGCTCGGCGAGGTCGTAGCCGTAACGGGTTACAGCACCGTCTCGGGTGATCGATCTGATACGGCCGTCCTCGTCCCGGTCGATCTCGGTGGTCGACCCGCCGCCCGTTCCGGCCGTGGTGTGAGCGGTGATCATCCCGTCGGCCCACGTCCACGAATGACGGGTGATCCCGCCGGAGGGTTCCGTGGTGACGGCCGCCGTCAGCTGCCCCGCTGCATCGTGGGTGAGCACGACCGTTCCGAGCACAGGATGCTCGACCTGTTCGAGCCGCCCCGCGGCGTCGTAGCGGTACCTGGTGGTTCGACCGAAGGCGTCGACCATGCTCGTTCGGCGTCCGGCTCTGTCGTAGCTCCAGGCCAGCCCGCGCGGGGTGTCGGCGCCGGACGAGCGCAGGTGCCGGGTCAGCCTTCCCTGATGATCCCACTCCTTCAGATGCGAGACGGGGACTTCGCCGGTGCGGTCGTCGATGGTCACCCGCCGTCGGGCCGGGTCGTACGCGTTCGCGCCGATCACGCGACCGTCGGCGCTGGTGGTCACGACCCGCCCGGACGCGTCGTACGTGAAGCTCAACCGGTGGCCTGCGGCATCCTGCTGCCACAGCGGGCGCCCCGCGGCGTCGTATCCGGCAGTGGTCGTCCGGCCGAGTGCGTCGGTCGTGGACACCAGCCGATCCATGCCGTCCCAGGACTGCGACGTCACGCCGCCGGTCGGATCGATGGTTCGGACAAGTCGGCCGTTGTCGTCGTACTCGAACCGGGTAACCGCCCCCAGGCCATTGGTGACGGACGTCAGCTGTCCCGCCACGTCGTACGCGAAGCGCCGGGACCCCCACCAGGAGTCGACGGCGGAGGTGACCCGGCCGGTCTTGTCGAACGTGTAGGTCGCAGTGCCGGAACCGGGCTGATGCACCTGCACGAGACGCCCGCACGCATCGTATTTCGCCCAGGCCGTATCGCCGTTCGGCAGGGTCTGCCGGACCAGGAGCGAATCCGCGTCGTACTCTCGCGTGGTCACCCCGCCGTCCGCCCCGATCACCTCGGCGAGTCGACCGCACGCGTCGTAGACATAGCGGGTGGTCGCACCTGTCGGGTCCGTGACCTCGACCGGCCTGCCTGCGGCATCGCGACGAATCGCCGTGAGCGCGCCCTCGCCGTCGAGGATCTCGACGACGCGCCCGCAGAGGTCGTACACACAGGTCAGCGGATCTTCGCCGTCGGATGCGACGTCACGCGGCCGGCCGAGAGCGTCCAGTCGCACCGTGGTGGCCAGCAACCCGTCGTCGAAGGTGACGGCCTTGTCGGCGACGTCGAGAGCGACCCCGTTGGCGACACCGGTCGGGTCGACCGCCGCCGTCCGCGTTCCGTCCGTGTCGTACCGGTTCTGCCACACGCCGCCGGTCGGATCGACCGTCGTGACCAGGCGCGACAGGGCGTCGTGCGTGTACGACCAGGTGGATCCGTCCGGAAGGCGCAACTCCGCCAGGTTCCCGAGGTCGTCCACCTTCCGGGTCGTCACCCGTCCGAGCGGATCGACGATGCGGGACTCGACCCCCTCCGCGTCGTATTCGAACGCGGTCCTGCCTCCGTCCGGGGCGATCTGTGCAGAGAGCCGGCCCGCGGCAGTGTGCTCGAACCGCCACACCCCGCCGTCCGCATCCTGACGAGCGACCAGCCGGCCGGTGTCGTCGTAGGAGTAGGTCGTGCGATGCCCCGACGGAGTCACCGCCGCCACCAGGCGGCCGGCGTCGTCACGTTCCAGCCTGGCCACGTCCCCGTCGGCGTTCGTCGTCGAAATGAGATCGCCGTGCGCGTCGTACCCGAACCGCAGGACGACGCCGGTCGGATCCGTCAGCTGCGACAGCACACCGCGCTCCCACGCCATCAGAGTGCGGCCGCCCTCGGGATCGATGACTGCAGAGGGGTTCCGCTGACCGCCCTCGTACTCGTACCCGGTGACGGAGTCGTGCGTGCTCCCGTCCGCGAAGCCGGCGACCACCGCGATCACACGGTCGGAGTCGTCATACCCGTACTGCAGATCCCCGCCGTCGGGAGTGAGGTGCCGGATCAGCCGTCCCCGGTCGTCGTATTCGCGCACCGTCCGTCGACCGGCACGGTCCGTCGCCGCGACCATTCCGCCGAACGGGTCCCATGCATACGATTGCCGGTTACCCTCCGAGTCGATCACGCCGATGAGCCGACCCTGGGGGTCTGCGATCCAGGTGTTCGATCGTTCGCCGTCCGTGTCGGCGACCTCGGTGACTCCGCCCGGCAGATAGCTGTACCGGCTCGTCCGGCCGAACGGCGATCGCTGCCAGGCGACCCGCCCCTCGTCGTCGTAGCCGTTCACCAGCAACGTCACGCCGTCCCCGTCGACGACCTGCTCGATGAGCCCCGACTCGACACCCCACACGTACCGGCGCACACCCGACGGACCGGACACGGCGACCAGACGATCCGCGTCGTCGTAGTCGTAGACCACGCGGCGACCGTCCGAGGCGACGATCGCCGTCACGCGGCTCGAGTTCCACTCGAGGGTGACCGAGCGCTCACGCTCGTGCACCAGGCCGACCAACCGACCGTCGGCACCGTACCTCGTGTCGACGCGACTGCCTTCGCCGCGCGCGAAGGACTCGAGCCGTCCCGAGGTCGTGAACCTCCAGACGCCGCCGGAATTGTCGGACACGGCCAGGCCTTCGCCGGACTGCTCGAGCCAGTGCGACGAGCCGGTCGCGCGACCCCAGCCGTCCTCCGTTCTCGGGAACACGACGTGCCGCCCGTCCGGCTGGACCCAGTGAGCCGAATCCTCCCCGAACGACAGCCGGGTCTCGGTCCAGGACGACCACCCCGGACCGAACGCGCCGGGCGCAGGGTCCACGGAGTTGTACATCCGGGAGAAGACGAGTGCGCTGCACGCACCCTCGAAGCCGAGGTCGGTCTCTGGCTCGATGAAGTTGCCGGTCGCAGTGTTCACCGGGTCATCGGCGTACCCGCTCGTCACCAGGCCGCCCTTGACCGTGGGCATGCTGATCGTGAGGTCCTGACGGCTCGCCGAGACGTGCGCCGCCGCCAAGGCCGCGGCAATGGCCGGGTTCGACAGCGTGCACACGCTGCCCGCACCTCCGGCTCGTTCGAATGCCGCGGCGACCACACCGGCCCAGCCCGCCTCCTGGCGGTTGCCGGAGATGAACTGCTGGAATGCCGCGAGCACACCGTTGGCATCCAGCGTCCCCCAGCCGCACGACGAGGTGAAGGCCGTGTATGCCTTCTGCACCGCCGCGTGCTGAGACGCGAGTACGGCGTCGTTCGCACCCGTGGTCGACGCGAACGACGTGAGGTTGTCCGGGATGGCCGACGATGTCCCCGACGAGGCGCCGCCGCCGGAACCCGGGTGAGGGCTCTGCCGCTCGCCGACCGCGGGCTTCGGAGCCACCGGGTTCAATGGCGGAGCCGGCGGACCCACGGGAGGGGTGTCGCTCTGGCCCAGCACGTTGTGCTCGACCCAGCCCACCGCCGAGCTCAGCACGCTCTGGTGCTTCTGGTCCTCGACCCACTTCCTGGCCGTCAGCCTGCGCTGTTGTTCGGCATCCGCGGCCTTCTGCAACTCCACGGCGAGGGTCGCCACGGCGCGGAGGGCGCCGGCGAGTTCGCCGGCGTCTCTCACCTGCGTGGCGCCGTTCGACGCGAAGAGGGTGGAGAAGTACCCCGGAACTGCTCCTCGCCGCGCGACCGCGCCGCCTGCATCGAGCCCTTCTGGCCGTCGATGGCGCCCGCGGCGGCATGGCACGCCGAGATCAACGCGTGCGCGTCGGAAGCGGAGAACCTCACGTTCTCGTTGTACGCACCCAGATCAGCCATGGCAGTTGCTCACTCTCCTACGAACTTCGAACGCGCCGTCCATCGCGGAAGACGGGCACGATCCGCAGATCCGCCCGTCTCCTCGCGACGCGGAGGGATACGGAGTAGTGCTCGGGTCAGCTGCCGCCGCCGGCGGTGAAGATGTTCGTCGAGATCGTCTTGAGCTCGCGGTGGAGTTCGTCCAGCTTCTGGATCGCGTTCTTCAGCGCCGCGTTTGTGCTGGGCCACGTGTCGTTACGGAACGTCTCCGCCAACGGGCCATCCCAGTTGTTGGGCTCGGAGAGGATCTTGCCCTGCGCATCCAGGGCGCTGATCTGGTCGGTCAGACCGCCGTTGATGATCGTCTGAATCTGACCGATCGCCGCCTTCGCGGCTTCCGTCGACAAAACACGTGAAGACATGGATATCCCCTCATTCCAATCGCCTGCGGATCGCAGGACCCGATGTCGGCCTACCGGGTCGAGTTCCGGCCGGCTCGTTGAATCGATGCTAGGCCAGGCGCGGCCGCCCGTACATGGGCACAACTCCCCATGCTCACGGCAGCGGCAACTGCACGCGCTCCAGGGCGCCCCTCGCCACGTAGACTCCGCGGCCCGGCGGGAACTCGTTACGACCGGCGCGCGGCAGCGGTGTGTTCAGGATGATGTCGCCGTCGGTGCTCTCCGGTTGCAGCAGGAGACCCCGCCGGCTCGCCTTCGCTTCGCCGATCATCCCCCAGCTGGACGACCAACCGCTCGGGTCCCCATCCGCGAGAAGGAAGTGGTCGCTGCGATTGACCGCCTTGATGAGCTCGGTCAGCGACGCGTCCGCCGCGGACTGCGAGAAGTCCCCGATGGACTCGATGAAGACGCCGATCCGCTCGCCGCCCTCCTCGCGCACTGCGGCGCTCAGCCGGACCGCGAGCACGTCGGCGGTCTCTGCCGTCGTGGCGCTCTCGGCCCACATCGTCTCGCGCGAGGCGACCGACCGCGCATTGCCGATGTAGTACAGCCGGGCAGTCGGGTCGAAGCGCCGCACCGAACGGGCCATGGTGATGAACGCCGTGGTCCGCCCGCTCCCCGGAGGCCCGGAGAGAACCGTCGCACCGACGGGGTCGAAGCCGATCGGCTTCAGTTCCGTCTCGCCGATCCCCAGCGCGGGGCTGTCCCCGACCCGTTCGGGCAGCGCGGACTGCCGGTACTCGACCGGCAGGGAACCGACCGTGGGGGCCGGTGTCACACCGGCCCGCTCCATGGCCTCAGCGAGCTCCGTGACGTGGGCAGACTGCTCCGAGACCGCAGAAGAGCCGCCGAGCACGGCGATCTGGGTCTCCAAGCCGTCCACGATCGCGCGCCCGGGCGGCGATGCCGGCGAGAGAACGTCGACGGGCGCCCCCAGCATGCGATAGCCATCCTCGTCCGCGAGCCGAAGCACCACGTTGCGCTGCACACTGGCGGAGACCGAGCTGGGCACCGCGCCGCTGCGATCAGCGGTGAAGGCGATGTGGAGGCCCAGTTGGCGGCCGTCCGTGAGGATATCGCGGAAGATGTCGTACAGCGCCGCACGATTTCCCAGCGCCTCGTAGTCCTCCCGGAAGCTGGGAAATCCGTCGATCAACAGCAGGATCCGCGCTTCCTGCGGTTGCGAGGCGAGTGCGCGGTACTCCGCAATGGTGGATGCGCTGGCGGTCGCGAACCGGACGGAACGGTCGTCGAGTTCCTTGCGGAGCATACGGAACAGGCGCGCGACCCGCTCCACGTCGTCGCCCCGTACGACGGCGCCGACGTGCGGAAGCTGCTCGAGCATCCGCAGCGCCCCGGCCCCGAAGTCCAGGGCGTAGACACGCACCGGGCCTCCGCGCGGAGTGATGGCCGCCGAGCAGGCGAGCGTGCGGAGGGTCGTGGACTTGCCCGACCCGCCCGTTCCGTAAATGGCGAGGTTGCCGTCGATGTCCGGTTGGAAGTAGACGGGAACCTGCTCTTGACGCTCCGGCGCATCGGCGACGCCGAGCAGGAGCGCCGAGTCGGTGCGCTGACGCAGAAGGCTCAAGTCGTACGCGGGTGCCAGTTCGTCGAGCCACGGCCGTCGCGGCGCGGGCACGCCGGAGATCTGCTGCGCATCCACGACCGCCGCGACCAGACGCTGCTGATCGGTCGGGCCCGGGTCTCGCTTCAGGTCGGCATCCGGGTTCGCGGCGGCCGGATCCTGCCAGCGCACCTCGCCGCCGAAGCGGAGGTCCGCGATATCGATGCCGGCACGTTCCGGCTCCCGGCTCGTCCACCCTCCCGTGTAGCCGGCCTGGAACGGCGTGAGCCGGCCGGGGCCGCTCTTCGCCACGCCCCTGCCCGGGATTCCCGGGTCGAAATGGGCAGCCTCGTTCGTTCCCACCACATCGGTCGAGTCGGCATCGTCGGCCATCCGCAGCGCGACGCGCAGGTTGGTGTTCGCACGCAGATTGTCCCGGATCACGCCGGCGGGGCGCTGCGTCGCCATGATGAGGTGGATGCCGAGGGACCGGCCACGCTGGGCGATATCGACGACACCGTCGACGAACTCGGGCACCTCGCCGACCAGGGCCGCGAACTCGTCGATGACGATCACGAGTGCCGGGGGCTGTCGGGGTCGCCCCGGCGCTCGAGTTCGAGCAGGTCCTTCGCCTTCTTGCGGTTGAGCAGGTGCTCCCGATGCCGCAGCTCCGCACGCAGGCTGGTCAGCGCACGGCGCACCAGATGCGGGCTCAGGTCGGTGACGAGCCCCACGCAGTGCGGCAGATGCACGCAGTCCGCGAACGCCGAGCCGCCTTTGTAGTCGACGAGCAGGAACGCGACCCGATCTGGGCTGTACTCGAGGGCCATACCGAGAACCCACGCCTGAAGGAACTCGGACTTGCCCGCACCGGTCGTGCCGCCGACGAGCGCGTGCGGACCCTGGGTACGCAGGTCCAGGTGCATGGCGTCGATGCCCGCAGAGCCGACCGTGGCGCGGAGCGTTCCCGTGCGGCGCGCAGCGGGAGCCTTCCCGCTTCTGTCGTTCAGCGAGTTGTTCTGCCGCCAGCGGTCGACGACCGCGTCGCTCGTCTCCACCAGATCATGGCCGAGCAGTGACACCAGCGAAATGGATCGCGGCAAGTCGCTCGAATCCGCGATGACGGCGCCCGCATCGATGACCGCCGCCATTCGCCTCGCGAACTCGAGCGCTCGAGCCCCGTCCACCGTCTCGGTCGCGACGTCCTCGATGACCTCGCCCAGGCGTACGAGGCCGACGCGACCCGCGCCGCGCTCGTCCCCCAGTTCGAGGTAGGTGCGGCACACAGCGGGAAGCGCGGTGACGTCCTCGCCGATCCAGATGGGATAGACGCCGGCGTCGGCCGCGCGCTCGGCCAGCTGCACGAGACGCGCACGATCGACCGACGCATCGTCCGAGATGAGGACGACGACGGCGGGAATCGGGGCAGGCGTGCCCTGAGCGGCCTGATCCGCGCCCACCTCCGAGCCACGATCCAGTTTCGCCGGATCGGCCTTCATGGCGCCGCGGCGCTGCACCGACCCGGGTGCGAGACGGGAGTCGACCAGTCCCTCGAGCGCAGCGACGAGAAGGGTTCCACTCGCCGCACTGTCGGCGAGATGCCCGACTGCGAGCGGAGACTGGGGGCTCGAGGTGTGGGGGATCCACTTGAGCCACTCGAGTTCCGCCGACCAGCGCGGAGACACCACCGCGGCCACCGCCAGTTCCGCCGGCGAGTGCAGCGCCGTGAGCTGCACCATGATCGAGTTGACGCTGCCGACGGCCTGATCCGGCGATCCGGCGATTCCGAGCGCGCCGGACTCGAACAGGTTGTCGACGATCGGAACGTTCTCGACCGTCTCGCGGCGGGCGACCACGTCGTCCAGGCGGTCCTGGTACTCCTTGAGGATCTCCCCCGGGGCGCCACCGTGATGGTGTTGCGGCTCTTCATGCGCCCCACGCCCAAGCGAACGGTGAGGAACGACCAGTGTTCGGGCCGCCGCGTCCACAACCACGGACCGCGCCGGACGGCCTGCTCGAAGACATCCTCCGTCGACGGCGACTCTCTGCTGCGCAGCTCGCGCTCCGTGATCAGTTCTCTGTCGAGCTCGTCGGCCAGAACGCTGAGACGCTCGTCGAACTCCACGATGGATTTCTTCAGGCGCCGTTTTCCACGCGTCTTCTCGGTCATCGCGTTGCCCACCATCATCACGGGCGACATGAGGATGAAAAGCAGCGAGGTGATCTGCTGGGAGAACGCGAACATGAGGCCGCCCACGAGCAGCGGCGCGATCATGGCGAGGAGCGGGAAGGGCTGCGGCTCCAGCTTCGCCGGGACTTCGGGCGCCGCGAATTCGTGCCCGGCGTAGCGCACCTCCACCCTGGGCGAGCGATTGAAGAAGACCGGGCCCGCTCGAAGGGCCACCGGCGTCGCGTCCGGGTGCGTGATCGTGACCCTCAACTCGGAGTCGCCGATGAGCAGGGTCTCCTCGCGCGTGATGCGGAGGCGCGGAACGATGCCGCCGTCGACGACGATGCCGTTCGCACTGCCGAGGTCGACGGCCTCGACCGAGTCGGACGTCTCGAAGCGCACGTGCCGCTTCGAGACCAGGTCGTCGTGCAGCACGATGTCGCAGTCCGGGCCCCGGCCCAGGATGGTGGTGCCCTGCGTCAGGGGGAACCTGCTTCCGGCATCCGGCCCGCTCAGCACGGTGACCGTGGCGACGTCGATGCGACCGGCGGCATCCTTGCCGGCGAAGTGGACATCGGCGGGCATGAGCTGCACGACTGCCCCGCTCGCTATCCAGGCCTCCCCCACCGGCACGTCGGGCGGCAGCGGCACGGGTTCGGCCTGGCCGGGAAGTTTCGCCCGCAGGGTGAGCGGCGCCTCGTCGGAAGGCGGTGCGGACGCAAGCGCCTGCGTACCCCCGCCCATCGGATCGAGCCGTGCGATCGCGGTGGCGACCTCCGAGATGCTCGCTGCGGCATCGGTCGTCACGATGATGTCGGCAGGCGTGCCCGAAGGCCGGTTGAGCGTCAGCTTGAGGCGCATGACTGGATACTCCAGGGGTTGATCGACGCGTGCGGGCCGGCAGGAGATCGACGATGCGCAGGGCAAGCTCGACGACGCACCCCGCGCTACGACGTTCCCTCACCCTATCGGCCGGGCCCGTGCGGTCCGCGAAGCCCCGCACGGCATTCGAAGAGTTCGTGGTCGGCTGAGCGATCGAGCGAGCGAAAACGACCGGCTGAAGGGATGGAGCCGACGCAACCGCACCAGCTCCGCCTGATCATCGCGCCGAGGACCGGCTCGACAGCGCACTGCTGGAGCCGCCGGTCGCGATTCGCCGGGTGGTCATGGCCGGCCCGGCCCGTCGTCCGTGGGGACGAGGCCTGCGGCGGCGCGACCGCGCATCGCCTCGTAGACCAGGTCCGCGTAGCCGGTGAGCGCATCCTCGCAGCGTTTCAGTCTTCCGGCAGCCTGCTCGGCCTCCGGAAGAGACAGGATGTCGCGTTTCTTCAGCTCACGGAACCAGCGACGCAGCCGGTCCAGGCTCTGCTCCTCCTCCTCCAGTTCTCCGAAGGTCAACTTCTGCTTCGCGATCTCCCGGGCGATCTCGTCTTCGAACTTGCCGCAGTCCGCCTGGAACTCGTTCCACTCATCTGCACGGGCCGCAAGGAACGCGTCGCGGATCAAGCTGCGAGCGGCCTCCGTGCGCGGTGCCGCGTCGATCACCGCGAAGACTCCG
The DNA here is from genome assembly GCF_050632895.1 of Leifsonia sp. L25. The sequence goes on along the minus strand of NZ_JBODRZ010000003.1, from coordinate 2,246,278 downwards.
TTGCCCGCCAGAGTGAGTTTCTCGGCTCGTTCCAGCGATGCCGCGAACGCGGGTGCGTCGGGAAGCGCCCACGCGCCTTGAGAGACGGGGACGGCGCCGCCCTTCCGCAGTTCGCGCCAGACGGCGACGCGATGCCGTGACGGTTCCGACGGCAACTGAACGAAGACGAGGACCCAATTCACTTCTGGTGTCACGCTCGCGATTGTAACCGTCGTCACGGTTGTAACGAATGTTACAGTTGACCGGTGGCGTCTATTACACCCCTCGCGGCGCGGTGCTTCCCCTGTACCTGGCTGGATTCACGACCGCGTTCGGCGCTCACGGCGTCGCGACTGCTCTCGCGCTCGAGGCCGGCGATCTCGGACTCTCGCTGCTGAGCTTCGGGGCGGTGCTCGCCCTGTACGACGTCGCCGAGGTCATCCTGAAACCGATCTTCGGCGCGCTCAGCGACCGGATCGGAGTCAAACCCGTCGTCCTCGCCGGCCTGATCGCGTTCGCTCTCGCCTCGAGCGTCGCCATCGTGAGCCCGACTCCGCTGGTCGCCGCCGCCGCCCGTTTCGGTCAGGGCGCCGCGGCCGCCGCGTTCTCGCCGGCGTCATCGAGCGCGGTGGCGCGACTGGCCGGAAAGGAACGCCTGGGACACTTCTTCGGCCGATACGGAGCGTGGAAGAGCATCGGCTACGCGGCAGGGCCGCTCCTCGGAGCCGCTCTGGTGAGCTTCGGCGGCTTGGGCGCCCTGTACCTGACACTTGCACTCCTGGCCACCGCGACCGCCTTCTGGGTGGCAGTCGCCGTACCGCCGCTGCCCGTACTCCCTCGACCGCGCTACACGCTCGCAGACCTCATCAGGCAGACGAGAGACCGCAGCTTTCTCATCCCGACCCTCGCACTCGCAAGCACGACCGCACTGCTGGGCGTCGCCGTGGGATACCTCCCCTCCTGCTTCACCGCGCGGGCCTCGCCCCGTCGCGAGCGCCGCCGCCGTGGCAGCGATCGCAATCATCTCGGCGGTCGCCCAGCCCGTCGCGGGTCGGCTCCGAGACCGCGGAAGGATCAGCGTTCGCGTAGGAGTGTCGGCTGCCCTCGCCACGGGCGCCGCGGCCTCGGTGCTGATGATCTCCCCCAGCCCATCGCGCTCTATGCCGCAGCCCTCCTCATCGGCGTCGCCGTCGGCGTAGCGACGCCGCTGGCGTACTCCCACCTCGCCGCGACCACTCCCGCAGAACGCCTCGGCCGCACCATGGGCAACGCTGAACTCGGACGCGAGGTCGGTGACGCCGGCGGACCCCTCCTGGTCGGAATCATCGGAACCCTCGCCGGACTTCCACTCGCCCTCGGGACCCTCGCCCTGCTCATCGCAACCGCAGGGGCGGCGACGGCCCGATCGCTCAGGCCGGACCCGCCCAGCCATTCCTTGGCAGACTCTTAGAAGCCGTGGCATAGCGTGGCCGCACCGCGGCTCGCCGATCACCCCCACGATCCGGCCGCCGCGATCCCCAACGGTCCGGTGGCCGCCTGTCCCCCGCGGCGGCCACCGGACTTCCAACTCGAAACAGGCGTTGCCAAGATCGCCCGGTCGCCGCACCATTCACCCGAAGGAAAGAGTGGGAGGTGTCGTGAAGGAACGGGTTCTCGACCTCGTCTTCCTCCTCGGGGTGTTGTTCAAAGGCATCGACGGATTGGTCGAGCTGATCGGCGGCGTGCTGCTCCTCTTCGCAACCCCGGCCGAGCTGCGCGGCGCCGTCGGTTCAGCGACTGCGGAAGAGCTGTCCGAGGACCCCCACGACCTGATCGCCAACCTCCTCATCCACGGCGTCTCCCATCTCCACGCGGGCAGCGTGGCATTCGTCGCCGCGTACCTCCTCCTGCACGGGGTGGTGAAGATCGCGATCGTCATCGCCCTCCTCGTCGGGTCACGGCGCGTCTACCCGTGGGCGATGGCGGCGCTGGGGGCATTCCTGGTCTTCCAGCTGTACGAGTTGGTCACGAAGCCATCCCTCGGGGTCGCCGTATTGACCGTCTTCGACGCGGTGATCATCTGGCTGACCTGGCGGGAGTGGCGACGGAACCGCGAACTGCGCAACACCTGGCGCGGCACCCTCGACTGGATCTTCCGTCGCCCCACCTCGGGCTGACACACCACCTCCGCGCCCTCTGTCTCCGGACTCTCTTCCACTCCAGGAATACCTTCTGGGGGTATAAGTGTTATCGTGATCGCATACCCATCGGGGGTATACGACGAAAGGATCGATGATGAGCGAGAACGTGTACCAGGTGACCGGAATGACCTGCGGCCACTGCGAGATGTCCGTCCGCGAAGAAGTCGAGCAGGTGGCGGGCGTGACCGCGCTCACCGTGAGCGCGCAGACCGGGAAGCTGGTCGTCACCTCGGCCGAGCCGATCGATGACTCTGCTGTGCTGGCTGCCGTCGAAGAGGCCGGGTATTCCGCCGTACGCGCCTAAGGCCCAGCGCAGCGACCCGTCCGCAACGCATTCTGATCGAGGAGGTTCGATGAGCATCACGACCCCGGCCGATGAGCCGAACACCGCCGTGGAGTTGGAGATCGGCGGGATGACCTGTGCCTCCTGCGCGATGCGGGTCGAGAAGAAGCTGAACAAGCTGGACGGCGTCACCGCGACGGTCAACTACGCCACCGAGAAGGCGAAGGTGACCGCCCCTCTCGGATACGAGGTTGCCGCGCTGATCGCCGAGGTCGAGAAGGCGGGCTACACCGCCGCCGTGCCTGCGCCGCCGGCCGCTCCTGCCGAGCAGGCTGCTGCAGAGCCGGTCGACGCGGAGTTGGCTTCTTTGCGCACGCGGCTGGTGATCTCCGGGGTGTTGGCTGTTCCCGTGGTCGCCCTGGCGATGATCCCCGTGCTTCAGTTCACGTACTGGCAGTGGGCCTCGCTGACCCTTGCGGCGCCGGTGGTCGTCTGGGGTGCGTGGCCGTTCCACAAGGCGGCGTGGACGAACCTCCGACACGGTGCGGCGACGATGGACACGCTCATTTCGTTGGGTGTGACAGCCGCCTTCCTCTGGTCGCTCTATGCTCTCTTCTTCGGCACGGCGGGTATGCCCGGCATGACGCACGCCTTCGAGCTGGCCCTCGCGCCGTCGGACGGCGCGTCGAACATCTACCTCGAGGTGGCGGCCGGGGTGACGGTGTTCATCCTGGCCGGCCGCTACTTCGAGAAGCGGGCGAAGCGTCGGGCGGGGGCGGCCCTCCGTGCGCTGCTGGAGCTGGGGGCGAAGGAGGTCGCCGTCCTCCGTGGCGGGACCGAATCGAGGATCCCCGTCGAGCAACTGCGGGTGGGCGATGAGTTCGTGGTCCGCCCGGGCGAGAAGATCGCCACAGACAGGGTCGTGGTCTCCGGCAGTTCGGCTGTGGATGCCTCGATGCTCACCGGCGAGTCCGTCCCCATCGAAGTGGTCGCAGGCGACGCCGTCGCCGGCGCCACCGTCAACGCCGGGGGCCGGCTGCTCGTCCGGGCCACCCGGATCGGGTCCGAGACCCAGCTCGCGCAGATGGCACAGCTCGTGGAAGACGCGCAGACCGGCAAAGCCGAGGTCCAGCGCCTGGCCGACCGGGTTTCGGCAGTCTTCGTGCCGATCGTGATCGGGATCGCTGTGGTGACCCTGGCGGCCTGGCTGATCGCCGGGTTCCCGGTCGCGGCCGCCTTCACAGCCGCGGTCGCCGTCCTCGTGATCGCCTGCCCCTGCGCGCTCGGGTTGGCCACGCCGACCGCCCTGCTCGTCGGCACGGGACGGGGAGCCCAGCTGGGAGTCCTCATCACTGGACCCGAAGTGCTGGAGTCCACCCGCTCCGTCGACACCGTCGTGCTCGACAAGACCGGCACGGTGACCACCGGTCGAATGACGCTCGTCGAGGCCATCGCGGAATCCGGCACCCGGCGCGATGATCTGCTGCGGCTGTCCGGGGCGCTCGAGCACGCCTCCGAACACCCGATCGCGCAGGCGATCGCGAAAGCGGCCGCCGAGCAGGCCGGCACCCTCCCGCCCGTCGACGAGTTCCACAACATCGAAGGCCGGGGCGTTCAGGGCGTCGTCGAGGGGCACGCCGTGCTCGTCGGCCGCGACTCGCTCCTGGCCGACTGGTCGCTCGTACTCGGGCCGGAGCTCGCCACCCGCAAATCGGCGGCGGAAGCGGGAGGCAAGACAGTCGTGACGGTCGCCTGGGACGGCCGGGTCCGCGGCATCCTCATCGTGGCCGACACGCTCAAACCGACCAGCGCCGAGGCCGTCGCCAGCCTCCGGAAGCTGGGGCTGACGCCCATCCTCCTCACCGGAGACAACCAGGCGGTGGCGGAGCGGATCGCCGCAGAGGCGGGCATCGACCGGGTCATCGCCGAAGTGCTCCCGCAGGACAAGGTGGCCGTGATCGCCGGGCTGCAGCAGGAGGGACGGATCATCGCGATGGTCGGCGACGGCGTCAACGACGCACCGGCCCTCGCCCAGGCCGACCTCGGCCTGGCGATGGGGACCGGCACGGACGCGGCCATCCAGGCCTCGGACATCACCCTGGTGCGCGGCGACCTGCTCGGCGCGGTCGACGCCATCCGGCTCTCCCGGAAGACCCTCCGGACGATCAAGTCGAACCTCTTCTGGGCCTTCGCCTACAACGTCGCCGCCATCCCGATCGCTGCCCTCGGGCTGCTGAATCCGATGCTCGCCGGGGCGGCAATGGCCGCCTCCAGCGTGTTCGTCGTCGGGAACAGCCTGCGCCTGCGCAGCTTCACCAGCATCGTGCCGAGCACGGTGTCACACTCGAACCAGAGCATTCGCACAACGGAAGCGACCTCATGACCGACCCGCACGCTCACCACCCGCACACCGAGACCGCCGAACCGGCGGCCCACGACGCACACTCCGCCGCCGATCACGCCGGCATCGACCACAGCAGCATGGACCACTCCGACCATGCAGGCCACTCGGGGCATGCCGGACACGGCGACCACGTCGGACAGTTCCGGCGACTCTTCTGGATCAACCTGATCATCGCCGTCCCGGTCGTCGCGACCTCGCAGATGTTCGCGATGATCCTCGGCTACACGGTGCCGGGCTGGGCGCTGTGGATCGCGCCAGTGCTCGGCACCGTCATGTACGCATGGGGAGGCTGGCCGTTCCTCAGCGGCGCCTACAGCGAACTGAAGAACCGGACGCCCGGCATGATGCTGCTGATCGGCCTGGCGATCACCGTCGCGTTCTTCGCCTCCTGGGGCGCCACCCTCGGACTGCTCGACCACGAGCTGGAGTTCTGGTGGGAGCTGGCCCTCCTGATCGTGATCATGCTGCTCGGCCACTGGATCGAGATGCGCTCGCTCGCCCAGACCAGTTCGGCGCTCGACTCCCTCGCCGCACTCCTCCCCGACGAGGCGGAACGGATCGAGGGGGACACCACTGTGAAGGTCGCCCCTGCCGACCTCCGAGTAGGCGACGTGGTGCTGGTTCGGCCTGGCGGCAGCGTCCCCGCCGACGGGCGCATCGTCGACGGTCGCGCGGAGATGGACGAGTCGATGGTGACCGGCGAATCCCGTCCGGTCTCCCGCGGTGACGGGGACACGGTGACCGCCGGGACGGTGGCGGTCGACTCCGGCCTCCGTGTCGAGGTCACAGCCGTCGGCGACGACACCGCCCTCGCCGGCATCCAGCGCCTGGTGACGGAGGCGCAGAACTCGTCCTCCCGGGCACAGCGGATCGCCGACCGCGCCGCCGCGCTGCTGTTCTGGTTCGCGCTCGGCGCCGCCATCATCACCGCTGTCGTGTGGACGCTCGTCGGCAGCCCGGACGACGCGGTCGTGCGCACCATCACGGTGCTGGTCATCGCCTGCCCGCACGCGCTGGGCGTCGCGATCCCGCTGGTCGTCTCCATCGCGACCGAGCGCGCCGCTCGCGGCGGTGTGCTGGTGAAGGACCGTCTTGCGCTGGAAAGCATGCGCACCGTGGATACGGTCCTGTTCGACAAGACCGGCACGCTCACCAAGGGCGAGCCGACCGTCACCGCGATCGCGCCCGTCGGCGCGCTGAGCGAGGACGAGGTGCTCGCCTTCGCAGCGGCGGCCGAGGCGGACAGCGAGCACCCGCTGGCCACCGCGATCGTCCGCGCCGCACGTGAGCGCGAACTGACCATGCCGACGGCCACGGGGTTCTCGTCCTCGCCGGCCGTCGGTGTGACCGCGACCGTCGACGGGTCCGAGATCCGTGTCGGCGGCCCGCGCCTGCTCGAAGAAGCAGGAGCCGCCGAGGTCGACGAGGCGGAATCGTGGCGCAGTGAAGGAGCGATCATCCTCCACGTGCTCCGCAATGGCGCGCTGATCGGCGGCCTGAAGCTCGCCGACGAGGTGCGCCCGGAATCCCGGGAGGCCGTCGATGCGCTCCACAAGCTGGGCGTCCAGGTCGTCATGATCACCGGCGACGCCGAAGCGGTCGCGAACGCGGTCGCCGCCGAACTCGGCATCGACCGCACCTACGCGCACGTGCGACCGGAGGACAAGTCCAGCACCGTCGCTGAACTCCAGAAGGAAGGCCGCAAAGTGGCGATGGTCGGCGACGGCGTCAACGACGCCCCTGCCCTCGCGCAGGCCGACGTCGGCATCGCGATCGGCGCGGGAACCGACGTCGCGATCGCCTCCGCCGGCGTCATCCTGGCCAGCTCCGACCCGCGCAGCGTGCTCTCGGTCATCGAGCTCTCCCGCGCCAGCTACCGCAAGATGAAGCAGAACCTGTGGTGGGCCGCCGGCTACAACCTGATCTCCGTGCCCCTCGCCGCCGGCGTGCTCGCGCCGATCGGGTTCGTCCTGCCCATGTCCGTCGGGGCGATCCTCATGTCGCTGTCGACGGTCGTGGTCGCCCTCAACGCCCAACTGCTCCGCCGCCTCGACCTCGCCCCCGAGGTCAGCACCCGCGCCATCCTCACCCGCTGACGCCGCCCTCTCCCGCTGCGAAAGACTCCCGATGACCGAGCACGATCACACCGGATACGGCTGCATCACCGACAAGGACACGTACCTCGACCGCTCCGAGACCGGAGCCCTAACCGCCTGAGCGCCCGAGCTCGTCCCGTCTCCGGATGTACTCCTCGTGATCGATCTCACCCCGGGCATACCGCTCATCGAGGATCGCCCTCGCCGAGAAGTTCGGCGGAGGAACGGTACCGGTGCCTCCGGACGGGCCACGCCGGGTCAGTGTGACGACGAGCACGACGACCACGGCGATGATCAGCAGCGGAACGAGCAGCCACGCGATCCACCAGGCCCCCGCGCCGCCCATCATCCACCCGTACATGACCGCCTCCTCAACTGAGTCCTGCGACCAGAGTGGACTCACTCAGAGGCCCGCAGCGGGTACAAAGTCCCGTCCTGATCAAACCCCAGGCGGGTATCCAGACTGCGCCGCTAGCGTGGAACCCGGAAGGAGGACACATGCTCGCCGACTGCAAATCGACACACACCCGCACCTGGCGCTGCCTGCTCGTTCTTCTCGTCGCCGTCGCGGGAATCGTCACCGGGATCCTGGCCATGCACGTGGTCAACACTCCCGCGAGCCAACCGCATGAGTTCACCATGTCTCACGCCACGTCCGCCGCCCTCGTGCAGTCGCACGAGAGCGGCACACTCTCGGCGGCGATCGCTCCCGCGAATCCCGACTCGGGGACGACCAGCGGATGCGCCGCAGACGGCTGCGACCCGATGCACGATATGACCGCCATGGTGTGCACTCTCGCACTCCTGGCCGCGACCATCCTGCTGGTCGCGCCCGCCCTGACCCGCGCCCCTCTCGGCGTGGGCATGCGCGCCGGACCCGCCACCCTGATCCGGACCGTCGCCCGCACCATCGGGTCGTCCCCACCGTCTCTTCTGGCTCTCTCCGTCGATCGCAGATGACGCACGCTCGCACCGCGCGCACGCGCGGTGCTGCTTCAGCGTGCCCGCCATCCGCACATCCACACGACGAAAGAGACCAATCCAGATGAACACCAGACTGATCGCACTCGCCTCCGGCGCCCTCCTGACCGCTGCCGCACTGGCCGGCTGCACCGCCGGCTCCTCCGGCAGTGATTCTGGTATGGGGAACATGCCCGGCATGAGCCACAGCACCTCCAGCACCGACGCCTCCACCTCGGACCACAACCAGGCCGACGTCACCTTCGCCATGGCGATGGTCCCCCACCACCAGCAGGCCATCGAGATGTCCGACACCCTCCTGGCCAAGCAGGGCGTGGATGCGAGGGTGACCGAGCTCGCGCAGAAGATCAAGGCCGCGCAGCAGCCGGAGATCGACACCATGAACGGCTGGCTGAGGACCTGGGGACAGAAGTCCGACATGGGCGGCATGGACATGGGCGGCGACGGCATGATGTCGCAGCAGGACATGGACGCGCTGAAGAATGCGTCCGGCGCTGACGCGTCGAAACTGTTCCTCACCCAGATGATCCAGCACCACCAGGGCGCCATCACCATGGCCACGACCGAGACCGACCAGGGCAAGGCGACCGACGCCGTCGCGCTGGCGAAGAAGATCGCCGCCGCGCAGACCGCCGAGATCGCCACCATGAAGCAGCTCCTCGCCAGTCTCTGACCCTCCAGGTCCCACCGGACGCGGGCGCCGTCACTCTCTCCCTTCGTGGCGGCCCCCGCCCCTCCCACTCCTTCTCGACCCTCTGGCCGCTTTCCCTCCTGGACATCTGATGAACTCTTCGAACCTCACCCGACGCAGCCTCCTCCTCGGCGGCGCCGGGATCGCCACCACCGTCGCCCTCGCAGCCTGCACCGGCGCCCCGAACCTCCTCACCGCAACCAGCGGCCCCGTCACCGCGGCCGAGAAAGCCCGCGGACGCACCGGACGAACGACCCGCGTCCAGCTCACCGCGGGCAAGACCGACATCGACCTCGCCGGGCGGACCGCCTCCACCTGGGCATACAACGGCCAGGTCCCCGGCCCCACCATCCGCGCGAGTGTCGGTGACACCATCCGTGCGCATGTGACCAACCAGCTCCCGGACGACACCACCGTCCACTGGCACGGCATCGCCCTGCGCAACGACATGGACGGGGTGCCGCCGATCACCCAGCAGCCGATCGCACCCAAGAGCTCGTTCCGCTACGAGTTCACCGCCGACGCACCGGGAACCTACTGGTATCACCCGCACGTCGGCCCGCAGCTCGACCGAGGCCTCCAGGGCCCGCTGATCATCGAAGACCCCCACGAGCCCCTCGGCTACGACCACGACTGGGTGCTCGTACTCGACGACTGGCTCGACGGCGTCACCGCCACCCCCGACCAAGTGCTCGCCGACCTGAAGAAAGGCATGGAGGGCATGGGCGGGATGGGAGGCATGGGCGGCATGATGGGCGGCGGCCAGGACGGCACCCCGACCCGGAACGGCAACCTCCTCACCGGGACCGGCTCGAGCCTGCTCGGCGGCGACTCCGGAGACGTCTACTACCCGTACTACCTCATCAACGGACGCCCGGCCGCAGACCCGGCCACCTTCACCGCGAAGCCCGGGCAACGGGTGCGGCTGCGCATCATCAACGCCGGCGGCGACACCGCGTTCCGGTTCTCCGTCGGTGGTCACCGGCTCACCGTCACCCACACCGACGGGTACCCGGTGAACCCCGTCGAGGGCGACAGCATCCTGCTGGGAATGGGCGAACGCTACGACGCCATCATCACCGTCGCCGACGGCGCCTTCCCCATCGTCGCCGAAGCGGTCGGCAAAGCCGCCCACGGCTTCGCCGTCCTCCGCTCCAACACGGTCAGCCCCGCACCCGCCGCCAACGGGTACACGGCCCCCGACACGTCACCGGTCACAGCGACCGTGCTCAGCGCCGCCTCCGCCGACACCCTGCGGCCGCGCGGCATCGACCGCCGCATCGACATCGCCCTCACCGGCGGAATGATGAACTACGACTGGGGCATCAATGGCACAGCCTTCGACATGAGCAACCCGCTCGACGGCGCCTACACGGTCCGGGAAGGCGAACGCGTCCAGCTCACCATCGCCAACCAGACCATGATGTGGCACCCCTTCCACATCCACGGCCACACCTTCCAACTCGACGGTGGACCGCGCAAAGACACCGCGATCGTGCTGCCGCACCGATCCGTCACGGTGCTGCTCGACGCCGACAACCCCGGGCTCTGGATGACCCACTGCCACAACATCTACCACGCCGAATCCGGGATGATGGCCGTACTCGGCTACGAGAAGACCTGAGCAACGGCTGCAGCCGGCGACGAGCACGCAACGGAGTCGAGAGAGCTACCCGGAATCGCGTCGACCCCGCACGCGCGTTCCGGACACCCAGCTCCGGGGTCGTCGGGCCCACGGCGTCAGCCCTCGCGGTTTGGCGTAGGCGAGGAGGGTGATCGCAGCGAGGACCACCAGGGCGGCAGCGGCGTCGAAGACGAGTTGGCCCTGAAGAGGCGATGCTCCACCATGCACCGAATGCATGACGATCGCGGTTTCGTCGACGACGCGGGCGTGAACCAGCAACAGGACCGTCGCCCCCGCCGTCAGTCCGAGCTTGAACAACACCCAGTAATGGCGCGTCAGCCCCCACTGCGTGATGAGGGAGATGGCGACGCCGCTCCCAAGCGACAGAATCGCCAACGGTACGATCACGATCCAGATGATGACCGACAGCTCTGCATAGACACCGGCGATGATGAGGTCATCGTTGCTGAGGAGCCCGAGGAGCGCCGAGGCGAGGAAGACCAGCACGGCGCCGATCCATGCGATGGACGTGAGCACGTGGATCGCTCGGAGAGATCGGCGCAATCCGCCCGGCACAGCGGTCATCCGTGTATCCACGCCATGCCGTGGCCGGTCAGGTGCATGACTGCGACGACGACCACGAGGCCCGCCATCAGCACACCTGTCACAATCGCCCAGCGGGGTGTTCGGGGTCGGTTCTGACTCATGACATTCATTAAGACACATCGTTACTAGTGAGTCAAAGTGTCTCAGTAGGAGTATGGTGGTCGCATGCCCAAGTTGTGGAGCGAGACGGTGACCGAGCACCGGTCCGCCGTGCTGGATGCGATCCTCGATGCGACCGCGCACCTCGTTCATCGAGACGGCGTCGCCGGCTTGACCATGACGGCGTTGGCAGAGGCGAGCGGAGTGGGGCGGGCGACTCTGTATCGGTACGTTCCCGACGTCGGGTCGGCTCTGGAGGCCTGGCAGCAGCGCGAGGTGGCGAACCATCTTCAGCGATTGCGGACGATCGCCGGCGACAGCGCCCCGGCCGACCGACTTGAGAACGTGTTGATGGGGTACGCACGCTTGCGCAGTCATCGACACGGGGACGACGGATCCCTTCACGACACCGCACGACTGGCGCCCGCTGAAGGCGAAGTCTGCGACCTGCTCGCCGGCATCATCGAGGATGCCGCCCATGACGGCCTCGCTCGTGCCGACATCCAACCGCGCGTGCTCGCCGCATACGCAACCGGAGCGCTCGGTGCGGCAGCGATGCTCCCCGAGCCCTCGGCAGCGACACGACTGGCCGCGCTCGTGACCGAGAGCATCCGCGGCGGATCGCGCTCCCACGGCGAGGGTCCGTCTGCCGCGCATTCAGGACCGGTCGACGGCCACCAGTGGAATCACTGAGGCGCCCATTCACCTGAGACGACGACGCCCGACCTCCCCCGCGCAAGCGTGACGATCACCGCTTCCCGGTTCCGCGTTCCCGAGCGAACGTCGCCGCGACGATCTCGACGAGGGCCACTCCCGCGATCGAGGACGCAACGACGACCGCCCACTCCGCGGGCGACAGTGCGACGAACACGAGGAATCGCCGGAGCATCGGAAGGGTGAAGACGACAACCAGACCGCCGACCATCGCAGCGAAGACGATGAGCTTGCGGGGGTCGAACGGCCGAGAGACGACGACGAGCACCCAGAGGGCGACGATCGCGAGGATCAGCGTCGCCCCGGTTCGCAACGCCTCCTGGTCGACCCCCGCAGTTGTCGCGATCCACGTGTAGGCGAAGATCAGCAGGCCGATGGCGCAGCCCGAGGGGACGGCGAACCGCAACGACCGCCTCAGGAAGCCGTGCTCGTAACGCCGGAGATTCGGGAGGAGCGCAAGGAAGAAGGCCGGCAGCCCGATCGTCAGGCCGTCGACGACCGACAGCTGGCGCGGCAGGAACGGGAAGGCGAGGAGGAACACGCCGCACACGAACGCGAGCACCGACGCGTAAACCGTCTTGGTGAGGAAGAGCCTGGAGATGCGCTCGATGTTCGCCATGACCCGCCTGCCCTCCGCCACCGCGGCGGGGAGCTCCGCGAACCGTCCGTCGAGCAAGACCATCCGCGCGATCGCTTTGGTCGCGTCGGTGCCGGACGACATCGCGATACCGATGTCGGCGCGCTTGAGGGCGGGGATGTCGTTGGCTCCGTCGCCGGTCACCGCCACGGTCCGCCCTGCGGACTGGAAGGCCGCGACGATGTCGCGCTTGCGGTCGGGGGTGACGCGGCCGATCACCACCTCGTCATCGACGACCTCCACCAGACGGCGTGGGTCGGCGGGAAGCTCGCGGCCATCGAAACCGCGATGACCGCCCAGCCCGACCTCCGCCGCTATTGCGGCCGCCGTGAGGGGGTCGTCGCCCGACAGGATCCGGACGGCGACGCCCTCGCGCGCGAAGAAGGCCAGGGTCTCTGCGGCATCCTCTCTGACGCGCTCGCGGAAGGTCAGCACCGCGACCGGCCGCAACCCCGCCGGCGGGCCGGCGCCGACGCCCAGCGGCGCGTCGCCGTGAGCGAGCACGAGCGCCCTGCGCCCCCGCGCCGCGAACGAGGCAGTGGCCTCGTCGAGGCGGCGATCGGGGAACAGGACGTCGGCGGCCCCGAGGACCCACGAGCCGTCGGAGCTCCCGCCTTCGAAGGACACTCCGGACCATTTCCTCGCCGACGAGAACGGCACCCGCGCGATCGGCGCCGCGTCGGTGGGCACCGGATAGCGCTCGAGCAGCCCGCGCGCCGTCGCGTTCGCGTCGGCAGCCGACCCGAACCAGCCGAGCACCTCCCGCCACCCGGACGGGAGGCCCGCGGCCGGCAGCAGAGTGCGCTCCTCGTCGAAGCGGACGTCGCCCTCCGTCAGGGTGCCCGTCTTGTCGAAGCAGATCACGTCCACACGGGCCAAGACCTCGACCGCGGCCAGCTCCTGCACGAGAACCTGCCGCCTGGCGAGCCGCACCGCCCCGACGGCGAACGCGATACTCGTCATCAGCACCAGCCCGAGCGGGATCATCGCGACCACCGCAGCGATCGTGTAAACCGCAGCGTCGCGCCACTCCTCGGAGTGGAACACGGCCGACCACCCCCGAGGGCCAGCACCTGGGCGTTGAAGACCAGCAGCGCAAGCGGGCCGATGCCCCAGGCCACCCAGCGCAGCACGGCCTGGATGCCCGCGTGCAACTCGCTCGACACCAGCGAGAACCGGCGTGCCTGCGCGGCAAGACCGTTGGCGAAGGTGTCCGCGCCGACCCGGTCGACCCTCGCCCTGCCCTCCCCGCCGACGATCACGGACCCGCCGAGAAGGACATCGCCGACCCCTTTGTCCACGGGGTCGGACTCACCGGTCAGCAACGATTCGTCGGCCTGCAGTCCGTCCGAGACGACGACGCGCGCGTCCGCCGCCACCCGGTCGCCGACGCGGACGACGAGAAGCTCGTCGATGACCACGTCGTCCGGACTCAGCACGACCTCCCGCCCGTCCCTGACGGCCCGCGCCGACGACGCGGAGGGGAGCGCCAGCCGGTCGAGCGTGGCCTTGGCCCGGAGCTCCTGCCACGTGCCGATGACGAGGTTGGCGAGCGCCGAGAGGCCGAACAGGGCGTCCTGCCAATCGCCGATCACGAGAAGCACGGCGAAGCAGCCCCCGATGATCGCGTTGAACAAGGTCAGCACGTTCGCACGCAGGATGCCGGCAAGGCTGCGGCTGGTGCGTGGCCGGTAGCGGTTGCCGAGTCCCGCCGCCGCGCGATCCGCGACGTCCGCGCTCGACAGCCCTGTCAGGACGCCCCGCCTTCCGAGAAGCCGGCGAGCGCCGCGCCGTCGGGACTTCCGAACTCGAAGTGGATGACGGGATGGGACACGAGGATCCTCCTTCCGACCGGCCTCGCTCACGAACCCGCGCCGAGCGAGGTCTCGTGCTGCATGGACTCACTGTGCTCACTGCGGGGCCCGTCGGCCTGGGCCGAAAGTCACGTGGCGGTGGTACCGGGCCCTCGTCGCGACGGGCAGCGAGCGCGGTCGGCTCCCTGACGGCTTCGGGCAGGGAGGCTCGGAGACGCCCTGGCGCAGCGCCGGCGAAGGGTGTGACCTTCGGCCCTGATCGGCGGCCGGCCCTGGGCACAGGATGGGGTCATGTCTCGTCATGAACCACACGGAGGCTCCCCGACGGGCCGCAGCCGGCATCCCGTGCTGGCACGCTCGCTCGCCGTGCTCGGCGCCGTGCTGACCGGACTGCCGCTGGCCGCACCGATCTTGTTCGCGCTCGCGTTCCTCGCGGCCGGACGAGGCCTCCGCCTCGACTATCTGATGCCCGGCGAGCTCTTCCCGCTCGTCGTGGCCGGCGGGGCCGCTCTTGTCGCCGCCTCGCTGATCGCGCAGTGGAGACGCATGGTCGTGAGCATCGCCTTCGGTGCGACCGCACTGCTGCTGGCACTGGTCGACGTGCTCGCCGCCGTCACCGGGCTCGCCTCCGGGAGGACCGCCGCCGAGGGATGGCCGCTCGTCGTGGTCGCCGGGACTTACGCGCTCTACGCGCTCGCGGTGGCGGCGATGTTCGTCCTCAGCGTGCTGCTCTGCCTCGCGCTGTTCTCCCGGGAGGCGGCGCCGCCTGCGGCTGACGTCCCCCCGGCCCAGGTGCGATAGCCTCCGTCGAGGTTGACGACGTCACGGCCGTGCTGGGCGAGGATGCGCGCGGCGGTGTGGCCGCGCTGTCCCACCGGACAGTGCACGACGAGCGGCCCGTCGGGCAGTTCGGCGAGCCGGTCGCGCAGTTCGTCGACCGGGATGTTGAGCGCGCCCGGGATGGCGCCGGCGGCGTGCTCGCGCGGCGTCCGGACGTCGATCAGGGTCGCGCCGGCCTCCAGCACGAAGTCGAGCTCGTGCCATTGGATGGTGCGGGTGGCGCCGGTGCGGAGGTTGTCGGCAACGTAGCCGAGCTGGTTGATCGGGTCCTTCGCCGAACCGAACTGCGGGGCGTACGCGAGCTCCAGCCGGGCCAGGCCTGCGGCGGTGATGCCACCGGCCATGGCGACGGAGATCACATCGATGCGCTTGTCGACGCCCTCCCCGCCGACGACCTGCGCGCCGAGGATCGCGTCGGTCGCCGGGTCGACCAGCAGTTTCATCGACATGGGGCTGGCACCCGGGTAATAGGTCGCATGCGAGGTGGGGTGGGTGTGGATGGCGCGATAGTCCCGCCCGACGGCTGCGAGCTGACGCTCGCTCCAGCCGACCTTCGCGGCGACGGTGTCGAACACCTTGACGATGGCGGTGCCCAGGGCCGGCGTGTTCCGCTCGTCGCGGCCCGCGATCACGTCGGCGACGGAGCGGCCGTGACGGTTGGCGAGCCCGGCCATCGTCACCAGCGCCTCTTCGCCGGAGAGCGCATCGACCTTCTCGACGCCGTCGCCGACGGCGTAGATGTGCGGGTCGGAAGTGCGGTTGGAGGGGTCGACGGCGATCCCGCCGGTCGGCCCGACCCGCAGCCCGGCGGAGCGGGCGAGGTCGACGCCGGGTACGACACCGGAAGCGTCGACGATGAAGTCCGGGCGCAGCCTGGCACCGTCGCTGAGCAGCACGGTGCCCGCGTCGACCGAGTCGATGGTGACCGAGGTGCGCACGTCGATGCCGTGGCTGCGCAGCTGCGCCTCCAGAGGTGCCACCATCTCCGGGTCCAGCGGAGTGAGGATCTGCGACGAACGCTGGACGAGGGTCACGTGGATGCCGCGGCGCACCAGGTTCTCGACGGCCTCGAGCCCGATGAACCCGCCCCCGACGACGAGCGCCGACGGGTGGTCCGCGGCGGCCTGAACGAGCACGCCGATCGCATCCACGTCCTCCACTGTGCGCAGGGTGTGGGTGGGGATTCCGGGGTGCCCGGCGGCCTCCCGGGCGGATGCACCCACGGCGAGGATCAGCTCGTCGTAGCTCTCGATGAATGTGTCGCCCGCGGCCAGGTCGAGCACCGACACCGTGCGCGCAACGGGGTCGACGCTGATCACCTCGTGCCCGGTGCGCACATCCAGCCGGAAGCGCGCCGCGAGCGACTGCGGCGTCTGCAGCAGCAGCGATGAGCGATCCGTGATCACTCCGCCGACGTAGTACGGCAGCCCGCAGTTCGCGTACGAGACGTAGGGGCCGCGCTCGAAGACCACGATTTCCGCGGACTCGTCGAGCCGGCGCAGCCGGGTCGCTGCGGACATTCCTCCGGCGACTCCACCGACGATCACGGTCTTCATGGTTCGTTCCTCCCGAGGATGGTTTTGTTATACCCTCCCCGGTATCGTACTATACGGAGGGGGTATACCGAATCGCCCTCCATCGAACCCCGGAACATCGAACCCTGGAAAGAGAGTCCACATCCATGTGCTACCCCGCCACCTGCAAAGTCTGCGGAAAGACCACCTGGAGCGGCTGCGGCCAGCACGTCGCTGACGTGCGCCGCCGCGTCCCCGCCAACCAGTGGTGCAACGGCAACCACACCGATGCCGAGAAGGCGGCCGCTTCCGGCGGCGGATTCTTCGGCCGGCTCTTCGGACGCCGCTGACCATGAGCACCGTCACCGTCACCGCCGCCACGCTCAAGAGCCGGATCGAGCAGAACGGCATCGTCCTGCTCGACTTCTGGGCGGCCTGGTGCGGACCCTGCCGCATGTTCGCCCCCGTGTTCGAGACGGCATCCGAGCAGCACCCCGACATCGTGTTCGGCAAAGTCGACACCGAGGCCGAGCAGGAGCTCGCCGCTGCCGCGGGGATCACCTCGATCCCCACGCTCATGGCATTCCGCGACGGGGTCCTCGTGTTCTCCCAGCCGGGAGCGCTCGCCGCGCCGGACCTCGAGGACCTGATCGGGCGGATCCGCGCTATCGATCCGGCCGAACTGACCGCGGCCAAGGCGCGCGCCTGACCCGACGGGATACCCTGGCGGGTACCGCGACACGCTCACCCCGCGCCGGCATCATGAGAAAGAAGACCACCGTGGCCACCACCACCGCCGACATCAAACCCGTCCTCAACCGGCTGCGCCGCGCACAGGGCCAGCTGAACGCCGTCATCGCCGCCGTCGAGAACGGCGGCAAATGCCGCGACGTCGTCATCCAGCTTGCCGCCGTGTCCAGCGCGCTCGACAAGGCAGGCTTCCAGATCATCTCCACCGCCATGCAGAAGTGCCTCACCGACCCCGACGACACCTCCGACCCGATGACCGTCGAGGAGCTCCAGAAGCTCTTCATGACGCTCTCGTGAAGACGGTGAGCGAAACGGCGTCGCCGAGGGGCGTGGTCGTTCACCTCGGTGAGGCCGACGCTGCAAGCACGCGGGCGTGATTGACTCGGGCGAACAGGCGTCTACCCGGCCGCAGTCTCGCGGAAGATCTCAACCGCCTCGCGGATCGCGTAGTAGACGATGACCAGGGTCGCGGCCGAATCGGCCCACCACCACCCGAAGACGGTGTTCAGCAGGACGCCGAGCAGCACCGCGCAGGCCAGCAGCCCGTCGATCATGGTCACCCGGCCCTCTTTCTGGAGCACCGGGTTTCGGAGCGCGCGCCCGGTTCGCGCCTTGAGCGCCGCGAGGACGAACATGGTGATCGCCGTGATGCCGGTCCAGATGATTCCGCCCACGCTGCCGTCGGGGCGGTGACCGGTGAAGAGAGCGGCGGCGGTCTGGATGAGGAGGTAACCGGCGAGACCGACGAAAGCCGCGCCGATCAAACGGAGGGCGACCCTCTGCCGGTGTTCTCCCGTCCCTGAGAGCTCCCAGATCACGACGGCGCTGGCGCCGATCTCGATGAGCGAGTCGAGCCCGAATCCGGCGAGGGCGACGGAGGCGGATGACACGGCGAGCACGGCGAGCACGATGACGCCGACGACATTCCAGGCCAGCGTGATCCACTCCAGGGTGAAACCGGTGCGGAGAAGCGCACGTTCGTCAGGGGCGAGATCGGTCATCGTTCGATTCCTTCGGTCATCCGCTGGAGAGCGCCGGGGTTATGTCGTCTCAGAGGTCGACGACTTCGAATTCGAGCAGGTCGGCGCCGGTCGCGACCGGGTTCGTCCCCCCGTGGGTCATGCCCGACTGGCCTTCGCGCCACGCCTGGTAAGCCTCCTCGTCGGCCCAGGTGCTGACGACGAAGTAACGGTCTTCGCCCTTCACCGGGCGCAGGAGCTGGAAGCTCTCGAAGCCGATGTGCTGGTCGACGTCGTGCGCCCGGCCGGCGAACCGGGCCTCGAGGTCGGCGCCGCGCTCAGCGGGGACGTGGATGGCATTGATCTTCACAACGGA
This sequence comes from Leifsonia sp. L25, assembly GCF_050632895.1. Next base: position 2,227,731 of record NZ_JBODRZ010000003.1, on the reverse strand, counting down.
CATGGTGGCTTCTTCCTTCGGGGTGGTCTTCGGTTCGGTCAGTGGTCGGCCGCGACGGGCGTCACGACGAAATCGTCCAGGTTGCGCAGGTCGCCACGCACCCGCTCGGACGCGCGCTCCGCCACATGGGTGGCGTCATGGAGGGTTGCAGCGTCGGTGGTCACGACGGCCGAGCCGAGGAGGCGGTGGCCGACCCAGCGCAGTTTCACGGTGCGGATGCCGGTGACGCCCTCGGTGTGCTCCAGGCCGTGCTCGACCCGCTCGATCAGGTGCGGGTCCACAGCGTCCATGAGGCGGGCGCCGACGGACTTCACGGTGCCCCACAGCAGGATCAGGATCGAGATCGCGATCAGCAGACCGATGATCGGGTCGGCGATCGGGAAGCCGAGCAGGACCCCGATCGCACCCAGCACGACCGAGAGCGATGTGATCCCGTCGAGTCGGGCGTGCACACCGTCGGCGACCAGCGCTGCCGAGCCGATCTTCCGCCCGACGCGGATCCGGTAGATCGCCACGAGCTCGTTGCCCGCGAACCCGATGACCCCGGCGGCGATCAGCCACCAGGCGTTCTGCACGGGGTGCGGGTGGATGAACCGGTCGATCGCCTCCCACCCGGCGACGACTGCGGAGAGGGCCACCACGAAGACGATGAACAGGCCGGCCAGGTCTTCGGCGCGGCCATAACCGAAGGTGTAACGGCGCGTGGCGAGCCGGCGGCCGAGCACGAACGCGATCCACAGCGGCACCGCCGTCAGTGCATCCGCGAAGTTGTGGATGGTGTCGGCCAACAGCGCGACGGACCCGGTGAAGAAGACGAAGCCGAGCTGCAGCAGGGTCGTGCCCAGCAGAATGAACATCGACACTTTCACCGCGGTTACGCCGGCCTTGCTGGCTTCCAAGGCGTCGTCGACCGAGTCTGCGGCGTCATGGGTGTGCGGGACGAAGAGATCGTAGAGAAAGCCCTTCACGCCACCGTGCGGATGGGAATGCCCGTGGTCGTGGTCGTGGTCGTGGCCGTGGTCATGGTCATGGTCATGGTCATGGTCATGGTCATGGTCGTGGTCGTGGTCGTGAGGATGCTCGTGGCCGTGACCGTGCTCGTCATGGGAGTGCGGGTGCTCGTCGTGCTCGTGGGTGTGGATCCCGCTCATGCGTGTGCCTCCTCCACTGCCGCCGCCTCCGTTGCTGCTGCCTCCACATGATGGTGCCGCGGGGTACCACCCAGAGAGTGCTCGGCCTGGAAGATCGCATCCGTCACGAGGCGGCTGGCGTGCTCGTTCTCCAGCCGGTAGAACACGCGCTGCCCGTCCTGTCTGGTCGAGACGATCCGAGCCAGACGCAGCTTCGCCAGATGCTGGGACACCGCCGACGGCTGCTTGTCGAGGATGTCGGCAAGGTGGTTCACCGACAGCTCGCCTGCATCCTTCAGAGCCAGGACTATCCTCACCCGGGTGGCGTCGGCAAGCATCCCGAACACCTCAACCGCGAGCTCCACATACTGGCTGTCGGGCAAGCGACCGCAAATCGGCTTATCTGCATCCATACGCAGATTAAATAACGGCCGAAGGCCGGATGCAAATCGTCGGCCCGAAGTCGGACGACCCGAGGACCCTCACCGGTTCAAGTCGCGACGTTCAGCCGGCCGTCGGGGTCTCCCGCTCCACTCCTCACGGTGAAGGCCGGGCGACTGCGGCTAGATTCCCCACTCGTCGAAATCGTCCGTCGGCGGGACGACGGACTCCGCAAGCGAGGCCCCGGCTGCAGCCAAATCATGGGAATCGTCCATTTCCGGGTCGGGTAGTCGCTCGACAAAGACCGGCAACCCCGGGGTCACCATCACCTCTACCGTCTCCCCGCGAACGTTGAAGATCACAAAATCTCCGCCGGATCGCGCAGCATCCGTGAGCCGTCCGCGCAGTACCGCGATCTCAGCGTCAGACACGGCGAAACGACGGCCGGCCAAACTCACAAGATACATACCCAAAATGTGGATCTTTTCGAGTCGAAGACGTTCGCGAGGTTGCAGCCTCGACGAGCGATGCGGGTGTTTGAGCGCTCCTTCGGCGCTGTACCGAGCTTAACTCGGGGGCCGTCCGAAATCTAGCCAATCTAGGAACTGTGACACGCGTGAAACCGACCGGCGGAAGCGGACGGATCCTCCCCAGCGAAGTGAAGGTCTCCGACGATGGCAGCGGCGACACGTGCACCGTCGCCGGCAGCGATGATCATCTGCTGCGGCCCCGGCGCGGCCACGTCTCCCGCGGCATACAGCCCCGCGACCGTGGTCCGCCCGCCGTCGTCGGTCGTGACGAAGCCATCTGCTGACGTGCCGGGACGAATGTCGTCGAGGAAGCCTGCTGGGACCGACCACTTCGGACGCACGAAGCCGCCCTCGACAGGAACCGACCGACCGTCCTCCAACAGCACGGAGCGGACAGCGCCCCGCTCCCCCTCGAGATCCGTGACCGCGGTCCGCTCGAGCCTGATCCCCCGCTCGCTCAGTGCTGCACCCTCGGCGGCGGTGACCACCGGTGCGCCGTTGGTGAAGACGGTGAGGTCGGTGGTCCAGCGGGCGAGGTGGATCGCGCGGCGCGCGAGATCGGGTGTTTCGCCGATGAGCGCGAGCGGTCTGCCTCGGAGGTCCCACGCGTCGCAGGCGACGCAGCTGAAGACGCTCATCCCGTAATAGGAGCGGATGCTGGGCAGCGCCGGGAGGGTCTCGGTCAGGCCGGTGGTGAGGAGAACCGCGGCGGCTGAGACCGTGCGGAGCTCGCTGGGTGCTCGGCCGGGGATCTCGACGAGGAACCTGTCCCCGTCCTTCCGAACGGAGGTCACAACCCGGCGCTCCAGGTGTTCGACATTCTCATAGGCGGAGAGCTCGGCCTTCGCCAGCGAGCGCAGTTCGGTGGGGCGAATGCCGTCGCGGGTGAGGAAGCCGTGCGAGCGGAGGGTGGCCGAGTTGCGCGGGCGACTGGCGTCCACCAGGACGACGTCCACCAGGGCGCGCGCGAGGTTGAGGGTGGCGGACAATCCGGCGGGGCCGCCTCCGATGACGACGACGTCAGGCATGCGCGACGCCCTCCCGCGACGATTCGGTCTGCGACCACTCGGTCTGCGGCGACCCGGTCTGCGGCGGCAGCGCGGCGATCAGCGGGTGGTCATACGGCTGCGGCCCGACCTTCGCGGCACCGCCGGGGTTGCCGAGCTCGCTGAAGAACTCGACGTTCGCAGCGTGGTAGTCGGCCCACTCGTCGGGGAGGTCGTCCTCGTAGTAGATCGCCTCGACCGGGCAGACCGGCTCGCACGCTCCGCAGTCGACGCACTCCTCGACGTTGATGTAGAGGGAGCGCTCGCCCTCGTAGATGCAGTCGACCGGACACTCGTCGATGCAGGCGCGGTCCTTCACGTCCACGCAGGGCAGCGCGATCACATACGTCATCGGACGATCACTTCGCGGTTGGAGATCGCGACCTGCTCCTCGCGCGGCACGACCTTGACGCGCTCGCGCACGACGTCGCCGGCGAAGCCGTCGCCGAGCGCTCGCTCGTGCGCGTCGAGGGCGAGCCAGCCCTCCCAGGTGGTGTAGCGGACGCCGCGGGACTCCAGGAAGTCGAGCACGGCCTCCTCACCGGGGCGCGCGGCGTCGGCCAGGGCGTCGTGATCCTCGAGAAGCTTCTCGATGGTCTCCCCGGCGTCGCCCTTGGTGTGGCCGATCAGGCCGACCGGGCCGCGCTTGATCCAGCCGGTGGTGTACAACCCGACCACGGGCACGCCGCCGTCGAGGACGCGGCCGCCGTCGTTCGGGATGACGCCGGCGGTGTCGTCGAACGGCACGTCCCGCACCGGGGTGCCGCGATAGCCGACCGCCCGGTAGACGGCCTGCACGTCGTAGTCGAGGAACTCGCCGGAGCCGCGGATGCCGCCCTGCCCGTCGGGTTCGGTGCGCTCGAAGCGGATGCCGGTGACGGCCTCCTCGCCGAGCAGCTCGACCGGCCGATGCCAGAAGTGCAGGTGCAGGCGGCGGGGCGCGCCCGTGGGCTCCCGGTCGCGCCACGACTGGAGGATGCGGGCCATCACCTTCGCCTGGTTCCCTGCCGCGCGCCGCTCGCCGGTCGTCACGTCGGCATTCGTCGCCTCGGCTGCGCGGTCGAAGTCCTCCTCGTACAGCACGATGTCGACGCCGGGGACCTCGCCGAGCTCGCGCAGCTCGATCGGTGTGAACTTGATGTCCTCCGGGCCGCGGCGGCCGAAGACGTGCACATCCTCGACGGGCGAGGAGAGCAGGCCGGCGTGCACGTTGTCCGGGATGTCGGTGCTCAGCAGATCGGCCGGGTGCTTGGCGAGTACGCGGGCGACGTCGAGCGCGACGTTTCCGTTGCCGAGCACGGCGAGCTGCGTCGCGTCGAGCGGCCAGTGCCGGGGCACGTCGGGGTGGCCGTCGTACCAGGACACGAAGTCGGCGGCGCCGAAGCTGCCGGGCAGGTCGAGCCCGGGGAGGTCGACGATCGCGTCGCGCTGGGCGCCGGTGGCGAAGATCACCGCGTGGTAGAGCGACTGGAGCTCGTCCACGGTGATGTCGGCGCCGACCTCCACGTTGCCGATCAGGCGCACCGAGCCGTCGGCGAGCATGTCGTGCAGGGACGTCACGATGCCCTTGATCCGCGGGTGGTCGGGGGCGACTCCGTAGCGGATGAGCCCGTACGGAGCCGGGAGCAACTCGAACAGGTCGATCCGGGCGTCGATGCCGGCCTCGGCGGCGCGGGTGCGCAGGATGTTGCCGGCGTAGATTCCGGCGGGTCCGGCGCCGACGACGGCGACGCGGAACGGTCGGGTCATGAGGTGTGCCTCTCTATACGGTGCGGTGCTGTGCTGCAGGGATGGGGAGGAGGTCGGGGTCGGCCAGCCGGACGACGTCGCCGACGACGATCACGGCGGGCGAGCGCACACCGCGCGCGGCGGCGTCGGCGGCGATGGTGCTGAGCGTGCCGATGGTGACGCGCTGGCCGTCGCCGTAGCCGTCCTCGACGATGGCGACCGGGCAGTCCGCGCCGCGGCGGCCGGCGGCCAGGGTCGCCGCGGTGGCCGCGAGCCCGGAGACGCCCATCAGGAGGACGACCGTGTGCTCGGGTCCGCCGGGAACCTCGTCGATGTCGGTGTGCGCGGACAGCACGGTGAACCCGGCGGCGACACCGCGGTGGGTGACCGGGATGCCGGCGATGGACGGGACGGCGATGGCGCTGGTCACCCCGGGCACGACCTCCACCGGGATGCCGGCGGCGCGGCAGAACTCGGCCTCCTCGCCGCCACGGCCGAAGACGAACGGGTCGCCGCCTTTGAGGCGGACGACGCGCTTGCCCGCGCGGGCGTGCTCGACCAGGAGCTCGTTGATCCGCGACTGCGGGACCGGGTGGTGGTGCGGCTGCTTGCCGACGTCGATGACCTCGGTGTCGGGGCCGAGGTCGTCCAGCAACGCGCGCGGGCCGAGTCGGTCGGCGATGACGACGTCCGCCGCGGTGAGCAGTTGCCGCCCGCGGACGGTGATCAGGTCGGGGTGACCGGGACCGCCGCCCACCAGGGCGACGGAGCCCTGTGCCTGTGTGTTCATCGGGTAGCTCCTGTCAGGCCGCGGCGGCGCAGCAGCGTCCGCTCGATCGGTGCGAAGAGGGCCAGCTCGACCACGATCCCGACGACCAGGATCGTCAGGATGGTGGCGAGCACGGTCGGCAGGTCGGCGAGCTCCCGGCTCTGCTCGAGCATGGAGCCGAGCCCGAAGCCGAGCGAGCCGGCGATGATCTCGGCGGCCATGAGCGACCGCCACGCGAAGGCCCAGCCCTGCCGGAGTCCCGCGATGTAGCCGGGCAGCGCGGCCGGGAAGAGGATCCGGGTCTGCTGCTGGCGGCGGTTCGCGCCGAGGATGACGCCGACGCGACGCAGTTGCGGGGGCACCTGGTCGATCCCGGCGAGGAGACCGTTGACGATCGAGGGGACGGCGCCGAGCAGGACCACGAAGTAGATCGCTGCATCGGTGAGGCCGAACCAGATGATCGCGGCGGGAACCCAGGCCACCGACGGCAGCACCTGGAGGCCGGAGAGGATCGGGCCGACGGCACGGCGCAGCCAGCGCACCTCGGCCAGCAGCAGGCCGAGCGGGGTGGCGATCAGGATCGCGAGCAGGAACCCGAAGCCGCCGCGGCCGAGGCTGGTCCCGATGGCCGTGGCGAGGTGGCCGGAACTCGCCGCGCTGCCGAGCGCGTTGAGAACGTCGGCCGGCCCCGGATGGAGATCGGGTCGCGGGTGGGCGATCACGGTGTAGAGCTGCCAGGCGATCAGTGCGGCGAGCACGAAGACCGTGGTCGGGAGGACGGCTCTGGCGATGCGGCGTGCCCGGCGTGGCGCGGCATCCGGAGCGGTCTGGAGGAGTCGAGCCCGGCCTCCAGGGCGCGCAGCTCGGACGTCTCGCTCAGAGCGCGAATCGGCTCGATTGTCGTCGACGCAGTGGCTTCAGGCGGCATTGCGGATCAGCTCCTCTCGCAGCCGGCGGGTGATCTCGTCGTCCAGGCGGGCGGTCTCCACCGGGTCGGCCCCGGCGCGTACGTCGCCGGGCACCGCCCACTCGGCGGCCACACGGCCCGGTCGCGAGCTCAGCAGCACGATCCGCTGCCCGAGGCGTAGCGCCTCCCGCACGTTGTGGGTGACGAAGACGATGGTGCGGCCGGTCTGTCGCCAGATCCGCTCCAGCTCCCCATGGAGCAGGTCGCGGGTGATCGCGTCGACGGCGGCGAACGGCTCGTCCATCAGCAGCACGTGCCGGTCCTGCGCGAGCGCCCGGGCGAGGGCGACGCGCTGCCGCATCCCGCCGGAGAGCTCGTGCGGGCGGCGGTCGGCGGCGTGCGTGAGCGAGACCAGTTCCAGGAGCTCGTCGACGCGGGCACGGCGCCGGTCGCGCGGGAGGCCGCCGAGGTCGAGGGCCAGTTCGACGTTGCGGCGGGCGGTCAGCCACGGCAGCAGGGCGGCATCCTGGAACATCATCGCGACCGGCCCGCTCGGCACCACGATCTCGCCTGCGGTCGGCCGGTCGAGCCCGGCGATCAGGTTCAGGATGGTCGACTTGCCGCACCCGGACGCCCCGAGCAGGCAGACGAACTCGCCGTCGCCGATGCGCAGGTCCACCCCGTCGAGCACGACGGGAGCGTGCGCGCCGAAGCGCTTGCTCACTCCCGCGAGGGCGACGGCGGCGCGGTCGAGGTCGTCCATGTCATCGCCCCAGTCCGCCGGCGGAGGCGGCCGGCTGCCCGGCCGCGCTGCGGACCGCGTTGAGGGCGGTGAGGTCGAACAGGCCCTTCAGCGAGCCCTTGGTGGCCAGCCCGACCGTGCTCGCGTGCTGGACGAGCGTCGGGAACGCCGTCGCATCCGGGTCGGTGGCGAAGCTGACGTGGTCCAGCGCCCGCACGAGCACCCCTCCGGCAGCTCCTTGCCGGTGTCGGCCTTGAGCTGCGCGTTGATGTCGTTGCCGACCGTGGCCGGATCCTTCAGGGCGTCGACGGCGTCGGCGTTGCCCTGGACGAGCGCTTTCACCGTCTGCGGGTGCGCCTTCAGGAACGCGGTCGAGACGGCGAGCACCGTGGTCGGGAACGTCCCGCCCGGCCAGAGCGACGCCTCGTCGACCAGCACGGACGCGTTCCCGTCGAGCACGAACCGGGACACCCACGGCTCGGGTACCCACGCGCCGTCGATCTTCCCGGCCTGGAACAGGGTCAGCGCCTGTGCGTTGTCGGTCGGCGAGACGGTGACGTCGCCCCCGCCGGTCAGCGACGTGTGGAGGCCCTGCTTGGTCAGCCAGTAGCGCAGCGCCACGTCCTGCGTGTTGCCGAGCTGGGGGGTCGCGATCGTCTTCCCCTTGAGCTGGCCGGCCGAGGTGATGTCGCTCGTGACCACGAGGGCGGCGCCTCCCGTGGCGACCCCGGAGACGATCGTCAGAGACTGGCCGCCGCTCTTCAGGTACGAGTTGATCGCCGGGCTCGGGCCGATGTACGCGGCGTCGATCGCGCCGGCGCTGAGCGCCTCGATCTCGGCGGGGCCTGCGCTGAACTGCTTGGTCTGGAGCTCGGTCGTGCCGAGCGCCTTCTGCAGCAGTCCGTCGTGGATGCCGATCAGCGCCGGGGCGTGCGTGACGTTGTCGAAGTAGCCGACACGGATCGCCTTCGCCGGGGCGGGGTCGGCGCCGGCCGCGGAAGCCGCGCAGCCGGTCAGGGCGGCGGTGGCAGCGGCGAGCGCGAGGACTGCGATGGTGCGGAGCGGTGTTTGCACGGGGAACCCCTTCTTCAGGAGACGATGCCGGCGGCGAGCGTCGCACCGGACTGGGGGTCGATGAGCAGGAACGCGCCCGTGTCGCGGTTGGCCGCGTACGGCTCCACCGGCAGCGCCTCCGCGAGCTGGAGGGTGACGTGGCCGATGTCGTTGACGTCGAGCGCGTCGGCCGGGACGATCCGGAGGGTGGTGAGGTCGCGGCGGCCTTCGATCCCGGTGAGCCGGGCCTGGACGGTCGCGGTCCCCCACTTCAGCAGCAGCCGGGCTCCGGGGACGCCGCGGGACGGGTCCAGCCAGAACACCTCCGCGGTGAGCGCCGACCGTGGCTCCGGGAGGGTGGCTGCGGTTCCGATGAGGGCGCCGCGGGCGAGGTCGAGGTCGTCGGCGAGGCTGACCGCGACGGACTGCGGCGCCACCGCAGACTCCACGCTGCGGCCGGCGACGTCGATGCGGGTCACGACCGAGGTCGCGCCGCCGGGCAGCACGCTCACCCGGTCGCCGACGGCGACGGTTCCCGAGGCGATCCGTCCGGCGGCCGAGCGGTAGTCGCGGTACTCGGTCGCGTCGAGACCCGGTGCCAGCGCGCCCTGGGGCCGCAGCACCAGCTGCACGGGGAGGCGGAGGTCCTCCGCCGGCGTCTCGAGCTGGTCGGTGCTCGGCAGCGCCTCCAGCAGTTCGAGCAGCGCCGGTCCGTCGTACCAGGGCGTGCGCGCCGAGCGGTCGGCGACGTTGTCCCCGTCGACCGCGCAGACCGGCACGACGTGGAGGTCGCGGATGCCGAGCTCGTCGGTCACCTCGGCCAGCTCTTCCGTCACCTGCCGCACCCGGTCGGCGTCGAAGCCGACCAGGTCGATCTTGTTGATCGCCACGATCACGTGCGGCACGCGCAGCAGGCTGATGACCGCGAGGTGGCGGCGGGTCTGCTCCAGCACGCCGTTGCGGGCATCCACCAGCAGCACGACCGCGTCGGCGGTGGTCGCGCCGGTGACCATGTTGCGGGTGTACTGCACGTGGCCCGGGCAGTCGGCGAGGATGAACGAGCGGGCGTCGGTGGCGAAGTACCGGTAGGCGACGTCGATCGTGATGCCCTGCTCGCGCTCGGCGCGCAGGCCGTCGGTGAGGAGGGCGAGGTCGAGCCCGCCGGCCTCGCCGCCGAAGCCGCGCTCCCGGGAGGTGCGCTCGACCGCGGCGAGGTGGTCCGCGAGGATCGCTTTCGAGTCGTGCAGCAGCCTGCCGACCAGGGTCGACTTGCCGTCGTCGACCGAGCCGGCTGTCGCGAAGCGGAACAGGGTGCCGCGGGTCGCAGCGCCGGCCGCCGGGGCGGGGAGCGCCGCGCGGGTGTCGTCGTCGAGAAGAGTCATCAGAAGTATCCCTGCCGTTTCCGGTCTTCCATCGCGGCTTCGGAGATGCGGTCGTCGGCGCGGGTCGCGCCGCGCTCGCTGAGGGTGGAGGCCGCGACCTCCCGCACCACCGCGGCGACGTCGCGCGCGTCGGACTCGACCGCGCCCGTGCAGCTCATGTCGCCGACCGTGCGGTAGCGCACCAGTCGCTGCTCGACGGTCTCGCCGCGGTCGGCGGGCGAGACCGGGCCGACCGCGCGCCACATCCCATCGCGGGCGAACACGCCGCGTTCGTGCGCGTAGTACAGCGGCGGCAGCTCGATGCCCTCGCGCTCGATGTAGCGCCAGACGTCGAGCTCGGTCCAGTTGCTGATCGGGAACGCCCGCACGTGCTGGCCGGGCGTGTGGCGGCCGTTGTAGAGGCTCCACAGCTCGGGGCGCTGGTTGCGCGGATCCCACTGGCCGAATCCGTCGCGCAGCGAGAGGATGCGCTCCTTCGCCCGCGCCTTGTCCTCGTCGCGGCGCGCGCCGCCGAAGACCGCGTCGTGCCGGCCGGCCTCGATCGCATCGAGCAGCGGGACGGTCTGCAGCGGGTTGCGGGTGCCGTCGGCGCGCTCGCTGAGCCGGCCGTCGTCGATGTAGTCCTGCACCCGGGCCACGGCCAGCGGGATGCCGAATCGCTCGGCCGTCGCGTCGCGGAAGTCGAGGACCTCCGGGAAGTTGTGGCCCGTGTCCACGTGCAGCAGCGAGAACGGGATGCGGGCCGGCCAGAACGCCTTCGCCGCCAGGTGCAGCACGAGCACGGAGTCCTTGCCGCCGGAGAACAGCAGCACCGGCCGCTCGAACTCGGCGACGACCTCCCGGATGATGTGGATGGACTCGGCCTCGAGCTGGTCGATCAGGTCGAGGGAGCGCGGGGACGTCAGGGTGGTGTCGGTCATTCGTGCAACCCGCATTCGGTCTTGGCGAGCCCGGCCCAGCGACCGGAGCGCGGGTCCTCCCCTCGGCCACCGGCTTGGTGCACGGTTCGCAGCCGATCGAGGGGTACCCGTTGGACAGGAGCAGGTTCATCGGCACCGCGTTCGCCGCGGCGTAGTCGAGCAGCTCGTCGAACGTCCAGGCGGCGAGCGGGTTGACCTTCACCAGGCCGTTCTTCTCGTCCCAGGTGATGAACGGGGTCTCGGTGCGGGTGGGCGCCTCCTCGCGGCGCACGCCGGTGAACCAGAGTTCGTAGCCGGTCAGCGAGCGCTGCAACGGCTCCACCTTGCGGCGGGCGCAGCACAGGTTGGGGTCGCGGGCGAACAGCTCGGCGCCGAACTCCGCGTCCTGCTCGGCCACCGTCTGCTTCGGCTTCACGTCGACCACCCGCACATCCAGTGCGCGGGCGACCTCGTCGCGGGTCACGTACGTCTCCACGAAGTGGTAGCCGGTGTCGAGGAACAGCACGTCGACGCCCGGCAGCCCCGCCGCCACGACGTGCGGGAGGACGGCGTCGGCCATCGAGCACGCGACGGCGGTGCGCTCCACGGCGAAGTTGTCGGCGACCCAGCGCACGATCTCCTCGGCGGTCGCGCCTTCCAGCTCGCGCGCGCCGCGCTCCGCGAGCGCACGGAGCTCATCGACCGGCCGCAGCTCGGCGGGTCGCGCGGGCAGGCTGCCCAGGTTGGTCGCGGTCACTGCAGCGCCTCCTCGTCGGCCCGGTGCGCCCACTCGGCGAACGTCTCGGTGTCGGTGCGGTCGGTCAGGAAGCGCTTGACGACGCGCTCGACGTAGTCCGCGATCCCGTCCGCGGTCACCTTGAGGCCGCGCACGGTGCGGCCCAGGCCTGCCTCGTCGCGGTCGCGGGAGGCGAGGCCGCCGCCCAGGTGCACCTGGAAGCCGGGCACCTGGCCGCCGTTCCCGTCCGGGAGCAGCTGACCTTTGAGCCCGATGTCGGCGGTCTGGATGCGGGCGCAGGAGTTCGGGCAGCCGTTGACGTGGAGGCTGAGCGGCGCCGGGAGGTCGAGGCCCGCCAGCCGGTCCTCCAACTGCTGCACGGCGGCGGTCGCGGTGAGCTTGGTCTCCACGATCGCGAGCTTGCAGAACTCGATGCCCGTGCACGCAATCGTGCCGCGGCGGAACACGCTCGGCTTGGCCGTGAGCCCGAGCGCGTCGAGCTCCGCGACGGCCTGCTCGACGTTCGCCTCGGGGATGTCGAGGGCGAGGATCTTCTGGTGCGGCGTCGTCCGCAACCGGGTGGAGCCGTGCCGCTCCAGGAGGTCGGCGAGCTGACCCAGGCTCGTGCCGGAGACACGGCCGACGAACGGCGTGACGCCGATGAAGTAGCGGCCGTCCTTCTGCCGGTGGACGCCGACGTGGTCGCCGGCGGTCGTCGGCGCGGCGGGCGCCGGGCCGTCGGCGAGCGGTTCGCCGAGGTACTCGTCCTCCAGCACCTGCCGGAACTTCTCGACCCCCCAGTCGGCGAGGAGGAACTTCAGGCGGGCCTTGTTGCGCAGCCGCCGGTAGCCGTAGTCGCGGAAGATCCGCACGACCCCGTGCCACACCTCCGGCACCTGCTCCGGCGGGACGAACGCGCCCAGCCGCTCCGCCAGCCGCGGCGTCGTCGACAGGCCGCCGCCGACCCACAGGTCGAAGCCGACACCGAGTTCGGGATGCTCGACCACGACGAACGACACGTCGTTGATCTCGTGGACCACGTCCTGACTCGGGTGCCCGCTGATCGCGGTCTTGAATTTGCGCGGCAGGTTCGCCAGCTCCGGGTCGCCGAGGAACCGCTCGGCGATCTCCTCGATCAGCGGCGTCGGGTCGATCAGCTCGTCCGCAGCGATGCCCGCCACCGGCGAGCCGAGGAACACCCGCGGCACGTCGCCGCAGGCCTCCGTCGTGCTGAGGCCCACCGCTTCCAGCCGCCGCCAGATCTCGGGTACGTCCTCCACCCGGATCCAGTGCAGCTGGATGTTCTGCCGGTCGGTCAGGTCGGCAGTGTCGCGGCCGAACTCGGTCGAGATGCCCGCGATCGTCCGCAGCTGCTCGGTCGTGAGCTGGCCGCCGTCGATGCGGACCCGCAGCATGAAGAACTCGTCCTCGAGCTCGTGCGGCTCCAGCGTCGCGGTCTTGCCGCCGTCGATGCCGGGCTTGCGCTGAGTGTACAGCCCCCACCACCGGAAGCGGCCGTGCAGGTCGGTCGGGTCGATGGAGGCGAAGCCGCCGTCGGCGTAGACGCGCACGATGCGCTCGCGGACGGCCAGGCCGCCGTCCTCCTGCTTCCAGGCCTCGTTGCCGTTCAGAGGCGCCGTGCCATCGACCGCCCACTGACCGTTCGGCCGGGCGTCCGAGCGGCGCGGCCGTACGGCCGTCCGTGCGGTGTGCTGTTCCGAGATCGTCATGGGAATTCCCTCCTCCGCTGCGGGGCGGATCGAGTAGGGAACCTAGGCCGGATGCGAGACGCGACGGAAGGGCGGCGGTAATAAATGGACGTAATCCAGAAATCGCGAACGGCTCCTCAGGCATCCTGGACGGGCCCGGTCGAGGTGCCTCCGCCTCGCCGTCCCCCGACCACCGGAGCCCGCATGATCGCCATTCTCACCGTGTCGCACGGCACCTCCGACCCGCAGGGCCAGCGGGCGGTCTCGCGCTTCGCCGAGTCGGTCCACGATGCCGTGGACGCGGATGTCGCCGCCCACGCGTTCGTCGATGTGCAACAGCCCGACGTCCCGTCCGCGCTGGCGGCTCTTCCGGCCGACGCGACGATCGTGATCGTGCCGCTGCTGCTGTCCCGCGGCTACCACCTCGGCCACGACCTCCCGGAGGCCGCGGCGCCGTTCGGCGAGCGTGTCATCGTCGCGCCCGCACTCGGCCCCGATCCGCGGCTCGCCGAGATCCTCCGGCGACGGCTGCACGAGGCCGGCCTGGGCCGGGACGACCGGATCGTGCTCGCCGCCGCCGGATCGAGCGATCGCGCGGGCGTCGACGACGGGTTGGCAGCAGGGCTGCTGCTCGGCGTCGCGTGCCATCGCCCGGTGACCGTCGGCTTCCTCAGCGCCGCGCAGCCGCCCCTCGACATCGCGGTCGGCAGGGCTGCGCCCGAAGGCTCCGGACGAGTGGTCGCCGCCAGCTACCTGCTCGCCCCGGGATACTTCCATCAGCTCGTCCAGAAGTCGGCCGCCGACATCGTCACGGAGCCGCTGCTCCGCCACGACCGGATGACCGACTGGGAACTCGTCGCCATCGCGCGGAATCGCTACTTCTCCGCCCTGTCCGACGCCGGCGTGGGTTCGTCACCTGTCGCCACGCCACGCCCCCGGGCCAGGAGCACGATCGACGCGACCAAGCCGTAGGCCGCGCCGCCCAGCAGGATCAGCGCGGACACCATGACCCCCGGGGCCGCAGACGCCGGCGAGAGCGTCAGACTCGCGACGGCGACCAGGATGAGGCTCGCGCTGAGCCCCACGAAGAAGACCAGGGCCCGCCTTCGCTCGGTTTCTCGATCGGACACTGCGCCTCATCTCGTCATCGCCGGTCGGTGTGATCTGAGGCAGGATATGCGGCCAGGGCCGGCCGGGCGTAGCTCTCGTTACGCTTCGTGAAGCGAGCAGGAGCTCTACGCGTACCGCCGCTGCTGAAGCGCCGGATTCCGCGTGCGCGCGGCATCGACGTCCGCTGCGGCCACCTCGACGGTCGCCAGCGCCGGGCTGTCGCCGAGTTCCCCGACGACAGCGCCGAACGGGTCGGACAGGAGGCTCGTGCCGATCGAGATCGTGGAGGCCTGCGAGATCGCGGCGACGAAGCAGGTGTTCTCGATGGCGCGGGCCTTCGCCAGGGTGCGCCACTGGTCGACCTTGCCTGGGCCGGGAACCCAGGAGGAGCAGGCCAGGACCACCTGCGCGCCGGCGTCTGCGAGGCGGCGGCCCAGTTCGGGGAAGCGGAGGTCGTAGCAGGTCATCAGTCCGAAGGTCAGGCCACCGACCTCGAAGACGACAGGGTCGAGGGAGTCGCCGGGCGCGATCCACTCCGACTCGCGGAAGCCGAACGAGTCGAACAGGTGGAGCTTGCGGTAGCGGGCGATGACCGACCCGGTCGCGTCGACCGCGATCAGCGTATTGTGCGGTCTCGGGTCGTCGTCCGTCTTCTCGACGATACCTGCGACGATCGCGATGCCCACGGTGGCGGCCAGCTCCGCGAGCGCCGACACGAACGGCCCGTCGAGGGGCTGGGCCGCGGTCGCGAAGGACGCGTCGACGGCGCGCTTCTCGTACATCGTGTACTCGGGGAAGACCACAAGCTCCGCGCCGTCCGCGGCTGCCGCCTCCGCGGCCGTGCGGACGAGCCCGAGGTTGCGCTGGATGTCGTCGTCGGAGTCGATCTGCGCGAGGGTGATGCGCACAGTCTCTCCTCTCTCGGCCGGATCGCGGGGCCCGGACGGCCGCGGACAAGCATACGTCGGTCTCAGCGGGTCGCGTTCCCGACGACGGCGGCGGACGGCGCCCAGCGTGCCGGGTCGATGCGGCCGGAGTAGAGCGGCAGCTCGAGAGGCGCGTCCGTCGGCTCGAACTGGGCCCACATGCGATTGGAGCCGGCGGTGCCGGACCCGCGCACGCGGGTGACGGCGTCCAGGTCGATCGTCTCGACGAGGATCGCCGGGTCGGCGCCCGAAGCGGCTGCGAGGACCGCGCCCTCGGGGTCCACGATGAGGCTGCGGCCCTCGCCGATCGGGCCGGCGCAGTTGACGCTCACGGTGAAGGTCTGGTTGACGATCGAGTTGGCCTGGGCGAGCACGACCTCCTGGGCGCGGTCGGGGGTGGTGGTCTTGACGACGTTGACGACGGCTTCGGCGCCCATCCAGGCGAGGTGCCGGGTGACCTCCGGAAACCAGGCGTCGTAGCAGATGGAAAGCCCGAGGCGTCCGGTGCCGGGAATGTCGAAGACGACGAACTCGCCGCCGGGGACGTACGGCTCGAAGGGCCGCCACGGGAAGATCTTGCGGTAGCGCGCGGTCAGCTCGCCCGTCGGCGAGAAGACGAGCGCCGTGTTGAAGAGCTCGCCGGCGGGTCCGCGCTCGCACACGCTGCCGGGGACGAGCCAGACGCCCGCCTCCCGCGCGATGTCGCCGAGCCCGGCGATCAGCGGCGAGTCCAGCGCGACGGCGGAAGCGTCGAGCAGCTGGTTGCGGTCTGCCGGGGCGACGCGCTCGGGACCGAAGAGGTGCAGCTCGGGGTAGACGACGAGTCGCGCAGCCCCGTCCGGGTGGCCGTCCGCGGTCGAGGCGGAGATCGAGCGCACATCGTCCGCGAACACCTCGAGCGCAGTCCCGATCGGCAGCGGCGGCGCCTGGACTCCCACGATCTGCAGGGTTCGTGCCATCGTCCTCACTCCTTCGTTCGTCGACTGCTCACAGCAAAAATAGATCATTATGATCGCTTATGTCCAGCGCCGGCCGCTAGGGTGGACCGCATGACGTCGGGGAAGGACGATACAGGCGCGGGCGAAGGTGCCGGAACCGCCGTGGCGGCTCTCGTGGACCCGGCCGTCGCGGGCATCACGCGCCTGAGCGCGCTGGAGACGGTGCGGGCCCGCATCGCGCTCGCGATCGAGCTGGGCCTCCTCGCCCGAGGAGATCGCCTGCCCACCTACCGCCAGGTGGCCGAAGCGCTCGGGGTGAGCGACATCACCGCCCGCCGGGCGCTGGAGAGCCTCGCCGACGACGGCCTCCTGGCCCGGCGCCGAGGCCGGGCGGGCGGCACCTTCGTGGCGGAGCGCTCCGCGGCCTCCGCCGTCTCGGCCGTCGGCGCCTACCTGGACGACGCGGCGAAGGTGCACGAGCTGATCGACCGCCGGACGCTGCTCGAGTGCGCCGTCGTCCATCACGCGGCGCTCGTCATCAGCGACGCCCAGCTCGCCGAGCTCGACCGCTACGTCGAGCAGGCGGGGCGCGCAGAGGACTGGAGCGGCTACCACTCGGCCGACGAAGCGCTCCATCTGGCCATCGCACGGGCGAGCGGCCTGCCCTGGGCCCTCCCGCACTACAGCACGACGCTGTACGCCCTGTACGAGTACTTCCTGCCGTACCCGGTGGCCTATCTCCACCGCGTCAACGCCGAGCACGCGGAGGTCGTCGACGCCCTCCGCCGCCACGACCCGGTGGCTGCGGTGTCGATCATGGAGGCGCATGTCCAGACCCTCCATCGCTCCATGTTCGTGGGCATCGCCGCGGCGGGCGAGGACGGAGCGCGAACGGCTGCGCCGGACGCCGACCGCTGATCGGACGTCCGGCGCGAGCCGCTCCGGGCCTCAGTCGAGGATGACGCCGGCGAGGTCGTCGCCCTCCGGGGCCGCGTTCTCGAGGTCGGCCGACTGCTGCTCGGCCAGCGCGCGCTCCGCGGCGAGGTCGAGGTTGCGGGTGAAGAGCCAGTAGAGCGCACCGCCGACGGGCAGTCCGATGAACAGCGAGATGTCGACGCCGCCCATGCGCTGTGCGATGGCCCCGGTGAAGAACGTGCCGATGCTGAAGAACGGGATCATGCACGCGAAGGCGACCAGGTACGAGACGATCCCGGCCCAGCCCCAGCGCTTGTAGATGCCGTGCGGCTTGAAGATCTCACCGATCGCGTAGTGCCCCTTGCGCACGATGAAGTAGTCGGTCAGGTTGATCGCCGTCCACGGGATGAAGAAGTACAGCACCAGCAGGAGGAAGTCCGCGAAGACGGCGGCGAAGTCGCTGGAGGCGTAGAGGGAGAGCACGCCGGAGATGACCGCGGTGATGCCCACCGTGATCACGCGGACCCTCAGGGTCGGCCGCACCTTGCGGATGCTGTCGATCGAGGAGATCAGCGTCAGCGACCCGCCGTACATGTTGAGGATGATGACCGCCATCAGACCGAACGCGATGACCAGCAGGGCGATGATGCCGAAGCCGGGAAAGAGACCGTCGGCGACATCCCGGATCGCCGCCACCGGGTCGCTGGCGTTGAAGTCCTTGACCGCGGCGGCCAGGTAGGCGCCGAGCAGGATCATCCATGCGCCGCCGATGGCGCTGCCCCAGAACGTCCACCGGAACGTCGTCTTCGGCGGGGTGTCGGCCGGGAGGTAGCGCGAGTAGTCGGAGACGTAGATCGCCCACGAGATCTGGTACCCCGCGACGACGCCGAACTGCGAGAAGAAGGCCAGCGCGTTGAAGTGCGCGATGTCGAACGAGCCGGCCGGGAGGTGCAGGTGGACCAGTGCCGCGAACGTGAGCAGGGCGAGCACGACCACGGTGACGTAGGTGAGGTACCGCTCGACCTTGTGGATGAGGTCGTAGCCGAAGAGGGCGACCGCCGCGCAGACGACGGTGACCAGCCAGAACCAGAACGCATCCGCGCCGTGCCCGACGTGGATCGCCCCGGTGAGCGAGTCACCGGCGAGGACCGTGTTGAAGACGTTGAAGCCGGCATACTGCAGGAACGCGAAGAGCCACACCAGCAGCGCGCCGATGTAGCCGAACTGCGGGCGCGACTGGATCATCTGCGGCAGGCCGAGCTGCGGACCCTGCGACGAGTGCGCGGCCATGAAGATCGTGCCGACCAGCAGCCCGAGGACGATGGCGATGATCGACCAGATCAGGTTCCCGCCGGCCGCGATGCTCACCACACCGACCGCGAGGGTCGCGATCTGCGCGTTGGACATGAACCACAGCGGGCCGATGTGCCACACCTTGCCGTGACGCTCGTGATGCGGGACGTAATCGATGGACCGCACCTCGAGTCCGAGAGTGCTCCCGGTGGTTGGCCTCTGCTCTGACACAGGTACTCCTTCAACGTGTAGGGATACGACGGCGGAACGGGGTGAGCCTGGGCCGAGCGCCTGAGGACCCCGTCGTCCTGCCACAGAACAAAATAGATCAGGATGATCCTTTTGTCCAACGCTCCCGACACGAAGCGGGACTCTCGCTACCCTCCGGCGACCGTGAACCAGGTGCCGTAGACGCCGGCGACGCACATGATCACCGTGGCGATCCACCCCATCGTGTCGGCCAGCCGGCCGTTGACGTGCTCGCCCATGATGGTGCGGCTGCGGGAGATCAGCATCAGCACGATGAGGAAGGGCCCGGCCGCGATCCCGTTGACGATCGCCGAGAACACCAGCAGCTCGATGGGGTTCTTGTCGACGACAGCGAGGACCGTCCCCACGACGATCCCGAGCGCGAGGAGGATGTAGAACAGCGGCGCACGGCGCGGACTGCGGTCGAGCCCCCAGTCCTTGTTCAGCAGCCCGGCCATCCCGGCCGCACCGGAGGCCGCGAGCACCGGGACGGCCAGCACGCCCGAGCCGATGAAGCCCAGCGCGAACAGCATCCCGGCGTAGCTGCCGGCGATCGGCTCGAGCGCCTTCGCGGCGTCCGCCGCGCTGGTGATGGCCTTGTGATGCGCGCCGAGGGTGGCCGCCGAGGAGGCGATGATCGCGAACATGATGAGCACGCTGAACGCCATCCCGGTGAAGACGTCCAGCCGCCCGTTGCGGAGGCGGCGCCTCGCCTCGGATCGCGGGCGCTCCTCGAGCGCGGGAGCGTGATCCCCACCGCGCTCCTCGGCGCGCAGCTCCTCGACGCGCTGCGCCGACTGCCAGAAGAACATGTACGGGCTGATCGTCGTCCCGAGCACACCGACCACCAGTCCGAGGGAGGCGGGCGTCGGCTTCATCCCCACGCCGACCAGTCCCCGGGCGACGTCGGCCCAGTTCACGTTCGACACGAACAGCACGCCGACGTAGACCAGCAGCACCAGGCACAGCCATTTGAAAATGCGGCCGATCATCGCGAACGACCCGCCCGTGACCGCCACGGCGATCACCACGCCCGCGACCACGCTCCACACCACGCCCGGCCCGAGATGGAGCAGGTGCATGCCCTCGCCGATCGCGTTCAGGTCCGCCGCGATGTTGAGCACATTCGCGACGATCAGGAACACCAGGAGCACCCCGATGGCGATACGGAAACCGCGGCGGAAGTGGCGGCGGATCAGCCTGCCCAAGCTGTCTCCGGACGCGAGCGCCATCCGGTCGCAGATCTCCTGCACCGCCATCATCAGCGGAAGCGTGAGCGGCACCGTCCAGAGCATGGTGTTGCCATAGGTCGCACCGGCCTGCGAGTACGTGGCGATGCCCGAGGGGTCGTCGTCCGCAGCGCCCGTCACCAGGCCCGGCCCGAGAACACCGAAGAACCGGGCCAAGGGACCGCGTCGTGTCCGTTCCTGACCCGGCTGGTCGGAGGTTCCCGCGTCGAGTTCGGGGGGTACCCCCTGAGGCGGCTGTTCCTCGGTGTACGGACCGTTGTCCATGTGCGTCCTTCCGTGCGTGCCGCACAAAGTACGCGCACTAACGGTCTGCACCCTCATCACTGTGAGATTTGGAAGGAGCGCACCCGTCTTTTCGAAGAAAACCCCCGGTCCCAAGGGGATCCGGGGGTCGTCAGCGCGGGCCGAGACCGCTCCTTAAAGCCCGTCGAACGTGTCGTCGTCGATGGCCGAGTGCGACACCTCCGCGCCGTCCGCGTCCGCTCCGGTGTCGCCTCCGACGTCGATCTGGCTCCACACCACCGGCATGCCCGGCGAGAAGAGGATGTCGATTCCGGGGCCGGAGCGCAGCGGCGGGATGTTGACGTAGTCGCCGCCCGCCTGGATCGCCGCCCTGATCTTCTCGCGGAGCTCCGTCACTGATCCGGGCAGGAAGTAGTCCTTGCCGTCCACGGTAAGCCTGTTGACGATCACTGTTCATCCGTTCTGTCGGTCTTGTCCTGGGCCTGCGCGTCCGCGCCGGCGGGGGTTCGTCGACGACGCGGAGGCCGGAGACGCTGTTCGCCGTGCGGACGAGGGCCTCCACCCATGCACGGTTGATCGGCTCGCGTGTATGCGTCGGGTAGGTGAAGCGGATGCCGACGGTCGGGGACAGCCAGATCGAGTTCGAGCCGCTTCCCCCGCGACGGGGATGTCCCAGGAGAACACGAAGCTCTCGTTCCGCCGCAGCTTCGTGACGATCGCCAGCTGCAGGTGCGCGAGCAGGCGGTCGTCGAACTCGACGGACGACACGGCGTCCCCGTAGAAGAGCGTCCCCATCAGCGCGCCGAAGGCTCGGGGACCGCGCGCAGACCGCCGACGCTGTTGGCGGCGTCCATCAGCGCCTCCGTCCACGCCCGGTTGAGCGCGGGCCGACGGCTGCCCACGTACTGGAAGTGCACCGGGACGGACGGGTTGATCCAGATCGCGGTGCGGCCGCGCGAGTAGGCCTCGTCGTGGTCCCACTCGAAGAGGAACTGCTCGTTCCGTCGCAGCTTCGACGTGATGACCAGCTGGAGGTGGGCCAGCAGGCGATCGTCGATGTCGATCTTCGCGCCGGAACCGTAGATCAGAGTGCCCAACCGGTGCTCTCCTTCCGAGGGCGGGAGCCGGGGCGGGTCCCGCCGGCCAGTCGATCATATGCTGCCCGAGCCGAGGATCGGGCGACGCCCGCGTTCATGCGGGCTCGTGTTCCCGGTCCGCCCGCAGGGCTCCTCGCGCGGCGGTCGCGACGTCCGCCGCGGACGGCCTCAGCGACGCGTCGGACTGCGTCATCGACTGGATGAGCACGCGCCAGCGCTCGGGGACGACATCCGGCGTCTCCGGATCGCGGTCCAGCCGCGACAGCGCGGATTCGACAGGCGTGCCCGGAAACGCGACCGTCCTCGTGAAGCACTCCAGCAGGACGAGGCCCAGCGAATAGATGTCCGACGCCGGCGTCAGGGTCTCGCTCCGCACCTGCTCGGGGCTCAGGTAGGCGGCCGTCCCGAACGTCCCCTCCGCGAGCTCCTGCGGACGCGTCGCGTGGATGGCAATCCCGAAGTCCGTCAGCCTCGCCCGCGGACGCGAGAACCGGGTGCCGTAGTCGACGATCATGATGTTCGACGGCGTCACGTCGCGGTGGATGACGCCGCGCGCGTGAACGTACTCCAGCGTTTCCGCGACCTCGAACGCGACCTCGCCGATCTGCCGCGTCGTCAGCGGACCGGCGTTCAGCACCGCGCGGAGCGTGTCGCCTTCGACCAGCTCGATCACCAGGAACGGGCGAGGGTCTTTGGGTGACGAGTCGTCGACGCCCGCGTCGAGGATCGAGACGACACCGTGGTGCCGGAGGGCGGCGAGCACGCCCACCTCGGCCCGGAATCGTGCCACGTCGGAATGGCGTCCTGAGGAGAACAGCTTGACGGCGACGTCGCGGCCCAGGTTCTCATCGCGCGCGCGGAAGACCATCGAGGTGCCGCCGCGCGCGAGCAGGCCGAATCGGCCGATACCTTCCGAGCAGGAGCGGAACCGGGATCTCGGGTTTGTTCACGTGCACATTCTCCGACATTCGCGGCGTCGCCGCCGCCCATAGATTGGGACGCGAATCCGCGGTAGGGAATGCGCGCTACCGCTCCGCCCTGTGGACGACCGCCTGGTCGCCGCCGCCCCGCTTGGCGGCGTACATCGCCTGGTCCGCAAGCCGGATGAGGTGGTCGATCGACGTGTCGCCGACGCCCCCGTCCGAGATGGCGATGCCGACGCTCGCCGTGATGTTCAGCTCCGGCGGGATGCCGGCGAAGTCCTCGGCGATGGCCGCTCTGGCACGGTCGGCCAATTCGAGCGCGTCCGACGTGTCGGCGACCTGCAGCGCGGCGATGAACTCGTCGCCGCCGTAACGAGCGATCATGTCCTCCTGGCGGAACACGTGGCTCAGGCGCTCGGCCACCTCCTTGAGCACGGTGTCACCCGCGGCGTGCCCCAGGGTGTCGTTGATGGCCTTGAACCCGTCGAGGTCGACGAAGAGCACGGCGGTCTGGTCCGCGTGCGCGCGCTCGGTCTGATGCAGGCTCTCGTCGAACAGGCGCCGGTTCGGCAGGCCCGTCACCTCGTCGAGCATCGCCGCACGGCGCAGCCGCGCTTCCAGGCGGAGCCGGACGAGGACCTGCCCGGCAAGCTGGGCGAGCGCCTCGGCCAGCGGCACGGCCTGATCGTCGAACTTACGGGGCTGATCGAAGTAGCAGGCGAAGGCGCCGTACAGGACGCCGTCCTCGATGATGGGCACGGCGATCAGACCATAGACCCCTGCCCGTTCGAAGACGCCGCTCAATCCGAGGCCCGGCGCCACGATATCGGCCTCGGCGGGTGACTGGATCGTCACGACGCTCCCGAGCTGGACAGCCTCTCCGTGCCTATCCTTCGGCCACTCCTTCTCCAGAAGGTTCTCTCCCGCCACAAGCGTGTAGTTCCCCGGTTCACCGGTGTGCACGCTGCAGGCGGTCGCGTTGAACGCCCGGCGCGCGGTCTGCGACAGCAGCTCGCCGAGCTCCTCCTCGGCCCGCGTCTTCGCGAACGCGACGGAGGCGGAGAGCAGCAACTGCAACCGGTCGCTCTCGCGTCGCCCGAGCGCTGCGGTGCGCTCGCCGACCCCGGCGAGCTCCGGGTCGAAGGCGACGATCGTTCGGCCCCCGGAGATCCGCACGGCGCGGATGACCACCGAGCTCCGCGTCCCCTGGTAGGCGTGCGCGGAGGACTCGAGACGGATGCCGCCCGGGTTGCCGGTCGCCAGTGCCTCGGCGAGTTCGTCGGCTTCGACACCGAGCACCGCGGCGAGCGGCATCCCGACGAGTTCTTCGGAAGGCCGGCCGGCCCAGACTTCGAGTGCCTGGTTGGCGTCGACGACGGTGTGGGATCGGTCTACAAGTGCTCGCGGAAAAGGTTGCATACGCGCGACTTCGTCGAGCACATCTTGCCTCAAATGAGTGACCGGTCTAAATGCATGTGTTGAGCGTGACGGTTTCTGAGGCAATCGTCAAGTTAGCGCGCCTACTCGGCCGTGCGGATGCCTCCGGCGGAGACCAGGAGGCTGTCCACATCCGCCTTGGTCGTCGGACGCGACAGGAGGTATCCCTGGCCGCGATCGCACTGAAGTGCGCGAACTCGCGCAAGCTGCGCCTCCGTCTCGATGCCCTCCGCGACCAGGCGCATGCCGTGCGCTTTGCCGAACGCGACCGCTTGCGCCAGGTCTTCGGCGTGGGCGCCCTGGGTCTCCTGCACGAGCGACTGGTCGACCTTCAGTTCGGTCGCCTGCAGTGCGATGACCTGCTCCGGCGACGCATAGGCGGCGCCGAAATCATCGATCGAGATGTTCACGCCGAGCCCGCTCAGCCGGCGGACGACGTCGATCGCCTCCGGGACATCGGTCACGGGAGTGGTCTCGGTCACTTCGAGCGTCAGCAGGCTCGGCGCGAGCGAGAACTCGTCGAGCAACGCGGCGACCGTGTCGACGATCGCCGGCGTCCGCAGCTGCAGGATCGACACGTTGACCGCAACCTCGATCGCATGCCCGTGGTTCAGCCAATCGCGAGCGGCGTGGCAGCCGAGTCGCAGCATGACGTCCCCGATCCCGCCGACGAGCCCCAGACGCTCGGCCATCGGAATGAACTCGCCCGGAGCGACGAGACCGAACCGCGGGTGGACCCACCGGCTGAGCGCCTCCGCCCCGACGACGCCGCCGGTCGTGAGCGAGAACTGCGGCTGGAACAGCGCGATGATCTCACCGCGGCTCGCGGCCGCCGGGAGGTCGTTCTCCAGCAGCGCGAGGCGATCCTCAGGACGCATGGCCGACCTCCCAACTCGTTTCGACCGTCCTAGTTTCCCGTATCGGGCCGGAAGGGCGGGGGCGTTGGCAAACCGGTCAGGATGTTCTATACTGCTCCACCCGATCGGCAGGCCCGGCGCGATCCGCCCGTCCCGCCCAGGAACCGTACACCCCGGGCGGCGCCCGCGCGGGAATACCTTCCGGCCGGTATGTTCGTCGGCCGACGCTCGGGCGAGACGCTCACCGGGTGGAGACTTCCTCACCCTTGTCGGCGCGCGAGGTGCGGCGGACCGACGCGGCGGTGCCGCGCAGGAACATCCACGCCGCGTAGACGATCAGCAGCACGCCGACCGCGGGCAGCACCCACGAGCGCTGGCTCTGGTCGAGCGCGCTGTTGACGTAGCCGAGCAGCGGGACGCTGTACCAGACCACGCCGCGCACCTGCGCGGGCACCACGGGAGGGTCGGCCTCGGCGTTGTCGTCGCCCTTCGTCGTGAAGGTCATGCCGTTCGTGGTGGAAGTCGTGATCGCGATCACGCGGTGCGAGATGACGGCCGGATCGCCGGAGCGGATCTGATAGGTCATCACGTCGCCGACGTGGATGTCGTGGACGGCCTTCGGTCTCACCACGACGAGCGTCCCCGGCGGAAGGGTCGGCTCCATCGAGGAGGTCAGCACAGTCACCGGGGTGGCGCCCGCCGCCCGTGGGATGACGATGACCACCGCGGCGACGAACAGCACGAGACCGAGCAGGCCGACGCTGAGGCCCGTGACGACGTACTGCCGCAGCGACCGGGCCGGGCGCGGTTCGGGTTCGCTCACGGTGTCACCTGCCTGAGGAAGAAGGACTGGGTCGAAACTCCGGCCGTGCACGTGGTGGTCGTGAGCTGGCCTCCCCGGCGGCCGCGCCGGTGGCGCACAGGGTCGTCGTGTTGCCGAAGCCGTTGCCGTTCCCGTTGCCGTTGTCGCCGGTGATGGTGTTGGCGATCGTGAAGGAGCCGTCGGCCTGCACGGTGAACGTCCAGAGCGTCGACCCGTTCGTGGCCGTCCGCGAGGAGGTCACGGCCACCGGCGCGGTCCGGGCGCCGGCCCACAGGTACTGGCCGGTCACCAGCGACGGGAGGGCGGAGGTCACGGTCGCGGTGGTGCCGGACGAGGTGGTGAGGAGCCACTCCTGCGCACCGCTCGCCGGGCCGGCGCAGGCCGACTGGGTCAGCACGCCTCCGTTCGCGATGGGCGAGGGGACGGTCACGCACTGGCCGCTGGCGGCGTTCACGAGCTGGTACCAGGAGCCGGAGGCGTAGGAGCCCGCAGCCGAGACCGGCGCGGAGGGCGCGGAGACGTTCCCGGCGGCGTCGGAGGCCGTCACGGTGTACCGGTGCACGCCCACTGTCAGGCCGGTGTCGGTGTACGTCGTGGTGGCGCCGCCCACGGTGGCGATCGCCGTGCCGTCGCGGGAGACGGTGTAGGCGCTGACGCCGACGTTGTCGGCCGCGGAGAAGGACAGCGTGGCGGTGGACCCCGTCGTGCCGGTCAGGGTCAGGGTCGGCGTTCCCGGGGCGGTCCGGTCGGCGAGCGCGGTCGCGGCCGGTGAGGTGAGCCCCACGGCGTCGCGAGCGACGACGGAGTACGTGTAGGAGGTGCTCGCCGCCGCGCCCGCGTCGGTGAAGGATGTGGCTGCGGTCGAGCCGATCGGGGCGGATGTCCCGGAACGGTAGACGTCGTAGGCGACCACGCCCACGTTGTCGGTGGCCGCCGTCCAGGAGAGCGCGACCGAGCTGGTGGACCCGGAGCGGCCGGTCAGCCCGGTCGGTGCAGACGGCGCGATGTCGTCGACGAAGGTCTGCGCGAGTCCGGCGGCGGCGGTGCTGGACCACACCGTCCCGGCGGTCACCGTGGCGGTGAAGACGGGGTTCACGACGGACCCGCTGGCGATGCCGGGCGCCGAGGTCACATCCATCGACTCCCTTACGCAGAACGCGTACGACGCGCCGGCCACGAGGAAGCCGGTCGTCGGCGCGGCGAGCGCGAGCATCGCGAGCGTCCCCGTGACGGCACCGGCGGGGACGGTCGCGGCCGTGGTGCACGCGGTGACCGAGGCGACCGGCCAGACGCTCACCGGGATGACTGCCGCCAGCGCGGGTGACGTCCCGGCCGCCAGCCCGACGGACGAGCTGAAGGTCGTGCCGACGTTACCGGTGTTGGTCGCGACCACGCCGCCGGTCGTGGAGGTGTGGCCGGATGTGAAGACGGTGTCGAAGGGCTGCGCGATCGTCACGCTCGCCGAGACCGTGGCGGCGGTGATCGCCCCGGCCTTCGCGGCGGCGACGCCGTTCCAGAGCGCGTAGGTGCCGGCGCCCGGCATCAGCAGGAACGTGGCCAGCGCCGTGCCGGCGGCGGTCAGGGGAGGGCGAAGCGCTTCATGTCCCTTCGCACCTCCCCGGCTCCGCTCGTCCTGGTCCGCGTGCGTTACTGCTGGGCCAGCTTGAATCCGAGCGCGCTCAGGTCGACGGTGCCGCCCTGCGCCACCGTTCCGGTGGTCGTGGAGTCGAACGGCAGCGTCACGGAGACGGTCAGCACCTTGGTGCCGGTGGTTCCGCTGACGGCATAGGTGTTGGCCGCGGCGCCCGCGGTGACACCGACGGGCAGCGGGGCGCCCACGGTCACGGTCATCCCGCTGGTGAGCGCCGTGACGAGCGCGGCGCTGGACGGCGAGCTGTCGCCTGCCTTGATCGACGTGGGGTCGATGCTGAGGATGGCGGAGAGGTTGTCGCCGGTGGCGGTGACGTCCACTTTCTGAGTGAAGGTCAGGACGTCGCCCGGGACGGCGCGGAAGCTCGCGATGTTCGGGATCGCGGTGGCTGAGCCCGAGCCGTGGGTGACGCTCCAGGTGCCCGCGGTGGCGTCGGCCGCGATGGTCATCGTTCCGGACTGGACAGAGCCGGCGGCGGCGCTCGCCGAGCCGTTCCACAGCGCGAAGGTGCCCGCGCCGCTGAGAAGGAGGAGGATGCCGGCCGCGCCGGCGATCGCGCCCTTGGCGAACCTGTTCATGGGACGTGCTCACAATCTGTTCGGGACGTCGTCCCGCGCAGCGCAGGGGTGTGAGCACCCGTGCGACGACGCACGTGTGCAGCGGCCCCGACGTCGCTAGGTCGACGTTCGAGCGGAAGCCCTCCGGTCGCCCGGAGGGTGGTGCACGAGGGGAGGGTCGGGTTCCACTCGATGGGCCACCCGCGACCAGATTTTCGGGTAGGTCACGTCGGCCCACTTCGGACGATAGCGGTCCTCATATTGGAGGACAAGAATGTCCGCGCACCCAGATCAGGGGTCACGCCGGGCCCACCGGGCCGGCCCTGCGGGTCGCCAGGCGGCAGCCTCCATCAGGCCCAGCTCGCTGAGGATCCCGGTGACGATCGCCTCCGGCTCGGCGGCGATGTCGACCGTCACGGCCGCCTCGTCCGGCTGCGGGGGCTCGAGGGTGCGGAGCTGGGAGTCCAGCATCCCCGGCTTCATGAAGTGGCCGCTGCGCGCGGCGATGCGACTCTCGAGCAGTTCGCGCGTGCCGCTCAGGTGGGCGAACACCACGCCCTTCCCGCGGAGGACGTCGCGGTAGCGCCGGGCGAGCGCAGAGCAGGCGACCACCAGCGGCTTCCCGACCGCGGCGCCGTCGCGGACGCGGTCCGCGATGGCCGCGAGCCAGGGAGCACGGTCGGCGTCGTCGAGCGGCACGCCGGCGCTCATGCGCTCGACGTTGCGGGCGGGGTGGAGGCTGTCTCCCTCCAGCAGCTCCCAGCCCAGCCGGTCGGCGAGGAGGGCGGCGACGGTGGATTTGCCGCAGCCCGCGACACCCATGACGACGATCGTGCTCACCTGGCTCGCGGTCATGTCAGCCTCCGATCACCAGGGCGATCACCAGCGTCCCGGCGAGGCCCACGACGGAGGCGATGCACCCCAGCACGGTCCAGCTCCGCAGCGTCTGCGGGATGCTGAGGCCCAGGTACTCCTTGACCAGCCAGAACCCGGCGTCGTTGACGTGCGAGAGGAACAGCGAGCCGGAGCCGATCGCGAGGACCAGCAGCGACACCATCGGGGTCGAGAGGTGCGCGGTGAGCGGCACCATGATCCCGGCCGCGGTGACGGTCGCGACCGTCGCGGAGCCGGTGGCGACGCGGATCAGCGCCGCGATGAACCAGGCGAGCAGCAGGATGCCGATGCCGTTGCTGCCGTGCGCGAAGGACGCGATGACCTGGCCGATGCCGGTGTCGACGAGCACCTGCTTGAAGCCGCCGCCGGCGCCGACGATGAGCAGGATGCCGGCGATGGGAGGCAGCGACGAGGTGAGGCTGGCCTGCAGCGACTTGCGGTTCATGCCGCCCGGGAGCCCGAGCAGGAAGAAGCCGGCGAGCACCGCGATGGTGAGCGCGATGGCCGGCGTGCCGAGGAAGTCGAGGATCGTCTTCCACTCGGCCGTGGACTTCGGCGCGGTGATGTCGACGAGGGCCTTGCCCAGCATGAGGACGACGGGGAGCAGGATGCTGATGAGAGCGAGCGCGAACGAGGGGCGCTTGCGGGCGGCTGCTGCGGTCGCGGCGGCGTCGTCGCCGTCGCCCTCGGTGCCGAGGAAGAGTCCGGGGACGTCCACCGGCACCCACTTGGCGGCGAAGCGGCTGAACACGGGACCCGCCAGGATGATGACCGGGATGGCGACGAGGACGCCGAAGGCGAGGGTGACGCCGAGGTTCGCGCCGAGCGCGCCGATGGCCACGAGGGGGCCGGGGTGCGGCGGGACGAGGCCGTGCATCGCCGAGAGGCCGGCGATCGCCGGGAGGGCGACGAGCATCAGCGGCAGCTTCGAACGGCGGGTCACCAGGATGATGACCGGGATGAGCAGGACGAGACCGATCTCGAAGAACATCGGCAGGCCGATGATCGCACCGACGAGGCCCATCACCCACGGCAGGGCGCGCACGCTCGTGCGGGACACCAGGGTGTCGACGATGCGGTCGGCGCCGCCGGAGTCGGCCAGCAGCTTGCCGTACATCGCGCCGAGGGCGATGAGGATGCCGACGCTTCCCTCGGTCGCGCCGAAGCCGGTGATGAAGCTCGTGGTCGCGGCGTCGGCGGCCATCCCGGCGACGAGGCCGGTGACCAGCGAGCCGAGGAGGAGGGAGAGGAACGGGTGGATCCGCAGCCAGGTGATGAGCACGACGATGACGGCGACGCCGATGACGGCGGCGAGGATCAGCTGGGGCTCGGAGGAGGCGGGGTGGGGGGCGGGCGGGGCGGCGGCTGCGGAGACGGCAGCGGCGACGCGGAGCGCGCTCAGGGGAAGGGTGATCATGAGCATCCTTGGTCGTGATGGGACGTGTGCTCGGCCACCTTATATATAAATCAGGTTAATTGGGAAATCTTTGCGTTTTCGTATGTATTAAGCCACGCATCGCCGCGTTTGTTCGCACGTAAGGAATCCTCGATAATGAGGCCATGTCTCCCACGGACTCCCTCCACGAGCTCGCCATCGAGTCCGTCGGCCGCGGCATCGTCACCGGCGCGATCGCGCCCGGTTCGGTGCTGACACCGGAAGGGCTCGGCATCTCCCGCACGGTGCTCCGCGAATGCATCCGCGTCCTGGAGGCCCTCGGCCTGGTCCAGGCCCGCCGGCGCCGCGGCACGGTCGTCCAGCCGGACACCGAGTGGCGCGTCCTCGACCCGCGCGTCATCGCGTGGCGCCTCGCCGGCCCCGACCGCCTCGCCGCGCTCGGCACCCTCAGCGAGCTGCGCCTGGCCATCGAGCCCGTCGCCGCGCGCCTCGCCAGCACGCGCGCGACCCCGAGCAGTGCGGCGCCCTGACGGAGGCGATCGTCGGGATGGCCTCCACGCAGCGCGCCGCCGACCACGGCGAATACCTGGCCTACGATCAGGCCTTCCACCGCATCCTCTTGGAGGCCTCCGGAAACCCCGGCTTCCGCGCCCTCAGCAAGGCGGTCGTCGAGGCGCTGTCCGGCCGGACGGCCCACGCATTGATGCCGCACACGGCCAACCCCGAAGCGATCCGGCTGCACGAGGAGGTCGCGGGGGCGGTGCGCGCGGGCGACGGGTCCCGGGCGGAGGCGGCGATGCGCGCGATCGTCGAGGAGGCGGATGCGGCGGTGCAGGCGATGGCGCGGGGAGAGGGCGAGTAACGGCGACGGGTGCGGGACCCGGACGTCGGTCCCTACGGCCCCGAATTCGAGACGTCGTGCTCGAGCTGCTTCAGGTGGTCGCCGAGCGTGCCGCCGACCGCCGGGTAGGACTTCACCGGATCGGATGACGACTGGCCGCCGCCGGACATCGTGCCGAGAGCGATCGCGATGACCACCACGATGAGGGCGACACAGGCGAGGAGGATGCCCAGGATCCCGCGGCGGAGGCCGCGCAGGGGGCGGGGGATCCGGGAGGTCGTGGCCGTCGTGCGGGGCGCGGCCGGCTCCGGGCGGGCGCCGGGGAGGGGGAAGCCCGGCAGGAGGGCTGTCGCGGCCGTGGGCTCGTGCGCTTCGGGCGACCCCTCCGGCGACGGGAGCAGGAGAGTGCGCTCCAGCCCCTCGCCGGCGGCCGCCGGGGCCGCGTCCCGCGCCAGCAGCCCCGCGAGCTGGTCTGCCACCGCGGCCGCCGTCGGCCGGTGATCCGGCTCCCTCGCGACCATCGAGCGGATCAGGCGCCGCCACTCCGGGTCGAGCGTCTCCGGCACCTCCGGGTCGCGGGACAGGCGCGCGACGGCCGACTCCACGCCGCTGCCCGGGAACTCCCGCGTGCCGGTCAGGCACTCCAGGAGGACCAGGCCCAGCGAGTACACGTCGCTCGGCGGCCCGACCGGCCGGCCGGCGGCCTGCTCGGGGCTCAGGTAGCTCGCCGTGCCGATCACGAAGCCGGTCGAGGTGATGCGGGCGTCGTCGATGAGGCGCGCGATGCCGAGGTCGGTGAGCTTCGCGTGCACACCCGAGGCCGTCGCGCTCGGGAGCAGGATGTTGGCCGGCGCGATGTCGCGGTGGACGACGCCCCGACCGTGGATGTAGGCGAGCGCCCGCGCGACGTCCGCGCCGAGCGCGGCCACGGCAGGCGAAGGCAACGGCCCCGCCTTCAGGCGCGCGCCCGCGTCGGTGCCGTCGACGAACTCCAGGACCAGGACGCCGCGGCCCTCCTCGTCCGAGGTGGTGTCGAACAGGGTGACGAGCGACGGGTGCGACAGGTTCGCGAGGATCCGGACCTCGCCCTTCTGGCGGCGGAGGTCGTCCGCGGAGGCGAACTCGCGGCGGAAGACCTTGAGGGCGACGTCGCGTCCGAGCAGCTCGTCGTGGGCGCGGTAGACCTCCGCCATGCCGCCGGAGCCGATGCGCTGCAGCAGGTGGTAGCGGCGGGCGATCCGGCGGGCGTCAGGCGCCGCCTCGGACGGCGTGCGACCCGTGGCATTCATCCGCCATCACCGCCGTCGCCGCTCTTGTCCTTGCCCTTCTTGTCCGGCGGATTCGGATGCTGTTGCTTCTGCTGTTGCTGGAGTTGCTGGAGCTGCTGCTCCAACTGCGCACGCTCAGCGGCGTCCCGGAGCCGGGTGAGGTCCGCCTCGACGGCCGCGAGGGACTTCGCGATCGCGTCGTGCCGGTCGGCGGCGATGGTCCCTGCCTTGAGGGCGGCGTCGTTGCGCTGCTGGAGGGACGCCACCTGCGTCAGCGCGCCGGCGTAGTCCTTCCCGTTCGCGGCGGCGGCCACGCTCAGCACGCCGTGCTGCAACGCACTCGCCGTGTCCGCCGAGTAGGTTCCGCCCCCGACGCAGCCGGTCAGGCCGAGCGCGAGGGCGACGCCGGCGGCCGCGATGGGTAGTCGTCTCATAGCCCAGAGCACAGTAGACGTCGAACGGCCCGATGTCGAGTCCGGGCGCGCGGGTGCGCCGAGGACAGGCACGAGCGACGGGTGAAATGCAGGTGTTTTCCGCGGGATTCGGTGTCCGGCACGCCCCGCAGCGAGGCACACTCTCTGCGACCGGCACAGGTCCGGCGATCGGAGTGGAACATGCGCACCAGGAACCTCGTGCCCGTCGTCGCGGGACTGGTCGTCCTCGCCGCGGCCGCCCTCGGCGCCGGACCGGTCACCAGCGCCCTTACCGACGGCGCGGAACTCGTCGTCGGCGCCGACACTCCCCGGCCGGGTGCCCTCGACCTGATCACGGTCGACACGCGCGGGATCGTCTCAACGGGTGTCGCGGGCTCGGCGGACTTCGTCCCGATCCCCGGCGACGACACGGTCACGCCCGGGCGCACAGTGCGGTTGGACGTCGGTGTCGCGGACAACGACCCGGACACGGCGGCAGCCGTCGCCGTGGCGGTCCTGCCGATGGGCGACGACGGCACCGGGCGCGTCGGCGGCGCCCCGAATGCCACGCGGCTGCTGCGCGTCACCGTCGTCGACACCAGCACCGGCCGCATCCTGATCGGCGGCAGCGCCACCGACCCGAGCCGGGGCGTCCCCGTCGCGGGCGCGTCGGCGATGCTCGATCGCCTGGAGCCGCGCGGCGCCGACCCGCTCGCCGACGGCGCGGACTGGACGCCGGGAGCGGCGGGCAGCCGGCACGACCTCGCCGTCGAGGTGTACTGCCCGGACACCCCGGAGCTGCGGGCGCTCGCCGGGGCGGAGTCCGACCTGTCGCTGATGCTCTTCGGCGCACCGTCGCCGTGACCCTGCGCCGGAGGGCGGGCTCAGCTCCTCCGCACGGCGCCCAGGGCGGTGACGACATCGTGCATACCGGGGATGCGATCCCCACCGGCACAGTGCCCAGCCCGTTGACGAATCGGTCTGCAGGGAGTTCGGTGAAGACATGATCGCTCTGATAATCGTCCTGCTCGTCATCTGGCTCGTCCTCGCCATCCTCGGCTTCGCCATCAAGGGGCTGATCTGGCTGGCGATCCTCGGGATCGTCTTCTTCATCATCACCGCCATCGTCGGCTGGATGCGACGCAAGGCGTCGCAGAGCTAGCGGCCCGCTGCGTGCGGCGCGGCGGACCGGCCGCGCCGCACGCCCGATCCCACTCATCCGTGTCGCGGGACAATCGCATCGACCGCTGCGGTTGGACGAACCCGCTCCCGTCGACAAGGCTGGTGGCATGACCTACGTACCGAACCCGTCCCGCTACGACCGGATGCTCTACCGCCGCACCGGCCGCAGCGGTCTCGACCTGCCCGCGCTGTCCCTCGGGCTCTGGCACAACTTCGGCGACGACCGCCCGTTCGAGACGCAGCGCGCGATCGTGCGCCGGGCGTTCGACCTGGGGATCACCCACTTCGACCTCGCCAACAACTACGGTCCGCCGTACGGGGCCGCAGAGATCAACTTCGGCCGCATCCTGCGTGAGGACCTGCGGCCGTACCGCGACGAGCTCATCGTCTCGTCCAAGGCCGGCTGGGACATGTGGCCCGGCCCCTACGGCCAGGGCGGCGGCAGCCGCAAGTACGTGCTGGCCAGCCTGGACCAGTCGCTCTCCCGGCTCGGCCTCGACTACGTCGACATCTTCTACTCGCACCGGCCCGACCCGAGCACGCCGCTCGAGGAGACCATGCAGGCGCTCGACACCGCCGTCCGCAGCGGCAAGGCGCTCTACGTGGGCATCTCCTCGTACGGCGCGGAGGACACCCGTCGCGCGGCGCAGATCCTCCGTGAGCTCGGCACGCCGCTGCTCATCCATCAGCCCAGCTACTCGATGCTCAACCGCTGGATCGAGACCGAGGGGCTGCTCGACGCCGCGGGCGAGCTCGGCGTCGGCGTCATCGGGTTCACCGCGCTCGCCCAGGGGATGCTGACCGGCAGGTACCTGAACGGCGTGCCCGAGGGCTCGCGCGCCGCGGCCGGCACGTCGTTCGACGCGGACTGGCTCACCGACGAGGCCGTCGAGCGCCTGCGCGGCCTCAACGCGATCGCCGAGCGCCGCGGGCAGTCGCTCGCCCAGCTCGCGCTGGCCTGGGCGCTGCGCGACCCGCGCGTCACCTCCCTGGTCATCGGCGCCAGCAGCGTCGCCCAGCTCGAGCAGAACGTCGGCGCGCTCGACAGCCTGGGGTTCTCGGCGGAAGAGCTCGCGGCGATCGACGAGCTCGCGATCGACGCGGGCGTCGACCTGTGGGCCGGCGCACGACGCGGGGAGCTGTAGCCGGACGCTTTACCACGACGCGAGCGCGGCGTTAATCCCCTGCCCCGGATGAGCGTCGTCACGTACCGTGCATTTCAGCACGCTGGACGCGGCGGATAGTGGATCACGGACACCCCGTCTTCCTGGCGTGCGTGGGGCGGATCCCGGGCGGCAGGGCCATTGCGCCCGCCACCCGGGATCCAGCACGTCGGGCGGGGAAGGCCTTCCAGCCAGCGGAAGGCCCACGTGTGAAATATGGGTTTCCGCAGCCGACCCTCAGGGTCTCCCCGGGTTGTCTGGTTGGCTGGAATCCTGACGTACGTGTGCACAGGGACGGGGGTGGGATGGGCGCGCTGACAGCGACAGAGCGCGAGGTCGCCGCCCCGCCGCTGCGGGCGGTCCGGCCGTGGATCATCGCCGTGGCGTTCGGTCTCGTCGCCACCGTCGTCTGCGCTGCCGGGAGCTGGATCCCGTCGCTCTGGGGCGACGAGGCGGCCACCCTGATGTCGGCGAAGCGACCGGTGTCGACGCTCATGCCGATGCTGTTCCACGTCGACGCGGTGCACGGGCTCTACTACCTCGGCATGCACGGCTGGATCCGGATCGCGGGCGACAGTCCGTTCGCCCTGCGGCTGCCGAGCGCCGTGGCCATCGGCTTCGCCGTCGCCGCGGTCACCCTGCTGGCGGGACGCCGGGGCGGCCCGAAGGCCGCGATCGTCGCCGGTGTGATCGCCTGCGTCCTCCCCCGCATGACCTACGCGGGCGAGGAGGCGAGGTCGTTCGCGTTCACGGCCGCCGCCGCGGCCTGGCTGACCCTCCTGCTGGTCTGGCTGATCGACGGCGGCGGACGTACGGTGCCTCCGTCGGTGCGCCGCGCCTGCTGGGCGGTCTACGCGGCAGGCCTCGCACTCACCTCGTACCTTTTCCTCTACACGGCGTCGCTCCTGCTGGCGCACCTCGGCATCCTGCTCCTCTCCCGGGCCTCCCGGCCGACACTGCGGGCCTGGCTGATCTCCACCGGCTGCGTGCTGCTGGCGCTCGCGCCGCTGGGCCTGCTCGCCTACTTCGAGCGCAGCCAGATCGGCTATCTCGCCGATCAGCCCATCGACCCGTCGAGCCTGACGTGGCAGCCCTGGTTCGACAACGGCTGGGTGGCGCTCGTGGCATGGGCGCTGATCCTGCTCGCGATGGGCGCGTGGGCGCGCAGCCGCTGGGCACGGCACGCCCGGGCGGCATCCACCGCCGGCTCGGCCCCCGTCGACGCGACGCTCGTCGGCGCGACGTGGCTCATCCTGCCGACCGGGGCGATGCTGCTGATCAACCTCGCCTTCCCGATGTACACCGGCCGATACTCCACCTTCGCCGCCCCTGCCGCTGCGCTGCTCATCGCAGAGGGACTGCTCCTCCTCGGCCGGTTCGTCGCCCGGCGCAGCGCGATCCCCGCCATCGCTGCGACCGGAGCGGGCGCGCTGCTGTTCATCGCCATCAGCACGCCCGCGTACCTGAACCAGCGCGGACCATACTCGAAGAACGACTCGGACTGGTCGGAGGTCAGCAGCGCGATGGCGTCGGTGCGGCAGCCGGGCGACGCCGTCGTATTCGACGAGTCGACCCGCCCGTCGCAGCGGCCGCGGCTCGCGATGCGCACCTACCCCGCGGGCTTCGCGGGCGTCGGCAACCCGACGCTGCGGACCGCCTACACCAACAACATCGGCTGGGCCGACAGGGTCTGGACCATCCCCCAGGCCGCCGAGCGCGGCCGCTTCGACGGCGTCACGCGGGTGTGGCTGATCGAGAACGACGTGGACGGCCGGCTGCACAGCTACGGCCTGGCCGACCTGGAGGCGCTCGGCTTCCACACGACCGGACGCACCGTGCCCACGCATCGGAGCATGCTCATCGAGCTGACCCGCTCGAGCTGACCGGCTCGAGCTGATCGGCGGGCGCGCTGGAATACCCCTCTGCAGGGCGATGACCGCCGCCTAAGCTCGGACCATGAGGGAAGCCGTCTCGGAGCACGGCGTCGGCGAGCACGGCGCGGCGGATCGTCTCTCCCGGCGGTTGCGGGCGGCCTCCGTGGAGTCGCTGGCCCTGGGCGCCGGGGGTGCGGCGTTCGTCGCCGTCGGCCTGGTCGCGTTCTTCGTCTTCGCCGGGCACGACCTCTCCATCTCGGGCGCGGGCTCGGTCGGCCAGTTCGCCGCGATCGCCTGCTGCGCCGTCACCCTGATCGCCTACGGCGGCGGACGGGTCGCGACCTGGAGCATCCCCTGGTACAGCGGCCCCAAGGAGCGCCGCTCCCGGATCGGAGCCGCGATCGAGGTGTTCGACTCGCTCGCCATCGCGGTCGCGCACGCCGTCGTGGTGCTGCTGCTCTGGACGTTGCTGGGCGACGTGCTCGCCCGCAGCTTCCAGGACGCCCAGGTCTTCGCCATCCCGGCCACCCTGCTGGTCGGCACGGCGGCCGCGGTCACCGGATACTACGTGTTCCTCGCGGCGGCGAACATGAACCCGCTGCTGCTGTCGGCGGTGCTGGCGGTGTTCCTCGTCGTCGGTGCTGTGACGAGCATGCTCACCGCGTCGAACCCGCACTGGTGGAAGCAGAACCTCAGCGTGCTGGGCATCGCGGACGACTGGTCGTCGGCGACCTTCAACATCACGGTGATCGTGGGCGGCATCCTCGTCACGGCCATCGCCCGCTACGCCACCGACAGCGGACCCGACCGGCGCCCGTCGCGCGGCGAGCTGCAGGTGCGCGCTGCGCTGGTGATCGTCGGCGCGATGCTCGCCTGCGTCGGGTTGTTCCCGGTCAATCACTTCTTTCTGCTGCACAACACTGCGGCGACCGGGATGGCCGTGGTGTTCTGCGTGCTCGCGGTCGGCATCCGGTGGGCCATGCCGCATCTCCCCCGCGCCTTCTACGTGCTGGGCTGGGTGTTCATCGGCGTGATCGTGCTGGTCGCGCTGTTCTTCGCGGTGGGCTACTACAACCTGACGGCCGTCGAGTTGGTCGCCGGGGTGCTGATCTTCAGCTGGATCATCGTGTTCCTGCGGGTGACGGTCGCCGCGCGCAACGACGTGCGCGTCGACGCCTCCACCGTCACTCCTCGCGGAGCGGCCTGATCAGCTCCGGGCCGTCCCCCACCACGGGCCCGACCCGGTCGAACACCAGCGCGTCCGCCACAGGCAGCGCCGCACGCACGGCCTCGTCCACCAGGCCCTGGTCGCCCACGACGGTGGGGTCGATCCAGTGGTCCCAGAACTCCCGCGGCAGCGGCACCGGGTTGCGGTCGTGGATGTGCTCGAGCGTCTGCACGGCGTCCGACGTGAGGATGGTCGCCGTGAGGTGCCAGCGCTCGGGGTCGTCGCGGGACATCGCCGGGTCGGCCCACCAGGCGTAGAGGCCGGCGAAGCCGAGGAGGTCTCCGTCGGCCGAGTGGATGAAGTACGGAGTCTTCTTCTTGGTCGTCGGATCCGTCTGCCACTCGTAGTATCCGCGAGCCGGGATGATCGCGCGGCGCGAGACCACGGAGGCCTTGAACATCGGCTTCTCCGCGGCGGTCTCGGCGCGGGCGTTGAAGGTGGGCACCTTGGTCTTGAGCTCCTTGGACCAGGACGGCACGAGCGACCAGCGGGCGAGCTCCAGCCGTCGGACGCTGGGCTCCTCGCCGCGCTTGCTCTCCAGGAAGACCGGGATGGGGTCGGTCGGCGCGATGTTCCAGCTCGGGCGCCAGTCGCGGAAGTCCCCGCCTTCGGCCACGAACTCCTGGATCATGTCGTCGGTCTCTTTGTCCAACGCGAAGCGCCCGCACATGCTGCCAGCTTAGGCGCGGCCGCCGACAGAGGCCCGGGAAGGCCGCCGATCGCGGACGCCCCCCGAACGCGGGTCCCCCCTCCCTCCAAAAACGATGTATTCTCACCTTTGTGAATTGGTGAGGAACAATCACTTTACGCCGGGCGAACGACCCGAATCCCGGCGCGAAGGCTCTCCGCCGGTCCACCTCAACCCGAAATCGCACCATCCGAACCCAGGGACGACCCGTGAACCCGACACGATCGCACCGAGCGCCTCGCGCACTCGACCCCATCAGGGGCGCGCGGAGCACCGGGAGCGCGGGTCGTCCCTCGCGGAACGGAGCCGGCGGCGGTGAAGCCGTTCGAGACCACGGTTTCCCCCAAGCCGCCGTCGGCTCTTCCACGCCCGCCCGCGCGGCGCATCCCGCGGCGACGGAGGCGGCACAATGACCGTCCTGCGCCCGCGCCTCGGCACCCTCGCCCACGCGCACGCCAACGCCCGCCCGCTCAGCTCCGAACGCAGCTGGGCCCGGCACTACCGCTACCGGCTGCTCGCGACCGACACCGCCCTCATCCTGCTGAGCACGATCGGCGCGATCTTCGTGCGCTTCGGCTTCGAGGACAACACCCCCACCACCACGGGCGACGGCTTCCGCGTCGACTACCTCACCGTCTCACTGCTGATCGCCGCCACCTGGATGTTCGCCCTCACGGCGTATCACACGCGTGACCCGCGGGTCGTGGGCGTCGGCGTGACCGAGTACCGCCGGGTCGTGTCGGCCACCGCCATCACATTCGGGCTGCTCGCCATCTTCTTCCTCGTGGGCAAGATCGACATCGCCCGCGGCTACTTCGTGCTCGCGCTCCCGCTCGGGATGGGCGGCGTGCTGGTCTCGCGCTGGCTCTGGCGGCACTGGCTCATCAAGCAGCGCACGTTCGACCACTACCTCTCCCGCGCCCTGGTCGTCGGCCGGTTCGACGACGTCGACACGGTCGTGCGCCAGATCCACGCGAACTCGGGGGCGGCATACAACGTCGTAGCGGCCGCTCTCGACACCGGTAAACGCACCGGCGCCAAGAAGGATGCGGAGCTGAGTCGCCGCATCGCCTCCCCGGAGCGGGAGGTCCCCGTCGTCTCGGACCTGTCGGGGGTCGCGGAGGCGGCCGCCCGGCTCGGCGCCGACACCGTGATCGTCGCCGGCCGGGCGCTCAGCGGCGGGGACTTCGTCCGCCGCCTGGCCTGGAAGCTGGAGGGGACGGCGACCGAACTGGTGCTCGCCGCGCCGCTGACCGACATCGCGGGCCCGCGCATCCACTTCCGCCCGGTCGAGGGACTCCCGCTGATCCAGGTGGAGATCCCGCAGTTCGAGGGCGGCAAGCACGTGCTCAAGCGCGCTTTCGACTTCTTCGCGTCCGGGTTCGCGCTGATCGCGCTCGCCCCGGTCTTCCTCGCGGTCGCGATCGCCATCAAGCTCGACGACGGCGGCCCCGTCATCTTCTCGCAGGAGCGCGTCGGCCGCGGCGGCGAGAAGTTCCGGATGCTCAAGTTCCGCTCGATGTGCGTCGACGCGGAGGCCAGGCTCGCCGAACTCCAGGCGAAGAACGAAGGCAACGGCCTCCTCTTCAAGCTGCACAACGACCCGCGGGTGACCCGCGTCGGCCGCGTGCTGCGCAAGTACTCACTGGATGAGCTCCCGCAGATCCTCAACGTCTTCCTCGGCGACATGAGCCTCGTCGGGCCCCGGCCGCCGCTCCCCGCGGAGGTCGCCGGCTACGAGAACCACGTGCACAGGCGCCTCTACATCAAGCCGGGACTGACCGGGATGTGGCAGGTCAACGGACGATCGGACCTCTCCTGGCAGGAGAGCGTCCGCCTGGATCTCTACTACGTGGAGAACTGGTCGCTCACCGGCGACCTCGTCATCATGTGGCGCACCCTCAAGGTGCTGACACATCCCGTGGGGGCGTACTAGCTGCGCCCCCCGCCTCCCCGAAAAACGCAATCCCGAGCACCTTCCCGACCGAACAGACACCGAGGTTGTCATGAGTACAGAGAAAGCTCCACGCGCTCGCTCGTTGGGCATACTGACCGCCGTTCTCACGGCTGTCGGCCTGATCTTCGGAGGACTGGCTATCGCGCAGCCCGCCGCAGCCGACACGCAGCCGCCCGATCCCACTAATCCGGCCTCTCCGCCGACAGTCGCGGCCGACGTGCTGCCGACCACCCAGATGGACGGCGTCGCCTGGGCGCAGACCGTCGTCGGGAACACGGTGTACGTCGCGGGCAAGTTCAACAACGCGCGCCCCGCCGGGTCAGCCGCGGGCACGAACAACACTCCCCGAAGCAACCTCCTCGCGTACGACATCACCACGGGCAACCTGATCTCGAGCTTCAATGTGCCGCTCAACGCACAGGCGCTCGCCATCACGGCGTCGCCCGACGGATCCCGCGTCTATGTCGGCGGCGACTTCACCACGGCAGGGGGTGGCAACTACTACCGCATCGTCGCGATCAGCACCGCCACCGGCCAGGTGATCAGCTCGTTCCGGCCGATCATGGAGAGCGAGGTGCGCGCGCTTGCTGCGACGAACACGGCGGTCTACGCCGGCGGCACCTTCAGCACGGTGAACGGCACGGCGACCGGCTACATCGCCAAGATCAACGCGGCCGACGGCTCGCTGAACACGACCTGGGGCGCCAGCGCCGACTACGTCGTCGACGCTCTGGCGGTCAGCCCGGACGGCACGAAGGTCTATGCCGGCGGCCGCTTCCAGCACGTCAACGGCGGCAACAACGCGTACGGACTCGCCATGTTCGACGGCACCTCCGGCGCGTTCACGACGTTCGGCGCCAACTCGGTCGTCCGCGACGCGGGAACCCAGGCCGGCATCACGTCGCTTTACGCGACGACCGACCGCGTCTACGGCTCCGGCTACGTGTTCGGCTCCGGCGGCAACCTGGAGGGCAGCTTCTCGGCCGACCCGTCGACGGGCAACCTCATCTGGATGGAGGACTGCCACGGCGACACCTACTCGGTGTTCCCGATGAACAACGCGCTCTACGTCGCCGGTCACCCGCACTACTGCGGCAACGTCGGCGGCTTCCCGCAGACGAACCCGTGGACGTACCACCACACCATCGCGTTCTCGAAGGCCCAGACCGGGACCCTGACGAACAACGGGGACGGCGCGTACGCCAACTTCA
Source organism: Leifsonia sp. L25 (assembly GCF_050632895.1). Next base: position 2,186,335 of record NZ_JBODRZ010000003.1, on the reverse strand, counting down.
CCGGCCAGCCCAGCCCGACCCTCCTCAACTGGTTCCCGCAGTACGTGACCGGATCGTTCACCGGACAGGGCCAGGCAGCATGGTCGGTGTCCGGCAACGGCAACTACCTGGCCGTCGGCGGCGAGTTCCCGTACGTCAACGGCGTCGCGCAGTACGGACTCGTCCGCTATGCGATGGACAGCGTCGTGAAGAGCAAGCTCGGACCGAACGTCAACACCTCTCTGGTGCCGAACGCGGTCTCGTTCACCGCCGGACAGGCCCGGGTCTCGTGGACCGCCACCTACGACCAGGACAACGTGAACCTCGCCTACAAGGTGGTCCGCGACGGCAACACCGCCAACCCGGTGTACCAGACCACGCAGATCTCCAACTTCTGGACGAGACCGTCGATGGGCTTCGTCGACACCGGCCTGACACCGGGCTCCACGCACTCGTACCGCGTGTACGTGACGGATCCTGACGGCAACCAGATCTCCCGGCTCGGCAACACGGTCACCATCGCCTCCACCAACAGCGGCGGTGCGTACGCGACCTCCGTCACCTCGGCGGGAGCCAGCTCGTACTGGCCGCTCGACGAGGCCAGCGGCAGCGTCGGCTACGACCACGCCGGATTCAGCGACCTCCAGCTGCAGGCCGGCGTCACGCGTGGCGCCGCGGGGCCGGTGAGCGGATCGACGGCGTCGACCTTCAGTGGCGACTCCACCGGGTTCGGCGTGACGCCGTCCTCGGTCGCCGGACCGAACACCTTCTCCGTCAGCGCGTGGTTCAACACGACCTCGACCAGCGGCGGGAAGATCATCGGCTTCGGCAACTCCAACACCGGCACGTCCTCCAGTTACGACCGGCACGTCTACATGGACAACAGCGGCCGCATCTTCTTCGGGGTCTACCCGGGCTCGGTGCAGACGCTGAACAGCGCGGCCGGTTACAACGACGGTCAGTGGCACCAGGTCGTCGCGTCGCTCGGCGCGAACGGCATGCGCCTCTACATCGACGGGAAGCTGGTCGGCTCGCGGACGGACGTCACGACCGCGCAGGACTACTCCGGGTACTGGCGGGTCGGCGGCGACAACCTGAACGGCTGGAGCAACCAGCCGAGCAGCGCCTTCTTCGGCGGCAGCATCGGGCAGGTCTCCCTCTACCCGACAGTGCTCACACCGCAGACGGTCGTGAACCAGTTCGTCGCCTCCGGGCGGCCCTCGCCTCAGACGCCGGCACCCTCCGACGCCTACGGCGCGGCCGTCTACAACGCCGGCCCGGACCTCTACTGGCGGCTCGACGACACGAGCGGGACGACCGCGAAAGGCTCCGACCCCTGGGGCAACAACGGCACGTACTCGGGTCTGCCCACCACGATGAGCCAGCCCGGCGCCCTCTCGGGCAACGTCGGCAGCTCGGTGCTGTTCAACACCGCCAACAACGGATCGAACGGCGGCGTCGTCGCCAGCAACCAGCAGTACGCCAACCCGACCGTCTACACGGAGGAGATCTGGTTCAAGACCGCCACGACGACCGGTGGGAAACTGATCGGCTTCGGCGACCAGCCGACCGGGCTCTCGAGCAACTACGACCGTCACATCTACATGCAGGACGACGGGCGCATCGTGTTCGGGGTCTGGACCGGCCAGACGAACACCATCACCTCGCCGAACGCGCTGAACGACAACCAGTGGCACATGGCGGTCGCGTCGCAGGGTCCCGACGGGATGAGCCTGTACGTGGACGGCCAGCTGGTCGGCACCAACCCGCAGACGCAGGCCCAGGGCTACAACGGCTACTGGCGCCTCGGCGGCGACAACACCTGGGGCTCGACGGGACCGTACTTCAACGGGTACCTCGACGAGGCGGCGGTCTTCTCCTCGGAGCTGACGGCGCAGCAGGTGGCCAACCAGTACTCGCTCGGCTCGTCGGGCGCCCTGCCCAACCAGCCGCCGGTCGCCTCCTTCACGTCCAGCAAGAGCGGACTGACGGTGAATGTGGACGGCAGCGCCTCGAGCGATCCGGACGGCACGGTCGCCGGCTACGCGTGGGACTTCGGCGACGGGGCGACGGCGACGACCGCCACGGCCAGCCACACCTACGCGGCGGGAGGCACCTACACGATCGCGCTGACCGTGACGGACAACCAGGGCGCCAAGAACACCACGAGCGCTCAGGTGACCGTCGTGGCCAACCAGCCGCCGGTGGCGTCCTTCACGTCCTCGGTCTCCAACCTGGTCGCGTCCTTCGACGCCTCGGCCTCGTCGGACCCCGACGGGACGGTCGCGAGCTACGCGTGGGACTTCGGTGACGGCACGACCGGAACCGGCGTCACGGCCAGCCACACCTACGCGACCGCGGGGACCTTCACCGTGACGCTCACGGTGACGGACAACCAGGGTCTCGCCGGCACGCCGGTGCAGCATCCGGTGACCACGGCCCTCCCGCCGAACCAGCCCCCGGTGGCCAGCTTCACGGCGACCCCCAACGGACTGTCGCTGGCCGTCGACGGCACCGCGTCGAGCGACCCGGACGGCAGCGTCGTCGGCTACGCCTGGAACTTCGGCGACGGAGGGACGGCGACCACGCCCACGGCCAGCCACACCTACGCGGCGGGCGGCACCTACACCGTGTCGCTGACGGTGACCGACAACCGTGGCGGAACCAACACCGCCACCAAGTCGGTGACCATCACGGCGCCCCCGCCCTCGGCGATCGCGTCCGACTCCTTCCAGCGCACCTCGACGAGCGGATGGGGGTCGGCCGACCTGGGCGGCGCCTGGACCGGCGCGGGTTCGGCCACGGCCTACACCGTGACACCGGGAATCGGCCAGATCGTCGGCGCGGCCGGATCGACCAAGACCGAGCTCCTGAGCTCCCTCTCGGCCACCAGCACCGACACGACCGTGCAGTTCACGACGGACCGGACCTCCACCGGCGGCGGGATCTTCGTCTCCGCCATCGGCCGAGTGGTCGGAACGTCGGAGTACTCGGCCCGCGTCTGGTTCCAGACGAACAACACGACGCAGCTGCAGCTGCTTCAGGGCTCCACGGCGCTCCAGTTGGTGAACATCAGCGGCCTGACCTACGCCCCCGGCACGCAGTACCAGGTCAGGGTCCAGGTGTTCGGGACCTCGCCCACCACCGTGCGGGCGCGGGTCTGGAAGGTCGGCACGACCGAACCGACCACGTGGCAGGCATCGGTCACCGACTCCACCGCGGCCCTCCAGGCCGCCGGCGCCGTCGGACTCCGCGCCTACCTCTCCGGAACGGCCACCGATGTTCCCCTGACGACCAAGTTCAGCAACTTCGTCGTCACCCCGGCCCAGTAGGACCGGACCGACGATGACCGCCAGCCGTCGCCGGCCAGAACGCGACACGATCCTCGTGGCGCACCCCAGCGCGGAGCTCTACGGCTCCGACCGGGTGATGCTCGAGACCGTGAGCGCCCTGGTCGACGACGGCTGGCGCGTCGTCGTCACCCTCCCCGGCGACGGTCCGCTCGTCGCCGAACTCCGCGCACGGGGCGCGCTCGTCGAGCTCTGCCCGTCACCCGTGCTGCGCAAGAGCGTGCTGCGTCCCGCCGGCTTCGTGCGCTTCCTCCGCACCTCGGCGAGCGCCACCGTCCGCGGCAGCTCCCTGCTCCGCAGGGAGCGTCCCGCCCTCGTCTTCGTCAACACCATCACCGTGCCGCTCTGGGCGGTGCTCGCCCGCGGCCGGCGCATCCCGACGATCACGCATGTTCACGAGGGCGAGGCCAGCGCCTCGCTGCTGATGCGGCGCGTGCTCGCGCTGCCCCTCCTGCTCTCCCGGACGCTCGTCGTCAACAGCCGGTTCAGCCAGAGCGTTCTCGCCGGCTCGTTCCGCACGCTCGGCGCGCGCTCCGAGGTCGTCTACAACGCCGTCCCCGGCCCGCAGCGTCGCGCGCCCCTGCGCGGCCGCATCTCCGGCCCGCTGCGGGTCACCTACATCGGCCGCCTCTCGCCGCGTAAGGGCGTGGATGTGGCCATCGACGCGGTGGCGCAGCTGCGTGACCGCGGCATCCCGGCGGACCTCGACGTCGTCGGCTCGGTCTTCCCCGGCTACGAATGGTACGAACGCTCGCTGACCGAGACGGTCGCAGAGCGCTCCCTCCGCGACCGGGTGCGCTTCCACGGCTTCCAGCCCTCCGTGTGGGAGATCGTGGGCGGGAGCGACATCGTCGTCGTCCCCTCCCGTGTGGACGAGCCGTTCGGCAACACGGCCGTGGAGGCCATCCTCGCCGGGCGCCCGGTGATCGCCAGCGCGACCAGCGGGCTGCTGGAGGCCACCGCGGGCTACCGGACGGCGACCACGGTGCGCCCCGACGACGCGTCGGCGCTCGCGGACGCGCTCGCCGACGCGGTCGACCGCTGGGACACGACAGCGGAGACCATCACGGCGGACACGGCCGAGGCGGAGACCCGGCACAGCGTCGCAGCGTACCGGGCTCGGATCGCCGCGATCGTCCGGTCCTTCGCGCGACGCTGAGGCGCTCGCGCTGGATGCGCCGGCCGCGGGCGTACGGCCCGCTCTCCGTCCGTCAGCGAGCGACGCGGCGGGACGACTGCGCGGGTGCGATCTCCGCCAGCTCCAGGTCGAGGTCGGTCTCCGCGGTGTCCACGCCGTCCTCGAACTCGTCGTCGAGCGGAGAGTCGTCGACCCGGTCGGCGGAGGCGTCCGCCTCCGCGCCCTCGGTCGCCGCCGGGGCCAGGGGCGACAACGGCGGCGCCGACGGACGAGCCCGACGCAACGTCCGTCGGCGCCACCAGCTGGGGGACTCGGAGGCGCCTGCGTAGTAGTACGACGACTCTCCGGTGGACCGCACCCGGTTCAGCACCAGTCCGAGCACGCTCACACCGGACTTGCCGAGGAGCTCGATCGTCTGGGAGAGCTTGTGCCGCTTCGTGCTCGCGCGGTCGACGATGACCAGCGCGCCGTCCACCGCGCGACCGATGATGGCGGCGTCGATGACGGCCGTCATCGGCGGCGAGTCGAACACGACGATGTCGTAGTCCTTGCGCGACTTCTCGAGGAACAGCGCCATCGCGCGGGACGACAGCAGTTCGCTCGGGTTCGGCGGGATGGGCCCGGAGGTGAGGACGTCGAGCCCGTTCCAGTGCTGGACGACGTCCTCCAGCGTCGCGCGCCCGACGAGCAGGGAGGTCAGGCCCGCGCCCGGCAGCAGGCCCGTCGCCGTCGCGATCGTGGGCCGGCGCAGGTCCGCATCGACGAGCAGCACCTTGCGCTCCCCTTCGAGCAGCGCGAGCGCGAGGTTCAGGGCGGTGAGCGACTTGCCCTCGCCGGGGGCCGACGAGGTGATGACGAACGCCAGCTTGTCGGAGCCGATGCTGACGAACTCGAGGCTCGAGCGCAGCCGGCGGTAGCCCTCCGCCGCCGCGGACAACGGCTCGTCCAGCACGATCGCTCCGCGGTGGTGACGGCGCAGGGTCTGGATGCTGGCCAGCAGCGGCAGCCCGGTCAGCCGCGTCAGGGTGTCCGCCGACCGCACCCGGGTGTCGAGCAGCTCCTTGAGGACGATGACGAGGACGCCGACAAGCAGTCCGATCACGAAGCCGGCGAGCAGGTTGAGCCGCACGTTCGGGGACGACGGCGTGAGGGGCGTCGTCGCCCGTTCGATCACCCGGACCGAGACGGTCGGCGCGCCGGTCGCCGTTTTGGGCGCGATCTGCTCGACCGTCTGGCCGAGGTCGGCCGCGACCGAGTTGGCGATGGAGGCGGCCTCCGCGGGATCGGCGTCGTTCACGGAGAGTTCGAGGATGACCGTGTTCTGCGGGGTGCTGACGCTGATCATGTTCGCCAGATCCGCCGGCGTCATGGCGAGGTCCTGGTGCTGGATCACCTGCTGGAGCACGATGGGCGACGTCGCGAGCTGCGCGAAGGAGAGCATCTGGTTCTGCGTGTAGGTCGAGCCCTGGCTGAGGTCTTGGGCGGACCCGCCGAAGTTCAGGGAGAAGTACAGGCTGCTCGTCGCCGTGTACACCGGCGTGGCGAGCCCGCTGAGCCCGAAGCCGGCGATCAGCCCGACGATCGCGCCGATGGCGATGATGTACCACTGACGCTTGAACGCGGTCGCGTACTGATGTTGAGGCATGGGTGTGCCTTTCCCGGGGTCGATGGCTGGTCGGACAGGAGTGGTGTGGCGGGCGGGAATGGTCATCGGCGGGCGAACCCCTCCGCTAGGGCCGGTCGCGCGTCGGAGCCGCGTCGGCCGCTTCCGAGCAGGCCGAGCGTGTCGTCCTGGCGGGGCCTGGCGTGCTGCACCGCAGCGGCCATGCCGACCGCGAACAGCAGGAAGACGGAGTACTGCGTGATGAGCGCGACCGTGGCCAGCGCGGGGATCTGCGCGACGACCGCGATGGTCGGTGCGCTCGCCCTCCTGGTCACCACGAGAAAGATCCCGATCAGCAGCGCCGCCACGATCAGCGCGAGCGCGATGACGCCGCTGGAGAGGCCCGTGAGGATGAGCTGGCTGTCGATGGAACGGAAGTTCCCGAAGTACACCTGCCCGGTGGAGTCCTTCCTGGCGGAGTCCGCGACGCCGATGAGATTCATGCTGCCGACGAGCGAGACCAGGTCGCCGCGGTAGTTCGCGCTTCCGGCCGCCTCGGCGCCGGCGTCGTCGAACACCGTGATGACCAGCGGGAAGAGGACGGCCGCGACGGCCGCGATGGCGGACGTCAGGATGATCCGCGCCCGGCGGGAGATGGCGTCCCGCATGAACAGGATCGACAGCAGGAGCCCCAGCAGGGCGCCGATCATGCCGATCCGGCTGAAGGTGAACACGGTGGCGCCGAGCATGAGCAGCACCATCCCGGCGCGGACGACCATCGGGAAGCGCGCCGCGAGCGTGAGGGGCACAGCGATCGCGAGGCTCGAGCCGAGCGCGATCGAGTGCCCGAACGCGCCCTCGGCACGGGCCACTCCGCCGCGCTCCTGGATGCCGCCCCAGGTGGCGTACAACGAGTTGGCGACCTTGATCAGCACGAAGGGGTTCCAGTGCGCGAAGTACTCGAGGAGGACGAGCGCGCTGACGACGGTGAACGTCACCGCGACCGCGCCGTAGATCCAGGTGGGCTCCACGCGCAGCGGCGCGATCCGGCCGAGGATGTACCCGGCGAGGAGATAGGTGACGAGGGCGAAGGCGAAGCCCAGCGCGATGCCCGGGTTCTCACTCAGGAGGGAGGCGGCCGCGCAGACGACGAGCAGCACGATCAGGCCGTCGACGATGCCGAAGCGGAAACCGCGGACCGGCAGCAGCGCCACCGAGACCAGCATCGCCAGCCCGCTCACGGCCGGCAGGTAGTAGTTCCCGTTGAAGCCGAGGCTGAGCCCGATCCACACCGGGACGAAACACAGGACGACGATCCAGGTGGCCACCGCCGTCCGGGGCATCCGCCGGAGGGCGAGGAATCCGAACACCGCGACCCCGACCCCCGCCACGGTGACGAGCGTGCGGTCGAGCACCGGCCCGGTGACGGCGGCGTGGACGAGGGCGGCGACTCTCATGGCGCGCCTACTTGAAGACGGTCACCGGTGCGCCGGCGGCGTCCGTGACCGTGACGACGGCCGAGGACGCCTGCGCGGACGGAACGGAGAAGTAGTAGACGCCCTGGCGCGTCTCGCCCGCCTTGAGGGTGCCGAGGAGCGGCTGGGCGCCGTCGCTCATCGAGACCGCCGGCGTCGAGCCGGAGCCGTAGTAGGCGTTCACGGCGAGCTGGGACAGCGCGACGTCGGTACCGCCCGGGTTGGTGATCGACAGCTGCACCTTGATCGCGGGACCCGCCGTCTCGCCGGCGCGGAGGGCGGCAACGGTCGTCGAGGTGACGGCCAGCTGCGCGGTGAGGCCGCCGGTCAGGGTGGCCTTCTCGCTCTTGGGCACCACGGCCGCCACGGGAGCCCCATAGGCGGCGTTGAGCTTCGGCTTGGGCGTCGACGTTCCCGAGGGCGCCTTGCCGGGAGCGGCCGACGCGGCCGGCGGCGGCGGCGATTTCTTGTCCGGGGTCGGCAGCGTGAAGACGGTGTTCTTCGACGCATCCGCCTGCGCGGTCTGCTGGCCGTGGACGGCCGCGACGATCACGACCGCGGCGACCGCGGCGGCCGCGACGACAGCGCCCGCGATGAGAAGTGCGCGTCTGGCGCGATGCGGGCGACGGGGGTCGTCGTCGGTCGGGGGCGTGTCGGCCTTCGTCATCGGAGGCCTCCTTTCACAGCGGTGTCGGGTGAGGTCGGGGACGGCGTCCAGGAGCGCAGCTCGCGGAACCATCGGACGACGGCCGCGAGCAGGAAGAGCGTCGTCGCGAGAGCGATCGCCGTGTACACGACGAGGAAGACGGGGAGCGCGCCGAGCAGCACGAACGAGACGCACAGCACGCCGTAGTCCATCGGGAGCACCGCGAGGGCGCGGAGCCAGGAGGGCCTGCCCGGCCGGTCGGCCGCCAGGGGCACGGCGCCGACAGTCCTCCGCCGCAGCTGCTCGGTGAGGATCATGCCGAAGAAGAGGACGGCGGAGACGACGGCGAAGCCGATGGGCACCAGGAGCCACCAGGTGGGCGCCGAGCCGAAGCGGGCGAAGCCGACGGCGAGCGCGAGCGGCATCGCCGAGACCTTCGTGGCGTCCACCATGTGATCGAGCCACTCGCCGGAGGGGCTGGAACTGCCGCGGAGCCGGGCGAGCTGGCCGTCGGCGGAGTCGAAGGCGTAGCCGACGAGGAGGAGCACGGCCACCACCACGCCCAGCCACCAGCCGGGAGGGAAGACGACCAGGAGCGCGATCGCCGCGAACGTGAACACGGCGCTGATCCCGGTGACCGCGTTGGGGGTCAGCCGGGCGCGATACGCCAACGCCGCGAGGTACCGGCCGATCCGCCGGTTGACGAAGCGTGAGTACGCGGGCGCCGATCGCGCGGGCGGCTTCTGCGCGGCCCGGAGCCGGCGGACCACGTCCCCATAGCGTTCGCGTCCGATCGGCAGGGCGCCGGCGGCCTCCTCGGTCATCGGGCCACCTCCTCCGGCGCGCCGGCGGGGCCGGCGTGCTGCTCGGCACGCCTGCGTCCGGCGGCGCCGGTCCGCTGGGCGAAGAAGGGCCGGGAGGAGCGGACCAACTCGTGGTCCGCGAGGCGCAGGCAGAGCGACTCGTAGCTGTCCGCGACGACCTCCCAGTCGTAGACCGCGGCGCGCGCACGGGCGGCTCCGGCTCGTCGGGTGACGAGGTCCGGGTCCGCCTCGATCCGCGCCAGTTCGGCGCTCACTCCGGCGGCGTCGGAGAAGTAGCCGGCGGCGGTGCGCGCGACATCCCGGTTGAACGACACGTCGTACGCGATCACCGCGATGCCCGCGCCGAGGGCCCGGAGCAGCGACGGGTTGGTGCCGCCGACCGAGTGCCCGTGCAGGTAGCTGCGCGCGCCGGCGTAGAGCTGGTCGAGCTGTTCCTGATCCCACACTCCGCCGAGGAAGCGCACCCGGTCGTCCGCCGCCGCCCGGATCCGGCGCCCGTACTCGTCGGCGTACGGCGCGGAGCCGACGACCACCAAGGGCAGGGCGGCCGCGCTGCGCGCGTAGCCTTCGACGATCATCGCGACGTGGTTCTCCGGCTCGAAGCGTGCGACGACCAGGTGGTAGCCGCCCGGTTCCAGCCCGAGCTCGCCGAGCCGGGAGGAGTCCGTCGACACGATCGGGGCCCCGTACGCGATGAGCTCGGTGTCCGCGGCGAACTCGTCGCGGTAGTAGTCGGCGATGCCGGGAGCGTCGGCGATCAGCGCATCGGACCAGCGCACGGCGAGCGACTCGGCCACGCGGTAGTAGGCGTGCCCTCCCCGGCCCCACTTGGCGCGCTTCCACTCCAGCCCGTCGACGTGCGTGGCGACCGGGATCCGCGCCGCCCGCAGTGCGGGGAGGTAGACCGCGTTCGCTGCGTTGAAGACGACCGCGGCGTCGGTGCGGTGCAGCATCAGGTGGGCGACCGACGATCCGGTGTGGCTCAGCGTCTCCAGGCTCCGGCGGTGCATCGCGCCGCGGTGCACCAGCTCCATGCCCTGGTAGGCGTCGGCCTTCTCGGCGTCCCCGGCGTCCCGGCAGTAGACGACGACGCGGTGGCCGCGCTCCGCGAGCCGGCGACCGACCTCCTCGACGCAGGTCTCGAACCCGCCGTACCTGGCCGGCACCCCCCGGGTGCCGACGAGTGCGACACGGATTCGTCTTCCCCCTGGGACCATCGGACGCTCGCTCTCGGTTGCTCGGATGCACATCGGCCGGTCCGCGATGTGTCCGATCCCTTCGGGCAGGGTCCGGAACGCGTCTCAAATCGCATCAGGGTCGGGTCGCTGTTGCCCTTCCACCTTAATACGAGTATTTCTCAACTGTCACCCCCCACAAGCGGGGGTCACTGCCTCAGACCCAGCTCTCGGCGTCGCCCAGCCGGGCGGCGGGGTTTCCCCCACGATCGCACCCGGCTCGACATCCCTGGTCACGACGGAGCCCGCAGCGACCACTGCTCCGTCCCCGAGCGTGACGCCCTTGAGCACCATCGCCCCGGTCCCCACCAGCACGTGACGGCCGATGCGGATCGGGGCCGTGTGCTGCGCGACAGCGCCACCCGGCCGGGTGATCCGGTGGAAGTCGGTGTCGAGCAGCTGCACCGCCCACGAGATCTGGGTCTCCTCGCCGAGCGAGAGTCCGGACTCCACGTTGACGGTGCAGCGCGCTCCGATCGCGCTCCCGCGTGCGAGCGAGAGCGCCGCGCCCTCGCCGACCCAGATCCGGGCGCCCTTGCGGATCGCGCTGCCGCGGGCGAGTTCGTAGCGTCCCGGCCCGGCGAGCCGGACTCCCGACCCGATCCGAGCGCCGGGATGGCCGCGGAGCACCCCGCGAGCCAGTTCTGCGTACCTGCGCAGCCGTCCCCGGATTGTCACGTCGTCCTCCCGACCCGCGCGATCCCCGCGCCGCCCTCCGACGCGGCGACCAGGCGCCGGCCGTCCCTGATCCCGCGCAGCGCCGCGCGCAGCGGCACGACCGGCTTGAGGAACTGCCGGCGGCCGCCCTGGAGCAGGATCTCCCACGCGACCCGCGGCGCGAGAGCCTCCCACCGCTCGACGTCGTCGGGCGCGAGATTCCGTGCCGCGAAGAGCAGGCGGTTGCGGATGTTGTAGTAGTAATACCCTTCGGACTTCGCCGTCGCCGCCGAGGCGGCGCCCTGCTGCTGCGTGCCGCCCTCCGCGTGCACGGCGGTCACCTGCTCCAGGAGCACCAGCGACCCGCCCGCGCGCGTCACCCGCACGGAGAGTTCGACATCCTCCCAGTACAGGAAGTACTCCTCGGCGAAACCGCCGACGAGGCCCCACAGCCGCTCCGACACGGCGAGGCACGCGCCGCTGAGCCACGGCTCCGCCCGGCTCTCCGCCGGCTGCGGCCGCCGGCGCGCGGAGGTCATCCGGCCGTCCACGAGCGAGACATCGGCGCCGGCCGACCAGACCGACCCGTCCGGCCGCAGCACGACCGGGGCCACGAGGGCCATCGGATCCGCTTCGGTCGCCCGCAGCAGGGCGGCCGAAGCCTCCGGCTCGATCCGCGCATCCGGGTTGAGCAGGAGGAAGCGCTGCGCGCCCGCCTCCCGTGCCCGCGCGACCCCGAGGTTCATGCCGCCGCCGAAGCCCGGATTGCCCTCCGGGAGCACGGCGAGCCAGCCCTCGGCGTCGGCGAGCGCGGCGACCCGGCCGCGCTCGGCGGCCGTGCTGAAGCTGTCCACGACCACCACGGTCAGCCACGGAGCACGCCGCGCCAGGGCCAGCAGGTTCTCGGCCAGCAGCTGCGACGACCCGTAGTTCACCACGATGACCGCGGCGGCGGCGGGAGTTGCTGGGTCTGTCATAGACTTCCGCTCTGATGGGAGGGGGTGACCATGCGACCGGTCGAGCCGATCACTGCGACGATAGCCGTGCCGACGTTCCATCGTCCAGCGGAGCTGTCCGCCCTCGTGGCGGCGCTGCTGGAGCAGGCCGCGGAGGCCGGAGCCGCCTTCCCCACCCGCATCCTGGTCGTGGACAACGACCCGGCGGGCAGCGGCGCCGCCGTAGTCACGGCGCTGGGCGACGACCGGGTCCGCGCCGTCGTCGAGCCGCACCCGGGCATCTCCGCCGTGCGCAACCGCGCGCTGGACGAAGCCGGTACGCGGCTGCTCGCGTTCATCGACGACGACGAGCTCCCGCACGAGCGGTGGCTGACCGCGCTCCTCGGCACCTGGCTCGAATCCGGCATGCCCGCCGCGGTCTCCGGCCGGGTCGTCGCCGCGTTCGACGGCGAGCTGGACCCGTGGCTGGACGCGGGCAGGTTCTTCGTCCGCCGCAGCATGCCCACCGGCACGCCGATCGACGTCGCCGCGGCCGGCAACCTCCTGCTCGACCTGGACCAGGTCGGCGCCGCCGGCGTGAGGTTCGCCGACGACCTCGGCCTGAGCGGCGGCGAGGACACGCTGTTCAGCCGTCAGCTGCACGCCGCGGGATACCGGATGGTGTGGTGCGACGAATCCGTCATCACCGACCGCGTTCCCCGCGAGCGCATGACGCGCGCGTGGGTCCTGCAGCGCGCCTGGAGCCATGGGAACTCCGCTGCCACGATCCGCATCCGGCTCGCACGGGGCTCGGGGCCGCGCGCCGCCGCCCGCCTCGCCGACCTCGCAGGCGGCTGCGCGCGCATCGTCGGCGGCGCCGCACGCTGGCTCGCCGGAACCCTCGTGCGCTCGCGCCGCCACCAGGCGCGCGGTGCCCGGGCGATCTGGCGCGGAGGCGGCATGATCGCGGGCGCCTCCGGCGTCGTCTACCAGGAGTACGCGCGGCCGCGGACGGCCGCCGCGCCCCGGAAGTCGCCAGGGGGAGGCGACGCGTGACGGCACGACAGCTCGCGATCTCGGCCGTTCGGCGATCGCTGTCCTTCCTGGGCTCGGTCGTCTCTGTCGACACCGACGCCGACGAGTTCGTGCTGACCTACGACGACGGCCCCGTCGCGGGGACGACCGACCGGCTCATGGCCCTGCTCGGCGAGGGCCGGGCGACGGCCACGTTCTTCGTGCTCCTCAGCCGGGTGCGGCGCGACCCGGGACTCGCCCGCGCGCTCCTGGAGGCCGGGCACGAGGTCGGTCTGCACGGAGTCGATCACGTCGACCCCGTGACGCTGGCCCCCGACGTGTTCCGTCGCCGCACCGCGGACGGACGCCGCGAACTCGAGGACGTGCTCGGCCGTCCCGTGCGGTGGTACCGGCCGCCCTATGGCCACCTCACCGTGACGGCGTGGCGCTCGGTCGGGTCGGCCGGCCTGACCCCCGTGCTGTGGAGCGCGTCGGCCCGGGACGGCGCCCGCGGGCTCACGCAGCAGCAGCGCATCGACAGCGCGACCGCCGGGCTCACGAGGGGCGCCATCCTGCTGGCTCACGACAACTACGCGTCAGGCGCGGACGGCGTCGACGACGGGCCGGAGCCGGAGGTCGACCGGCTCGGCCTGGCGGCCGCCGTCCTCGACGCGGCCGCAGCGAAAGGGTTGCGGGCGCGCTCGCTGGAGTCCGCGCTCGCGTCGGGACGGCTCGTCAAGCGCGGCGTCTTCGCGCGGTGAGCGCGATCGCCCGCCGATACGCGGCGACGTGCGCGCGCCCGGCATCCGACCAGCCCCGCCGACTGAGGTCGGGACCGTCTGCCGCGCCGGTCGCGCGCACCGCGGCCAGCGCGGCCTCCAGCCCTGCCGCGGTCAGGTCACCGGAGTAGCGCTGCACCCACCGGGCGCCGACTTCCTCGGCCAGCAGGCGGTTGACCGCGTTGTCCGGCACCAGGACCGGGCGATCCAGCGACAGCGCCGCCAGGGCGCCGCCCGAGTTGTGCATCTCGCGGTACGGGAGCACCACCAGCTCGGCCTCGGTGATGGCGGCGACGAGCTCGTCGTCGGTCAGGAAGTGGAAGTGGAAGCTCACGCGCGGGTCACCGGCGGCGGCCTCCCGGAGACGGGCCACCAGTTCGTCCGACGACGGCTGTCCCGACACGGTCAGAGAGGCGTCGGTCGAGCGGAACCCGTCGTGGAAGGCCGCCACCAGTGCCTCGACCCCCTTGTAGCGACGGATGAGTCCCGCGTACGCGAGCCGCCTGGCGACCGGCTCGCGCCGCCGGCACGCCGCGAACCACTCGCGGTAGTCGCCGTGGACGATCGTCTCGACGGCCGATCCCTGCGGCACCGGGGTCAACGGGTTGAGCCGGATCCGCAGCACGGTCGAGCGGTCGATCAGTCGCAGCAGGGCGCGCTCGCGGCGGCTGATGCCCTGCGGCAGGTCCAGGTTGTGCGCGGTCCGGACGATCGGTGTGCGCGTGAGGGCGAGCCGCGCCACGAGGGCGAGGGTGAGGAGCTGCCGGACCGCTTTCTTCAGCGGGCTGTGCCCCGAGACCAAGATCTCCGGCCAATGGACGTGGAAGACGTCGTACCGGCCGAACAGTGCCGCGGCCCAGGTGAAGGTCCGGAGCTCGGCGTCCGGCTGCGCCTCGATCGCCCGTTTGAGCATCACGAGGTAGGGGTTCGTCGTCGGCCGCGGGTCGGGAAAGGACTGTTGCACGACGAGTGGCCGCATCGTCTTCCCCCTCGCGATCGGTGGAACCCATTCTGTCCCGGGACCGGCCGACCGCGCGCCCTCAATTGGGGGCACGCGCCGCGGCGGACAGAGCTAAGCTACATGAGAAAGTCTCACGTAAGTTCTCCGAGCGATCCCGACGATGGAGCACCCACATGCGAACGCTGGTCCTCTGGGCGGACGACGCCTCGCCCAACCTGGGCGTGCGCGCGCTCGGCGCCGGGACCGCGGCCCTGATCCGGCGCGTCGACCCGGACTCCGAGATCGTCTTCCAGAACTACGGCCGACGGGTGCCGCAACTCCCCATCGGCCGCGTCCGCTCGCTCGTCAAGGAGCGCATCACCGGGCGCAGCGGCATGATCGACTGGCTGCGCGGCTTCGATCTGGTCGTGGACACCCGTTCCGGAGACAGCTTCGCCGACATCTACGGCGCCAACCGCCTGATGGTGATGTCCACGGTTGCCGAGTTCGCGAGCCAGGCCGGGGTCCCCGTCGTCCTCGGGCCGCAGACGATCGGTCCGTTCGCCTCGGCGCGGGGGCGCGCGATCGCGCGTCGCAGCCTGCGGCGCGCGGCCCTGGTGCTCGCGCGCGACTCGGCGAGCGCCGCCACCGCGGCGCGGCTCGGCCGACCGGCCGACGCCACCACCACCGACGTCGTGTTCGCGCTCGACCGTCCGGCCGTCGAACAGACGCGCGACGTGGTCGTCAACGTCTCCGGGCTGCTCTGGCACCCCAACCCTCATGTGGATTCGCAGCACTACCGGCGGACCGTCCTCCGGCTGCTCGACGGACTGGCGGCGGCCGGCCGGGAGGTCACCCTCCTGGCGCACGTCCTCGAGTCGGACAACCCCGACTCCGACGTCCGCGCCCTGCACGAGGTCGCGGAGGCGGGCGCTCCGCACAGCGAGCTCGTGATCCCGCGCGACCTCGACGACGTGCGGCGAACGGTCGCGTCGGCCCGCGTCGTGCTCGGCTCGCGGATGCACGCGTGCCTCAACGCCCTCTCGGTCGGCACGCCCGCCATCCCGCTCGCCTACTCGCGCAAGTTCGCGCCGCTGCTCGCGGACCTCGGCTGGACCCGCACGATCGACCTGCGCGCGACTGCCGACCCCGCGGCCGATGCGCTCGCGCTGCTCGACGACAGCGCCCTCGAAGCCGACACGACGCGGCTCGTCACGACGGCGCACGAGCGCCTCGAGACCGCTGTCGCACTGCTTTCGGCGCGAGCCGGACGGCGCGCGGCATGACCGCCACGATGACGCCGGGAAACGGCACGCAGACCCCGCTCCGCGCCGCGGTCGCCCGCGTCGTCGCGTCGGGGGCGTGCAGCGGCTGCGGTGCCTGCACCCTCCTCGACCCTGGCCTGGAGATGCGGCTGGACGAGCGCGGCGACCTGCGCCCGGCTCCGCGCGCGGAGCCGTCCGCCGAAGTCCAGACGCCCGATCCGGCCGTCGTCGATCGCTTCCGTGAGGCGTGCCCGGGAGTCTCGGTGCGCGCGGTGCTCCCGGCCGTCGGTCGCCGCCACCCGACGATGGGACCGTACATCCGGGTCTGGAAGGCCTGGGCCACCGATCCCGAGATCCGGTTCCAGGGCAGCAGCGGAGGCGCGCTCACGGCGATCGCCGCCTGGCTGCTCGAGACGGGCGAGTCGGCACGCATGGTCGGCGCACGAGCCGACGCGAGCGAGCCGCGCCGCACCGTCAGCGTCAGCATCCTCTCGCGGGAGCAGGCGATCGCCGCGGCCGGCTCCCGGTACGCGCCGACGGCGAGCGCGGGACGCCCGGAGGCCCTCCTGCCCGGAACCGTCATGGTCGGCAAGCCGTGCGAGGTCGGCGCGATCCGCGCGCTCACCCGCGATCTCGACGCGACCGCGGAGCGCAGCCCCGTGCTGCTGTCGTTCTTCTGCGCAGGCACCCCGGGCCAGCACGCCACCGACGCCCTCGCGGCCGACCTCGGGGCGCCCGCTTCGGCTCCGCTGCGCGACCTCTGGTACCGCGGGCGCGGGTGGCCCGGCCGCTTCACGATCGAACACCCCGACGGCACGACCGCGGACGCCAGCTACGACGACTCCTGGGGCAGCGCGCTCGGGCCCGCCGTGCAGTGGCGCTGCAAGATCTGCGCCGACGGCGTCGGCGAGAGCGCCGACATCACGGCCGCCGACTTCTGGCGATCCGATGAGAGGGGCTACCCGGTCTTCGCCGAAGGCGCAGGACGCAGCGCGCTCATCGCCCGCACGGAGCGCGGCTACGACATCGTGCTGCGCGCGGTGGAGGCGGGCGTGATCTCCGTCAACCCGATCGAGATCGACGAGCTCGCCTCCGTCCAGCCGTTGCAGACCACCCGCCGGAGCACCCTCGCCGGCCGGCTGCTCGGCGCGCGGCTGGCCGGCGTGCGGGTCCCGCGCTTCCACGGGTTCGGCCTCGTCGCCCTGGCCGTCCCGCGTCTGCGCGAGACGGTGCGGGTGGCACGGGGCAGCTTCCGGCGGGCTCGTGCCCTTCGCGCCGAGCTCGGCCGCCGGGAGGGGACGGGACGATGACACTGCGTTCATCCTCGCGCGGAGCCTCCGGCGGAGATGCGGAGGAGCGCCCGTCGGTCGCCGGGCTGGGCGCGCGCGCCGCACGGGGAGCCGCGGTCACGCTCGGGGCGCAGGGCGGCAAGGTCCTCGTCCAGCTCGCCTCCGTGGTCGTGCTGGCCCGGCTGCTCACTCCGCACGACTACGGACTCATCGCGATGGTCGTCGCCATCATCGGAGTCGGTGAGCTGTTCCGCGACTTCGGTCTCTCGTCGGCCACCATCCAGGCGGAGACGGTGACGCCTGGTCAGCGCAGCAACCTGTTCTGGGTGAACACCGCGATCGGCGCGGCCCTGACCGCGGCCGTATTCGCGGGCTCGGGTTTGATCGCCCTCGGCTTCGGCCAGCCCGACCTCGTCCCGATCGGGCACGCGCTCGCCTTCACCTTCCTGATCAACGGCGTCGGCACGCAGTATCGCGCTGACCTGGTGCGCCGGATGCGGTTCGCCGCGGTCGCCGCCGCCGATGTCACCGCGCCGGCCGTCGCATTCGGCGTCGCGGTGGTCGCCGCGAGCACGGGCTGGGGCTATTGGGCCCTCGTCGTGCAGCAGCTCACCCAGGCCGTGACACTGGTGCTCATGCTGGTGGTCGCCGGTCGTTGGCGGCCCGCGTTGCCGCGCAGGCGGGAGCCGATCGGGCACTTCCTCGCCTTCGGCTGGAACATGCTCGGCTCGCAGCTGATCGCCTACGCGAGCAACAACGTCGACAACATCCTCGTGGGCGTCAGATTCGGTCCGTCGGCGCTCGGCGTGTACAGCCGCGCGTTCCAGTTGCTGATGACGCCGCTGAACCAGGTGCGGATCCCGCTCACGACCGTGGCGCTGCCGATCTTCTCCCGCCTTCAGCATGACCGCGAGCGCTTCGGCGAGTGGCTCTGCCGCGGGCAGCTCGCCCTCGGCTATACGGTTGTCGCCGGCCTGGCGCTCGTCGCGGGCGCGGCCGAACCGCTGACCCGTCTGCTCCTGGGGAACGCCTGGCTGGACGCCGCTCCGATCCTGCGACTGTTCGCCGTGGCGGGCGTGTTCCAGATCCTCGCGTTCGTGGGTTACTGGGCCTATGTCTCGCGCGGGCTGACCGGAACGCTGCTGCGCTACTCGCTCGTGAGCGCCGTCATCAAAGGGGTCTGCATCGTCGTGGGCTCGTTCGGCGGTGTGATGGGGATCGCGATCGCCTACGCGGTCGCGCCCGCCCTGTCGTGGCCGCTCTCGCTCTGGTGGCTCTCGCGCCGGACGCCGGTCCCGACCGCCCGGCTCTACGCCGGGGCAGGGCGCGTGCTCGCCGTCGCGGCAGCGGCCGGGGCGGTCGCCTGGTCGGCCACCGCCGTGCTCGGCTCGACGTCGGCCGTCCTCCAGGTCGTCGCTGCCGTCGTCGGTGCGGTGGCGGTCTACGGTCTGGCCGCTCTGTGCTTCCCGCCCGTCCGCCGGGACGTCCTGGGGGTGATCGCAGCAGTGCGGCTCATCGCCAAGCGATGAGCCGCACTGTCGGTGGGATCGGGACCTGCTAGCCCCAGGCGCCGAGCTGCAGGGAGCCCGCGGGCTTGCCCGTCAGCGCCGCCGCAGCGGCCGGGAACGGCACGCCGAGACTGGAGGTCAGGCCCGTCACGACCGGCAACGGCGTGTAGTCGCTCGCGAGCACGTTCTGACCGTCGAACAGGCGGGACGTCCGGTCCTGCCCGGTCGCGGCCGTGAAGTCCGAGAGCGTCGTGTAGACGGCCGGGTTCCCGGCGCCGCGCGACCAGACGATCAGCCAGTTCGGCGAGCCTGCGCTCGGTCGCTGGTAGACGTTGCCCTGGGTCTGGATGTTCATCTGGGCCGCCGAGTGCCAGTGGCTGTAGTCCTCGACGGCGAGCACGGCGTCGCCGGTGCTCTGGGCCATGATGTTGTTCGCCACCGTGATGTCCTGGGTGATCCAGGTCACCGTCGGGTCCGGCAGAGCCTGGCGGGGGTCGTGACCCGCGACGGACAGGTCGCTCGCACGACGGGTGCCCTGCGCGATGTTGATGTCGCGGGCGTTGCCGGTGAGGGTGTTGTTCCGGATGTCGACGGTCCCGGTGTCGCTCACCAGGATGCCGGCGATGCCGTTCTGGGCGATGACGTTGTTCGCGATGGCGAACTTGGCCGAGATCTCGGCGACGAGACCGTTACCGCTGTTGCCGATGATGTCGCTGTTCGAGATGGACGCGTTGTACACCGACTCGTCGAACCAGAGCGCGTTCCCGTAGTTGCCGAGGAAGTTGCTGCCGGTGACGGTGATGCCCCGCGAGCGGGCCACCTTCAGGCCGCCGGCGACCGGCGCGCGGTTGAAGTGCTCGCTGTTGTTGCCCTGCGCGAGAAGCCCGTTGACCTTGAGCCCGTCGGCGTAGGTCGCCTGCGCGCCCAGCATCCCGTTGCGGGCGACGGTCACGTGGTCGACCGTGGCGTTCAGCCCGCCGATCGCGAGGCCCGTCGTGGCGTTGTCGCTGATCGAGCTGTTCGCAACCGTCACGTTGTTCGCGTAGATCTGGACGGCGCCCATGTCGGGCACCGAGGGCGCGTACCGGCGGATGCCGACGCCCTTGAGCGCGCTGCCGTCGCCCAGGACCACGAATGCCTTGACCGTGTCGCTCGCCCGGACGTCGTGACCGCTCGGGTCGCTGCCCATGACGAGCTGCTTGGCCGCCGTGTCGACGTAGAAGGTCCCGGCCGTCACCGCGGAACGCGAGGCGACCTGCTTGAGGGAGACTCCGTCCACGAAGAGCTGGTCGGGGTGCGCCGCCATCGGGTACGCCGGGTCGACGAACTGCCAGCCGGAAGCCGTGCCGTCGGGTGCGCCGCGGGTGTAGGTCGGGCTGTCGTCGAAGGCGACGTTCCAGCCGCCGGACACCCAGGTGGAGCCCGACTTCGCCCACGAGCCGACCGTGCGGCTGCCGTCGAACCAGACCGCCTCGTGCGGGTAGGCCTGGATGGTCACCTGCTTGCCGCGGGGGATGGTCACGGTCTCGTGGTACGTACCGCCGCGCACCACGATGGTGGAGCCGGACGGGACGCTGTCGACCGCGTGCTGAACGGTCTGCCACGGGGCAGACTCGCTGGAGCGCGCAACGCCGTCGCTGCCGCCCGTCGCCACGAAGTAGGCGCCGGAGGGGACGGGGTAGGCGGTCGTGCCGATCGGAGCGGAGCCGGCGGAAGCCCGGGCCACGCCCTGGTCGATGCCGGCGTCTCCGCTCGGCGCGGTGCCGGACGACGGGGTGGGCGTCGGCGTCGGCGTCGTGCCGGACGTGGGGGTGGCGGTCGGGGTGGGCGTCGACGACGCCGGCGTCGAGGACGCGGGAGCCGTGGTGGCCGGAGCCGACCCCGCAGCCTTCAGCGCGTAGGCCTCGAGGTCGTCGAAGGCGACGGGCTCGATCGCCGACGCGCTGGAGAGGTAGGACCAGGCGGCGATCCGGCCGGCGCCGGTCAAGCGCGCGGAAGCCGAGTCGTCGGCCGTCAGCTGCCAGCCGGGCTGCGCAGCGCCGACCTGCCAGGCGCGGGCCTGGAGGTGCACCGGATCGCGGCCGGTCGCCTGGAACTGGAGCTGCACGGACGCGCCGGCCTTCAGGCCCTTGGCGACCTGGACCTCGCGCCCGACCGTGGTCTGGCTCGCTGTCGAGCCGTTGACGCGGATGATCGAGACGCCGAGCGACCCGCCGGCGCCGACCCGGATGTTGGCCTGGTAGTACGAACTACCGGTCGACCGGACCTGGACACCGGCGTACACGCCGTTGCCCTTCGTCGGGATGGTCGGGATCGCGATCGTCGCGGACGACGTGAGGTCGGCCGCCGAGACGGACGGGAGCGACGCGGTCAGCGAGGCGCCGGGCCTCGGGATCGACATCGTTCCGGCGCCGTTCGCCGTCGAGAAAGCCGAGGCCTTGTTGACGGAGTAGGCGCCTCCGACCTGGGCCGAGCCCCAGCCGCCACTGGTGGTGCGCGAGAAGTCGTCGGAGACGATGTGCGCGCCGGTGCTGTAGCTGGTCGGGGCGGCCATCGCGGCCGCCGTCAGGGCCGGGAGGCCGACGGCGGCGAGAGCCGTCGCTGCGGCTCCGGCGACGCCGGCGATGAGGATGTTTCGTGTCTTACGGGGGGCAGGGGTGTGTGTACCGCCGGAGCGGTGTCGGGCTGATGCCATTGAAGGGGGTTTCCAATGCTGCTCGTCGCGTTCAAAGAGCGAGAAAGTGAGACCAGGCCTTCTGCGCGGGAGTATTGAATGGCAACCTATCAGACGTTGCCTGAGAGCGCACACAGGGCAAGAGAGTCTATCCCCGCCGACGGCAGAAGCACCATCGCGCGCCCACCCCCTTTTCGGGTGCCATGAACCTCGCTCGGCGTGAGCTCGTCGTTTCGGACAGAATGTCTGCATGACGGCACGGACGCGCTTCGACATCCTCGCGATCTGCACCGGGAACATCTGCCGCTCCCCCGCGATGGACCTGCTCCTCGCCCACGAGCTGGCGGTCGCAGACAGCGCGGCCCGGCGGTTCGCCGTGTCCTCCGCCGGCACGCACGCCATGACGGGTTGGCCGGTGAATCCCCCGATGGGCCGGCTGCTGGAAGCGGACGGGATCTCCGTCGACGGTTTCGTCGCCCGGCAGGCCGATCCCGCGATGCTCACCGGCTCCGGGCTCATTCTCACCGCGACGCGCGAGCACCGCGAGTGGGTGGTCCACCGCGCGCCGTCGACCGTGCGCCGCGCGTTCGCCCTTACCGAGTTCGCGGATGCCGTCCGGAACACCGACCCGGCCGCGCACGACCCGGCCGGGTTGGTCGAGTGGGCGGCCGCGCACCGGCCGCCGGCGGGAGTCGTGAGCCACAGCGCGACCCGGCGCGGCTACGCCGAGGGCGACATCCTCGACCCGTACGGCCTCGGCGATGCCGCCTTCGACGCGGCCTTCGCCCAGATCACGGCGGCGACCCGCGTCATCGCGGCCGCCCTCCGCACGACGAAGGGCTGACGAACCGGTCCGGATTGCTTCCGTTCAAGGGGTGACAAATCCTCACCTATTCGCCAGAATAGGTGAGGATACCTCACCCGAAGGAGGCCATCGAGTGACGAGACGCGTCGGCTATGCCGCAGGAGCGTTCGACCTGTTCCACATCGGACACCTCAACATCCTCAAGCACGCCAAGAGCCAGTGCGACTACCTGATCGCCGGCGTGGTCTCCGATGAGATGCTGCGGCTCACCAAGGGCGTCGACCCGGTGATCCCGCTCGCGGAACGGATCGAGATCGTGCGCCACATCGCCTACGTGGACCAGGCGGTCGCCGAGACCGTCCCCGACAAGCTCGACATGTGGCGCGAGCTGCACTTCGACGTGTTCTTCAAGGGCGACGACTGGCGCGGCACCGAGAAGGGCCTCCGGCTCGAGCGGGAGTTCGCCGCGGTCGGCGTGGAGGTCGTGTACTTCCCGTACACGATGACGACCTCCTCCACGCAGCTCCGGAAGGCGCTCGCGGCCCTCGCGGGCTGAGCGGGCTACTCCTCGGTGTCCTGGGGGTCCGTAGGTTCTGCGTCCGCGCGTTCTGCGTCTGCGGCCTCTTCGTCGGCCTCTTCTCCTGCGGCTTCTTCGTCCGCCACGTCTTCGTGCGCGGCCTTTTCGTCCGAGCCCGCTTCGTCCGCGCCCGCTTCGTCCGAGCCCGCTTCGTCCGAGCCCTCGTCGTCCGCGGCTACTCCGGCCGGCTCACCGCCCGCGAAACGATCGGTCGCCTCGATCAGCGCGTCCAGGATCCCCGGTTCGTCGTACGCGTGCCCGGCGTCCGCGATGATGTTCAGCTCCGCCTCCGGCCACGCCCGGTGCAGGTCCCACGCCGTCATCGCCGGCGTGCACACGTCGTAGCGGCCCTGCACGATGACGCCCGGGATGCCCTCCAGCTTGTACGCGTCGCGGATGAGCTGATCCTCCTCGAACCAGCCGCCGTTGACGAAGTAGTGGTTCTCGATGCGCGCGAACGCGACCGCGTACTTCTCCTCGGTGAACGTGGCCACGACCTCCGGCCGCGGCAGCAGCGTGATCGTGGAGGACTCCCAGCGCGACCAGGCGACGGCGGCCGGACCGTGCACGGCCGGGTCCTCGTCGGCGAGCAGCCGGCTGTAGGCGCGGATCAGGTGGCCGCGCTCCTCCACCGGCACCGGCTCCACGAAGCCCTCCCACAGGTCGGGGAACAGCGCCGCGGCGCCGCCCTCGTAGAACCAGTCCAGCTCGGCCGGGCGCAACGTGAAGATGCCGCGCACGATCAGCTCGGTCACCCGCTCGGGATGCGTCTCCGCGTACGCCAGGGCCAGCGCGCTGCCCCACGAGCCGCCGAACACCTGCCAGCGCTCGATCTCCAGGTGCTCGCGCAGCTTCTCAAGGTCGGAGACGAGATTCCAGGTGGTGTTCGCCGACAGGTCGGCGTCCGGGTCGCTCGCGTGCGGGAGGCTGCGGCCGCAGTTGCGCTGGTCGAGCAGGACGATCCGGTACCGCTCGGGATCGAACAGCCGCCGATGGGAGGGCGTGCTGCCGCCGCCGGGGCCGCCGTGCAGGAACACGACCGGCTTGCCCTCGGGGTTCCCGCTGGTCTCCCAGTACACCTGCTGGCCATCGCCGACGTCCAGCATCCCGCTGTCGTACGGCTCGATCTCCGGGTAGAGAGTGCGCATGGTGCGACTGTAGCGGCCCACTGCCTCGCGCCCCTCACGCCGCGCGGCCCGCCGACAGGGCTAGGCTCGCGGCATGAGCACCCCCGTGACCGTCGCCGTCACCGGCGCCGGTGGACAGATCGGCTACGCCCTCCTCTTCCGCATCGCCTCCGGGCAGCTGCTCGGGCACGACGTGCCGGTGCGGCTGCGGCTGCTGGAGATCCCGGCCGGGCTCAGCGCCGCGGAGGGCACGGCGCTGGAGCTGCAGGACGGCGCCTTCCCGCTGCTGCACGGGGTCGACGTCACCGACGACCCGCGCGTCGCCTTCGACGGCGCGAGCGTCGCCCTGCTCGTCGGCGCCCGGCCGCGCACCGCCGGGATGGAGCGCGCCGACCTCCTGGAAGCGAACGGCGGCATCTTCGGACCGCAGGGCGCCGCGCTCAACGACGTGGCGGCCGACGACGTGCGCGTGCTCGTCGTGGGCAACCCCGCCAACACCAACGCGCTCATCGCGAGCGCGCACGCGCCGGACATCCCGGCCGAGCGCTTCACCGCGATGACCCGGCTCGACCACAACCGCGCGGTCGCGCAGCTCGCGGCGAAGCTCGGTGTTCCCGTGCACGCGATCGCGGGCGTCATCGTGTGGGGCAACCACTCGGCCAGCCAGTACCCGGACCTCAGCCACGCGACCGTGAACGGCCGCCCGGCGACGGAGCTCGTGGACGAGGACTGGCTCGCGGACGAGTACATCCCGCGGGTGGCCAAGCGCGGCGCCGAGATCATCGAGGTCCGCGGCTCCTCGTCGGCGGCCTCCGCGGCGAGCGCCGCCATCGACCACGTGCGCGACTGGGTGAACGGCACCGGCGAGCGCTGGACCTCGGCAGCGGTCGTCTCCGACGGCTCCTACGGCGTGCCGGAGGGCCTGATCTCGTCGTTCCCGGTCCGGAGTGTCGCCGGCCGCTGGGAGATCGTCCAGGGCCTGGCGATCGACGCCTTCTCGCGCGAGCGCATCGACGCCTCGGTGGCCGAGCTCGCGGCCGAGCGCGACGCCGTGCGTACCCTCGGCCTCCTCTAGCGAGCCCCCGGCCGACATTCGTCACGAATGTCGTGATTGCGCACGCCAAACCGCACATTCGTGCCGAATGTCGCTGCTCGGCGCGCGCGACATTCGGCACGAATCGCCGGGTCAGCGGTGCTTGGAAGGGGCCTTCTCGGGGGTCGGGAGGGTGCCGTCGGCGCGGCGCGCCGCGTAGTAGGCGCGGGCCTCCGCCTGGCGCTCGGCCTCGGCGCCGCTCGCGATCTTGGCGCGCACCAGCTCCGGGCCGTAGCCGAACGCGTCGACCAGGTCGACCGCGTGCGGGCGGATGCGCGTGAGCAGCCGGTCGATGTACGCCGAGACGGCCTGCGCGCGCTGCGGCGACAGGCGGCCGTGGATCAGGTACCAGGCCAGGTGCTTCTCGATCAGACCGAAGCCGAACAGGTCGCGCAGCCAGGTCAGCACCTGCTTGGTGCCGGCGTCCGGAGCCTGCTCCAGCGCCTCCGTGAAGGCCTCCCACTGCAGCAGCTCGGCGTGGGCGCGGGCGGCCTCGATCAGCTCGTTCTGCTGCGAGTTGAACAGGTCGGCCGCGGCCTTCTTGCCGAGCTTGGAGGCCGGGCGCAGCCGTCCGCCGATCTCGGCGATCATCGTCGCCACGCGGTCGGTGAGCAGCTCGCGCTGCGTCGCGGACTCCTGCAGCCAGTTCACCGAGCGTGCCGTCGAGCCGAAGTCGCGCACGGTCTGTCCGACGCTGCGGAGCCCCGAGCCGTGGTACGCCTTGCCGGCCGCCTGCACCACGACGTACCGGGCCAGCGCGCCGGCATCCGCCTTGGCGAACTTGCGGCTGAAGTCGGTCAGCAGCCGCTTGGCCACGAGCTGCAGGAGGACGTTGTTGTCGCCCTCGAACGTCACCCAGATGTCGAGGTCCTGGCGCAGCGAGGTGATCCGGTTCTCGGTGAGGAACCCCGCGCCGCCGCACGCCTCCCGCGCCTCCTGGAGGGTGTCGAGCGCGTGCCAGGTGCTGAGCGGCTTGAGGGCCGCCGCGATGGTCTCCAGGTCCTGGCGGTCGGCGTCGGTGTCGGCCTTTCCGCTGAACACGTCGTCGAACTTGTGCAGGAACTTCTCGTGCGCGAAGCTCGCCGCGTACGTGGTCGCCAGCAGCGGGAGCAGCCGGCGCTGGTGGCGCTGATAGTCGAGCACGACCTCCTCGTCGGTGTCGCTGCCCGACGTGAACTGGCGGCGCTGGTCGCCGTAGGTGAGCGCGATCTTCAGGCCGATCTTCGACGCGATCACCGCGGAGCCGTCGAGCGAGACGCGGCCCTGGACGAGCGTGCCGAGCATGGTGAAGAACCGCCTGCCCGGGCTCGCGATGGGCGAGCTGTAGGTGCCGTCCTCGGCGACGTCGCCGTAGCGGTTCAGGAGGTCGGTGCGCGGGACGCGGACACCGGTGAAGTGCAGCCTCCCGTTGTCGATGCCGTTCAGGCCGCCCTTCTGGCCGTCGTCCTCGCCGCCGATGCCGGGCAGGAAGTCGCCGTTCGCGTCGCGGATGGGCACGTAGAAGGCGTGCACGCCGTGGTTGACGCCCTTCGTGACGAGCTGCGCGAACACGACCGCCGCGGTGGCGTCGACCGCCGCGTTGCCGAGGTAGTCCTTCCACGCGCCGCGGAACGGGGTGTCGAGGACGAACTCCTGGCTCTCCGGGTCGTAGGCGGCGGTGGTCGCGATGGCGGCGACGTCGGAGCCGTGGCCGGTCTCCGTCATCGCGAACGCGCCGGGCACGTCGAGCGACATGATCGCCGGAAGGTAGGCGGTGTGGTGGCGCTCGGTGCCGAGGTGCAGCACGGCGGCGCCGAAGAGCCCCCATTGCACGCCGGACTTGATCTGGAGAGACGGGTCGGCCGCGACGAGTTCCTCGAACGCGGCGATGTTGCCGCCGTGGTCCTCCATGCCGCCGACCGACTTCGGGAAGGCGCGGTGCACCTGGCCGTTGTCGACCAGCAGTTTGAGCTGCCCGAAGACGCGTTTGCGGTGGTCGGCGACGGAGAGGCCCTCCACCTTCTGCAGATCGGGTCGCGACGAGAGCTCCCGCGAAGCCAGCCGGACCTCGGCCCAGGTGCCCAGGAGCTGGCGGCCCAGCGCCGCGACGTCGACGCGCGGCGCGGCGCCGGCCGGGGCGGTCGCGGCTGCTGCGGCAGCGGCTTCGCTGGCGGCCGCGTCCACGACGGGGGTGCCGGACTTCATTGCGTTGGACTTCTCGGGCGCGCGCTCGGCGGTATCAACCATGAGTTTCCTCTTCGATGTCTCGGGGTCATCGTCACGCTACGACGAGGCGGCGAGCGGAGCGAAACCGTCGGTGCGGAGGCGACAAAAACGGCCCGCGAGGTCCGCGGGCCGTTTGTGGGATGCTCCAAAACGCCGTCCCGAACGTCATCGGGTATGGACAAGAGCGTTGGGTGCCGGTAGCGGCTCAGGCCGCCCGGCGGGTCACCCGGGTCTCGCGCGGCAGAGCCGCGAGGGCAGCGCGCGCGGCGGTCGCCCCACGCAGCTCGATCACGGTGCCTGCCGCGATCTGCTCGTCACGGTCGACGCGGGCGCCGTTGCCGATCATGGCGTTGTCGCCCACCTTCACGTTGCTGCCGATGCGCACACCGCTGCCGATGACGCAGCCCTTGCCGATGTGGACGTTGGCGCCGACGAAGGTGCGGTCGCCGATCGTCGCGCCGGAGTCGATCCAGCTCCCGGCGCCGATGTAGGCGTCCAGTCCCACGCGGGCGTCGGCCTCCACGTAGGCGGTCGGCTCGATGCGGGCCGAGTCCGCCACGCGCGCCGTGGGGGACACCAGCCCCTTGCCGTTCGCGTGCCGCCTGTACTTGATGATTGCGCCGGTCTCGTCCTCGAGCTCTTCGATCCTCCGTGCCATTTCATCCCTCCTTCGAGATCGTCGCGAAATTACGCCAACTGACATAACCGTGGACGGGGACGAAAGATTCCCTGATCGCCCCACGGAAAGGGCACTGTACGCCTGCGATCCGTGGGCGACCAGGGCCGAGGCTCAGAAGATGCTGAGCCTCGGAAACGGCTGAGCGCTAGTAGCTCAACCCGTGGCCGAACCGGTAGAGCGGGTCAGCGGTGTCGAACGGCACATCCGGGCGGTTCTCGACCACCGCCGCCATCGACGACGGCAGGTCCATCGGGAGGCGCCCCTGCGGCGCGGCCTCCCCGAACAGCACGTCGAGCAGGGCCGCTGAGCTCGCACCGAAGTCGACCGCGATGGCGCGGACCTCCCCCGCGAACGGCGTGAGGATCGCCGGGCGGTCGAGGAACACCTCCAGCACGGTCGGGACGGCGCGGGCGATGGCGAGCACGTCGTCGATGGCCTCCTGCGGGAAGTCGAGCGAGCCCGCATGGAAGAAGTTCTCGAACATCGTCGAGCGCTGCTCGTACGGCGCGTGCAGGCGCACCAGCGCCACGTCGGCCTCCTCCGGGGTGGCGACGACGGTCGCGTAGCCGGCCACGGCCTCCGGGTCGAAGCCGCGCACGAACACCTTCGTGCCGCGGGCCAGCGGGAGAAGGCGTTCGCCCAGCCGCGTGGCCTCGTTCTTCAGCAGCGTGACCGACGCGCGCTGCGCCGCCTCCCCCGCCGCCACGAACTCCGCGTTGCCGACGACCTCCGCCGCGCGCGCCGGGTCGACCGTGGGCGCGTCGAACAGCCTGAGCCGGAACTTCTCGCGCAGCAGGCGCCGGGCGGAGGTGTCGAGTCGCTCCTCCGGCAGCTCGCCGCTTCGGACCAGGTCGATCAGGAGTTCGGGGATCGCCTCGCCGCCGAACTGGTCGGCCCCCGCATCCAGAACCTTCGCCATCCGCTCGCGCGTGCTCAGGTGCTCGACGCCCCAGGCGCGGGCGGGGAACGGCTGACCGGCGATCTCGGCGTCCGAGAGCAGCCCCCAGTCGGTGCAGACGATCCCGTCGAAGCCGTAGCGCTCGCGCAGCAGGCCGGTGACGACGGACTTGTTGAAGCCGAAGCCGACCTCCTCGTACTCGGTGCCGACCGGCATCCCGTAGTACGGCATGATCTGGCTGGTGCCGGCCTCGAACGCGGCCTCGAACGGCTTGAGGTGCGTCTCGAACTCGCCGCCCGGGTAGACCTGCTCGCGGCCGTAGGGGAAGTGCGGGTCCTCGCCGTCCTTCTGCGGGCCTCCGCCGGGGAAGTGCTTGGTCATCGTCGCGACGGAGTCCGGGCCGAGCTCGGCGCCCTGGAAGCCGCGGATGTACGCGGCGCCGAGGCGGGAGGTGAGGTCGGCGTCCTCGCCGAAGGTGGCGACCTGGCGCGCCCAGCGCGGCTCGGTCGCGAGGTCGATCTGCGGGTGCAGGGCGACCCGGATGCCGACCGCGGTGTACTCCTGGCGGGCGATGTCGGCGAACCGCTCCACGAGCTCCTCGTCGCCGATCGCCGCGAGGCCGAGCGTCTCCGGCCATTGCGAGAACGGGCCGGCCATGATCGCGGCGCCCGGGTTGTCGCTGAACGAGTGCCGCGGGTCGGTGGAGAGCGTGACCGGGATGCCGAGCCGGGTGCTCGCCGCGACCTCCTGCACGCGGTTGTGCCACTCGGCCATCTCGGCGGCCGAGCCGGCGGCGCCGAACACGTTGAAGTGGGTCATGTGCCGGTCACGGATCATCTCGGCGCTGTCCGCGATCCCGAACAGCGGGTTCGGGCCGGCGACCGTGCCACCGTCGCCGATGGTGATCATGGTCTGGAAGAACAAGCCGGCCTTCTCCTCCAGGGTCATCTGGCCGAGCAGGTTCTCGACGCGCTCGTCGAGCGGGAGGCTCGCGTCGCGGAAGCGGGGGTCGACGGGGAGGTCGGCCGTGGTCGGGTCGGTAGCGGTCGTGTCGGTCATTCGCACTCCTTCGGGCGTCACGGGTGAACGGTTCCGATCATAAACCGACTGGTGCTTGGTTTTTGCCGTGAGTGTGGCGGAAGGGCAGGTGGCGCTGGAGTGCGAGGTGGGGACGCCGGGCTAGCCCTCGGCGGCCACCACCTCCAGCAGGGCCTCCCCGTACGTCTCCTTCTTCTTCGCGCCGATGCCGCTGATGCCGTCGAGGTCGGCGAGGGTGGACGGGCGCGCGGCGGCGACGGCCCGGAGGGTCGCGTCGCCGAAGACGATGTAGGCCGGTACCCCCTGCGTCTTCGCCTCGCTCGCACGCCACGCGCGCAACGCCTCGAAGAGGCCGGCGTCGGCGGGCGCCAGGTCGGCGGCGGCGACGGAGCGGGCGCCGCGGGAGGAGCGCACCGCGCGCTCCGGCTCGCGGCGGAGGACGACCTCCCTGCCTCCGGACAGCACCTCGGCGCTCGTGGGGGTCAGGGTGAGGACGCCGTACTCGCCCTCCGGCTTCAACAGCTCCTGTGCGATGAGCTGGCGGACGACGCCGCGCCACTGGCTCTCGCCGAGCTCCTCCCCGATACCCCAGGTCGACAGCCGGTCGTGGCCGTACTGGTCGACGCGCGGGGTGCGCTTGGCGCGGAGGATGTCGATGAGGTGGCCGGCGCCGAAGCGTTGGTTGCGCTCGCGCTGCAGGCGGACGACCGTCGAGAGGAGCTTCTGGGCCGGGACCGTTCCATCCCACGTCTCGGGCGGGGTGAGGCAGGTGTCGCAGTTGCCGCAGGGCGTGGCGCGCTGGCCGAAGTAGTTGAGCAGGTTCACCCGGCGGCACTGCACGGTCTCGCACAGGGCGAGCATCGCGTCGAGGTGCTGCGTCAGGCGACGGCGGTGCGCGAGGTCGCCCGGGGATTCGTCGATCATGCGGCGCTGCTGCACGACGTCCTGCAGCCCGTAGGCCAGCCAGGTGGTCGACGGGAGGCCGTCGCGGCCGGCGCGGCCGGTCTCCTGGTAGTAGCCCTCGACCGACTTCGGGAGGTCGATGTGGGCGACGAAGCGCACGTCCGGCTTGTCGATGCCCATGCCGAACGCGATGGTCGCCACAACGATCACGCCGTCCTCGCGCAGGAATCGTGACTGGGTCCGCGCCCGGGTCTGCGCGTCGAGGCCTGCATGGTACGGGAGCGCATTCAGCCCGCGGCCGGAGAGGAACTCGGCCGTGCGCTCGACCGAGTTGCGAGACAGCGCGTACACGATGCCGGCCTCCCCCGGGTGCTCGCCGGTGATGAAGTCGAGAAGCTGTTTGCGGACCTCCACCTTCGGCACGATGCGGTACTGGATGTTCGGCCGGTCGAAGTCGGAGACGAAGTGCTCGGCGTCCTGGAGGCGCAGCCGCTCGGTGAGCTCGCGGTGGGTCGCGTCGGTCGCGGTCGCGGTGAGGGCGATGCGCGGGACGTCCGGCCAGCGCTCGGCCAGCTCGGAGAGCGCCAGATAGTCGGGCCGGAAGTCGTGGCCCCACTGGGAGACGCAGTGCGCCTCGTCGATGGCGAAGAGCGCGACACGGCCCCGCTCCAGGAATCGCTTGGTCGCCTCGCTGGACAGCCGCTCCGGAGCGACGTAGAGGATGTCGAGCTCGCCGGCGAGGTAGGCGCGCTCGACCGCGGAACGCTGGCCGGCGTCCTGCGTCGAGTTGAGGAACGCCGCCCGCACGCCCACCGCGGTCAGCGCGTCGACCTGGTCCTGCATGAGGGCGATGAGCGGCGACACGACGACGCCGGTGCCCTCCCGGACCAGCGAGGGGATCTGGTAGCAGAGCGACTTGCCGCCGCCGGTCGGCATGAGCACGACGGCGTCGCCGCCCGCCACGACACGGTCGATGATGGCGACCTGCTGCCCGCGGAACGAGTCGTAGCCGAACACGGTGCGCAGCGCCTCGGCGGCCGAGGCGAAGCGCGCCGGGGTCGCCCGCGGGGTCCGGGACGCGGCCGTGGCCGACGGACCGTCCGAGGGAACCACCGGCGGCGCGTCCGAGAACGGCAGCTCCGCATACGGGTCGTCGCCGAAGTCGGGAAGCGGGGGCTCGACGTCGAAGGGCGGCTCGACGTCGAAGGGCGGCTCGTCGAAGGGCGGCGCCTCCCGGTCGTCGGGCTCCCACGTGTTCCAGCTCATCCCTCGATCGTAACGACCGCCGCCGACCGAGCCGCCCCGGTCGAGAATCTGTGGAGAAGTCACGCAGGCAGAGCCACTGTGGAGGACGAACTGAGCTTCACCGCCGCCCTCCGCTACGATCGGCCCATGCGGACGCACCCCGAAGCACCCGGCACCGCACACCTCCTCACCTCACCGGCCCGGGCCTGATGCCGGCCGCGATCCTCGGCCTGCTCAGCGCGCTCGTCTACGGCTCGGCCGACTTCGTCGGCGGCCTCGCCGCTCGCGCGATCGGCCCGCTGCGCACCACCGCGCTGGGCGCCGTCGGCGGCCTGGTCCTCCTCCTCGCCGCCCTCCCGTTCGTCGGCGGCGTCTGGTCGGCCGCCGCGCTCGGCTGGGGCGCGGCCTCCGGAGCCGTCGGCGCCCTCGCGGTCGCGCTGCTCTACGCCTGCCTCGCGATCGGGCCGATGAGCATCCTCTCGCCGCTCACCGCGCTCGTCTCGGCGGTCGTGCCGATGGTCTGGGGCCTCGCCGGCGGCGACCGGTTCGCCCCGATCGGCTACGTCGCCCTCGGCCTCGCGCTGGTCGCGGTGGTGCTGGTCGGCTTCGTCCCGGAGCGCGGCGCCGTGCGTCCCACCGGCCGCGCGCTCGGGATGGCCGTCGCCGCGGGCGCGCTGATCGGCGTGTTCCTCATCATGCTCAACCAGACGCCGGCCGACTCGGGACTCGTCCCGCTCGTCGCCAACCGCACGGTCAACGCCGCGATCACGTGGACCATCATCGGCGTGCTGGCCGCGCGCGGCGTCTCCCGCCGGCTCAGCAGGCGCGGCCTGCTGCTCGCGCTCGGCTCCGGGCTGCTGGACGCCTCCGCCAACGTGCTCATCCTGCTGGGGCTGCGGGCGGGCGACCTGACCACGATGTCGGTGCTCGTGGCGCTCTACCCCGCCGGCACGATCGTGCTCGCGGCGCTCGTCCTGCGCGAGCGCATCGCCCCCGTGCAGTGGGTCGGCTTGGTCCTCGCCGTCGCCGCCGCCGGCATGCTCGCCGTCGCCTGACCTCCACCGCCGACGGGCACGTGACCGCCCCTACACCCGCCCGGCAGGGGCGTTTACGCGCCCCTCGGCGGTTGCGATCGCGCCGAAAGCACCGGGTACTGTAGGACGCCGGACCACGGGAGGCGCCGATGAGCACACCACACGACCCCGCCGACGAGCTGGAGAATCGCCGCGAGCACCTGGGCGACGTATCCCAGGCGGTGCAGGACTTCTCCAGCGAGCAGGAGGGCTACCACAAGTCGCTGTCGTCGCGGCAGCTCCAGATGATCGCGATCGGCGGCGCCATCGGCACCGGCCTCTTCCTCGGCGCGGGCGGCCGGCTCGAGCAGGGCGGCCCCCTGCTCGTCCTCGTCTACGCGGTGTGCGGGTTCTTCGCGTTCCTGGTGCTGCGCGCACTCGGCGAGCTCGTGCTCCACCGGCCGTCGTCCGGGTCGTTCGTCTCCTACGCGCGCGAGTTCTACGGCGAGAAGATGGCGTACGTCGCCGGCTGGATGTACTTCCTCAACTGGGCGATGACGGCGATCGTGGACTCCACCGCGGTCGCCCTCTACGTGAAGTACTGGCAGCTCTTCACGTCGGTGCCGCAGTGGCTGCTCGCGCTGATCGCGCTGGTGGTCGTCGTCAGCCTCAACCTCATCTCGGTGAAGGTGTTCGGCGAGATGGAGTTCTGGTTCGCGATCATCAAGGTCGGCGCGCTGGTCGCGTTCCTCGTGGTCGGCATCATCGTGCTCGCGGCCGGCTGGCCGACGGACGTGGGCCCGACCGGTCTCGCGATGCTCGCTCAGAACGGCTGGCTGCTCCCCACGGCGTCGCCACGATCGGCATGGCGATCGTGCTCGTGCAGGGCGTCGTCTTCGCCTACGCGGGCGTGGAGCTGGTCGGCATCGCGGCCGGCGAGACCGAGAACCCGGAGAAGATCATGCCGCGCGCGATCAACAGCGTGGTGTTCCGCATCGCCGTCTTCTACTGCGGCTCGGTGCTGCTCCTCGCGCTGCTCCTCCCGGCGAGCGCCTACAGCGGCAGCGAGAGCCCGTTCGTCACTTTCTTCAGCCACCTCGGCGGCCCGCAGCTCAGCGCGATCGTCGGCTCGGTGATGAACTTCGTCGTGCTCACGGCTGCGCTCTCGAGCCTGAACGCGGGGATGTACTCGACCGGCCGCATCCTGCACTCGATGGCGCAGACCGGCGCGGCTCCGGCCTTCACGGCGCGGATGAACACGCGCGGCGTGCCGTACGGCGGCATCCTGCTCACCGCGGCGATCGGCATCCTCGGTGTCTTCCTCAACCTGATCGTGCCGGCGGAGGCATTCAACATCGTGCTGAATGTGGCGTCCCTCGGCATCGTGACGAGCTGGGCGATGATCATCCTCTGCCAGATGCAGCTGCGGAAGTGGTCGCTGCAGGGCAAGCTCGCGCGCCCGTCGTTCCGGCTGTTCGGGGCGCCGTTCACCGCCTACCTGACGCTCGCCTTCCTGGCGTCGGTGATCGTGCTGATGGCGTTCGACTACCCGACCGGCACGTTCACGGTCGCCTCGCTGGTGATCATCATCCCGCTGCTCATCCTGGGCTGGTACGCGCAGCGCTCGCGCATCCTGGCGATCGCGCAGGCCCGCGAGGGCTACACCGGCGCCCACCCGGTCGTCGCCGTCCGCCGTCCGCCCCGCCAGCGCCGCCCGCCGCGCACCTGACCGAAGGGTCGCCGAGTCGGAGTGCGCTCAGGAAGCCGGGGTGGGGCGCGCGTTGTGGGCGGCCTGTTCCAGCGCAGGCATCGCCGCGCGGATGGCCTCCACATCTTCCGGCTCCAGCTCTGCCAGGATCGCGGCCACCGCCCGCGCCCGGTCGGAGCGGGCTGCGAGCAGCAGCTCGGTTCCGGCGTGCGTGCCGGACACCAGGAACGAACGACCGTCCGCCGGGTCGGGCGTGCGCTCGACGAGCCCACGCGCCTCCAGGTCGGAGACCACGCGTGTGATCGTGGGAGCCGCCACGACCTCGATCGCGGCGATCTCGCTCGGCCGCAGCGGCCCGCTGCGCACGATCGTGGAGAGCGCCGAGAGCTGGCCGTGGCTGAGCCCTCCCGTGGCCGAGCGGATCCGGCGGTTCAGCCGTCCGACGGCAAGGGCCAGGCGGCCGGCGACATCGTCGTCACCGGTCGTCGGCCGTCCGGAATCCTCACGCTCGCCCTGCACCGACTTCCTCGCCTTCCACAAGGGCCGGCCGCGCGGCTGCGACCGCCTCCTCATGAACATACTTGGATCCGCCGAGGAACGAGGCGACGGCGCCGATCAGACTCATCGCCGCCGCGGCGATGAACACCACCACGAGGCCGTCGTGGAACGGTCCGGAGATGAGCTGAGGAAAGAATTCCTTGCCCGTCAGCGTCGCGGCGTCCACGTGCGGGGACTGCAGCAGGCCGGTCGGCCCGAGCAGGCTCGCGATCGGGTTGTAGCCGAGGAATGCGGCGAACAGGCTGCCGACCGGAGGGGTCGCGCCGATCTGCGCGGCGACGTTCTGCGGCACGCCGTGCGAGGTCAGCCCGGTGGTGAGCGCCGTCGGGAGCGCGACCGAGAGGCCCGCGATCATCAGCGAGAAGAAGATGCCGATGGAGAGCGAGCTTCCGGCGTTGAGGGCGACGCCTGCCATCCCGGATGCCGCACCGCGCTCGTTCGGCGGCACGCTGTTCATGATCGCCGTGCGGTTCGGCGACGAGAACAGGCCGGAGCCGATGCCGTTCAGGCCGGTCAGCAGCGCGAACTGCCAGTACTCGAAGTTCACCGGGATGAGCAGGAGGCCGATGAAGGTGACAGCGACGAGCACGAGTCCCACGGTGGCGAACGCCCGCGATCCGAACCGGTCGGAGAGCGCGCCCGAGACCGGGCCGGCGATGAGGAAGCCGATCGTGATCGGCAGCATGTAGATGCCCGCCCACAGCGGCGTGGACTCGTAGCTGTAGCCGTGCAGCGGCAGCCAGATCCCCTGCAGCCAGATGATCAGCATGAACTGGAGGCCGCCTCGGCCGATCGCCGCGAGGAAGCCCGAGAAGATCCCCGACGAGAACGCCCGGATCGTGAACAGCCGCATGTCGAACATCGGCGAGGGCACCCTCAGCTCGATCATTACGAACGCGATCAGCAGCAGGATGCCGCCGACGATCGAGCCGAGGACCCACGGGTTGCCCCAGCCCTGCGACGAGCCGCCGTAGGGCTGGATGCCGTAGGTGATGCCGGTCAGGAGCGCGATGAGGCCGATCGCGAAGGTGACGTTGCCGAGCCAGTCGATCTTGCCGGGGTTCTTCTGGCCGACCTCGTGCAGCGACTTGAACGACCAGATGGTGCCGATGACGCCGAACGGCACCGAGACGAAGAAGACGGCGCGCCAGTCGATCTCGGCGAGCACGCCGCCGAGGATGAGGCCGATGAAGGAGCCGGCGATGGCGGCGACCTGGTTGAGGCCGAGCGCGAAGCCGCGCTTGTTGGCCGGGAACGCGTCGGTGAGGATCGCGGTCGAGTTCGCGAACAGCATGGCGCCGCCGATGCCCTGGACGAACCGCCAGGCGATCAGCCACATGGCGCCGGGGCCGCCGCTGAACGGGTCGAGGCAGAGCGCGATCGCGGCGACCGTGAAGATCACGAAGCCGAGGTTGTAGATGCGGACGCGCCCGTACTGGTCGCCCATCCGGCCGAACATGACGACGAGAACGGCGGTGACGAGCATGTAGCCCATCAGCATCCAGAGCAGGTACGAGACGTTGCCCGGCTGCAGCGGGTTCAGCTTGACGCCGGTGAAGATGGCGGGCAGCGAGATGATGACGATCGAGGAGTTGATCGTCGCCATGAGCATGCCGAGGGTGGTGTTGGAGAGCGCCACCCAGCGGTAGTGCGGGTGATCTTTGGTGAAGATGCCGGTGCGGGCCAAAAGAGTCCTTCGTGCGTTTCGTATGGGGTGTCGTGGGTCGCCGGCCCAGGCGGAGGTGCGCGCCCGAGCGGGAAGCGCGTCGGCGCGCTGATGATTTATATGCGTTAACTATATATCCGGTGGAGTGCTCCCGGAAGCGGGGGCGGCCGGCTCGGCGAGCCGGTCACGCCAGGGACGGTTGACAGGCGACAGGGCGCCGAACTTAGATGAGCCGCACGAAGAGTCACCGGACGTTTTCGTGAGCGCGTCGCCGCACCGAGGAGGAACCGTGTCGAAGGCGAGACTCGAGGCGTTCAGCGACGGGGTGCTCGCCGTCGCCATCACCCTCCTCGTCCTCGACCTCCACCTCGCGCCGGGTAACGGCACCGGCCTCCTGGCCCAGCTGGCGGCGGCGTGGCCGTCGTTCGCCGCGTACGTCGTCAGCTTCCTCGTCATCGGGGTGCTCTGGGTCAATCACCACTCCGTCCTGCGGCTCGTGGTCACCGTCGACCGGCTGCTGCTGTTCTGGAATCTCATCCTGCTGATGTTCGTCACCGCCATCCCCTTCACCACCGCCACGCTGTCAGCGGCGCTCGCGGACGGCAGCGCTGCGGACGTGCGTGTGGCGGCGGTCCTGTACGGGGGAGCGTCGACCGGGTTCGCGGTCGCGTTCACGCTCCTCTTCGGGAGGGTCACCCTGCTCGAGGTGCGCCAGGGGAGGCTCGATCCTCGGGAACGCAGGGTCGACCTTCGCCGCTTCGGTGCAGGCACGGTGTTCTACCCACTGCTGACCGTCATCGGCGTCGTCTACGCCCCGGCGATGCTGCTCGGCTTCACCGCGCTGAGCGTCTACTACCTGTTCAACCAGACCGGGGCGGCGGAGGCCTGAGGCCTGCCGTCAAGCGCTCCACAATGCCGGCACCAGCACCCAGATCACCTCGGCGCCGTCGTCGGTGAGCACGCGCCAGCTGTGCGGCTCGTGACCGCTGAAGGTCAGGCTGTCGCCGGGGCCGAGCCGCCACTCCCGGTCGGAGAAGCGGACCTCGATCTCGCCGCGGAGGACGTGCAGCACGTCGACGTCTGCGGCCACTGCGTAGAGCTCGTCGCCACCGTGGCCGCCGGACTGGATGACGGAGCGGATGACCTGGACGCGCGACTCCGAGCGCGGCGAGAGCAGCCGCTCCTCCGTGTCCACGCCGCCGAGGTTGACCTTGGCGCCGGTGCCCGCGGGGACGAGCTGCACGTCGGGCTCCTCGAACAGCGAGCCGACCGGGATGGAGAGGACGTCGCACAGGCTGATCAGCGACGAGACGCTCGGGGAGGTCATGTCGCGCTCCACCCGGGAGAGGAACCCCTTGGTCAGGCCGGTGATCTGGGCGACCTCGTCGATCGTGAGCTGCTGCGCCCGGCGTGCCGCCCGCAACCGGGGCCCGATGGCCACGCGGCGGTCGGCGGGTTCGAGGGGCATCGTGCGCATGGGACAACGGTAACCGGTCGGCAGGCCGGACCCGCAGAGTCGCACGAGCGCGTTGACGGCGGGGGCCTCTCGTTGTAGCCTCTCATGCAACAAAGGTTCCGTAACGGAAAACCCGCGCCACCGCACCACATCGCACCAAGGAGGTTGCTTTGCCGCAGAACGTCGGCCCCATCGACTCGTCGCGCACACCCCGCTACGCCGGCCGCGACGGCTTCGCCCGGCTGCCGCGGCTCGACCAGGTGAGCCGCGCCGACATCGTCGTCGCGGGCGTCCCGTTCGACAGCGGCGTCTCCTACCGGCCCGGCGCCCGCTTCGGGCCGAACCACATCCGGGAGGCCTCCCGCCTGCTGCGCCCCTACAACCCGGCGCTCGACGTGTCGCCGTTCGAGCTGACCCAGGTGGCCGACGCGGGCGACATCGCGGTCAACCCGTTCGACATCGCGGAGGCGATCGAGACCGTCCAGTCCGCGGCCTACGACCTCACCGCCGACGGGACACGCCTGGTCACCCTCGGCGGCGACCACACCATCTCGCTCCCGCTGCTGCGCGCCGCGGCCGAGCGCCACGGACCGGTCGCCCTCCTGCACTTCGACGCGCACCTCGACACCTGGGACACCTACTTCGGCGCCGAGTTCACCCACGGCACCCCGTTCCGCCGCGCGTTCGAGGAAGGCATCCTGGACACCGAGGCGCTCAGCCACGTCGGCACGCGCGGCCCGCTCTACGGCAAGAAGGACCTGGACGACGACCACCGCTTCGGCTTCGGCATCGTCACGAGCGCCGACGTCTACCGGCAGGGTGTGGACGAGGTCGTCGCGAAGCTCCGCGACCGGATCGGCGACCGCCCGCTCTACATCTCCATCGACGTGGACGTCCTGGACCCCGCGCACGCGCCGGGCACCGGCACCCCGGAGGCCGGCGGCGTCACCAGCCGCGAGCTGCTGGAAATCATCCGCGGCTTCGTGGGCCTGAACCTCATCGGCGCGGACGTCGTGGAAGTCGCCCCCGCCTACGACCACGCCGAGCTCACCGGCGTCGCAGCCTCCCACCTCGCCTACGATCTCGTGTCGCTGCTCGCGCTGCGGCACCAGGATCTGCAGCAGGCGGACTCCGCCGAACGGCCGGCCGACGCCTCCACCCTCTCCCGCTGACAGCACCCCACCCAAAACAACGCGCCACGAAGGGAACCCGCATGTCCGACGACGTCGTCACCGCTGCACTCAACCCCCGCCCGAAGATCACGGAAGTGGAGGCCCACGGGATCGACACCATCCCGGACGCCGA
The DNA here is from genome assembly GCF_050632895.1 of Leifsonia sp. L25. The sequence continues at coordinate 2,146,748 of NZ_JBODRZ010000003.1, read as the reverse complement.
CCGCACCTCCAACTGGCTCGACCTGGCCCGCATCCAGTTCGGCGGCGTGAACACGTTCGCCACCATCCTGCTGGGCACGTTCCCCATCGCGCTCGGGCTGTCGTTCTGGCAGGCCGTGGCCGCGACGGTGCTCGGTGTCGCCGTCGGCATCGCGTTCCTCGCGCCGATGGCGCTGTTCGGGCCGAAGACCGGGACGAACAACGCGGTGTCGTCCGGCGCCCTGTTCGGCGTGCGCGGCCGGATCGTCGGCTCGTTCCTGTCGCTCCTGACCGCGATCGCGTTCTACTCGATCTCGGTATGGGTGTCCGGCGACGCGATCGTCGGCGCACTGACCCGGCTCGCGGGCGTGCCCGACTCGGTCGGCCTGCGGCTCGGGATCTACGCGATCATCGGCCTGATCGTGATCGTGGTGGTGATCTACGGCTACCAGTTCATGCTGCTGGTCAACAAGGTCGCGGTCTTCGCGAACACGGCGCTGATCCTGCTGGCGATCGTGGCGTACTCCGGGGTGTTCGATGCCGGCTACGACCCCGGACCCAAGGCGCTGGCCATCGGCGGCGCGTTCTGGCCGACCTTCATCGCCGCCGCGCTCATCGTCATGGCCAACCCGATCTCGTTCGGCGCGTTCCTCGGCGACTGGTCGCGCTACATCCCGCGGGCGACCGCGCCGCGCAAACTGATCGGCGCGACCGTCCTGGGCCAGGGTCTGGGGCTCATCCCGCTGCTGTTCGGTGTCGCCACCGCCACGCTCGTGTTCGGCAAGTCGGACTACGTCGTCTCGCTCATCCACGTCTCGCCGCTCTGGTACGCGCTGCTGCTGCTCGTGGTGGCGTTCATCGGCGGCCTGTCGACCGGCACGACCTCCCTCTACGGCACCGGCCTGGACTTCTCGTCGGTCGTCCCGCGGTTCAGCCGGGTGCAGGCCACGATCTTCATCGGGACCATCGCGTTCCTCTTCATCCTGGTCGGCCGGCTGGTGTTCGACCTGCTCGGGACCGTGAACGCCTTCGTCGGCGCGATCGTCGTCACGACCACCCCGTGGATGGTCATCATGACCATCGGCTACGTCGTGCGGCGCGGGTTCTACGACCCGTCCGACCTCCAGGTGTTCAACCGCGGCGAGACGGGAGGCCGCTACTGGTTCGCGGCGGGCGTGAACTGGCGGGGGATGACCGCCTGGATCGTGGCAGCCGTCGTCGGCTTGCTGTTCGCCGACTACCCGCCGATCATCGTCGGGCCGTTCAGCGGCCTCGCCGGGGGCATCGACCTGAGCCTGCTGTCGAGTGTGGTCGTCGCCGGTGTCCTCTACGGGGCGCTGCTCGCGATCTTCCCGGAGCCGCGCTACGTGTTCGGTCCGGACGGCCCCCGCGGCGTGCGCTCGGCGGACGGAGTCGTGCCGCCCATCCACCTGGACGAGCGGTCGGCGGCGGCCCGCGCGCACGCGCGCCGGGCGAAGGCCCAGCGCCTGGAGCCCCGCGGGGTCGACGCGCGCACGGTCGAAGCGCGCACGGTCGAAGCGCGCACAGTCGAAGCGCCGGAGGCCGGAGCGTGAGCGAGCGGGAGCGGGAGGTCCTCGCCGCGGTCGACCGGATCGTGGACGACTTCGGCAACCACCGCCGCGACGCCTACTTCTCGGGCTTCGCCGACGACGCCACCTTCGTGATGCACACGCACCCCGTCCGGCTGGAGTCGCGCGCCGAGTACGAGGCGGCCTGGGGCACCTGGGAGCGCGACGGCTTCCAGGTGCTCGGCTGCCGCTCGACCGGCCGCCGCGTGCAGTTCGCCGGCGACGACGTCGCGATCTTCACGCACGACGTGGAGACCGAACTCGCCGACGGCGACAGCCGCACGACCGTGCGGGAGCGCGAGACCATCGTCATGCAGCGCCGCGACGGCTCCTGGACGTGCATCCACGAGCACCTGTCGCCGCGGGAGGAGGGCTAGATGCGGGTGATCGACCTGAGCCACCCTATTCACAGCGGGATGACCGTGTTCCCGGGCGACCCGTCGGTTCGTGTGGAACCGGCGGTGACGATCGCCGAGGCCGGGGTGAGCGTGCTGCGCCTGGAGCTCGGCAGCCACACCGGCACCCACGTGGACGCACCGTCCCACACGGTCGAAGGCGGCGCGACGATCGACGCCGTCGACCTCGGCCGGCTGGTCGGGCCGGCACGGGTGATCGACGTGAGCGGCCTGCCGCCGCGGACGCGCATCCGGCCGGAGGACGTACGCGACGCGCTCCGCGCGATCGAGCCGGGGACGATCGTGCTCGTCCGGACGGGATGGTCGACGCAGTTCGACGAGCCCGGCTACCTCGACCACCCGTACCTGGACGTCGGGATCGCCACCGCGCTGCTCGACGCCGGCGTGACCGTGGTCGGAGTCGACGCGCTCAACCCGGACGAGACCGTGGCCGACGACCCGGAGCCGAGCCTGCCGTTCCACGACGTGTTCCTCGGCGCAGGCGGGCTCATCATCGAGAACCTGACCGGCCTCGATCGCGTCACGGCGGCGTCGCCCCGATTCGTCGGGCTGCCGCTGCCGATCGCGGGAGGCGACGGGGCGCCGCTGCGAGCGGTGGTCATCGAGGACTGAGCGACGATTCGTGCCGAATGTCGCGTTTCGCGCGCGCATTCGCAACATTCGTCACGAAAGTGCGTTCCGCGATTCGTGCCGAATGTCGCGTTTGGCGCGCGCATTCGCGACATTCGTCACGAAGGCGCGCGGACGCTACGCGACGCGGCGGCCGCTAGGCGACGCGGCGGCCGCTGCCGGCGAAGACCCGCCCCGCGACCAGGTTCCAGAGCCCGGCGAACAGCAGGACTCCTGCGATGCCGTTGAGCACACCGCCAACCACGTCGGTCCCGTAGTGGACGCCGACGTAGAGGCGCGACCACATCACGACGGCCACGAAGATCGCGCCGACCACGATGACGATCGTGCGGGCGAGCGCGCCACGGCACACCATCGCCAGCGCGGTCACCAGCGCCGTCGCGAACACGACGTGGCCGCTCGGGTAGCTGAGGGTCGCCGGGTTCACGTGCAGCAGGTGGGTCAGCCCGGCGGTGGTCGGGCGGGGCTGGGCGACGACGGCCTTCACGATCAGCGTGGTGAGCCAGCCGAGGCCGGTGACGATGACCGCGCCGAGCGCGAGCCTCCAGCCCTTCACGAACAGCAGGATCACGAAGGTGATCACAAGGATGACCGCGACGATCGTCGGCCTGTCGAGCTGGTCGAGCAGCAGGGCGACCTTGTCGAGCAGCGGCGAGTTCACCTTGTTGACGGCCGCGTCGAGCGCGTCGAAGCGGAGGGCCACGACCCACTTGGCGGCGAAGCCGAGTGCGAAGGTCAGGACGAACAGGACGACAGTCCAGACGATCCAGTGTCGGGGGATGCGGAGCTGGGCGGGCTTCACGAGACGGGTCTCCTTTCGGGCGGACGTCTCAGTCAAGCACTGTTCGGCTCAGCAAGCTCTAAGAGAGCGCGGAGAAACGTAGCGCGTCTCTCAGGCGGCGACGTTTCGGGCGACGTTCGCGGGGCGGGTGTTGACGACCTCCACGTGAGCGTCGATGAACGTGTGGACGCTCTCGCTGATGTGGTACTGCGTGTGCGACAGTCGTTCGTCGTGCGAGCGCACCAGGGCGCGCGCGGCCGCGCGGCGGGACCGGACCCCGGCCAGCGCGACCACTGCGCAGATCAGCACGGCAACCGCGAGCGCGACCGCCGCCGCGTCCGCGATCAGCAGCCAGCCCGGGGGAGGTGCGCCGCCGTCGCGAAGCCCGTGGCCACGGCGACCACCGCCAACAGGGAGCCCGAGACCAGGACGGTGCGGCGGGCGAGCGCCCACGGGCTCGAGGCGAGCAGCGCGGAGGCCGCGACGATCTCGCGCTCCTGCTGCCGGCGCCGTTCCTTGGCCCAGTGCAGGTCCCGTTCGTGGCGGCGGGCGAGCCGCTGCGCATCGTCGTGGGCGCGGTCGTAGGAGGTGTGGTGGTTCACAGACGTGTCCTTCGGGTAGACGTGACTGTCTCGGGTGAGGTGGTGCTGTGGTGCGAGGTGTTGCGGCGCGGCGCGAGCTGCCGCGCGCGGGTCAGTGCGACGGCGTGGTGACGACCGCCGGGGAGCCGCCCGGGAACGACGAGACCGAGCCGAGCGTCGGCGCCGGGCCGAACGCAGGGGCGGAGACGACGGGCGCCGGCGCGGGCGCCGGCGGCGGGGTCAGCGCGACGACCGGGGCGAGCGCGGGAGAGGACGGGAGCGCCGGGGCGGCGGGAGCAGCGGCCTCCGTGGAGTCCGCGGAGCGTCGTCCGCTCGGGGCGGGCAGCGAGTCGGGTGCGCGCAGGCCGATGTCGGAGAGCGTGCCTTCGGTCCAGCCGGCGCGCTGCGCGGCCTGCCAGGAGGAGACGTAGTCGGCGATGGCGCCGTCGAGGTCGTTGAGTCGCTTGGCGAGTTCGCGCACCGCGTCGAGGCGGGCGGTGATCTCGGATTCGAGGAGCACGTGCGCGCGCTCCGCGGCCTTGTCGGGGTCGACGGTGGTGCCGTTCGAGGGGTTCACAATGACGTCCTTCCGCTTGGTTCGGGTCGGGGCAAAAGGCTGGGAACTTCGACGCTTCGGTGCGTCAGGGCGAGCATAGCCAGAAAGAACGTTCTGTGGGTCATTTGGAGGACACGAATTCGTCCCCCAATCCGGGCGACACGACGACGGCGTGTCGCGGAAGCCGTGCCCGGCTTCAGGGGCGCAGCAGCACCTTGCCGACGCGGCCGGAGCGGGTGGCGACCTCCACGGCCTCCCGCACCTGGTCGAACCCGAACACGGCCTCCACCGGCAGGGTGATCGCGCCCGTGACGGCCGCGCGGATCAGCTCGCCGAAGAGCTCCGCGCGCTTGCCCGGCTCCATCGAGGAGCTCACCTTGCTGCCCCAGAAGCCCTTGACCACGGCCTGCTTGAAGATGAGGTCACCGGACGACAACCGCATCGGCTCGCCCCCGGTGGAGCCGAACGACACCAGCGTGCCGCCCTCCGAGACGAGCGCCAGCAGGTCGCCGCTCGCCTCGCCGCCGATCGAGTCGACGGCCACAGCGATGGGCGCGCCGTCCGCGAGGGCGCGCACGCGCTCCCGCCAGTCGTCGGCTCCTGTCGCGACCAGGTTCGGGATGCCCTGCGCCGCCAGCGCGTCGGCGTCGTGCTGCCTGCGGACGAGCCCGATGACCTTCTCCTGCCGCGTCGCCGCGAACTGCGCGAGCAGCCGCCCGACCGCCCCGTTCGCCGCGTTCTGCAGGATGACCTCCCCCGGCTTCACCTCGAGGTAGTCGAGCAGGCTGAGCGCGCTGAACGGCATCGCGACGAGCTGGGAGGCCACCTCGTCGCTCAGCCCGTCCGGCACGGGGATCAGCGCCCCGGCCGGTGCGACGAAGGCCTCCGCCCAGACGCCGAACGTGCCTCCGGTGACGACGCGCTGCCCGGCGGCGAGCGCCGTGACCCCTCGCCGACCGCGTCCACGACGCCGACGGCCTCCGTCCCCGCGCCTGCCGGCAGCGTCGGCTTGAAGCCGTACGTGCCGCGGATGGTCCACAGGTCGTGGTTGTGGATGGGCGAGAGCACGGTGCGCACCCGCACCTGCCCCGCTCCCGGTTCGGGGAGCGGCCGCTCCTCCACCTTCAGGACCCGTGCCGGGTCGCCGAACTCGTCCTGGACGATCGCGCGCATGGGCCAATGCTAAGCGGCCGGGCGTCCGCGCCACCAGCAGCGGGGCGTTCGGTGCCCGGTGCGTCTATTCCCGATCCGCGATCGTGCGTCGGTCAGCTCGCAGCGCGCTGTGTGGCCTCCGGCCACGCGGCGGACCACGACCCGGCCACGAGCATCCGGTCGACGGCTGCCGGATCGAGCACCTCGTCGATGACGCGCATCGCGGCTCCGCGCGCGCCGGCGAGGTCGCCGAGGGAGGCGCGCTCGAGCGTGAGGCGCTCGCTCGATCCGGGGAGGGCCATCTGATAGACCCCCTCCCGCATGCCGGCGAAGAGCGGGGTCTCCGCCTCGGTGAGGTAGCCCCAGGTCGCGATGACGGCGGGGTTGAGCAGGTTGACGACGGAGGCGAGGGCTTCGCCTATGCGCCGTCCGGCCTCGCGCACGGCGTGCACAGCACGCGGCTCGGCCTGCTGCGCCAGCCGGACGACGTCCGACACGTGTTCGACGTCGAGGCCGGCCTCGGCGAGCTGGCGCACCAGCGCGCTGCCGCTGGCGACCGCATCGAGACAGCCGACCCCGCCGCACGAACAGGCTTCGGTCGCCCCGTTGACCTTGATGTGGCCGAGCTCGCCGGCCAGTCCGCTCACGCCGCGCACCGGCACTCCGTTGACGATGATGGCGGCGTTGAGCAGGGTCCCGAGTTTCACGCAGACGAACACCTCGACATCGGGCCACGATTTGCGCCACTCGGCCAGGGCGATCAGGTTGACGTCGAGGTCGACGAACACCGGCGCGTCGAAGTGCTCGCGCAGATTGCTGCGGAAGTACTCGCGATCCCAGCCCGTTCCGCTCAGGCCGAGACCTCTGGCGTAGTTCGCGAGCTCGATGTCGTTGGGGATGCCGACGCCCATGCCCACGACGGGAGTTCCGGGCAAGCCCGCACGCATCCGGTCGAACGCGTCCTCCAGGTCGGTCAGGAGCGCGTGCGGCCCGGTCGCGAGTTCCACGGTCAGGTAGCCCTCGGCGAGCACAGCTCCCGCCAGGTCGGTCGCCGCGATCCGGCATCCCGAGATGCCGATCTGCGCCGCGAGGACGATGCCCGCGCCCGGATTGAAGCGGGCGAGCGCGGCAGGCCGTCCGCGTGAGCCGGCCACGGCGGCCTGCGAAGCGATGAGTCCGTGGGCGACGAGGAAGTCGATTCGCTGGATGGCGGTCGAGCGGGAGACTCCCATCGCTGCCGCGAGCTCGGAGATCGTGCTGGCGCGCCCCGATCGGACGAGCTGCAGGAGCGTACCGGACCCGTCGGCGAGGGCGTGCGTGGGGAGCGTGTCGATGGTGGCGTCGGTGGTCATCCCACTCCCCTCTTCGTCGGTGCGCGGTGGGTGCGCAGCCGAGCTTAATGTACCCGAATGTCGTAATGGGCAGCAATTTAAACAGATTCTTTTCTTATTTATGTTGACATTCAACATAAAGCTCTCCTACGCTCGACCCAGCAAGCGCACCCACCCGCACCCCCACCCCTCGAAGGAGCAATGACGCCCCATGAACACAAGGAAGACCCGGCTCCGCATTGCAGCGGTCGCGACAGCCGTCCTGTTCGCGATCTCCGGCTGCAGCATTTCGTCCAATGCCGGGGGCTCCGGCTCGGGCACGGCCACCCTCACCTTCTGGGAGTACTACTCGGGGACCCAGCTGACCTGGCTCAAAGACCAGGTCGCCACCTTCGAGAAGGACAACCCGAACGTCAAGGTCGATCTCGTACAGGTCGTCGGCAGCCAGCAGGATCAGAAGCTGCTCGCCTCGGTCGCGACCGGCACGACGCCCGACCTCTTCATCAACAACATCGTGGTCGACAACCCTACGCTGGTCTCCGGCGGCGTGATGAAGGACCTCACGCCGTACTGGAACAAGTACGCCGACAAGGGTCAGTACCCCTCGGGCGCAGTCTGGAAGACCGACGGCAAGGTCTACAACCTCATGTCCTACACGAACCTCCTCGGCATGTTCTACAACAAGGACATCCTCGACGCGTCCGGCATCACGAAGCCGCCGACGACGCTCGATGAGCTGCAGGCCGACCTCGCCACGATCAAGGCGGGAGGCAAGTACCAGGGCCTCGCCGAGTCGGGCGCACCGACGGTGGAGGGCGCATGGCTGTTCGCTCCGCAACTGCTCGGCGTCGGCGTGAACTACTGCAACTTCGAGGGGTCGAAGGTCGACGACGCATTCTCGCGGGTGGCCGGCTGGGCGAAGAACGGTTACCTCCCGCTCGCGACGGCGACCTGGGACCAGAACGCCGCCTGGCAACAGTTCATGACCGGCAAGTACGCCTTCGGGCTCAACGGCAACTGGCAGCTCGGCAACGTCAAGCAGGCGCCCTTCAAGTACGGCACCACGCAGTTCCCCGCACCCGCCGGGGGCAAGAGCCAGGTGTATCCGGGCGGTGAAGGCTTCGCGATCGGCTCCAAGTCGAAGAATCCCGACCTCGCCTGGAAGTTCCTCGAGCAGATGGTGCTCTCGAAGCAGGGCAATCAGAGCGTCTACGAGGAGGCGGGCTCGATCCCGGTGCGTGCCGATGTCGCGGACATCCCGGCCATCAAGAACGACACCTTCGTGCAGCCGTTCGTGACCGCCGCGCACGACACCGCCTCCTGGCCCAACAACAAGAACACCGCCGACATGCAGACCGCTCTCGGCAAGGCGGCCAGCGCAGTGATCTCGGGCCAGATGACCGCCGAGCAGGGCGCTCAATCGGCGAAGGACGCGATCGCCGCCAGCATCAAGAAGGGCGGCGGCGGCTGCTGATGTCCGTTCTCGAACGCGAGCAGACCCGGGAGGGGCGGCGGGATATCGCCGACCGCCGCCCCTCCCGGCGCCGGCGCCTCGCCAACGTCCCGCTGGTCTATCTGCTGCCGGCTGTCGTCGTCCTGCTGGCCTTCGCCGCGTACCCGCTGCTGGTGCTGCTGCGGATGGCCTTCAGCGACGTCGGGCCCAGCAACATCGTCGGTGTGTGGCACTGGGTCGGTCTCGACAACTTCGTCACCGTGCTCGGGTCCTCCGAGATCTGGGCCTCCACCCTGCGCACGATCATCGTCGCGGTCGTGCTGCTGGCCTCCAACCTGGTTCTCGGGTTCCTCGCCGCGTCGATCCTCTCGACCCGAGGGCGGGTGACCAACATCGTCCTGGGGATCATGGTGTTCGTCTGGGCGCTTCCGCCGATCGTCTCGGGCAGTGTCTGGAAGTTCCTCCTGGACGACTCGGGGGCGCTCAACGCCATCCTCGGGATGGTCGGGCTACCGCACGTCAACTGGCTCAGCTCGCCGTCGCTGGCGATCTGGGTGGTCGCCGGCGTGGTCGCCTGGTCGTCGCTGCCGTTCTCCGCGCTCATCCTGCGCGGCGGCCTGCTCGCCATCCCGCAGGACGTCATCGAGGCGGCGGCGATCGACGGCGCGGGCTACTGGCGCACGCGGTTCCGGATCGTGCTGCCACTGTTGCGGCCCACCATGTGGATCCTCGCGATCCTGACCGTGCTGTACGCGTTCAAGAGCTTCGACTTCTTCTACGTGCTCACCCAGGGCGGCCCGGGCACCGCGACGAACACGCTGCCGGTGCAGTCGTACTACACCGCGTTCTCGAACTTCGACATGAGCACCGGCGCGACGATCGCGGTCATCTCGATGCTCATCGTCGCGATCTTCGCCGTGCCGTACGTGCGAAGCATCCGCAGGGAGGACGTCGAATGATCGGCAAGCCCACCAGCGCGCTCTTCCAGGTGCTCAAGGTCGTGCTCGGCCTCGCTTACCTGCTCCCGCTGATCTGGATCGTCCTCACGTCGCTCAAGACGAACTCCCAGGTGCTGCAGGACCCCAACGCGGTTCTCTTCACGCCCACGCTGTCGACCTACGCCCAGGTGATCGGATCCGGCCTCGGCGCCATCGTGACCTCCCTCCAGATCGGAGTGATCGTCACGCTCGCCGTCCTCGTCGTGGCGGTGCCGGCCGCGTTCGCGCTGGCCCGGCGCATCACGCCGCTCTGGGCCCGGGTCATCGCAGTCGTGCTCGCAGCGCTCCTGGTGCTGCAGATGGTGCCGCAGCCCATGACGGTCATCCCGCTCTACAGCGTGCTGGCGAGCTGGGGGATCCTCGGAACGCTGCCCGGCCTGATCCTCGCGGACATCGCCCTGTTCCTGCCGTTCGCCATCATGCTGCTGCGGCCGTTCGTGCTCTCGATCCCGACCGCGCTCTACGAGGCCGCCGAGATCGACGGAGCGAGCACCTGGCAGGCGTTCCGGTCGATCACGGTGCCGATGCTCTCCAACGGCATCTTCACGGTCATGAGCGTCATCTTCATCTCGGCGTGGGGGAGTTCGTGTACGCGATCAACTTCCTGCCGGAGGGAACGGTCCTCCCGGTCAGCGGCCTCCTGGCCCAGCAGAATACGACCTATGCCGCCAACTGGAACAGCCTGATGGCCCTCGCCGTGCTCACGTCGCTGCCGCTGCTGATCGTCTTCCTGTTCACGCAGCGCCGGCTGATCAACGGGCTGTCGCTCGGAGCGGTGAAGTGACCGCCCGCATCGTCCTCGCCGGGGCGCTCGACACGAAGGCCGAGGAGTACCGCTTCGTGCGCGACCGGATCGAGGCCGCGGGCGTCCCCACCCTCCTCGTCGACACCGGCGTACTGGGTCCTCCCGGCCTCCCCGCCGATGTCTCCCGTGCCGAGGTCGCGGCGGCGGCGGGAGCCGATCTCGCCGGGCTCGTCCGCCGCGGCGACCGCGGCGACCGCGGCGACGCCATGATCGCCATGGCGGACGGCGCCGCCCAGATCGTCCGCGACCTGCACGCGGCAGGCGAGGTCGCGGGCGTGGTGGTGCTCGGCGGCTCCAACGCCGGCTTCGTCATGGCGCGGGTCGCTGCGCGGCTGCCGATCGGCGTGCCCAAGCTGCTCGTCTCCACGATCGTCGCGGGCGACACCCGGCCGTACGTCGGGACGAGCGACCTGATGATGCTGTACCCGGTGGTCGACATCGCCGGTCTCAACGCGATCAGCATCCCTGTTCTGGCGCGTGCGGCCGACGCCGTCGTCGGCATGGTGCGCGCGGCGCCCCCGACCCCTTCCGAGAAGGCCGGCCCCACCATCGCGTGCACGATGTTCGGCGTGACGACCACCTGCGTCACGGGCGTGCACGACACGCTCGTCGCGCAGGGCGCCGAGGTGCACACCTTCCACGCCAACGGCACCGGCGGCCGGACACTGGAGGCGATGGTGGCCTCCGGGCTCATCGACGTCGTCGCCGACCTGACCACCACCGAGCTCGCCGACGAGCTGTGCGGCGGGGTGTGCTCTGCCGGCCCGGACCGACTGACCGCCGCCGCGACGGCCGGGGTGCCCCAAGTCGTCAGCCTCGGCGCGCTCGACATGGTCAACTTCGGGGCGCCGGAGACGGTGCCGGCGCGTTACCGCGGCCGACTCCTGCACGCGCACAACCCCGCGGTCACACTGATGCGGACCGACGCCGCCGAATGCGCGGCGCTCGGACGCATCATCGCCGAACGGCTCAACGCCTCGACCGGCCCGGTGGAGGTGCTGGCGCCGGCCCGTGGGTTCTCGCAGATCTCGGTCGAGGGCGGCCCGTTCCACGACCCGGTGGCCGACGCGGCCCTCCTTCGGTCGCTGAGCGATAACCTCGACCCCCGCATTCCGCTGCGGGTCATCGAAGCGGCCATCAACGACCCGGCCTTCTCGGCCGAGGTCATCGACGCACTGGGCCGCGTGCTCGGTCGGACGAAAGGGAACAACGAATGAGCAGTCGGGCAGAGCCGAGCACCCGGGAAGAGATCGTCGAGCGGTTGCGCGCGAAGGTCGCGGCCGGGCGGCCGATCATCGGCGGCGGCGCGGGAACCGGCCTGTCGGCCAAATGCTCGGAGGAAGCCGGCCTCGACTTCATCGTGGTCTACAACTCCGGCCGCTACCGCATGGCCGGTCGGAGCTCCATGGCGGGGCTCATGCCGTATGGAGACGCCAACCAGATCGTTCTCGACATGGGCGCGGAGATCCTCCCCGTCGTCGACCGCATCCCCGTCGTCGCGGGCGTCTGCGGCACCGACCCGTTCCGCCTGATGCCGAAGTTCCTTCGCCAGATCAAAGACGCCGGATTCTCAGGGGTGCAGAACTACCCGACGATCTGCCTCTTCGACGGGATCATCCGGGCCAACCTGGAGGAGACGGGTCTGGGCTTCGACAAGGAGGCGGACATGATCGCCGAGGCCCACGCGCTCGATCTCTTCACGGCGAGTTACGTCGCGAACCCGGATGAGGCGGTCGCGATGGCGCAGGCAGGCGCCGACGTCATCGTCCCGCACATGGGCTTGACGACCTCCGGCATGATCGGCGCGCAGACCGCGCTCAGCCTCGAGGAATCCAAGCGCAAGGTCGCCGAGCTCATGCAGGCCGCGCGCGAGGTGAACCCCGACGTTCTGATCGTCTGCCACGGCGGCCCGATCTTCGGACCCGACGAGGCGGCGGAGGTCATCCACGACGTCCCGGGCGTGGACGGTTTCCTGGGCGCCTCCAGCATGGAACGGATGCCGACGGAGGTCGCCATGGTCGAGCACATGAGCCGCTACACCCGCATCGAGCTGCCCTCTTCGGTGCCGGCACGCGTCGCACAGGAGGCCTGAGCGTGTATCGCATGACGATCCTGTATCGCCGGCCCACCGATCCAGAGGCCTTCCGACGCTACTACGAGGAATCGCACATCCCCATCGCCCGGCGGATGTCGGGGCTCACAGGATGGAACCTGTCCTGGATCGACGACGACGGCCCCTACGTGCTCGTGGCCGAGCTGTATGCCGAGTCGAAGCAGTCGCTCGACGCGGTGCTGTCGTCACCGGAGGGTCAGGCGGCAAACGCCGACCTCGCCAACTTCGTCACCGGCGGCGTGGAGTTCCTTACCGGTCCGGAGGTGCAGGTGGCTCTCGCATGACCGGCTTGACCATCGCCGTCGTCGGCCTGGGGTTCGGCCAGGATTTCGTGCCGATCTATCTCTGCCACCCCGCCGTCGACCGCGTCGTCCTCGTGGAGCCCGACGAGAACCGCCGCCGGGAGGTCGGCCGCCGCTTCGCGCTCGACGACGGCTACGCCGAGCTCGCGGACGCTCTCGCCGATCCGTCGGTCGATGCCGTGCACATCCTCGCGCCGGTCTTCCTGCACGCCGACATGGTCGTCGCCGCCCTCGACGCCGGCAAGCACGTGGCGTGCGCGGTGCCGATGGCGACGACACTGGAGGATCTCGACCGGATCATCGCGGCGCAGCAGCGCAGCGGCCGGGTCTACATGATGATGGAGACCACGGTCTTCGGGCGCGAGTACCTGGCCGTGGACGAGATGGCGCGCGAGGGCGCGTTCGGCGACCTGACGCTGTACAAGGGCTTCCATCTTCAGGAGCTCGAGGGCTTCCCCACCTACTGGCAGGGCTACCCGCCGATGCACTACGTGACGCACGCGCTGTCGCCGATCCTGGCGCTGCTCGACACGACCGTCGCGTCGGTGAGCGCACGCGGCGCCGGGCGGCTGGCCCAGAAGAACGCCGGCGGCGGATTCGACAACCGCTTCCCGACAGAGGTCGGGCTGTTCGCCCTCCGTGACAGCGATGTGCTCGCCGAGATCACGATGTCGTTCTTCCAGACCGCCCGAAGCTACATCGAGGGCTTCTCCCTGTACGGCGAGCGGCGTGGCGTGGAGTGGCCGATCGACAACGGCGGCGACCTCACCGTGTACGACATGTTCCCTCCCGCAGCGGGCACGCGCGGCAACCGGGTGGAGACGTCGTCGCTGGCCCCGCGCGATTTCCCCGAGCGGCTCCCCGTCGAGCTCGCCCCGTTCGTCCGCGCGACCGACGTCGTGCTGCCCGGGATGCCGGAACCGGTTCGGGTGGGGGCGCACCACGGCGGGTCGCATCCGTTCCTGGTGCACGAGTTCGTGAGCAGCATCGTGGAGGGCCGGGTCGCCCTGGTCGACGCTCTTCGCGCTGCCGCCTGGACCGCGCCCGGAATCTGCGCTCACGAGTCCGCGATGCGCGACGGCGCCTGGATCGAGGTGCCCGACTACCGCGATCGAGGCTGAGGGCGCCTCGGGGACGTCTGGATCCTGTCGATGAGGACGAACCGGGAGGTGAGCCGTCCAGCGCTCTCCGGAACGACGATGCCCGCAGCAGACAGTTCGGCCCCGGTCGAAATCGTCGCTGCAGCGCCGAACGGATCGGAAACCCGATACGAGCGTTCCGCCTCGAGGGCACGTGGCCGGATCCGGGCGACCTCATCGTCGGCCCCTGGGAGGCTGAAGACCGCGACGAGGTGGCGCGATCCGTCGCGCGAGCTGAGCTGAAAAGCCGGACGACGCTCGCCTCGGCCGTGGCGGAGAGGCTGCCCGCTCAGGCGACGGAGGATGCCCTCCCGCACCAGTGCGGCCACGGTCGCCGTGTACACGCCGACGTGTTCGGCGAGCACGTCGGCGAGATCCGGACGCAGCTCCGGAAGGCGCAGAGAGACTCCGAAACGGTGCAACATCGCGGCTCGGAGGGTCGCCGCGAACTCATCGGCGGAGAGCTCACCGAAATCGAGTTGCGCAGGCGCGTACTCGCCGCGCCATTGCGACCACGACCAGTGCAGCATCGTGGCCGGGGGAGCATCATGCTCGCTCCCCACAACACGTGGAGGGCGTGCTCCGTGTAGTCGGGGTCGGAGAGGTGGATGCAGTGGACGTGCCGGGCCATCCCGAGGTCGAGCCGCAGACCGCCTGAAGCACAGGACTCGAGCACGACTTCAGGATGCCGTCGGCGGAACTCGTCGAGGACGCTGTAGAGGCCGAGATAGTGCCGGAAGAGACCGTCTCCGCTGCCGTGGCCGTGGTCGGTGCGGGTGCAGCCCGCATCGGGATCGATGTTGAAGTCGAGTTTGATCCATTCGGCGCCCAGCACCTCCACTACCCGGTCGAGGCTCTCGGCGACGAACCTGCGACCCGACTCCGAGCCGCAGCACACGTAACCGAGGAAGGTCGGATCGTCGGCGTCCAACGCCTGGGACTCCGCCCGGTAGGAACGGTCGGGTCGGCGCCCGTCGACCGCACGGGCGATGATCTCCGGGCGCTCCCGCCGCACCAGCGAATCAACGCCGACTGCTTCGGCTTCAATCCAGATGCCAGGCCGCGCGCCGGTCGCGCGGATTCTGCCGCCGAGGGCCCCGAGTCCCGAGGGGAAGCGCACCGTGTTCACCTGGTCCCAGTCGCCGCGGACCTTCGTCCAGGTCGAACCCCCGTCGGCCGGACCGAACCATCCCGCGTCGACCGTGACCTGCCGGATCCCGGCTCGCACTGCGTGGCCGGCGTTCTCGGCGATCACGCCCTCGTCCACTCCGACGTCCTCATACGGCCACCAGTGGTTCCACTCGACATCCAGCCGCTCGGAGGCCTCGGAACGGGGCGTGAATCCGTCGCCGAGCGCTGACGTCAACCCGATCGCCGCCTCATCGCGATCGGGCCCGAACGCCACCAGGACCGACGGAGCCCGGACCGACTCCCCGGGGGCAAGCGTCGTCTCGAACAGCCAGTCGGAGATCCCGGCGGACACGACGCCGCCGTCCGTCACATCGATGTGCCAGTTTCCACTCCAGACGGGTGCCACCACGAAACCCACTCCCGGCCGTTCGAATCCGACCCAGGGCACGAAGCCGTGGGAGCTCCGGCCCGCGCGGGACTCGAAGAACAGGTCGCCATCCGCGTAGGCGGTCTCCGGGCGGAACTCGTCGCCCCACGCCGAACGGAACGCGAGTGTCGCCCAGTCGTCACCGGCGAGCCCGGCTGCGAACGGGTCGAGCCGAGACAGTGCGACGTCGCGGTCGCCGGCATTGACGAGTTCCAGCGAGAACTCCCACACATCGTGTGCACCGAGGCGCAATGCGCTCCAGCATGCCGACAGCGCGGTCTGCTCGACGGTGCCGCGCACGGTCACGGAGCCGTCCGCGCGCCGGTCGACGGACGCTCCCGTGATCGCTGCTCTGCGATGCCGATCCACCTCGAGACCGAACAGAGCGGACGCCCGGAACACCGGCACCGTGCCGACAGTCGCAGCCAACGGTGTCGGCCCGTCATCGTCGGCGATGGTCAGCACCGCGCCGGTGGAACGATCCGGCGCCTGAGGAGTGTCGTTACTCAGGATTCTTCCGATCGATCCGGGGCGGCTCGGTCTCTGCGACGCGAATGGGGGTGATGAGGACCTCGGACGAGCGCTCGATCAGCTTGGGTGTGATGAGGTGATGCCGGGGAGCGTCGTCGCCGCCGCCGCTCAGCAGGGCCAAGATCGCTTCCGCCACCTTGTCGAGCTGCTGATCGACGCTCGAGAACCCCATGGCCTCCGACACCGGCGTGTTGTCGAATCCGACGACGGGCAGCGAGCCTTGAAGCTGCACGATGGCGCCGAGCGCAAGGCTGTCGCTGGCTGCGACGACCGCCTGGAGGTCGGGAACCCGTGCAAGCAGCCGCGAAGCGGCCACGCGCGCGTCAGCTACCGCGTCGGCCGTCCGCTCCTGCAATGAGTTCAGGTGCTCGCCGTGTCCGGCCTCTGTCATCGCGCTTTCCCAGCCGCCGGCGCGCTCGTCGCCCGTGCCGGAGCCCTGCGGCCAGCCGAGGAAGCCGATGCGCGTCAGCCCGCGGGCGAGCAGCGACTCGGTCGCGGCGCGCACGCCGGCGCGGCCGTCGACATCGACCCATGGATAGCGTGGATCCTCGAGATCGTCGATGCCCCAGGGGCGCCCGAACATAGCGAACTGCAGTTCGTGCTTCATGAGCCACTCGATTCGCGGGTCGTCGTGAAAGGTCGACGTCAGGACGAAGGCGTCGACGTCCGAGCCGTCGGCGAGTCGCGAGAAGTGGTCGATCTCGTCCTGCGGAGACGTCGCCGTGAAGAGGAGCGCCCGCAGGTCGAGGGCGGCTGCCTGCTCCGTCAGCGCGTGCAGGAACCGGTCGAGGATCGCGCCCGAGATCCCGTCGCGCGCCGGGTCGAGGCGTACGCCGATCGTCGAACTCTTACGCGTGCGCAACCGCCGCGCGGAGGCGTGCGGGCGATACCGGAGTTCCTCGATCGCCTGGCGGACGCGCTCCTGTGTCTCGGAGCGCACGATCCCCGGCGTGTTCAAGACATTGGAGACGGTCTGGCGCGACACACCGGCCATGCGGGCCACATCGACGACCGTCGGGAGGCGATTCGGCCTGTCGCTCCGTTCGTCTGCGGTCTTCACGGGCGTACCTCCATCCACGAAGCAATTATCACGAAGCGGCGCCCGACAGACTGCGAGCACGCTCGGGCCCCGCCGAGCGGGTCCGGATGGGGTCCCGGCCCGAGGGCGTGCGCGTGAACGAGACCCGTCGACGTTCGAAGCGTCCGTTGAGCCCGGCGATCGCGAGGATGTACGCACCGAGCGCGACGTAGAGGAAGAGCCCCGTGAGGAAGACCAGGCCGACGACGAGCGCCGCCACGGCCACGACGACGAGCACGATCGAGCGAAGGTCGCTGAGCCCGGCGAGGATCAGCCGCGGTAGCTGCTTCAGGCGGAGGCCGAAGTCCACGAACGTGGGCGACACCAGTGCCAGTGTGGACATGACGAGCACGGTGATCACGAGCCAGAGCAGCTTGACGAAGAACGCCCACCCGTGCTGTCCCTCCATTTGGTTGAAGTAGACGATGTTGCTGACGCCGATGGCGAGCGCGAAGAGACCGGTGTACCCGACCTGGAGGCTCTTCCAGAAGACCGCGCGATAGATCTTCACGAAGCGAGCCGTCGCGAAGTAGTCCGCGTCCGGCTTCATGAGTTCGCGCGAGACGAGGATGCTGGCGTACAGACTCGGGAACAGGCCCACGACCACCAGGCCGGCTACTGCGCCGACAACGAAGAGGAACTGGATGTACACGAAATACCAGATCCATTTCAGGATCCCCATGACGCGCTCGAAGGCGGCTGCCCTGTTCATCGGGCGGCCATCACCATCGGGTGAGCTGTCGAGATCGTCCAGCCGTCCGTGGCGCCGCTGACGCTGACCGAGTAGGAATCGTCGCCCTCGCGGCGTACCTCGATGTCGAAGCTGTCGTCTCCGATCAGAACGTTCCTCGCGCTCAGCGAGTCCCAGTCGCTCGGGAGGCAGGGGTCGATCCGCAGTCGCTTCGCGCCCGCATCCGGACGGAGACCGATGAACCCGGTGATCACCGGGGCGATCATGGCGTAGGCGGTCCACGCCTGCACGAAGCAACCGTAGTCGGGGGACATTTCGCTGATCGAACCCGGAAGGTACCGGTTGAAGGTCGCCATCACCCGGCGGACCACATCCAGAGCCTCATCGGCGCGGCCATAGGCCAGATTGCTGTTGATGTGGACAGCCGACGAGATCGTCATGATCCGATCATCGCCGCTTCCCGAGAGGTAGGCACCCCATTCGCCGACGAACTCGGGCGAATCGAGGCGGGAAAGAGCGACGCCGGCTTGCTCGTCGCTGGCAAGGCCCATCTCGATCGGGGTCAGGATCACCCAGTTCTTGAAACTGAAAACGGCGCTGTCCCCGTCGCCGGCCGTCTGGTCGGCGACGAAGCCGCGCTTCGCCTCGGTGTATCGCGCGACCAAGTCGCGGCGGTCGTCACGGTGCGCGGACTCGATCAGCTCGTCGAACACGTCGAGGAGTTGCCGGCGGTCGCTCCTGATGTCGGCGAAGAGGCCGTCGTCGTCCTGCCACATGGTCGTACGGATCTCGGTCGCCATCGCGTCGGCGCGTTCGGAGTACTCCGCCTCGGCCGCCGAGTCGCCCAGAAGCGCGGCGATCCTCCCCGCGTCGGCGAGCGCGACCTGGGTGTACACCGCGGTGTCGATGAGTTCGCCGGTAAGTCCGCGCACCTCCATGATCCCGTTGCCCACCGGAAAGAGGCTCCCGGCCGGCATGCAGTCGTCGAGGAGATACCGGAGGGCCGCCTGGACGGCCGGCCAGTAGGAGGCGAGCCAGTCTCGATCCCCTGTCCAGCTATACGTCTCGGAGACGGCGTGGACGAAGAGCGCCGTCTCCTGAGTGTTGCCCCGGTTGCCGACCTCCCCGTACGAGTTCTCCTCATGGATGATCCGGCCGTTGCCGTTGGCCCGCCGCGACCCTTCGTCGATGATGGCGATCGTCTGCTCGGCGAGGTCGTGGAACCCGGCCGGGAGGCATCCCTTCAGGGCGTAGACCGAGTCCACGGAGAACCACCAGACGTATTCCGGGATCCCGGCTGCCAGCCCGGTTCCGACGGGCTCCGAGGAGATGGTGAGCCATTCGATGTGGCACTTCGACCAGGCATACTGCTTTTCGAGCTCTTTGTCCGGCACCTCGATGTCGGACCGCGCGAGGATAGCGGCGTAGTGGTCGCGCTTCTCGGCGAACAGCTCCTGCGGGTCGGCCAGCCGGTTCATGCGGTCGAGCGTCTCGGCAGCCGCTGTGAGCGATCCGGTGATTTTGAGTGCGAAGGTCCTCGTTTCGCCCGGTGCGACCGCGAGCGGCACCTGCCAGACCCCGGACGCCCCAGGACCGAAGACCTCGTCGCCCGCGATCGGCTGATCGGGCAGGGAGAGCTCACCGTCGACTCCGTCAATCCGGCATCGTACGAACCATTCCTGCTCGCGGTCCCGTCCGACGAAGTCGCCGGCGTCGGCCCAGGCGTCGTCTGGGGCGTCGACGATCTCGCCGCTTTCGGACCAGACCGGACGCAGGTCGGATCGGACGGCCAGTACCCCGTCCAGCTCGAGCGGCTCCGCCGTCCGGTTCGTGACGGAGAATTCGACGATCAGTCCCGGAAAAGACTGGGCTGAGTACTCGCGCCGCTCGACCGTGTACGTCTCGCGCTCGAAGGTCATCGCGTTGTAGAAGACGTGATTGCTGAAGCGGACGGCGTCGGTCAGCCAATCGATGCCGCCACCGTCGGTCTGGACACCGAGCCAGAAGCCGTCCAGCAGTTTGACCGGATGCATCCACACGCCGCCCATCTCGTTGGGGACGTGGTGGCCGAACGGCGGGAAACCTCCGTTCTGCGATCCGATCAACTGGATGTGGCGCCCGGGAGTGAGGTAGTTCTCTCGCCCGGGATTCGGGCGGTGCTCGGACATCGTCTGAAGGTTCATTGCACACTTTCTGTGTGGAGAAGGACCGGACGGAGGGAGGCCGACTGCGGCCCGCACCGACCGGCGCAGGTCACTTGATTCCCGAGGAGATCGAGATGCCTTCGATGAAGTACTTCTGGCCGAAGAAGAAGAGTACGAGGCTCGGCAGAAGCGAGATGGTGGAGGCCGCCATCAGGTAGTTCCACTGGGGCACCTCGGTGATCCCCGCGCCGCCCTTGAAGAAGTTGATGCCGAGCGACAGCGTGTACATCGAACTGTCGTTCAGGTAGATCAAGGGGGTCATGAAGTCGTTCCACGCCCCGTTGAACTGGAAGATGGCCACCGTGGTGAGAACGGGCAGTGTGAGCGGCAGCACAATGCGGATGAGCACCCCGAACGGCCCGAGTCCATCCAGCCGAGCGGCCTCTTCGAAGTCCCGCGGGATGGTGCGGAAGAACTGTCTCAGCAGGAAGATGAAGAACGCGTTGCCGAAGAAGGCCGGCACGATCAGCGGGAAGTACGTGTTCACCCAGCCGATGTCCTTGAACAGGATGAACTGAGGGATCATCGTCACGGCGCCGGGCAGCATCATCGTGGCAAGCAGCACCATGAAGAGGATGTTGTTCTCTCTCACCCGGAAGCGGGCGAAGCCGTAAGCAACGAGTGTGTTCGAGACCAAAGCGCCGACGATGGTGAAGGCGGTGATGACGACCGTGTTGAGTGCCCAGCGTCCGAACGGCAGCGACGTGAACGCACGCCAGTAGTTGTCCCACTGCGGTGACTTCGGGAACCACGGCGACCCCACCGCGATGATCTCACTGTTGGTCTTGAGGGAGGTCAGCACCATCCATCCCAGGGGGAACAGCATGGCGATCGCCCCGGCGCCCAGCACCGCATAGGTGATCGTGTGCAAGATCCTGTTCGAGGTTGTTCTGTTCACGGTCAGTCGTCCTCGCTATACGTTCCGAGCGGTGTCGTCCGGAAGATCAAGAGCGTGATGACGAGGATGATCACGAACAGGATCCAGGCAAGTGCGGAGGCGTACCCCATCTTGAACGCCTCGAACCCGTTCTTGTAGATGTAGTAGGCGTAGAAGAGCATCGAGTTGTGCGGGCCGGCGCCGCTGGTCCCATCGGCCATCACGTAGGCCTGGTCGAACGTCTGCAAGGCCCCGATGACACCCATGACGAGGTTGAACGTGATCACCGGCGCAAGCGCCGGCACCGTGACGTGACGGAACTGCTGCCACCTGTTGGCGCCGTCGAGCTGAGCCGCCTCGTAGAGCTGTCCGTCGACGCCGCTCAGCCCCGCGAGCCAGATGACCACCGTGCCGCCCACCGCCCAGACGCTCATCAGCAGCAGCGAAGGCATCACCCATTTGGCGTCGTAGATCCATCCCGGTCCTTTGATGCCGATGAGTGCGAGCAGCCGGTTCATCAAGCCGCCGTCGGGGTTCAGGATGTACATCCACAGGATGGTGACCGGGATGCCCGAGACGATGACCGGCAGGTAATAGATCGTGCGGAACACCTGCGAGCCGCGCGGCAGCCGGTGGAGCAGTATCGCGATCACAAGGGAGACGACGAGAGTGAGCGGGATCGAGGTCACAGCGAAGTAGAAGGTCACTCCGAGCGACTGCCAGACGAGCGGGTCGCCGGTGAACGCCTTCGCGTAGTTGGCGAAGCCGACCCAGGTGGGCGCGGTGAGGAGGTCCCATTTCATGAAGCTGAGGACGAGCGACATGATCATCGGGATCAGCGTGAACGCCAGCAAGCCGACGATCCACGGCGAGATGAAGATGTAGAACCACTTCCGCTGGAGGCGGTGGGACCGTCTCCGGGAGGAGGGCGTGCGCCCGACGGGGGTGCGGGGCTGCTGGAGGGCGGGGGCGGGCGCCGACGCGATGTCGACGCCCACCTCCGTCACGGTCATCAGAGGCGTGTCCGGCATTTACTGACCCGAGTACGAGTCCAGGTCGGACTGGGCCTTCTGCGCGGCCGCCTTCAACTCCTTCGCGACGTCCACGGACCCGTTGCCCGTTTGGATGTCCGACAGCACGGAGACCAGGTCGTTCGCGGCGCCCGACGCAGAGAACGACGGGCTGAGCAGCTCGGGGAACGGCTTGACCTTGCTGAAGCTCTTCACGAACTCCGCCGTGGCCGGGCTGGTGTCGAGCTTGTACTTCGTCAGCGCAGGCTTGTAGGGGACGAGCTGCCCGGTGGAGGCCAGGGAGTCCTGACCCTTGGTCGCCCAGAATCGCAGGTAGTCCCAGGCGGCCTGCACGTTCTTCGACTTGGAGTTGATGGCGTAGCCCGAGTAGTCCATCGTCGTGAACTGGCCGGCCGGGCCTGCCGGGACGGGGAGCACCTCGAAGTTCATGCCCGCGTTGACGTAGTCGGTGCCGCCCCAGTCTCCGGACAGCTCCATCGCCGCAGGGCCGACCTTCTTGCCGTCGGCGGCGAGGAAGAAGTCGTTGCCGTTGCTGGCGCCGACTGCCTGCGTCCCCGGTGACACCTTGTCCACGTTCATCAGCTTGTTGTACTCGGACCAGCCGGCGATTGTCGCAGCGCTGTCGGCGTGGCCGGTGATCTTCTTGCCGTTGCTGCTGATGACATCGCCGCCGTAGGCGTAGACGAACGGCAGATAGGTTCGGAGGTCGTTGCCGTTGAAGCGGATACCCCACTGGGACACGTTCCCGCTCGCGTCCTTCTTCGTCAGCGCGACGGCGTCCTTCTCGAGGTCGTCCCAGGTCCAGCTCGCGGTGGGGAGGGTGAGACCAGCCGCCGCGAACGCGTCCTTGTTCACGTAGACGGCCATCGAGGTGCCGCTGCCGATCGTGTAGTAGTGGCCGCCGATCTTGCCGATGTTCATGAGAGCGGGGTCGTAGTCCGACATCGTCAGGCCGTCGCTCTTGTTGCCGATGTACGGGGTGAGATCCGCCAGGACGCCCTTCGACTTGAACATGGAGATGTCGCCGTCGCCGATCTGCATGATGTCGGGTGCGTCGCCGGCAGCGAGCTCCGTCAGGATCTTCGTGCCGTAGTTCGTCGGCGTCGACTCCATTTTGACGGTCACGTTCGGATGCGACTTCATGTATTCGCTTGCGAGCTGTTCGTCCTGTTTCAAGCCGCCGCCGCCATCCCAGACGCCGACGCGGACGGTGACCTTCTGGTTGGCGGAATCGGTACTCGGCGACGAACTGCAGGCGGCGAGTGTCGCCGCTACGCCGACCACGGCGACGATTCCGATGAACCTTGCGCGAGTCCTCGGTTGCATTCAAACTCCTTTGTCGTGTGCTGGCGCCGATTTGAGCGTTCAAACCAGCGCGTCCGGCAACAGTACGAAGAGCGAAGTGACGTTGTCAAGCACGAATCGGATTCCCATCGTCGCGCCGATGAGCTATGTTGACTGAACTGTCTTGAACGATCAAACCGTCGCCCGGCGGTGAACTCCCTGGAGAGCGCATGTCCGACCGTCAACCCTTCTTGAACGACCAGGTGATCGTGCTGCGCTCGCCGACCCAGGTGTGGAGCGACCGGACGGGCGATGCCGGCGGCGCAGGCATCGCCGGCGTGTACCACGGCGACGTCCGCGTATTCGACGAGCTCACCCTCGTCTCCGACGGCGTCCGTCCCGAATGGATCTCAATGGCGGCCGGGGGTGCATCCGCCGTGACGTTCACCGGCGTGCTGCGACACCTCGACGGCGATGGCGCCGACCCGCGTGTGCGTATCGAGCGGGTGCGTGAGGTGACCTCCGACTCGTTGGACGAGCGGATCGAAATCCGCTCGGCGCGCGATGTCGACGTGCGCACGCGCATCACCGTCGGGTTGCGCCCCAGCTTCGCCCCGATGGACCAGATCAAGCAGGGATCGAAAGCGGTGCGCCCGCGAGACGTGCAGGTCGCCGATGGCGGTGTGCGACTGTCCGCCGGTTCGGCGACCGCTGTCGTGGTCACGGACGGCGCGATCGCTGAGGCGTCGGCCGAGCGCATCGTCCTGGAGTGGGATGTGCTGCTCGCGCCACGCGCGACTGTCTCGCTGGCCTGGAGGGTCGGCTTCGCCGACACCTCGCTCGTGGTGGACGGCGCACCGGGGACCGCGAGCTGGTCCGGCTTCGAGATCGAGTCGGACGACAGCAGGCTCTCCCGTTGGGTGACCGCTGCACTGTCCGACCTCGACGCGCTGCGCATGCGGTCGGTCCTCAGCCCGGGAGACGAGTTCCTCGCCGCGGGCGCACCCTGGTTCTTCACCCTCTTCGGCCGTGACTCGCTCTGGAGTGCGCGATTCCTCCTGCCGCTCTCCACCGAGCTCGCGCTGTCCACATTGCGCGTTCTCGCCGCGGTCCAGGGGACCACGACCGACCCCGAGACGGCTGAGCAGCCGGGCAAGATCATGCACGAGGTGCGCGCTGCCGAGATCCGGGGATCGGACTTCACGTTGCCGCCCCTGTACTACGGGACCATCGACGCCACCCCGCTCTGGATCTGCCTCCTTCACGACGCCTGGCGGTGGGGTGCGGCCGAGGAGGACATCCGCCCGCTGCTGCCCGCCCTGCAACGCGCCCTCGACTGGATGCGTCACCACGGCGACAGCGACGGCGACGGCTTCCTCGAGTACATCGACTCCTCGGGTCACGGCCTGGCGAACCAGGGGTGGAAGGACTCCGGCGACTCCATCCAGTGGCGCGACGGCACCCTCGCCGAAGGCCCGATCGCGCTCTGCGAGGTTCAGGCGTACGCGTATGAGGCTGCAATGCACGGCGCGGACCTCCTCGACCATTTCGGGCTTCCGGATGCCGCGGAGTGGCGCGAGTGGGCGCGCCGGCTGAAAGAGCGCTTCGCGGAGAGCTTCTGGGTGGACGACCCTCAGGGTGGCCGCTATCCGGCGGTCGCCCTCGACGGCAGCAAGCGGCGCGTGGATACCCTCACCAGCAACCTCGGTCATCTGCTCGGCACAGGTATCCTCGACCCCGACGAGGAACGGGAGGTCGCCCAACGGCTGACCTCGCCTCGCCTGGACTCCGGCTTCGGGCTGCGGACCATGGGGTCCGACGCGGCGGGGTTCTGGCCGCTGAGCTACCACGTCGGCTCAGTGTGGGCCCACGACACGGCGATCGCGATCGCCGGGTTGTCGAGGGCGGGTCTCGTCGACCACGCGGCCGGTCTCGTCGAGGGACTCCTGCGTGCGGCGGAGCACTTCGACTTCCGGATGCCTGAGCTCCATTCCGGCGACTCCGCGTCCGAGACCCGCGCCCCTGCGCCGTATCCCGCGTCATGCCGTCCTCAGGCCTGGTCGGCAGCGGCGGCCGTCGCCGTCCTCGGCGCCCAGCTCCAGCTTCGTCCGACCGGCGACGGGCTCACCGCGCGCACAGCCGCCGGTCTCGGCGCCGTGCGAGTGAAGGGCGTCCGGGTCGGCGGGACATCCTTCTCGGTTGGCGCGCGCGACGGCCGAACGGAGATCTCAGCGCTGGCGGATCCGCTCGATCGCGAGGCCGCCACCCGGTAGACCGCGTTTGCCCGCAACGCGTGATGGGCGCCGCAACGGTGCCACCGTGGACAGCATCGAGGCACGAGGCCACGGCGCCCCGCGGCAATACAGCGCGGCGCCGACGGGGCCGACGCCGCTCGCTCCACCGCCCCGTGGGCAGCGGTCACAAGGCACAGCAGCTATACAAGGCGGGCGCCGGCCTCGACGTCGGCACCGACAACAACAACGCTGTGACGGCGTTCGCCGCCGGCAAGACCGCCATGATGTTCAACTCGTCCGCCGTCGCCGCCTCGGTCGCGAACAGCACCACGTTCCCGTACGTCGCACTCCCGTCCCCGCTGTCGGCTCCGGCCTCGAAGGCGGGCACCGTGGTCGGCGGCTCGGCGATGTGGCTGAGCAACCAGGCCACCCCGGCGCAGCAGGTCGCCGGCTGGAAGCTCATCTCCTTCCTCGCTTCCCCGGCGTCACAGGCGAAGTTCAGTGAGGCGACCGGCTATGTGCCCGCGAACACCGCGCTGGAGAACTCGTCGGCGCGGAAGGCCTACTTGGCCTCCCACCCGGTCGCTCAGGTCGCGATCGACGAGGTCAAGGACGTCAGCGACGTGCCGGCCAGCCACGGCTGCTTCACGGGAGCGTTCAGCGCCATCCGCGCCGCGATGATCCCGCAGATGCAGGCCGCGTTCTCGGGTTCGAAGACCATGAAGCAGGCGCTCACCGATGCGACGACGGCAGCGAACCAGGCGATCTCCGACTACAAGGCGCAGCTCGCGGGGGATTGAGGCCGGATGTGCAGAGGAGGGGCGGAGTCCGGATGGGCTCCGCCCCTCGGTGTTTCCCTCGGCCGCCGGGGTTCTAGACGACGGACGGGGCCGCCGAGAAGGCCTTCTCGAGCAGTCCGTCGTACTCGCGCTTCGCGTCGTCGTGCACGCGTGCGCCGTCGGCGGTGATGCCGACGAACAGCGCGCGTCGGTCGTAGCCGCAGGTGTTGCGCTCCACGAGGCCGGCCTTGACGAGGCGGTCGACGATTCGGGACAGGGCGCTCTGGGTCATCGGCGTGAGGTCCACGAGATTGCGCATCGTGCACGAGTCGTTCGCGTAGCCGGCGACGAGGTCGAGCACCTCGTATTCGCTGAGGCCGAGCTGGTGGCTCTGCTGGAGGGTGCGCTCCAGCTCCGCGGCAGTGTTGAGATAGAGGCCCTGCAGTTCGCGCCAGCGGGCCGAGACGTCGACCGGTTCGTTCACGGCTGCAATGATACGCTCGCTTCCTTGCGAACTACATGAATGTGCATACTTTGCTGACACAATCTATTCCGTGTCATAGACTTTCACGCGTGCTGAACTCCGACACCGCCTCCCGCCCCGCCGTCCGGCCTGGGCAGCCCTCGGGGGCCGCCCCCGTCGTCCGCTGGAGTCGCGCCCGCTGGCTGCTGCTCTTCGCCACCTGCATCGTGATCGCCCTCGACGGCCTCGACGTCTCGATGGTGGGCGTCGCGCTCCCGTCGATCGGCAAGGAGCTCGGCCTCCAGCCGGGCGCGCTGCAGTGGATCGTGTCGGGCTACGTGCTCGGCTACGGCAGCCTCCTGCTGCTCGGCGGCCGCCTGGCCGACCTTCTGGGCCGCCGCACGGTGCTCCTCGTCGCGCTGAGCGTGTTCACCGTCGCCTCGCTCGCCGGAGGCCTCTCGATGGACGCGGGCCTCCTCATCGCCAGCCGCTTCGTCAAGGGCGTCGCGGCGGCCTTCACCGCCCCCGCGGCCTTCTCCCTGATCACGACCAACTTCGAGGAGGGCCCCGAGCGCAACAAGGCCATCTCGATCTTCACGACGTTCGCCGCGAGCGGCTTCTCGCTCGGCCTGATCATGAGCGGCCTGATGACGTCGCTGAGCTGGCGTTGGACGTTCCTCTTCTCGGTCCCGCTCGCCGTGCTCGCGCTGGTGCTCGGCTTCCTCTTCGTACCGAAGGACGCCCGCGAGCGCGGCGCCGGTCACGATGTGGTCGGAGCGATCCTGCTGGCCGCCGGGATGCTGCTCCTCGTCTACACGGTGGTCTCCGCTCCCGGCGTCGGCTGGGGGTCGCTCCTGACCGTGCTCGGTTTCGTCGTCGCCGCGGCGCTCCTCGCCGCTTTCGTGATCCTGGAGTCGCGGGTGCGGCATCCGCTCATCCGGTTCGGGATCTTCCGGGTCGCGTCGGTGCTGCGGGCGAACCTCACCGCGATCACACTGTTCGGCTCGTACGTGTCGTTCCAGTTCGTCCTCACGCTCTACCTGCAGGACGTCCTCGGCTGGACGCCGCTCGGCATGGCGCTCGCGCTGCTGCCGACCGGGCTGGTGGTCGTCGCGAGTGCGCCGTTCACGGATCGCCTGATCGACCGCTTCGGGCCGACCGTGCTGATCATCGTCGGGCTCGGGTCGCTCTCGGCCGGCTACCTGCTGTTCCTCCGGCTCGGCACCGCGCCGGTCTACTGGCTGGACGTGCTGCCGCCGGTCGTCCTGCTCGGCGTCGGCTTCGGGATCGGCTTCCCCTCGATCCAGGTGCAGGCCACGACCGGGGTGCACGACGACGAGCAGGGTCTGGCGGCCGGGCTCGTGCAGACCAGCGCCCAGGTCGGTGGCGCTCTCGCGCTTGCCGTCACGAGCGCGCTGATCGCGGGCGGGGCGACCCCGGGAGGCGGGGCGCACGGCGCAGGCGCCCTCGCGGAGCAACTCGCCCACTACCGACCCGGCCTCTGCCTGAGCGCCGGCCTGGCACTCGCCGGCCTCCTCATCGCAGCCCTACCCCGCCGCCGCCCCGCGAAGGCCTAACAGTCGAGTACGACGGTGTGCGTCCGGGCGGGTCAGGGCGCGGCGGACGAGCAATGCGCGAGCGCCCCGAACTGCTCGGGGGCGGGCGCGTCCCGGTCGGCGTCGTGGACGATCTCGCCGCCGACGACGGTCAGCGCCGCCCGCTGCTCCAGCAGCGCGGCCGGGTCGCCCTCGTGCTCGTACAGGTCCCCCGACCACGCGACGACGTCCGCGCGCGCCCCCACGCGGAGCACGCCGAGGTCGTCCTCCGCGTGCCATGCCCACGCACCCTCGCGGGTGTAGCCGCGGATCGCGTCGTCCAGGCCGATGCGCTCGCCGGGCGTCCAGGCGTCGCGGCCGTCGAGGCCCGCGCGGGTGAGGGCCGAGTAGAAGCCGACGAGCGGATCCATCTCGCCCACCTGCCAGTCGCTGGACAGCGCCACGTGCGCGCCCGACTCCATGAGCGAGCGCAGGCGCCAGGCGCGGTCCCAGCGCTGCTCGCCGACGTTCTCCATCCAGGTCCCGGCGACGAGGTCCGGAGAGCAGTGCCGCGGCTGCATCGCGGCCGTGACGCCGAGCGCCGCGAACCGGGGGAGGTCGTCGGGGTGCAGGCACTCGACGTGCACGATCCCGTGCCGGCGGTCGCGCGTCCCGTTGGTCCGCGCGGCGGCCTCGATCGCGTCGAGGGCGAGGCGGATGCCGCCGTCCCCGGTCGCGTGGGTGTGGGTCTGGAAGCCGAGCCGGTCGAGCTCCGTGACGATGCGGGTCAGCTCGCCGACCGGCGCGGAGGGGTGGCCGCGGTGGCCCGGACGATTCGCGTAGTCGTCGAGCATCCAGGCCGTGTGCGGCTCGATCACGTCGTCCGCATAGAGCTTCACCGGGCCGAAGCGCAGCCGCTCGTCCACCGGTGCGCCGTCGACGGCCTCCCGCAACTCGCGGCGGAAAGCGCCGTCCGCGTCGATCGGGTGGAACAGCGCCGCGATCACGCGCGAGCTGAGCAGCCCGCGCTCGCGCGCCCGGTCGAGGAGGCCGACCTCCGCCAGCGGGACCTGCGGCTCGACCACGGTCGTGATCCCGGACGCCGTGGCGAGCGCGAGGCTGCCGAGCAGACGGCGGTAGCGGCGCTCTGGCGAGTACAACGGGATGTCGCGCTGCAGGCCCGCGAGCCCCGCAGTCGTCATCGCGCTGGTGTAGAAATCGGTGACCCAGCCGGTCGGCCGGCCGTCGTCGCCGCGCTCCGGGCGGCCCCACGGGATGTCGCCGCCGCCCGCGATGCCGAGCGCACGCAGCGCTGCGTCGTTGAGCCAGACCGAGTGCTGGTCGTAGGTGGTGACGAACACCGGGCGGTCGGTGAGCCCGGCGAGGTCGGCGGCGTTCGGGCGGCGCCCGGTCACCACCGAGTAGACGGCGTTCTCGGCGCAGATCCAGTCGAGGTCGGGGCGGCGCTCGGCGAGGTCGCGGATGCGGCGGCGCACCTCCGCCAGCTTCTCCGCGCCCTCCAGGCTCACCGCGTCGGGGTCGAAGCCGAGCAGGAGGTGGTTGTGGCTGTCGATGATGCCGGGGGTGACGAGCGCTCCGCCGAGGTCGCGCGTCTCGCGGGCGGCCGGAGCCTCGGAAGCCGTCCCGACGTAGCCGATCCGGCCGTCCGTCACGGCGACGGCCTCCGCCCACGGCTGGGCGTCGTCGAAGGTCCTGACCCGGGCTCCGGTCAGCAACAGGTCGGCGGTCCGGGGTGCAGTCATGGCGTTCCCATCGACGGTGAGGAGAATTCTTTGACGTTTGCGTCAAAGAATTCCCCGAGTGTGCCATGCGCGTGCGAACGGTGTCAAGCGATCCCGGCCGCCGCGCGCCGGTAGGGTCGACTCATGGCCCGGCCGAAGAAGCAGGACGAGCGCCGCGCGGACCTCGTCGAGGCGGCGCTCAGCGCGGTCGGCGAACGTGGACTCCGCTCGCTCTCCCTGGCCGACGTCGCCGCGAAGGCCGGGCTCACCCGCGGCGCGATCCTCTACTACTACGAGGACCTCGACCAGCTCCTCGTGGAGGCCCACCGAGCCGGCCTGGAACGGTTCTGCGACCGCCGGGACGCGATCGTCGCGGGCATCGCCGAGCCGCAGCTCCAGCTCGCCGCCGCCATCCGGGAGGGCCTCCCGAGCGGCCCGGACGACGCCCTGATGCGCCTGCTCTACGAGTTCGACGTGCTCGCGGGCACCTCCGCGCTGCACGACGAGCTGGTCGAGCGGATGTACCTGCGCCAGCTCGCGACCTACACCGGCGTCCTGGAGCGCGGCGCGGCAGCAGGCGTCTTCGCGCCGGCGCTCCCCGTCGAGACGCTGGCGATGAACCTGGTCGCACTGGAGGACGCTTACGGCCTCCACATCGTCGCCGGCAACCGCCTGATCACGGTCGCGAGCGCGGAGGCCGCCATGCGCGCCGCCGCCTCCGGCCTCGGCGCCCCGCCCGAGCTCTGAGCCGGGTCCGAGGCGCACTCCACGGAAGGAGACACGGTCGCGGATCTCCTTCCGAAGGCTGTCCGAACGGAGTCGCACGGCGTGTCTCGGCCAGCCCTCCTTCGCGAGCGGAGCCCGCCCGGACCGGGCGGACCGCCCGGCCCAGCCGGCCTACTACGCCGGCGGCGCCGTGCTGGCGCGGCGGATGAGGCGGGTGGGCAGGCGGATGTGGGTGGGGTCGGGCTCCTCGCCGGACATCAGCGCCACCACCAGCTCCGCGGCCGCGGCCCCGAGCCGCCCCATCGGCTGCCGGATCGTCGTCAGCGGCGTCGAGAACCGCGACGCCTCCGGGATGTCGTCGAAGCCGACCACCGACAGGTCGCGCGGCACCTCGAGCCCGAGTTCGTGCGCCACCTCGATGACCACGATCGCGGACAGGTCGTTGGCGGCGAAGATCGCGCTGGGTCGCTCGGGCGCGGCGAGCAGGCGACGGGCGGCCTCCCGGGCGCTCTCCTGCTCGTAGTTGCCGACGCCGACGATCGACGGGTCGAACGGGATGCCGGCCTCCGTCAGCGCGCGCCGGTAGCCTGCGTCGCGCGCGGCCGACGAGCGCAGGTCCGGCCGGCCGGCGACGAAGCCGATCCGCCGGTGGCCGAGCCCGATCAGGAAGTCCACCGCGCTGCGCGCGCCGCCGAAACTGTCCGACTCCACGGTCGGGAGGTCCGCGCGGCCGGTGTGCGGGTCGACCGCGACGATGGGGACGTCCGCGTTCACGTTGACCACGGTGGGCGTCACCATGATGACGCCGTCGATGAGCGTGCCGCTCAGCCGGCTCAGCGAACGCCGCTCCCAGCCCTCGGGCGAGAGCTGGCGCGACCCGCTGTAGGCGAGGAGGTCGTAGCGGGAGTCCGACAGCGCAGCGCCGACGCCCTTCAGCACCTCCGCGCTGAACGGCTCGAAGTCGGCCACGAGAACGCCGATGACACCGGTCTGCCGCGAGCGCATGCTGGAGGCGACGAGGCTCGACTCGTAGCCGAGCTCCTCCACGACCTGGAGGACGCGCTCGGCCGTGTGCGAGGCGACGCCGTAGCGGCCGTTGACCGCCTTGGACACGGTCGCAGCGGACACTCCGGCCGCCTCGGCCACGTCGTTGATGGTTGGACGTCGTCCCATGACGGAGCAGCATAGCAACTTCGAAAAGGATTTCGAAAAGGATTTCGAAAACGTTTGACACTCCCAATCGGGCTTGCGACACTGACGTGGTCCGGTCAGCCTCCCGGACGCGACGAGTCCCCGATCGGCCCCAGGCGAGAGGCTTCGCCCGGCCGGCAGCCCCGGCACGGACTTCCGTCACCAGGCATCGCGAATCCGCGGATGCCGCTCAACGAAGAGAACAGGTTGGAATCACATGAAAGCCAAGAAGCTCCTCATCGGAGCAGCTGTCCTGGCAGCCGGCTCGCTCGCGCTCACCGCGTGCAGCGGCACCTCCGACAGCTCGAGCAACAGCAAAGTCACCATGTCGCTCTGGCAGAACTCGACGACCGGCCCCGGCCAGCAGTACTGGAAGGACGCGATCGCGGCCTTCGAGAATGCCCACCCGAACGTCACGATCAAGATGCAGTCGATCCAGAACGAGGACCTCGACGGCAAGCTGCAGACGGCGCTCAACTCGGGTGACGCCCCCGACATCTTCCTGCAGCGCGGCGGCGGCAAGATGGCCGCGATGGTGCAGGCCGGTCAGGTCATGGACCTCACCGACAAGATCTCGTCCGACACCAAGAAGGTCATCTCCTCCGGCTCCTTCAAGGCGGAGACCTACCAGGACAAGGTCTACGCGATGCCGCTCGCAGTCCTCCCTGGCGGCCTGTTCTACAGCCAGAACCTGTTCAAGGCGGCCGGGATCACCGAAGCCCCCAAGACCATCGACGACCTCAGCTCCGACGTCCAGAAGCTGAAGGCCACGGGCGTCTCCCCGATCGCTCTCGGCGCCAAGGACGCCTGGCCCGCCGCGCACTGGTTCTACTGGTTCGCGCTGCGCGAGTGCTCCGGCGCCACCATGCAGAAGACCGCGGATTCGAAGAGCTTCTCCGACGGCTGCTGGCTGAAGGCGGCGCAGGACCTGGAGAGCTTCGCCGGCCAGAAGCCGTTCAACGACGGCTTCCTGACCACCTCCGCCCAGCAGGGCGCCGGCTCCTCCGCCGGTCTGGTGGCCAACCACAAGGCCGCGATGGAGCTGATGGGCGCGTGGGACCCGGGCGTGATCGCCTCCCTCACCCCCGACCAGAAGCCCCTGCCCGACCTCGGCTTCTACCCGTTCCCCGAGCTCTCCAACGCGGGCAAGGGCGAGCCCGGCTCGATCATGGGCGGCGTCGACGGCTACTCCTGCTCGGTCAAGGCCCCGAAGGAGTGCGCGGACTTCCTCAACTTCATCGCGACCACTCCGCAGCAGATCAACTACTACAAGGCCTTCAACTCGCCGCCGGTGAACACCGAGGCGCAGAAGGAGGTCACCGAGCCCTACCTGAAGGAGGTGCTCGCCGCGTACAACAAGGCGCCGTTCGTCTCGCAGTGGCTCGACACCGTCCTCGGACAGAACATCGGCAACGCGCTGAACGTGGCCGTGGTCGACATGCTCGCCGGCAAGACCGACGCCAAGGGCATGATCCAGGCCGCGAACGACGCCGCTAAGAAGGGCTGAGAGGCCGCACTGTGAGCAACACCCGCGAGTCAACCTCGACCGAATCCGTGTCGACGGCGGATCTCGCGCAGCACGACGGGAGCGGCGCGGCCGCGTCGCTCCCGTCGCAGCCGCGCCGCCGCCGCGGCGCGGGCTGGGGCCTCCGCGCCGAGATCGCCCTCCTGGTCGGCCCCGCCGTCATCGTCTTCCTGGCCTTCGTGATCTTCCCGGTCGTGATGGCCGCCTACTACGGCTTCTTCCGCTGGGCCGGGTACGGCACCCCCACCGACTTCGTCGGCCTCCAGAACTACGCCGTGATCCTCACGGACCCGGCCTTCCTGGCGGCGCTCGGACACAACGCCTTCATCGTCGTGATGTCCATCGTCATCCAGGGCCCGATCGCCATCCTCCTCGCGCTCCTCCTGAACCGCAGGATGAAGGGCCAGTCGATCATCCGCGTGCTGATCTTCGTGCCCTACGTCATCTCGGAGGTCGTGGTCGGCACCGGCTGGAGCCTGATGCTCGCCACGAACGGCGCACTCAACGGCTTCCTGCACAACGCGGGCCTCGGCTGGATGGCCCAGGACTGGCTGTCCAACTCGAGCATCGCGATCTGGACCCTGGTAGGCATCCTGACCTGGAAGTACGTCGGCTTCGCCGTCATCCTCTTCCTCGCCGGCCTGCAGGGCATCCCGGAGGAGCTCTACGAGGCCGCCGCCCTCGACGGCGCGTCGTACTGGCAGATCCAGCGCAGGATCACCCTGCCGCTGCTTGCCCCAACCCTTCGCATCTGGGCATTCCTCTCCGTCATCGGCGCGCTGCAGCTGTTCGACCTCGTCTACATCATCTGGGGTCAGTACGTGGCCTCCACGGCCGGCACCTCCACGATGGCGACCTACATGGTCGCGAACGGCCGCAACGCCGGCAACTACGGCTACGGCAACGCCGTCGCGGTCGTGATCTTCCTCATCTCCCTGATCGTCGCGCTCATCTATCAGCGCTTCGTCCTCCGTCGCGACACTGCCGGTGCCGTGACCACGGCGAAGAAGTCCGAGCGTACGAAGCGCCGCAACGCGGCCGCGAAAGAAAGGACGGCGTGATGACCGCCCTCACCGTTACCTCCCGCCGCGCCTCGCGCCGTGCAGAGCGGAAGAGCCTCCCTGGGGTTCGCCCGCCGTCTACTTCATCGCGCTGATCGTGATCGCGCTGATGATCGTGCCGATCGCGTACATCATCATCGGCGGCTTCCGCACCAACTCCCAGATCACGGTGGACCCGGCCGGCTTCCCCAACCCGTGGAACCCGGCCAACTATGTGAACGTGCTGACCGGCGGCGTCTTCTGGGGCCAGGTCCTCAACTCGACGATCACCGCCCTCGTCACCACCGTCGGCGCCGTCGCACTCGGGCTGATGGCCAGCTACGTGCTCGCCCGGTACCCGTTCCGGTGGAACGGCTTCCTCTACGCGCTGTTCGCCGCCGGGCTGATGTTCCCGATCACCGTCGCGATCACGCCGCTCTACCTCGTGGTGCGCGACCTCGGCCTGATGAACTCGCTCGCGGGCGTCATCATCCCGCAGATCGCGTTCGCGCTGCCGACGACCATCATCATCCTGGTGCCGTTCCTCCGCGCGATCCCGGACGAGATCCAGGAGGCCGCCTTCATCGACGGCTGCAGCCGGCTCGGCTTCTTCTTCCGGATGGTGCTGCGGCTCTCGCTCCCGGGCGTGATCACGGTCGGCATCCTCGCGTTCATCGCCAGCTGGAACAGCTACCTGCTGCCGCTGTTCATCCTCAACGACCAGGCGACCTTCACCCTGCCGCTCGGCGTGCAGGCGTTCTCGTCGCAGTACGCCACCGACACCTCCAAGGTGCTGGCCTTCACGTCGCTGTCGATGATCCCCGCCCTGATCTTCTTCAGCCTGTTCGAGCGCCGCATCGTCGGCGGTCTCACCGGTGCCGTCAAGGGCTGAACCCGGCCCCGCTCGCGTTCCCGACACGTTCCCGTACCACCCGTATGCAGGAAAGAAGCATGACTACCACTGACAACCTCCCCACCGTCTCCGAGCGCGTGCGGGACCTGCACGCGCGGATGACCCTCGACGAGAAGCTCGCGCAGATCGTCGGCTACTGGGTCGACAAGGGCGAGGACAACGTCGCCCCGCTCGACGGCGAGATGACGACCGGCCAGACCTACGAGGACGCCACCGCCAACGGCATCGGGCACCTCACCCGTGTCTACGGCACGCGGCCCGTCGACCCCGTGGAGCGCGCCTCCTGGCTGTGGTCGGAGCAGCGCCGGCTGCGCGAGCAGACCCGGCTGGGCATCCCCGCTCTCGTGCACGAGGAGTGCCTGACCGGGCTGGCGGCGTGGAAGGCCGCGACCTTCCCGACCCCGCTCGCCTGGGGCGCCGCCTTCGACCCGGAGCTGGTGCAGGAGATGGGGGCCGCGATCGGCGCCTCGATGCGCGAGCTCGGCATCCACCAGGGCCTCGCCCCGGTGCTCGACGTCATCCGGGACCCGCGCTGGGGCCGGGTGGACGAGTGCATCGCCGAGGACCCGTACGTGGTCGGGACGATCGGCGCCGCCTACGTGCGCGGCCTCCAGTCGTCGGGCGTGCACGCCACGCTCAAGCATTTCGTGGGCTACTCGGCGTCGCAGGCCGGGCGCAACCACGCGCCGGTGCACGCCGGGATGCGGGAGGTGCGGGACACGCTGCTGCCTCCGTTCGAGATGGCGATCCGCGACGGCGGCGTGCGCTCGGTGATGAACTCCTACGCCGAGATCGACGGCGTGCCGGTCGGAGCGAACCCGGACCTCCTCACCGGGGTGCTGCGCGACGAGTGGGGCTTCGACGGGACGGTCGTCGCCGACTACTTCTCGGTGGCGTTCCTGCACACCATGCACCGCATCGCGGCCGACCGCGGAGAGGCGGCCGAGCTGGCTCTGACGGCCGGCATCGATGTCGAGCTGCCGACCGGCGACGCCTACCTCGCGCCGCTGGCCGAGCGCATCCGGGCCGGACTCGCCGACGAGGCGCTGGTCGACCGCGCCGTGCTGCGCCTGCTCGCGCAGAAGGAGGAACTCGGCCTGCTGGACGAGACCTTCGACGAGCCGCCGGCCTCCGTCGACCTCGACTCCCCGGAGCACCGAGCCCTCGCGCTGCGGCTGGCCGAGGAGTCGCTCGTGCTGCTGACCAACGACGGCGCTCTTCCCCTCGAGGGCGACCGCGCCGCCGCGCGCATCGCCGTCGTCGGGCCGAACTCCGACGCCGCCGAGGCGCTGATGGGCTGCTACTCCTTCGCCAACCACGTGCTCGCCCACCACCCGGAGGTCCCGCTCGGCTTCGAGCTCCCCTCGGTGCTGGAGGCGCTGCGCGAGGAGTTCCCGGCCGCCGAGCTCGTGCACGCCCGCGGCTGCGACGTGGAGGGCGACGACCGCTCCGGCATCGTCACCGCGGTGAGCGCCGCGGCCGACGCCGACGTGGCGGTGGTCGTCGTCGGCGACCGTGCCGGCCTGTTCGGCCGCGGCACCGTCGGCGAGGGCAACGACGTCGAGAGCCTGGAGCTGCCGGGCGTGCAGCGCGAGCTGGTGGAGGCCGTCGTCCGCACCGGGACGCCGACCGTCGTCATCGTGCTCTCCGGCCGCCCCTACGCGATCGACTGGGCGATCAACGGCCCGGACGCCCCGGCTGCCGTGCTGCAGGCGTTCTTCCCCGGCGAGGAGGGCGGCCGGGCGATCGCCGCCGTGCTCTCCGGCCGGGTCGCCCCCAGCGGCCACCTGCCGGTGTCGCTGCCGCGTTCGGCCGGCGCGCAGCCGTTCTCGTACCTGCACCCGCTGCTCGGCGGACCCTCGGACGTGACGAGCGCCGACAGCACGCCGGTGCTCCCGTTCGGCCACGGCCTGAGCTACACGACCTTCGAGCGCGACGGCCTGGAGGCGGACGCGTCCGTCGCCGCCGGCGGCGAGTTCGAGGTGCGCGTGACCGTCCGCAACAGCGGCGAGCGCCCCGGCGCCGACCTGGTGCAGCTCTACGCGCGCGACGTGTTCGCGAGCGTCACGCGCCCGGTGGCGCAGCTGCTCGGGTACGCGCGTGTGACGCTGGAGCCGGGCGAGGAGGCCGAGGTGACCTTCCAGGTGCCGACCGCGCGGCTGGCGTTCACCGGCCTCGACGGCGTCCGCGCGGTGGAGCCCGGCGACGTCGAGCTGTGGGTGGGGCCGTCCTGCGCCGAGCGCGAGACCGAGACGAGCATCGAGCTGACCGGCCCGAAGCACGCCGTCACCCCCGCCGACGCCCGCCTCGTGCGCACGTCGGTCGCCGCCCCCGCCCCAGCGCCCCTCCCCTAACCCCCGCACCACCCACACCTCCGCGAACGGAGGAGATCCACCGCATCAGCGGCCGGATCTCCTCCGTTCGCTGCGTTTCCGGCCTCCGGCCTCGCGGATCTCCTCCGTTCCCGACAGGTCGCGGCTCCCCCTCGGCGGAGACTCCTTCCGCCCGGCTGCGGCGCGCGGGTAGGGTGCGGGTGTGGGCAGCGGGCCCGGTGAAGGAGGCAGGAATGGCGGACCTCTCGGGGCGCAGGGCCCTCATCACCGGCGGCGCCAGCGGCATCGGCCTGGCGTGCGCGGAGGCGTTCGCCGCCGCGGGCGCGCACGTCACCATCGCCGACCTGAACGGGGAGGCCTCCCGCTCGACAGCCGACCGGCTCGGCGGTGAGGCGTGGGAGGTCGACCTCTCGGACACCGCCGCCCTCGGCGACCTCCGGCTCGACACCGACATCCTCGTGAACAACGCCGGCCTCCAGCACGTCCGTCCGATCCCCGAGTTCGAGCCGCAGAGTTTCGCGCTCATCCTGCGGGTCATGCTGGAGGCGCCCTTCCTGCTCATCCGCGCCGCGCTGCCAGGGATGTACGAGCGCGGCTTCGGGCGCGTCATCAACATCTCCAGCGTCCACGGCCTGCGCGCCTCCGAGTTCAAGTCCGCGTACGTAGCGGCCAAGCACGGGCTGGAGGGCCTCTCGAAGGTCACAGCACTGGAGGGTGCCGCGCACGGTGTGACCTCCAACTGCATCGAGCCCAGCTATGTGCGCACGCCGCTGGTCGAGAAGCAGATCGCCGACCAGGCGCGGCTGCACGGCATCCCTGAGGACGAGGTGGTCGAGAAGATCATGCTCACCGAGCCCGCGATCAAGAGCCTGGTCGAGCCGGAGGAGGTTGCCGGACTCGCGCTCTGGCTGGCCGGGGAAGGGTCGCGCATGGTCACCGGCGCGAGCTACACGATCGACGGCGGGTGGAGCGCGAAGTGACCGGGTTCGCGCCTGCAGAGCCGTTCCGCGTCCCGGTCGACGGCGGGGAGCTGGCAGGCGGCCAGTGGCACGCCGACGCGGGCGGGATGCCGCTGGTCGGCATCCACGGCATCACCGCCAACCACCTCTCCTGGGGCATGGTCGCCGCGGCGCTGCCCGGTGTGCGGCTGGTCGCCCCGGACCTGCGCGGCCGCGGCGGCAGCGGTCGCCTTCCCGGCCCGTACGGGATGGCCGGCCACGCCGACGACGTCGCCCGGATGCTCGACGGGCTCGGCGTCGAGCGCGCGGTGGTCGCCGGGCACTCGATGGGCGGGTTCGTCGCGGTGTGGTTCGCGGAGCGGCACCCCGACCGGGTGGAGCGGCTGGTGCTGATCGACGGCGGCCTCCCGGTCACCCGCGCCGCCGACCTCGGGCCCGCGCGCGACCGGTTGCGGATGACCTTCGCGAGTGAGGACGACTACCTCGCGTTCTGGCGCCGGCACCCCGCGCTCGGCCCGTGGTGGAACGACGCCGTCGAGGCCTATGCGCTCTACGACCTGGTCGGCACGCCGCCCGAGTTGCGGTCGAGCGTGTCCGAGGAGGCCATGTCCGTCAACGCGACGGAGATGGACGGCAGCGGCGGCTACGCTGAGGCCCTCGCCGGGCTGACGTTGCCGATCGCGTTTGTGCGCGCGCCGCGCGGGCTGCTGAACACCGACCCGCTCTACCTGCCGGAGGAGCCCGCCGCGTGGCGCGCCCGGCTGCCGTGGTTCGAGGCGTTCGCGGCCGACGACGTGAACCACTACACCATCGTGATGACGGAGGCCGGCGTACGGCAGATCACCCCCCACCTGCCGGGCGCGTACCCCGCTCACCCGCATTACCATTCGGACCCCGCACCCCGCCCGCACCCGAAGGAGAACCCGTGACCGGAACCCTGCTCCCGGGCATCGTCGCCCGCAGCATCCCGACCTCCCGCTACACCGCCAACGTGCTGGCCCGCACGACCGACCCCACCGTCGCCGCCGACGCCACCCGCACGATCGTGTTCGTGCACGGCAACGTGTCCTCGTCGCTGTTCTGGCAGCCGCCGATGCTGTCGCTGCCGCAGGGCACCCGCGCCCTCGCGATCGACCTCCGCGGCTTCGGCGACAGCGAGACCCTGCCTGTCGACGCCACCCGCGGAGTCGGCGACTTCTCGGAGGACGTCGCCGCCGTGCTGGACGAGCTCGCCACCGGTCCGGTGCACCTGGTCGGCTGGAGCATGGGAGGGGGCGTGGTGATGCAGCTCCTGCTCGACCGGCCCGAGCTGGTGCGCACCCTCACGCTCGTTTCCACAGTCTCGCCGTACGGCTTCGGCGGCACCGCGGAGGACGGGAGCCTCCTCAACGCGTCCGCGTCCGGGAGTGGAGGCGGGGGAGCGAACCCCGACTTCGTGGAGCGTCTGGCCGCCGGCGACACCGGCGAGGAGTCGCCCACCTCCCCACGCGCCGTCTACCGCTCGGGCTATGTGGCGCCCGGCTTCACGACCGAGTACGAGGACCTCTGGGTGCAGTCCATGCTGACGACCGCCACGGGGGTCGACAACTACCCCGGCGACGCGACGACGACGGACGACTGGCCCGGGTTCGCGCCGGGCCCGCGCGGCGTCCTCAACACGATGGCGCCGATCTACTTCGACACGACGGACATCGTCGACCTCCCCGTCAAGCCGCCGATCCTGTGGATCCACGGCGCCCTCGACGCGATCGTCAACGATGCCTCCTTCTTCGACCTCAACCAGCTCGGCGCCGCGGGCGTCATTCCCGGCTGGCCCGGCGAGGAGGTCGCGCCGCCGCAGCCGATGCTGAAGCAGATCCGCGCTGTGCTGGAGCGCTACCAGGCGCAGGGCGGGGTGACCCGGGAGGTGGTGTTCGAGGACTGCGGCCACTCGCCGCAGATCGAGAAGCCGGAGGAGTTCCTGGCGGAGCTGACGGCGTGGGTCAGCTGAGGTCCGCAGCCGTCTTAAACGCGTCCGCGATCTTCAGGTAGAGGATGCGCTCGGACCCGTCGGGGAACCGCCGGAATCCGAACCGCTCGTAGAACGGGACCACCGCATCGTCGATGGCGTTCACCACCAGGGCGCGGATGCCGAGTGCCTCCGAGGCCTGAATGGCGCGCAGCACCGCATCCTGCAGCAACGAACTGCCGAGGCCGACGCCCGCGTACCGACGA
Organism: Leifsonia sp. L25; assembly: GCF_050632895.1. The sequence goes on along the minus strand of NZ_JBODRZ010000003.1, from coordinate 2,106,016 downwards.
TCCACCGCGAGCCGGCCCAGAAGCGCCACCGGGATCGGATCGGGCATGTTCCGCGCGAGGGCACCCGGCGCGTCGGCACGCGCGATCGAGCTCGCCGACAGGCAGTAGTAACCCGCGATGCGACGCGTGTCGTCCGTGACGGACACGTAGCTGCGCGAGCCTCCCGCCGCCTCGTTGTGCCGGGCCCAGGCCTTCAGCCAGCGGTCGAGGACGTCGACGCCGCAGTCGAAGTCCGAGGCGATGTCGCCCGCTTCGATCGGACGCGGCCGGTGGTACTGCGGCATCGCGGATCAGTCGATGAAGACGGAACGGCGACGGAACAGCTCGGCCAGCCCCTCGACGCTCTGGGCCGGTGCGTCGAGTGCCTCCGCGAACGCCGCGAAGGCTTCCTCGTCGACCCGCAGCTCGCGGTCACGGCGCACGACTTCCTCCGCGCGCTCGGTGAGCGTGTCGGCGGTGAAGTCGGAGACGGTGCGGCCTTGGAGGAGCGCCGCACGCTCGATCAGCTCACGCTGAGCGCTGGTGACGCGCACTTCGATTCGTCGGTCTTTCGTGGGCATGATCGCAAGTGTACGGCAAATCTCCGTACACGCAATTCACTACCCCACCAGCACCCCGCGCTCCACCCCCAGCATCCCCTCCACCGCGTGCGCCAGCAACGACCCCCGGTCGGCCGCGCCTCCCCAGCGGACCAGCGCCTGCGCGTTCAGCCCGTCGAGCATCCCGAGCAACTGCCAGGCCACTGCGCGCGGGTCGTCCACCCGGAACGATCCCGCCGCGACGCCGGCGGCGATCACGCCCTCGATGGCGTCGCTCCACGCGTCCATCTGGTCGCGCACCGCCGCGCCCAGCACGGGGTTGCGGCGGCCGAGCGCCCAGGCCTCCACCCAGACCACGGTGACGTCGTCGCGCGTGCCGTCGAGCAGAGTGCGCAGCAGCGTCGCGAGTCCTGCGGCGGGCGACGGCGCCGCGGCGAGGAGTGCGCGCAGTTCCGCGATCTCCGCCCCGACGATGTTCGTGAAGGTCTCGGCCACCAGGCCGTCCATCGACTCGTGATAGTGCGCGACCAGGGCGGGCGTCACTCCCGCGCGGGCGGCGACGGCGCGCAGCGTCACCGCCGCGAGGCCCTCGTCGAGGGCGACTGCGCGGGCGGAGGCGGCCAGTTCGGCGCGCCGCTCGGCGGGCGGTTTGCGTGCTGCTCTTGACATCGTGGGTCCAGTATAGGTATCTATTGATCATCCGATCAATAGAGCCCGGAGGTTCACGATGACCTGGCGCATGCCCGCCGAGACCGCACCCCACGAGCGCACCTGGATGGCCTTCCCGCGCGCCGGCATCACCCTCGGCGACGACGCCGCCTCCGCCGAGGAGGCCTACGCCGCCTGGACCGCGGTCGCCCACGCGGTGGCCGAGTTCGAGCCGGTCACGATGGTGGTCGACCCGTCCGAGCGCGAGCGCGCCGCCCGCATGCTCGGCTCGCACGTCGAGCAGGTGGAGGCGCCGCTCGACGAGTTCTGGATGCGCGACTTCGGCCCGACCTTCGTGGTGGACGACGAGCGCCCCGGCGTGCTCGGCGCCGTCGACTGGACCTTCAACGGCTGGGGCGACCCGGAGTGGTCCGAGTGGCGCAAGTCGGCGGAGATCGCCCGCTTCGTCGCCGACCGCACGGGCGCCGAGCTGGTCAGCTCCGTGCTCGTGAACGAGGGCGGCGGCATCCACGTCGACGGCGACGGCACCGTGCTGCTCACCGAGACCGTGCAGCTCGACCCGCGCCGCAACAAATACGCCGACAAGGCCCGCGTGGAGGCCGAGCTCGCCCGCACGATCGGCGCCACCCACGCCGTCTGGCTCCCCCGCGGCCTCACCCGCGACTACGACGACTTCGGCACCAACGGCCATGTGGACATCGTCGCGACCATCCCCGCGCCCGGGCGCCTGCTCCTGCACACCCAGCGCAACCCGGAGCACCCCGACTTCGAGGTGTCGCGCGAGCTGCGCGCGTTCCTCTCCGGCACGACCGACGCCGCCGGCCGCGCGTGGGACATCGTGGACCTCCCGGCGCCCGCGACCCTGCGCGACGAGGAGGGCTTCGTGGACTGGAGCTACGTGAACCACCTCGTCGTCAACGACGGCGTGATCGCCTGCGGCTTCGGCGAGGAGGCCGCGGACGCCGAAGCGACCGAGATCCTGGAGGCCGTCTACCCGGGCAGCCGGGTCAGCATGGTGGACTCGCGCCCGATCTTCGCCCGCGGCGGCGGCATCCACTGCATCACGCAGCAGCAGCCGGCCGTGCCCACGAAGGCGGACGCAGCATGACCGCCTTCGACGTCGTGGAGGCCGGCATCGCCGACCTCCGCCGTGCCCTGGAGTCCGGCGAGACCACCAGCGCCGAGCTGGTCGACGCCTACCTCGCCCGCATCGACGCGTACGACACCGCCGGTCCCCGGCTCAACGCCGTGATCGTCCGCAACCCCGATGCCCGCGAGGAGGCCCGCGCCGCCGACCGGCGCCGCGCCCGAGGCGAGACGCTCGGCCCGCTGGACGGCATCCCGTACACCGCCAAAGACAGTTACCTCGCCCGCGGCCTCACCGCCGCCGCCGGCTCCCCCGCCTTCGAGCACCTGGTCGCTCAGCGCGACGCCTTCACCATCGAGCGGCTGCGCGCGGGCGGGGCCATCCTGCTCGGCCTCACCAACATGCCCCCGATGGCGAACGGCGGGATGCAGCGCGGCGTCTACGGCCGCGCCGAGAGCCCGTACAACGGCGACTTCCTCACGGCCGCGTTCGGCTCCGGCTCCTCGAACGGCTCCGGGACCGCGACCGCCGCGAGCTTCGCCGCGTTCGGCCTCGGGGAGGAGACGTGGTCCTCTGGCCGCGCCCCGGCCTCCAACAATGCGCTCTGCGCCTACACCCCGTCCCGCGGCGTCATCTCGGTGCGCGGCAACTGGCCGCTCGTGCCGACGATGGACGTCGTCGTGCCGCACACCCGCACGATGGCCGACCTCCTGGAGGTGCTCGACGTCATCGTCGCCGACGACTCCGACACCCGCGGCGACTTCTGGCGCGCACAGCCGTGGGTGCCCATCCCGCCCGCGTCCGAGCTGCGGCCCGCGTCGTATCCCGCGCTGGCCGAGGACGCGAGCCTGGCCGGCCGACGGATCGCGGTGCCGCGCATGTACATCAACCGCGACGAGGAGGCCGGCACCGGCGAGCACGTCGGCATCGGCGGCCCCACCGGGCAGCGCATCCGCACGCGCGACTCGGTGATCGCGCTGTGGGAGGCCGCCCGCCGCGACCTGGTGGCCGCCGGCGCCGAGGTGGTCGAGACCGACTTCCCCGTGGTCTCCAACTACGAGGGCGACCGCCCCGGCGCGCCGACCATCGCCACCCGCGGCCTGGTCTCGCCCGATTACCTGCGCCGGGAGATCATCGATCTGTCCGCCTGGGGCTGGGACGACTTCCTCGCCGCCAACGCCGACCCCGCGCTGAACACGCTCGCCGACGTCGACGGCGCCCGGATCTTCCCGCACCCGGAAGGCGCGCTGCCGGACCGGTACACCGGCTTCGACGACGACATCGCCGAGTACCCCGGCTGGGTGCGCGAGCATCCCGGCACGACGCTGGAGGGCATCCCGGAGCTGGCCGACGGCCTCCGCGGGCTGGAGGAGACCCGCCGCGTCGACCTCGAGCAGTGGATGGCCGGCCTCGGCGTCGACGCCGTCGTCTTCCCCGCGGTGGCGGACGTGGGACCGGCCGACATGGACGTGAACCCGGCCTCCGCCGACCTCGGCTGGCGCAACGGCGTCTGGGTCGCGAACGGCAACCTCGTCCCCCGGCACCTGGGCATCCCGACCGTCACGGTCCCGATGGGGACGATGCACGACACCGGGATGCCGGTCGGCCTGACCTTCGCGGGCCGCGCCTACGACGACGCGGCGCTGCTGGCGCTGGCCGCGGCGTTCGAGGCCACCGGCCGGCGGCGTACCGAGCCGCCGCGCACGCCCCGCCTCGGCTGAGGCCCACGGATTCGGCACGAATGTCGCTTCTGGCGCGCGCAAAGGCGACATTCGGGCCGAATGCCTGGCGCTCAGCCCGCGATTCCGACGGCGGCGCGCTCGGTCTCGGGTCGGCCGAGGCTGTCGAGCATCGCCGCCGCGAGGCCGGCCCGCGTCAGCGCCTCGCGCAGCGCCGCCGTGTCCGCGAAATCGGGTACGACGCCGACGGTCACGCGCGGGTCGAACGACGCCGGCCGCCGCACGACGACCGTCACGTCCTCGCCGCGGTCCAGCGCCTCCCGCACGAGCTCCGCACCGGTGCGCCCGCTGGCGCCGAAGATGGTCAGGCTCATGCGGCAAGCATCCTCCACGCGGGTCCGGCTCTCCAGTGCCCGGACGCACTCCCACGCCCGCACTAAGCTGGAAGGCGTGTCCAAAGTCTTGAGCAGTCTTCCGGTCGGTGAGCGAGTCGGCATCGCGTTCTCGGGGGTCTCGACACCTCCTGCGCGGTCGCCTGGATGCGCGAGAAGGGTGCGATCCCCTGCACCTACACCGCGGACATCGGCCAGTACGACGAGCCGAACATCGACGAGGTGCCCGGCCGTGCCGCGGAGTACGGCGCGGAGGTCGCCCGGCTGGTCGATGCCAAGCGCGCGCTGGTCGAGGAGGGCCTGATCGCGCTGCAGTGCGGCGCCTTCCACATCCGCTCGGGCGGCAAGACGTACTTCAACACCACGCCGCTCGGCCGCGCGGTCACCGGCGTCATGCTGGTGCGCGCCATGATGGACGACGGCGTCGAGATCTGGGGCGACGGCTCCACCTACAAGGGCAACGACATCGAGCGGTTCTACCGCTACGGGCTCATCGCCAACCCGCGCCTGCGCATCTACAAGCCGTGGCTCGACACTGCGTTCGTGGAGGAGCTCGGCGGCCGCAAAGAGATGAGCGAGTGGCTGGTCGCGCGCGGCTTCCCGTACCGCGACGCCACCGAGAAGGCGTACTCGACCGACGCGAACATCTGGGGCGCCACCCACGAGGCCAAGCGCCTCGAAGAGCTCAACGCCGGGCTGGACATCGTCGACCCGATCATGGGCGTCGCCGCCTGGCGCGAAGACGTCGAGGTCGCTCCGGAGACCGTCACCGTCCGCTTCGAGGCAGGACGCCCCGTCGCCCTGAACGGCGTGGAGTTCACCGACCCGGTGGCGCTCGTGCTGGAGGCCAACGCGATCGGCGGCCGTCACGGTCTCGGCGCGTCCGACCAGATCGAGAACCGCATCATCGAGGCCAAGAGCCGCGGCATCTACGAGGCGCCGGGCATGGCCCTCCTCTACATCGCCTACGAGCGCCTGCTCAACGCGATCCACAACGAGGACACCGTCGCCAACTACCACAACGAGGGCCGCCGCCTCGGCCGCCTCATGTACGAGGGCCGCTGGCTCGACCCGCAGTCGCTGATGCTGCGCGAGTCCCTGCAGCGCTGGGTCGGCTCGGCGATCACCGGCGAGGTGACCCTGCGCCTGCGCCGCGGCGACGACTACACGATCCTCGACACGACGGGTCCGTCGCTCAGCTACCATCCCGACAAGCTCTCGATGGAGCGCGTCGGCAACGCCGCCTTCGGGCCCTCCGACCGCATCGGACAGCTCACCATGCGCAACCTCGACATCGCCGACTCGCGCTCCCGCCTCGAGCAGTACGCGGCCTCCGGCCTCATCGGCGGCCCGACCGGCGAACTCGTCGGCGAGCTGGAGGAGGGCAGCGCCCGCTCGATCCTGGAGCTCGACGTGAGCGGCTCCGACGACGCGCTCTCCCGGGAGATCGACGCGTCCTCCGAGGGCGCCGCCTTCGACGCCGGGACCGACTGAGGCCACGATGTCGGGGGAGGTGGCGCCAGGCGACACCGCCGGGGGCGACAAGACGCGCAACCACGAGCAGGGCGAGCACGAACCGGACAACTGGCCGCTCGGCCGCCTGCTCGGCGCCGCCTCCCGGGCCGTCGAGCGCGCCTGGTACGAAGCGCTGGAGGCCCGCGGCCTGACGCACGCCGGCCTCATCGTGCTGCACTTCCTGGAGCTCGGCTTCGACTCGCAGACCGACCTCGCCCGCTTCGCGCAGGTGGAGGCGCAGACCATGTCCCGGACGGTCGACCGGCTGGAGCGCGAGGGCCTGGTCACCCGGCTCCCGGACCCCACCGATCGGCGCAGGCACATCGTGTCCATCACCGAGCGCGGTCACGCCGCCTTCGAGGCCGTGCGCGGCCTGGAGGACGAGGTCTTCCCGACGGTCGACGACCCGGACGCGCTGAGGGCCGCGCTGATCCAGATCGTCAGCGCAGCCCCCGTGCGTCAGCAGCGCTGACGCGTCGTACGCCCGGTCAGGCGATCCGGTCGTCGCCCTCGTAGCGGTTCCGCCCGATCGGCAGCCGCGGGCGCAGCAGCCCCAGGTCGTACGCGACCCGCACCGCCTCCTCGCGCGAGTTGGCGCCGAGCTTGCGGTAGATGCTGCGCGTCTGCGTCTTCACCGTGTTGATCGAGACGACCAGCGAGCGGGCGATGTACTCGAGGCTCGCGGTCGACTGGAGGCGGTCGAGCACGATCCGCTCGCGTTGGGTGAGCTGGGCGGCCATCGCCGCCTCCGAGAAGAGCGGCGTGATCCGCGACAGCGCCGCGTCGATGTCGCCGGAGCCCGCCGTGGAGGCCGTGGGCAGCGGGGCGACCTGGCCTTCGATCGTCAGCACGAACGGCGTGAGGAGGCCGTTGGCCTCGGCTAGCTGCCGCGCGTTCAACCGGATCGTCGCCGCCCGCGCGCTCTTCAGCCGGTACAGCGCCTCCGCCTGGACGAGCAGCGTCTCCACGCGGGTGCGCGGTCCGGGGCTCTCCGCCAGGACGGTCTCGGCCAGGAGCTGGGCGCTCCGGTACTCGCGGAACATCAGCAGCAGGCGCGCCGACACCGGCCGCAGCCGGTTGGTGCCGTCCGGGAAGGCCTTGATGAGCTTCTGCGCGGCGACCAGGTTGCCTTGCGACATCAGCAGGTCGGCGCTCAGGGCCACGAAGCGGGCGCTCTCGGTGTTGCTCGGCGTGTGCGCGCCCTTGCTGAGCAGTTCGCCGTCGATGACGTGCTGGGCCTCCTCCAGCTCCCCGGCCGCGAGCGCGTGCAGCGCGGCCGCGTAGGCGGCGTAGCTGTGCAGCTCCCCGACGTCGACGGCCGCGCCGGGCAGCCACGCGGAGGCCTCGTCGGCCGGCGCCTCGCCGTCGCCTCCGGTGTCGGCGAACGCGTGCAGCTCTGTCGAGATGAGCTGCTGCGCGATCACCAGCGGCGCGAAGACCGCCGGCGCGAGCGGCCGATCGCCGTAGCGGTGGGAGCCGAGTCGCTGGGCGACCGCCGTCGCCCGGTCCAGCTCGCCGTGGAGGGCGTGCGCGAGCGAGGCGGCCCCCGACGCGAACACGTACAGGTCCCGGTCGTCCGAGACGCTGATCGCGGCGCGCTCGAACGAGGTCACGGCCTCGAGCTCCCGGCCGAGACGGAGCTGCGTGAGGCCCATCTCGAGCCACGCGATCGGCGGGACGGAGACGGCCGGGTCCGGTGTCGACAGCGGGCCGAGGAAGTCCTCGGCGTTCGCGAGCCGCCCGACCTTGCGGAGGGCGACCATGCTGGCGAGGTCCGTCCAGTACTGCCGCACGGGCTCCGGCCGCCTGCCGCGCAGCGCCTGCGGCTCCGCTGCGGCCTGGTAGTAGTCGAGCGCGCCTGTCGCATCCCCTCCCGCGATCTCGCGGAGCAGTCCCGTGACCGTCAGCAGGATGGCCGAGGACCGGATCGCGCCGAGCTCCACCCCGCCGAGCACCTCGAGGTAGTCCGCGGCGTCCTCGGTGAACGACGAGGTCCAGTTGCGGGCGATGATCGTCTCGGCCGCGGCGAGGTCGCTCGCCCGCAGCGCCTGACGCAGCGCGGCGACGGAGTCCCCGTTCGCCTCCAACACGTCGAGGAGTTCCCCGGCGAGCCGCTCGCTCTCGCCCGGCGACTCCGCGTCGAGCTGCGAACGCAACGCCACGCGCACCGGATCGAGCAGCTCGTAGACCAGGCGCCCCTGGCCGCGCGCATACGTCCAGACGCCGAGGCCCGCGGCCTCGGCGTCTGCGAGCGGGTCGCCCTCCGCCTCGTCCGCGTTGATGCGCTCGACGATGCGCGGCGAGAGGTACGGGGCGACGGCCGCCCGCTGGAGGCCGAGACGGCCGTCGTCGCCGACCGGCGCCGCAGCGAGCAGCTCGGCGACCACCGTCGCCGTGATGTCCTCGAGCGCGCGCACGGCGACGGGCTCGGCGAGCGCGGAGCGCGGGTCGTCGAAGATCCGGACCATCGCGCGGGCGGCCAGCGGCCAGCCGCGGCTCTGCCGGAGCACGTGGTCGAGGATGCGTCGCTCGACGTCCAGGCCGAGCACGCGCACCACCTGGTCGAGCTCCGCCCGGTCGAAGGCCAGGTCGTCGTTCTGCACGACCACCAGGTCGAGAACGGCCGCCAGGCCGGGAGACTCGAAGGAGGTGAGCGCTCGGGTGAGCACCATGAGGTGCAGGTTCGGCGTCCGGCGGAGCACCTGGACCAGCTCGGCGGACAGCAGACCGTCCCAGCCGCGCGTGTATCCGTCGAGGACGAGCACGACGGTGCCGGGACACCCGGCGATGGTGTCCTGCGCTGCGGCGACCGGGTCGGTGTCCCACCGGTCGTCGTCCCCGTGCGGGTCGAACTCGGTGCGGACGGCGTCCCAGAAGCCCCGGACCCCGCCGGTGACGAGCTCGAGGTCGATCCAGTCGGCGGCGACCCGCGTCGCGCCGCCCGGCCTCTCGAGCCACTTGCGGACGAGGGACGTCTTCCCGTAGCCGGCCGGGGCCCGCACGACCGTGGCCTGTTCCCGCAGCGCGCGGTCGAGACGTGCGGACAGCGCCGGCCGATCGATCGTGTAGCGCGAGAGCCGCGGCAGCCGTGGCACCTCACCCTCGAGACGGCCGTCACCGGACGACGCGTCGGATGTCTTGGTGATCGTCATACCTGACTCCTTCGGCTCGATGTGATTGAGAGCGAGCCGGTTGCCCGTCGGATCGTGATGCGCGGCTGGTTCGAATTCACCCTCGTCGTGTTCATCGGTTCCCCCAGGATCGTCATGAATACCCCCTTGCCCCCCGGTCCGCGCCCCCGCTGAGCGCCATAGGCGATGCTGGCAGCACATTCACGCCGAATACCGCTGAGCGGAAGGCCAGGTGGCGGAGGATCGCACGCACGTCATCAGTCTCTTCATCTCATCATTCACCTCACATCAGCAGGTAACATAATAGCGGCCACACGGCGCATGTGTCATTTTCACCCGATCGACGCCGAGGTGACGGAGCGTCCGGGCAATGCCTGATGTGGGTGAGATCCGCCCGGCGAACAGGTGAAATTCAGCAGATTCGCTTGCCAATGCATCGCGTAAAGCACAGAATTTTAGACAGCGCGAGGTTCAATCGGAACGACGCGCAGGCCCGCTGCCCATCCCCTCCGGCGGCGAATGAGGTGCGGGCGCCGTCCCCTGACATCGAGTGGCGCCCGCACCGGCCGCACGCACACAGCCGCACCGGCCCAGCAAGGAGTAAACGACCTGGTGAGACTTTCTGTTGTCGGCTGCGGCTACCTCGGGGCGGTCCATGCTGCCGCGATGGCCGAGCTCGGTCACGACGTCGTGGGCGTCGACGTCGACGCGCGGAAAGTCGCGCAGCTCTCCCGGGGCGAAGCTCCCTTCTTCGAGCCGGGCCTGCAGGAGCTCCTGCTGTCCGGGCTGGGCAGCGGACGCCTCCGCTTCAGCACCGACCCCGCGGCTCTGGGCTCAGCGGACCTCCACTTCATCGCCGTCGGCACGCCGCAGGTATCCGGCGGCGTCGGAGCCGACCTCTCGTACGTGGATGCCGCGTTCGCGCAGGTGCTCGCGCACGGCAAGGACGGCGACATCGTGGTCGGCAAGTCGACGGTTCCGGTCGGCACTGTCGAGCGGCTCTCGGCGACCATCGACGGGGGCGATCCGCGCGTGACGCTCGCCTGGAACCCTGAGTTCCTCCGGGAGGGGCACGCGGTCGCCGACTCGCTGACTCCGGACAGGCTGGTGTTCGGAGTCACCGGCGGATCGCGGGACGACGCCGCGGCCGCCGCGCTCGCGCGGGTCTACGAGAAGCCGCTGCGCGATGGCACCCCGCTCATCGTGACGGACTGGGCGACGGCGGAGCTGGTGAAGGTCGCGGCGAACGCGTTCCTGGCCACGAAGATCTCGTTCATCAACGCGATGGCGGAGATCGCCGAGGCCACCGGCGCCGATGTGACGCAGCTCGCGGACGCGATCGGTCACGACGCGCGGATCGGCCGGCGCTTCCTCAACGCCGGCGTCGGCTTCGGCGGCGGCTGCCTGCCGAAGGACATCCGCGCGTTCCAGGCGCGCGCCGTCGAGCTCGGGCTCGCCGAGACGGTGCGGTTCCTGGACGAGATGGACAAGATCAACCTGCGCCGCCGAGCGCGCGTCGTCGAGCTGGCCGAGGAGCTGCTCGGCTCCGCCCCGACCGGCCGACGGGTCGCGGTGCTGGGCCTGGCATTCAAACCCGACTCGGACGATGTCCGCGACTCCCCCGCGCTCGAGATCGCGAGCGCACTGCGCGCGGCCGGAGCCGAGGTGGTGGCCGCCGACCCGCACGCGACGGCGAACGCCCGTGTCCGCGATCCCGAGCTGGTGACGGTCGAGTCCGCGGACGAGGCGCTGACGGGCGCGGAACTGGTGATCCTGCTCACCGAATGGCGGGAGTACGCGGGGCTCGCCCCGGCACGAACGGCGACCCTCGTGTCCGGTCGTCGCATCATCGACGCGCGGAATGTCCTCGATCCGGAGGCGTGGGTCGGCGCGGGGTGGGAGTACCGGGGGCTGGGGCGGAGTTAGCCTCGGCCGCGAAGCACGGACCGGCTGACGCGCTCAGCCGCCGCCCTTCCCGTGGCCGTTGCCCTTGCTGTGCCCGTTCCCGTTGCCACCGGTGCCCTGGTTCTGGGCCGGAGCCGGCGGCGCAGGGACCGCGGTCTGCGGGACGGTCGTCGCCACGGGCGCGACGGTCTGCGCCGGGCCGGTGACCGTCGGACTCGGCCGGGGCGTCGCCCCCTCGGTCCCCGCCGGGGTCGGCTCCGTGAAGGCGGGGGCGAGCGCGCTGCCGAGACTGAGCGCCAGAGCGACGAGGAGGACGCTTCCGCCCGCGACGACCCCTGCCATGACCCGGCGTCGCCGCGAACCACGCTCGAAGCCGCGGTACGCCCACCTGTGCGAGGGCTGCGTGGCGGCCGCCGGCGCACCCCCGCCCAGCGCACCCCCGCCCAGCGCACCCCCGCCCAGCTCGGCCGCGGGCATCGCGGCGGTCGGCGCCAACTCGCCCGGTACTTCCTGCGCCGGGAGGGTCCACCCGGCCAGCTGGGGTGCGAGCTCCCTGGCCAGCACCGCCACCTCGAGCGCCGTCGGGCGCAGCCGCGGGTCGCGCGCGGTCATCGCGCCGAGCAGGCCGCGCCAGTCCTCCGGCAGCGACTCGGGAATGCGCGGGTCGCGGGCGAGGCGCGCCGTCACGGCCTCCAGCGGGGTCCCGGGGTACTCCGTCACACCGGTGAGGGCCTCCAGCGTCACCAGGCCGAGCGCGTAGATGTCGGCCGCGGGCCCGGGCTCGGCGACGCTCGCCTGCTCGGGGCTCAGGTAGCCGGCGGTGCCGATGATGGTGCCGGCCGTCGTCAGCCGCTCGGTGCCGAGGAGGTGGGCGATCCCGAAGTCGGCGAGCTTCGCGTGCGGCATGCCGCCCGGCACTCCGGAGTCGCCGAGCAGGATGTTCGCGGGCTTGAGGTCGCGGTGGACCATCCCGGCGCCGTGCACGACGACCAGGGCCGCCGCGATGCCCTCGACGATCGCCACGGCCTCCTCGGCGGCCACCGGTCCGCGGTCGAGACGCGAACGGAGGTCCTCCCCATCCACGAGCTCCAGGACGAGGAAGCTCGGGGAGGGGTCGCCCTCGGGCGAAAGGTGCGCGTCGAGCAGCGTGACGAGATTCGGATGCGAGACCCGGGCGAGCGCCGTGGCCTCCGCGCGGCGCCGGGCGTCGTCGCTGGCCTCCCCGGCGGCGAACACCTTGACCGCGACGAAGCGCCCCAGCTGACGGTCGAACGCGCGGTAGACGGTGCCCATCCCGCCGCGCCCGAGCCGATCGCGGAGCTCGTAGCGATCGAGGAGGAGCGTGTCGGGAAGCACTGCCCGAGCATACGCGCTCTCGGGCATGCCGTGAATCCGCCGAAAATTCGGCGGCATCCCGTTGCGGGATCGCAGAGGTGGGGCGTGACTGACAAGAGTGACCGAGCGATCCGAAGAGCCCCCGCCTGACACCGGCGTGCTCGAGGCGCTGCAGGTCTATCGCGCGGCGGAGACCGCGATGCGGCGGCGCACCGGGGCGGCCATGGGCATCGGCGAGAACGACTTCCTCGCGCTGCGCCTGATCCTCGACAACGCGGCGGAGGGACGCCGCACCTCCGCCAAGGACGTCAGCACCTATGTCGGTGTCTCCAGCGCGTCGACCACAGCGCTCATCGACCGGCTCGTCCGCGGCGGCTACATCGAGCGCAGGACGAACGACGCCGACCGTCGGTCGGTGGACCTCGTCCCGACACGCGCGGCCTTCGGCGACACCGGCCCGCTCACGATCGCGCAGGAGCAGATCGCCGCCCAGGCGGCCGAGCTGAGCGAGGAGGAAGCGCGTACCGTGACCCGCTTCCTGACGAGGATGCGCCGGACAGTGGACGGGATCGGCGGGGAGCGACACGCGAATAGGCCTGAAAGGTCCTGACGTCAAGGGGATTGTTCGACAACCGAAACAGTTGTTGCGTGGAGCGCGTCAAGGAAAGGACAACCCCTCCATGAACATCCTGCTCATCATCATCGCCATCATCGCGGTCATCCTGCTGCTCACGGGCGGCTTCGTGTCGTCCTTGAACTTCCTGCTCTGGGTCGGCATCATCCTGCTCGTCCTCGCGGTGATCGTCTGGCTCGTTCGGCTGCTGACCGGCAGCCGACGCGTATAAGGGAGGTCTCCATGAGTCTGGGCACCGGAATCGTCCTGTTCGTGATCGGAGCGATCCTCGCGTTCGCCCTCAACATCCAAGTCGACTGGATCAACCTCCACCTGGTCGGATACATCCTGATGATCGCCGGCGTTGTCGGCATCATCATCGGGATCATCCTGCTGACCCGCCGTCGCCGCACCATCGCGACGACACGCTCCACCGTGGACCCCGTGACCGGCGACCGCGTCACCCGACGCGGCATCGACGACGACATCGTCTGATCGGATCCCGGACACGACGAAGCCCCCGCCACCGGCGGGGGCTTCGTCGTGTCCGGGCGTCAGCCCTCCATCGAAGCTCAGCCCTCCATCGAATCCAGGATCTCCACGAGGTCCTCGAACGTCGTCAACGGGTTGAGGATGGCGAACCGCGTGTTCGTCCGGCCGGCGTGCGAGCTCGGCGTGACGAAGGCGCGCTGCTCGTCCAGGAGGCGAGCCGACCAGAGCGCGTAATCCTCCTTGCTCCAGCCCTCCCGCTCGAAGACCACGACGGAGAGCTGCGGCCGGCGCACCAGGTGGAAGCCCTCCCGGCGGTCGATCTCGTCCGCGATGCGGCGGGCGAGCAGCAGTGAGGCCGTGACGGCGTCCCGGTAGGCGGCGGCGCCGTGGGAGGCCAGCGAGAACCAGAGCGGCAGGCCGCGGGCGCGACGGGTCAGGTGCGCGGCGTAGTCGGACGGGCTCCACTCGGTAGCCTCGGTCAGCGTGTCCAGGTACTCCGCGTGCTGCGTGTGCGCACGGCGGCCCTGCTCCGGGTCGCGGTAGAGCAGCGCGCAGGCGTCGAACGGCGCGAACAGCCACTTGTGCGGGTCGACGATGAGCGAGTCGGCGCGCTCCACGCCGGCGAACCGCGGCCGGGCGAGCGGCGACAGCATCCCGGCCAGACCGTAAGCGCCGTCCACATGCAGCCAGAAGTCGAACTCGTCCTTCAGCGCGGCGATGGAGGCGATGTCGTCCACGATCCCGAAGTTCGTTGACCCTGCGGTCGCGACGACCGCGAACACGGCGCCGCCGTGCTCGGCCAGCGCCGGGCGGACCGCGTCGCCCGTGAGGACGCCCGACTCGCCGGGCGAGACCGTCACGACCTCCACGTCCATGACGCGCGCGGCCGAGGCGACGGAGGAGTGCGCTTCGGCGCTGCAGACGATGATCCAGCGCCCCGGCGGGTTGCCGCGCTCGGTCCGGGCGTGGTCGCGGGCGGCCACGAGTGCGGAGAGGTTGCCGAGGGTACCGCCCTGCACGAAGACGCCGCCCGCGGTCGCCGGGAGGCCGAACTCGCCAGCCAGCCAGGACAGCACCTGGTTCTCGGCGTACACGGCGCCGGAGCCCTCCAGCCACGACCCGCCGTAGACCGCGCTCGCGGACACGACGAGGTCGAACGCCGTCGCCGCCTTCGTGGGCGCGGTCGGGATGAAGGACAGGTAACGCGGGTGGTCCGTGGTGATGCACGCGGGCGCGAGGACGTGCTCGAAGACGGCGAGCGCGCGCTCGGCGCCCATGCCGTTCTCGGAGACGGTGCGGCCGGCCAGCCGGCGCAGCTCGGACTCGGGCAGCGGCTTGTCCAGGGGCGTGTCGGTCGCGAGGATGCGCCGGCGTGAGTAGTCGAGCACGAGATCGACGAGTTCGGTGGTGTCGTCGGTGACGCTGTGCATGCGGGCGGGGTCGGTAGTCATGGGGCCTCCGCACCAATGCTGACACACGACTTCAGCACGATTTCGCGGCGGTACGCGAGTTTGCTGCGCATTTTCCTATCGGTACGCAGCGACGGTGCGCGGTCGCGTCGCCAGAGGAGTCGGATGCTGCGCCAACGTCGTCCGACACGCGCTGCCGCCCCCGCGCGACGGCCGCGGCGCCAAGGTGTGCAGGTGGCCGGGATGCGGGGGCGCGGGGACCCGTACGAGCAGTCCGTGGGCCGCTGGAGTCACCGCGGCGCGCGGGTTGGCGGTGCGTGGGGTCGGGCCTGGCGGTTAGGCTGCTCCGGTGCCGCTGACCCCGCCTGCCGACATCCCCACCGACGCCGCGCTCGTCGCCGCGCTCGTGGCCGCGCAGCATCCCGACCTGGCCGGGCCGTTGCGCCTCGTGTCCGACGGGTGGGACAACCAGCTCTACCGGCTGGGCGACGCGTACGCCGTCCGCATCCCGCGGCGCGAGGTCGCTGCGCACCTGATCGAGCACGAGCAGCAGCTACTGCCCGGCATCGCCGCGCGCGTGCGCGCGAGGGTCCCCGCGCCGATCCGCGTCGGACTGCCGTCCGACCTCTTCCCCTGGTCGTGGAGCATCGTCGAGTGGATCGACGGCGTCGACGGCGCGTCGGTCGGTGCCGAGGAGCGGGCCGGTGTCGCCGAGGCGCTGGCGGAGTTCGTCGGCGAGTTGGCCGTGCCTGCGCCGGACGCTCCACGCAATCCGGTGCGCGGGGTCCCTCTGGCGTCACGTCGGGAGGTCGTGGCGACCAGACTGCGGTCCCTGTCCGGGCGGATGGAGGTCGCGGCGCTGGAGCAGGCGTGGCGGGAGGCGCTCGCGGCGCCCGCGTGGGACGGGCCTCCGCTGCTGCTGCACGGCGACCTCCACCCGGGCAACCTGCTGCTCACCCCGGAAGGCGGCCTCGCGGCGGTCATCGACTTCGGCGACGTCACCTCGGGCGACCCCGCGACCGACCTGGCGACCGCGTGGCTGACCTTCGATGGGGAGGCGCGGGAGCGGTTCCGCGCGGCGCTGCCGGTCGCTCCCGACCGCGCGACCTGGCTCCGCGCGCGCGGCTGGGCGGTCACGATGGCCAGCGCCCTCGCCACCTCCTCCGACGACAATCCCCGCATGGCCTCCGTCGCCCGCCACGCCCTCGAGCAACTCGCCGCCGAGACCCCCTGACGCAAACCGCCGAGTACGCAGACGATCTGCGTACTCGGCGGTTGTCGCCTGAATTCGGGCGTACTCGGCGGGTGGTTACACCTGGGAGAGCGTCAGCACCACGTCGTCGCCGGGGGCGGCCGGCACGAAGTCGGCCTCGATCTCGGCGCGGTCCAGCAGTTCGCTCATGCGGCGCTGACGCTGACGGGGGATGAGCGTCACGACCGTGCCCTGCTTGCCGGCGCGGCCGGTGCGGCCCGAGCGGTGCAGGTAGGTCTTGTACTCGTCCGGCGCGTCGGCCTGGATGACCAGGTCGATGTCGTCCACGTGGATCCCGCGGGCTGCGACGTCCGTCGCGACGAGCACGCTCACGCGGCCACTGGTGAGCTGGGCCAGGTTGCGGGTGCGGCGCGACTGGTTCAGGTCGCCGTGGAGGCTGACGGCGGGGATGCCGGCGTCATCCAGCTGGTCGGCCAGCATCTCGGCGAACGCGCGGGTGCGGGCGAAGATCAGCGTCTTGCCGTCGCGGTCCGCGAGCTGCTCGATGATGGCCGGCTTGTCGCGGTGCTCGATGACCAGCACGCGGTGGTCGATGGTCGAGGACGCCTGGTCCTCGCCCGCGACCTCGTGCACGGTCGGGTCCACCAGGAACTCGTTCACGAGCTGCGCCACCCCGCTGTCGAGGGTCGCCGAGAACAGCAGCTTCTGGCCGCCCTCGGATGTGCGGCGCAGGATGCGCTGCACCGGCTCCAGGAAGCCGAGGTCGCACATGTGGTCGGCCTCGTCCAGGACGCTGACGACGACCTCGCTGAGGTCGAGGCGGCCCTGCTCCACGAGGTCCTCGATGCGGCCGGGCGTGCCGATCACGATGTCGACGCCGCGCTGGAGGGCGCCGACCTGGCGGCCCTGCGGCACGCCGCCGTAGATCTGCGTGGTGAACAGGCCGACGCTGCGCGCGATGGGCTGCACGGTGCGGTCGATCTGGAGGGCGAGCTCGCGGGTCGGCGCGAGGATGAGCGCCCGCGGGGCGCGGCCGAGCTGGCGCTTGCCGCCGGACTTGCCGGAATCGGCCCAGAGCTGCATGAGGCGCTCGACCATGGGGGCGGCGAACGCGATCGTCTTGCCGGAGCCGGTGCGGCCGCGGCCGAGGACGTCCTTGCCGGCGAGCACGTCCGGGGTGGTGGCGGCCTGGATGGGGAACGGCGTCTCGGCGCCGAGCTCGGCCAGCGCGCGGACGATGTTGCCGCCCAGCCCCAGGTCGGCGAAGGTCACGCCCTCCCGTCCGCGGCCTGGATCGCCTCGGCCTCCAGACGCTCGAGAACGACATCCTCCTGCGGGGAGGACGACTGCTTCTCGTCGCGGGACGGGTAGAAGGAGGAGTCGCGGCGGGGGGCGCGCTCGTCGCGGTCGAAGCTGCGGCGCGGACGGTCGTCGTTGTCACGACGGGGAGCGCGGTCGTCCCGGTCGAAGCTGCGGCGCGGACGGTCGTCGTTGTCACGACGGGGAGCGCGGTCGTCCCGGTCGAAGCTGCGGCGCGGACGGTCGTCGTTGTCGCGGCGCGGCGCGCGGTCATCCCGGTCGAAACTCCGGCGCGGACGCTCGTCGCGGTCGAAGCGGCGCGGACGCTCGTCGTTCTCGCGACGGGGCGCACGGCCGTCACGATCGAAGTCGCGGCGCGGGGCACGGTCGTCGCGGTCGAAGCTGCGGCGCGGACGGTCGTCGAACTCGCGGCGCGGAGCACGCTCGTCGCGGTCGAACTGACGGCGCGGACGGTCGTCGAACTCGCGACGCGGGGCGCGGTCGTCCCGCTCGAACCGGCGCGGACGCTCGTCCTCGCGACGGCCGGCGTGGGCGCGGCTGTCCCACTCGCGCTCGGTGCGGCGGGCGTCCTTCCCGCGCGGCTCCCAGTTCGGGCGCTCGCCACGGCCGGCGCGCTCAGAACCGCGCTCGGCGCCACGGGCGTCGCCGCGGGTGCCGTAGGTGTCCCGGCCGCGCGCGGCGCGGTCGTCGGCGGTCCAGCGGTTCTTCTTGCCTGCCTCGGGTGCCTCGTCGCGGTAGCCGCGGTGCTTCGGGCTACGGCTGCCGGCGCCCTTCGGCGCGTGCTGCTGCGCGGGTCGGCCGGAGCCCTGCTGTCCGGCGTTCTTCTTGTACGGGGGCATGCGTGATTCTTCCTGGGTTGTTGTTGCGAAATGCGCGGCGGCACGCTGAAGCGCACCGGAGGTATCCCCAGCAGACATCGCCCGGGGCCGTTCACATCGTGATGAATCCGCTCACCGTCTGGCTGCGGAACCGGCCCACTTGACTTACAAACCCATCCGCGCGACAAAAAGGCGCGGTGTCAAGAGCCGACCTGCCAACGATACAGGATCCCGCCTGGGAGGACGCTGCCGATCCGCAACCCCCTCCCGGGCCGCGGTGGCCGGGGTATACATGGGGCATGTCCTCCGTCGACGCGATCGTCATCGGGTCCGGCCCCAACGGGCTCGCGGCCGCCGTCACCCTCGCCCGGGCGGGGCTGAGCGTCCACGTCTACGAACGGAACGCGACGCCGGGCGGCGGCGTGCGGACGGAGGAGATCACCCTGCCGGGCTTCCGCCACGACATCTGCTCGGCAGTGCACCCTCTGGCGTTCGCGTCGGGATTCTTCCGGAGGTTCGGGCTCGCGGACCGCGTGCCGTTCATCACTCCGTCGGCCTCCTACGGGCATCCGCTGCCCGGCGGGGAGGTCGCCGTCGCCTATCGCGACCTGGAGCGCACCGCCGCAGCTCTCGGCGCCGACGGCCCCGCCTGGCGCGCCCTGCTCGGCCCTCTCGCGCGCAACGCGGACGCAGTCGCGCAGTTCACCGGGTCGTCCCTCCTGCAGCTCCCGCGCAACCCGCTCGTCGCCGCGCGCTTCGGCCTCACCGCGCTGTCCCAGGGCGGTCCGTGGTGGAACCTTCCGTTCCGCACCCAGGAGGCGCGCGCCCTTCTCACCGGCGTGATCGCACACGCCACCCTGCCGCTGCCGAGCCTCGCCGCGTCCGCCGCGGGGCTCGCCCTGGCGACGTACGCGCACGCCCGCGGCTGGCCCATCCCGGTCGGCGGCTCGCAGGCGATAGCGGACGCGATGGTCGACGACATCCGCGCGCACGGCGGCGAGGTCGTCACCGGCGCCGAGATCGAGTCGCTCGGCGAACTGCCCGACGCGCGCGCCATCCTGTTCGACACCCCGTCGCCATCGCCGCGCGGCTCGGCGAGGACCTCCTGCCCCCCGACTATCTGCGTCGCGTCGCCGACTTCCGAGACGGCAACGGCGTGTTCAAGATCGACTTCGCCCTGTCCGGCCCAGTGCCGTGGACGAATCCCGAGTTGCTGGAGACCGCGACCGTCCACCTCGGCGGCGAGCGCGGCGCGATCGCGCGCTCCGAGCGCGTGGTGGCCGCCGGCCGCGAGAGCGACGACCCGTACGTGCTCCTGTCCCAGCCGACGCTCTTCGACCCCTCGCGCGCGCCGGCAGGCCGGCACGTGCTGTGGGCCTACACGCACGTCCCGCGCGGCTCCACGTCGGATCGCAGCGAGGCCGTCATCGCTCAGATCGAGCGCTTCGCCCCGGGGTTCCGCGACCTGATCCTCGCGAAGACCACCCGCACCGCGCACGCGCTGGAGGGCTACAACCCCAGCTATATCGGCGGCGACATCTCCTCGGGGATGCCGGACCTCTCCCAGCTCGTCATGCGGCCCGTGCTGTCCACCGAACCCTGGCGGATGCCGGGCCGCGGGCTGTACCTCGCCTCGTCGTCCGCCGTGCCGGGGCCGGGCGTGCACGGGCTGGCCGGCTACTACGCGGCGCGCAGCGCCCTCCGGCACGAGTTCGGGGTGACCCGGATGCCCTCGCTGGCTCCGGAGGAATCGGCGGCGCCGCCGGGCGCTCCGGCCAGCGGCTTCAACCAGACCACTGGTTTCATCGATGAGGAGATCGCCTGATGTCGGTCAACGTACGCCGTTTCGCCTGCACGCCCGAAGAGGTCTTCACCGCCCTCGCCGACCCGTGGGTCTTCCCGACCTGGGTCGTCGGCGCCTCCCGGCTGCGCGGGGCCGACGGCCATTTCCCTGAGCCGGGCTCCCGCCTGCACCACTCCATCGGCATCTGGCCGTTCGTCCTCAACGACGAGACCACCGTCGAGGAGTGGGACGCGCCGAAGCGGTTCGTGCTGGAGGCGAAGACGCGGCCGGTGGGGACCGAGCGCGTCGTCATCGAGGTGCAGCCGCGCGGCTCCGGCTGCCTCGTGCGGATGGAGGAGCACGCGATGACCGGGATCGCCGCCCGCATCCCGACGCCGATCATCGATCCCATCCTGTGGATCCGCAACCGGGAGGCGCTGCGCCGGCTGGAGTGGGTCGCGCGCGGTATCTCGCGGCAGAAGGCGCGGAAGGCCGGCTGACCGGCTGACCGGCCCGAAACCTGCCGGACATACGGCCTGGCTAGCATCGGCGCATGACCACCCGCGTGTCCGTCGAGCCCGCCCGCTCCCCTGGCGTCGCTGAGCTGCTGCGCCTGAGCGACGAGTTCACCTTCTCGCTCTATCCGGCCGAGAGCTGCTACCTGCTCGACGTCTCGGAACTGGAGCGTCCCGGCGTGACTGTGTTCGTCGGACGCGACGAGGAGGGCGCGGCGCTCGGGATGGCCGCGCTCGTCCGGAAGCCGGATGGCAGCGCCGAGCTCAAGCGCATGTTCGTCCACGAGGACGCCAGGGGCCGAGGACTGGCCGGCGGCCTCCTCGCGGCGGTGGAGGCCGAGGCCGCGCGCGCCGGCGTCGCCACGCTGCGACTCGAGACCGGCCCGTTGCAGCACGCGGCCATCGCGTTGTACGAGAGCCGCGGCTATGCGCGCATCCCGAACTTCGGCGAATACGTCGGCGACCCGCACTCGGTCTGCTACGCGAAAAAGCTGTGAGCTAGGTGCGGGCCGCCACCTTCTTCTTGAGGAAGATCAGCGGCAGCAGCCAGCCGCCGAGCGCCGTCACCACCCAGACGACGAGCGCGGCGAGGATCCACGTGAGGAAATCGTCCACCCGGATCCCGCCCGGCAGCAACGAGGCGACCAGCAGCGCGACGAGCGTCGACACGAGCCCGATCCCGCCGAGCATCGCCGACGCGTACTTGCGGGCGAGATTGAAGATGAAAGGCGCGAGGATGCTCTGCGCCACCGCGAAGACCAGCACGGCCACCAGGAGGCCCTCCCAGTCGAGATGGAACCCGGGAAGGATCCACGAGGCCACCAGCAAGCCGAGCGCCGCGGTGACCACGAAGATCGCCGCCCGGATCAGGAATCTCACCATGCCCGAAGGGTAGCGGCCACCCGAGCGGGCGAGAACACCCCTTCTGCCGTGCCCTCCGTCCGGCTAGCCTGGCGCCACCGTCGAGGAGGGGCCACCGTGACAGAGCACAAGAACACCCTGCGCCGGACCGCCCCGGACACGGCCACCACGAACACGGCCGCCCCGGACGGGGCGCCCCGCGCACGAACACCCTGCGCGGCTGGACGATCGCGCTGCTCGTCCTCGGCTCCGCCCTGGTCCTGATCGGCGGCGGGATGGTCGCGGGCGGCTTCGCGTTCGCCGCGATCACCGCCGGCCGCGGCACGTGCGACGCCGCCCGGGTCGCGGACGACGTGCTCCCGAGCGTGGTCACCATCGGCGTCACGGGCGCGCGCGGGTCGAGCAACGGCAGCGGCGAGATCATCACCGAGGACGGCTACATCCTGACCAACAACCACGTGATCGCCGACGCGGCGTCGGGTGCGAAGCTCGCGGTGCGGTTCAGCGACGGCCACGAACTCGCCGCCGAGCTCACCGGGCGCGACCCGAAGACCGACCTGGCCGTCATCAAGGTGAAGTCCGACGAGCCGCTGCCGGTCATCGCGACGGGCGACTCCGGATCGCTCGTGGTCGGCCGGCCGGTGGTCGCGCTCGGCGCCCCGCTCGGCCTCTCCTCGACCGTGACGGCCGGCATCGTCAGCGCGCTCGGGCGGACCGTCCCGGTGCCCAGCGACGACGACAGGAACGCCATCCTGGCCGGCGCCATCCAGACCGACGCGTCGATCAACCCGGGCAACTCGGGAGGCGCACTCGTCGACTGCGCGGGGCGCCTCGTCGGCATCAACACGGCGATCGCGACCGTGCCCGGCTCCAGCGGCCACGCGAGCACCGGCAGCGTGGGGATCGGGTTCGCCGTGCCGGAGTCGCTGGCGCTGCCGATCGCGCACGAGCTGATCGCGCACGGGGAGGTCACGCATCCGGACGCCGGACTCACCGTCGTGCCGATCCCTCCCGCCGCGGCGGCGGCGTTCGGCGTGGACGGCGGGCTGTTCGTGCAGTCGGTCGTGTCGGGCGGCCCCGCGCAGCAGGCCGGTCTCCGGGTCGGCGACGTGGTCACCGCGGTGAACGGCAACCCGGCGACCGACATCGACGTGCTCACCGCGATCCAGGTCACCAGCAAGGCCGGCGACGAGGTGAAGGTCGACTACACCCGCGACAGCACCGCCCACACCACCACGGTCACCCTCCGCTGACGCTCCGAGGGGCGCGTCAGCGGGGTCAGCTGCCGCGGATCCGGCGGGAGAGCTCGGCTGCGGCGTCGCGCACGCGGGCGGCGAGCGCGTCCCACTCGGCGGGCGGCACGTTCGCGCGCGGGAAGGTGACGGCGATCCCGGCGGCCGGCCAGCCGGCGTGGTCGCGCACCGACACGGCGACGGAGGCGAAACCGGGCGTCACGTCGCCGTCCTCGGTGGCGTAGCCGCGGTCGCGTGCCTCCGCGACGAGCCGGCGGAGTTCGGCGTACGAGTGCGGGCCGGCGCCGGTGCGGTCCTCGAACGCGTCGGCGTCCGGGTACAGCGCGCGAAGCTGACCGGCGGGGAGCGAGGCCAGCAGCGCGCGGCCGCTCGCCGTCAGGTGCGCGGGGAGGCGCACACCCACGTCCGTGACAAGGCGCGGCCTCCGCGGCGCACGCTCCTCCACGATGTAGACGACGTCCCTGCCGTGCAGCACCGCGACGTGGCCGGACTCGCCGATCGCGTCCACCAGCGCGGCGACGATGGGCCGGCCGAGCCGGCTGAGCGGCTGCTGCCGGGAGAACCCGCTCGACAGCTCGTAGGCGGCGACGCCCAGCCCGTAGCGGCGCGCTTCGGGGAAGTGCAGGACGAAACCGTGCTCGGTCAGCACGGTCAGCAGGTGGTAGACCGTGGAGCGCGGGAGGCCGAGGGAGGCGGCGATCCCGGCGGCGGGGACGGGTCCGCGCTGCGTGGCGAGGTAGGCGAGGACGCGGAGGGTGTTCTCCGCGGCGGGGACCTTGCTCATGGACGCTCCTCCCGGCGCTCGGCCGCGTGTCTGGTATCCCGGACACCGATGAGCCTAACCCCGGGCGCGCCCAGCGGCCTCCGGCGCATGATCGGAGCATGTCCGCCTTCACCACCGGTTCCACCTCTGCAACCACCTCCCGCGACGCCGCCGACGCCGCGCCCGTCACCGTCGGCGCCCGCCCGCTCACCATCGCCGAGGTCGTCGCGGTGGCCCGGCACGACGCACCCGTCCGACTCGACGACGCCGCGCTCGAAGCCGTCGAGGCGTCCCGCGCGATCGTCGAGGCGCTCGCCGACGACGTCGAGCCGCACTATGGCATCTCCACCGGTTTCGGCGCACTGGCGACCACGTTCATCCCCGGCGAGCGCCGCGCGCAGCTCCAGGCCTCCCTCGTCCGCTCGCACGCGGCCGGGTCGGGGCCGGAGGTCGAGCGGGAGGTCGTGCGCGCCCTCATGCTGCTGCGCCTGGCGACGCTGATGACCGGCCGCACCGGAGCGCAGCGCCGCACCGTCGAGACCTATGCCGCCCTGCTCAACGCGGGCATCACCCCGCTCGTGCGCGAGTACGGCTCGCTCGGCTGCTCGGGCGACCTCGCGCCGCTCGCGCACTGCGCCCTCGCGGCGATGGGCGAGGGCCAGGTGCGCGTCAAGGGAGAACTCGTGGAGGCGGCGGACGCCCTCGCCGCCGCCGGCATCGAGCCCGTCGTCCTCGCCGAGAAGGAAGGCCTCGCGCTCATCAACGGCACCGACGGAATGCTCGGGATGCTGTCGCTCGCGCTGCACGACCTCGGCGGCCTCCTCACCACAGCAGACATCACCGCGGCGATGAGCGTGGAGGCGCTGCTCGGCACCGATGCCGTCTTCGCCGCCGACCTCCAGCGGCTGCGCCCCCAGGCCGGCCAGGCGGTCTCCGCCGCGAACCTGCGCGCGCTGCTCGCGGGCTCCCCGCTGGTGGCGAGCCACAAGGGTCCTGAGTGCACGCGCGTTCAGGACGCCTACTCGTTGCGCTGCTCGCCGCAGGTCAACGGCGGCGCGCGGGACACCGTCGCCCACGCGACGATGATCGCCGAGCGCGAGCTGGCCTCCGCCATCGACAACCCGGTGCTCACCCCGGACGGCCGGGTGGAGTCGAACGGCAACTTCCACGGCGCGCCGGTCGCGTACGTGCTCGACTTCCTCGCGATCGTCATCGCCGACGTCGCGAGCATGTCGGAGCGCCGCACCGACCGCTTCCTCGACCCGGCGCGCAACCAGGGGCTGCCGCCGTTCCTCGCGCACGAGGTCGGCGTCGACTCCGGCCTGATGATCGCGCAGTACACCGCGGCAGGGATCGTCTCGGAGCTCAAGCGTCTGGCCGTGCCCGCTTCGGTGGACAGCATCCCGTCGTCCGCGATGCAGGAGGACCATGTCTCGATGGGCTGGGCCGCCGCCCGCAAGCTGCGCCGCGCGATCGACGGGCTGGCCCGCGTGCTCGCGATCGAGCTGATGACCGCCGCGCGCGGCGCCGACCTCCGCGCCCCGCTGCGTCAGGGCCCGGCAACCGGCGCGGTCACCGAGGCGCTGCGCGCCTCCGTCCCCGGCCCCGGCCCGGACCGCCACCTCTCGCCCGAGATCGAGGCCGCCGTCGCCTTCGTCGCCTCCGGCGCCGCCGCCTCCGCCGCCCGCACCACCACCGACCTCTCCTGACCTCCCGCCCCCAGCCATCGCTTCCTCACTTTCTCCCGCGACACGCAGGAGGGAAGCGGGAGAAAGTGAGGAACAGATGGCTGCGGGCGGGACCATACGAACAGAAAGGACCTGATGATGCAGGGATCGCGACCCGTGCGCGCGCCGCGCGGCACCGAGCTCAGCGCGAAGAGCTGGCAGACCGAGGCGCCGCTGCGCATGCTGATGAACAACCTCGACCCGGAGGTCGCCGAGCGCCCCGACGACCTGGTCGTCTACGGCGGCACCGGCCGCGCCGCACGCAGCTGGGAGGCCTTCGACGCGATCGTCGCCACCCTCCGCGACCTGGAGGCCGACGAGACGCTGCTGGTGCAGTCCGGCAAGCCGGTCGGCGTGTTCCGCACGCACGAGTGGGCGCCGCGCGTGCTCATCGCCAACTCCAACCTCGTGGGCGACTGGGCGACCTGGCCGGAGTTCCGCCGCCTGGAGGCACTGGGCCTGACCATGTACGGCCAGATGACCGCGGGCTCCTGGATCTACATCGGCTCCCAGGGCATCCTGCAGGGCACCTACGAGACGTTCGCGGCGATCGCCGACAAGAGGTTCGGTGGGAGCCTGGCGGGCACCCTCACCCTCACCGGCGGTTGCGGCGGGATGGGCGGCGCTCAGCCGCTGGCCGTCACCCTCAACGGCGGCGTGGTGCTGATCGTGGACGTCGACCGCACCCGCCTGCAGCGCCGCGTCGACCACGGCTACCTGGACGAGCTGACCGACGACCTGGACGACGCCGTCGCCCGAGTGCTCGCCGCCAAGGACGAGCGCCGCGCCCTCTCGGTCGGCCTGGTGGGCAACGCCGCCACGGTCTTCCCCGAGCTGCTGCGCCGCGGCGTGGCGATCGACATCGTCACCGACCAGACCAGCGCGCACGACCCGCTGAGCTACCTCCCGGAGGGCGTGACGGTCGAGGAGTGGCACGACCGCGCCGCCGCCGACCCGGAGGCCTTCACCATCGCCGCGCGCCTGTCGATGGCGAAGCAGGTGGAGGCGATGGTCGGCTTCCTCGACGCGGGCGCCGAGGTCTTCGACTACGGCAACTCCATCCGCACCGAGGCCCAGCTCGGCGGCTTCGATCGCGCGTTCGCGTTCCCCGGCTTCGTGCCCGCCTACATCCGGCCGCAGTTCGAGGAGGGCCGCGGCCCGTTCCGGTGGGCGGCGCTCTCCGGCGACCCGGCGGACATCGCGGCGACCGATCGCGCCATCCTGGAGCTGTTCCCCGACGACCAGAAGCTTCGCCGCTGGATCACCCAGGCCGGCGAGAAGGTGCACTTCGAGGGCCTCCCCGCGCGGATCTGCTGGCTCGGCTACAAGGAGCGCCACCTGGCCGGGCTGAAGTTCAACGAGATGGTCGCCTCGGGCGAGCTCTCGGCCCCGATCGTGATCGGCCGCGACCACCTCGACTCCGGTTCGGTGGCCTCGCCCTACCGCGAGACCGAGGCGATGAAGGACGGCTCGGACGCGATCGCCGACTGGCCGCTGCTCAACGCGCTGCTGAACACCGCGTCGGGGGCGACCTGGGTGTCGCTGCACCACGGCGGCGGGGTCGGGATCGGGCGCAGCATCCACGCCGGGCAGGTCGTCGTCGCCGACGGCACCCCGCTCGCGGCCGAGAAAATCGAGCGCGTGCTCACCAACGACCCGGGCACCGGCGTCATGCGGCACGTCGACGCCGGTTATGAGCACGCGGCGGAGGTCGCGCGAGAGCGCGGGCTGCGCATCCCCATGCAGGAAGCCGCCGTCTCCTCCGGTCCGGTCGCCTGATGTCCCGCGCGACGCTGCTGACCGGGATCGCCGAGCTCGTCACACTGGACCCCGCCCACCCCGGGCCGCTCGGCATCCTCCCCGACGCGGCCCTTCTGGAGGTGGACGGTCGGGTCGAGTGGACCGGGCCCGCGTCGGCGGCGCCGCGCGCGCACGCCGACGAGGTCGTGGACGCGGGCGGCGCGGCCGTCATCCCCGGCTTCGTCGACAGCCACACGCACCTCGTCTTCGGCGGCGACCGTTCGGCGGAGTTCGAAGCGCGGATGGCCGGCCGGCCGTATTCCGCCGGCGGCATACGCGGCACCGTGGCCGCGACGAGAGCGGCATCCGACGACGAGCTGCGCCGGCGGCTGGCCGGTTTCGTGCGCGAGCTGCGCGCGCAGGGCACGACGACCTTCGAGGTCAAGAGCGGATACGGCCTGACCGTGGAGGACGAGGCGCGCATCCTCCGGATCGCCCGCGAGGTCACGGCGGAGACCACGTTCCTCGGCGCGCACGTGGTGCCGGCCGAGTTCGCGTCCGACCCGGAGGCGTACGTGGACCTGGTCACCGGTCCGATGCTGGACGCCTGCGCGCCGCACTCCCGCTGGGTCGACGTGTTCTGCGAGACCGGCGCCTTCACGGTCGCCCAGTCGAGGCGCATCCTGGAGGCCGGCGCCGCGCGCGGCCTCGGCGTGCGCGTGCACGCGAGCCAGCTCGGCCCGGGCGACGGCGTCGCGCTGGCGGTCGAGCTGGACGCCGCGAGCGTCGACCACGGCACCTACCTCACCGACCGCGACGTGTCGCTCCTGGCGGGGTCGCGGACGGTCGCGACCCTCCTGCCCGGCGTCGAGTTCTCGACCCGGCACCCGTACCCCGACGCCCGTCGCCTCATCGACGCCGGCGTGCAGGTGGCGCTGGCCAGCGACTGCAACCCGGGCTCGTCGTTCACGTCGTCGATGCCGTTCTGCATCGCGGTCGCGGTGCGCGACATGAGGATGACGGTGGCGGAGGCCCTGCGGGCTGCGACGCTCGGCGGCGCGGAGGCGCTGCGCCGGGAGGACGTCGGCCACCTGCGCCCAGGAGCACGGGCGGACTACGTTGTGCTGGACGCGCCCTCGTACGTGCACCTCGCCTACCGGCCCGGGGTGCCGCTGGTGACACGCACGCACTTCGCCTGAGGGCGGTGATAGGTTACCCTGGAGTGTGACATTCCAAGATGAAGCCGCGACCGACGCCGAAACCAGCCGACCGCGCGCGCGCAGGCTGGCGCTGTACCTGACGATCGGGGTGCTGGCGACGTCCGCGGTGTTCGGGGCGGTCCTGATCGTCGTCGGAGACCAGGCGAACATCGCCGGCCGCGCGTGGCTGACTCTCCTGCTCGTCGGCGCGTTCGCCGGAGCCGTCGCGCTGGACGCGACGGTGTCGAACGGCCCCAACCGCTGGTACCTCCCGGCGTCGACCATCACCAACGCCGCCCTGGTCGCAGTCGGGCTGCTGAAGCTGTGGAACGGCATCCTCCAGCCCGACGACACTGCGGACGCGCGGGTCTGGGCGGAGCAGTTCTGGCGCTTCGCCGGGGTCGTGGTACTCGCCCGCATGGCGTTGCTGCTGACCCAGGTGTACGGGCTGCGCTTCGTGACGCGGGCCTCCTCCCGCGTGTCGTCGATCGGCGGCGTGGTGTCGCTCGCGCTCATGTGGGCGACCGCGCTGGTGCTCGCCCTCCCGGCGATCCTCCCGGCGGCGACGTGGCCGGACTGGTGGTGGCGGCTGTCGGCGGCGACGACCCTCGTCGCGGCGGTGGCGGCGGTCATCCCGCTGATCGTGCGGGCGTTCGAGGCGAAACCGGCGGCGCGTGGAGACCAGCCACCGGGTCCGGAGCTGCGGACCTATCCGCCGTACCCGTTCCCGGATGCGGGGAGCCACGCGCACCCCCGGGCGCCCCAAGCGGTCGCGGTTCCCCTTCCGCCGCAGGCGTACGCGCACCAGCAGTGGCCGCAGCCGAGCGGTCCCCCGCTGGCGCCGCAGCCGGGCACGACTCCGCCGCAGCCCGGTACAGCGCCGCACGCTCAGCCGGCCGGCGTGCCTCCTGCGACGAACGCACCTCCGCCTGCCGCCCCCGGCTTCCCGCCGCCGCAGTAGCCGCGCCGAGTCAGCGTGACGCCAGCCCCGCCGCCGCCTCCAGCACCAGCAGCGCCGCGAGGCGGACCGTGCGCTGGTCGGGGGTGTCCGCGGTCGCGTCGACCTCCGCGATGTCGATCGAGCGGACACGGGAGTCCGCACCCGCGAGCCGCGCGAACCGCCGCAGCTCCCAGGCCGCGAGCCCGCCCGGCACCGAGGCCGGGCAACCGGGGGCGACGGATCGGTCGCACACGTCCACGTCCAGGTCGACGTGGACGGGGCCTCCCGCAGCGCCGGCGACCTCCAGCGCCTCGGCCATCACGTCGTCGATCGGGCGGTGGTGGAGGTCGTCGCGCGGGATGACGGTGATGCCGTACTCCAGCGCCCGCAACGCGTACGCGGCCGAGTTGGCGAAGTCGGCGATGCCGATCTGGACGATCCGGCGCCCGGCGAGGCCGGCCTCCACCAGGCGACGCACCGGCGAGCCGTTGGAGACGCCGTCGCGCAGGTCGTGGTGGGCGTCGAGCGTCACGAGCCCGGCGGTCGACACCTCGTCGCCCCAGGCGCCGAGCGAAGCCGGGACGGTGAGGGAGTTGTCGCCGCCGACCGCGACGGTCAGACGCGAGCGCGAGACGGCCTCCCGCACGGCGCCGATCGCCCGGCGCTCGCCCTCGGGGCCGTCGGGCTCCACCACGTCGCCGGCGTCGGCGAACCGCAGTGCCTCGACCGCCAGCTCTGGTGCGTGCAGCGAGTACCGCTGGAGCGCTTCCCGCACGGCGCCCGGCGTCGCGTGCGCCCCCGTCGGCGACAGCGATGTCCGCCAGGTCGGGAGGCCGATCAGCGCCAGGTCGACCTGGTCGTCCGGGAGGTCGGCGAGCGACGGCCAGGAACCGGCACGGGGCCAGAGGGGATCGACGGAGAGGCTCATACCGCGACGCTAGCAATGCCTGCCCGCGCCGACGCCCCGGCGCCCGTCTCCCCTGTCTGGAATCCCGGACACTTTCCCAACCCCGCGACGCCGAGGGGCGCGCCAATGGCCCTAGCACGCGGTTTCAGGGGCGTTGACGTGCCCTGCGGCAGGGGGATGTCAGAGCTGGCGGCCGCCCGCGGGAGTCGTGAACACCGGTGGCTCCGGAGACGTGCCGTCGGGCGCGGAACCGCCGGGGGGCGTACCGGGTTCACCGGCGCCGGCCGCGCCGCCGCCCTTCGCAGCCCTTCGCGCGATGCGGCGCTCGCGCGCCCCCATCACGAGGTTGTACAGCGTCGGCAGCACCACCAGGGTCAGCACGGTGGAGGAGATCAGGCCGCCGATCACCACGATCGCGAGCGGCTGCGAGATGAAACCGCCATGCCCGGTGACGCCGAGCGCCATCGGGGTCAGCGCGGCGATGGTGGCGAGCGCGGTCATCAGGATGGGGCGCAGCCGGCGGGAGGCGCCGTGCACGACCGCGTCGCTCACCGTCAGCCCACGGGCGCGGTACTGGTTGACGAGGTCGATGAGCACGATCGCGTTGGTCACCACGATGCCGATCAGCATCAGCACACCGATGAGCGAGGCGACGCCGAGCGGGATGCCCGAGGCGAGCTGGAGCAGGATGGCCCCGGTCGCCGCGAACGGCACCGAGACCAGCAGCAGCAGCGGCTGAAGCAGCGAGCGGAACGTCGCCACCATGACGATGTAGACGATCAGGATGGCCGCCAGCAACGCGAGCCCGAGCTGACCGAACGCGCTCGACTGGCTGGACGAGACACCGCCGATCTTCGCCGTCGCGCCCGCCGGGAGGTGGGCGTCCGTGAGCGCTTTGGTGACCTCCGCGTTGGCGGTCGTCAGGTTGTCGGTGGCCGGCGTCGCCGTGACCGTGGAGGTCCGCAGCCCGCGCTCGGTCGTCACGGTCGACGGGCCCTTGGCCTCGGCGACGGTCGCCACGGAGCTCAGGGGCACGACACCCTTGACCGTCGGGATCGGCAGGTCGGACAGGCCGGCGACCGTGGTCGGCGGGTTGTCGCTCTGCAGGTAGATGTTCAGCGTCGAGTTCTCGATCGCGACCGATCCGATCTGGGTCGGCTGCATCGCCTGCGAGACCAGCGTGCCGACCGCGACCTCGCTGAGGCCGGCCTGGGCGGCCTTCGTGCGATCCACGCTCACGGAGACGTACGGCAGCGACGCGCTCAGGTTGTCGGTGACCTGCTTGAGCGACTGCTGCTTCTTCAGCTCGGCGACGACCGAGTCGGTGGCCTTCTGGAGGTCGGCGTTCGAGCTCGCGCTGATGTCCACCTGGATGTCGGTGGAGCCGCCGAAACCGCTCGACGCGGAGACGGTGATGTCGCCGGCGCCGGAGATCGACGCCATGTCGTTCTGGATGGTCGTCTGGAGCTTGTCCTGATCGGCGTTCGGATCGGTGGTGACCGAGAACGTGGTCGCGCCGCCGCCGCCGGTGAAGGCGTCGCGCAGCGACGAGCCACTGGAGCCGATCGAGACCTGGACGGTCTTCACGCCGTCGATGTGCAGGAGCTTGTCCTCCACCGTGCGAGCGGCGTCGTCCTTCGCCTGGAGGCTCGCGCCCGGCTGGAGCGTCTGCGACACGGTCAGCGAGTTCTGGCCGCTCGACCCGAGGAAGTTGGTCTTGAGGAGCGGGACCGAGAAGAAGGTCAGGATGAGCACGATCACCGCGGCGACGACGGTCAGCACGGAGTGCTTCAGCGTCCAGCGGATGATCGGGAGGTAGCCGCGCTGCAGGCGCGACGCGTGCTCCAGCTCGTCGTGGCCGGAGGCCGTGGCCTCCGCGACCGAGAGGTGCGCAGCCTCGTCGTCGAACTCGCCGCCCTCCTTCGTGCGGGCCTTCGGCGCGCGCAGGAACCAGTAGGCCAGCACCGGCACGATCGTCAGCGCGACCAGCAGTGACGAGAGCAGCGCGATGGTGACCGTCAGCGCGAACGGCCGGAACAGCTCGCCCGTGACGTCGCCGACGAACGCCAGCGGCAGGAACACCGCCACCGTCGTGATCGTGGACGCCGTGATCGCGCCGCCGACCTCCCGCACCGCGCGGATGATCGTGACGGCCCGGTCCACACCGGGCACGAGCTGCCGTTTGATGTTCTCGATGACGACGATCGAGTCGTCCACGACGCGGCCGATCGCGATCGTGAGCGCGCCGAGCGTGATGATGTTGAGCGTGTAGCCGCTCGCCCACATCACGATGAAGGTGATGAGCACGCTGGTCGGGATGGAGACCACGGTCACGAGCGTGGAACGCACCGACAACAGGAAGACCAGGATGACGATGACCGCCATCGCGAGGCCGAGCAGGCCCTCCTCGGCGAGCGAGTTGATCGACTGGGTGATGAACGGAGCCTGATCGAACACGACGGTGATCGTGGCGTTGTGGCCGAGCTTGGTCTCCAGGCCCGGGACGAGCGCGGACACCGCGTGCGACACGGCGACGGTGTTCGCGGACGGGAGCTTGGTCACGGCGATGGTGAGCGCGGGCTTGCCGTTGACGCGGGAGAGCGAGGTGGTCGGGTCGTCGGTCTGGGCGACCGTGGCGACGTCGCCGATGGTCTTCGGCGTGGCGTTCGCCGCGGCGGCTGCGGCCGCGGCCGCCGACTGGCTGGAGGCCGCGCCTCCGGCGGCACCCCTCCGGAGGTCCCGCCTGTTCCCCCGGTCGCGCCCGTTCCGCCGGTCGCCCCCGTCCCGCCGGTCGCCCCCGCGGCCCCGCTCGCGCCCGTGCTTTGCTTGATCAGCGGCAGCCCCGAGATGTCCGCCACCGACGTCAACTGCGCCCCCGACTGGATGGTGAGCGTCTGGCCGTTCTGGGTGATCGACCCGCCGGGCAGCAGCACGCCGTTCTGCTGGAGGGCGTCCTTGATCGCCGACGCGCTGAGGCCGGCCGCCGCGAGCTTGGCCGCGTCCGGCGTGATGGTGATGCGCTGGCCGACCTCGCCGACGAGCTGGGCGTCGTTGACGCCGGTGACCGCCTTGATGTCGGGCAGCGCGAGCTTGGTGATGTCGTCGCCGAGGGTCCGCTGGTCGGTGTCGCTGCTCACGGCGAGCTGGATGACCGGGAGGTCGTCGATCGAGCCGGAGAGCACTTGCGGGTTCACACCGGACGGCAGCGTCGACTTGATCCGGTTGATCGCCTGGTCGATCTTCTGCTCGGCCGTCGCGAGGTCGGTGCCGTACGTGAACTTCGCCGTGATGATCGATTGGTTCGTGCTGCTGACCGCCGACGTGGAGTCGAGGTCGGGCACGCCCTGGATGGCGGCCTCCACCGGGGTGCTGACGTCGTGGTTGACGACCTCGGGGGACGCGCCGGGGTAGCTGGAGAGCACGACGAGCTGCGGGAACGTGATCGACGGCGCCAGCTCCTGCTTCAGGCTGGTGAGCGCGTACCCGCCGAAGAGGGCGGCCACGATCGTGATGAGCGCGATCAGGGCGCGGTTCTTCATGCTGAGAACGGCGAGATAGTGCACGGAGGGTCCCCTTGGCGAATGTGAGTGCTTGGCACGCGACGGCGGCGGCGCTGCCAAAGTATCTCATTGCAGGCTGTGCAACTTCCTCATCCCCAGGTACGACGTCTCCCGGCGCGGAGCCGTACCAGTGGAGGCCCTATCGGCGGAGGAGTGTCACACCACGTTGGGGAGCGCCGCCGCGTCGTAGTAAGGCGCCGGCTCGACCGAGGCGACCGCCCAGGCCCGCTCCAGCGCCGTGAACGCACGCCGCGTCTCCTCCTCGCTGTACGTGATCGGCACGCGCAGGAACCGCTCGAAGGCGCCGTCGAGCCCGAACCGCGGACCGGCGGCGATGAGGAGGCCGTGGTTGCGGGCGGCGAGCGCGAGCGCCGAGCTGACCGGCGCGCCGATCCCGATCCACGCGGCGAGGCCACCGTGCAGTCGGGGGATGCGCCACTCGGGGAAGACCTCCGCCGCCAGCCGGCGCACGGTCTCCCGCCCCGCGGCGAGCTGCACGCGCCGCTCTTCGCGGATCTCGAGGGTCTGCGGCAGCATCCGGGCGACGACGAGCTGCTCGATCATGGGTGTGCCGAGGTCGGTCGACGGCTTGGCCGCGATCAGCCGCTGGATCAGAGGGCGCTCGGCGCGGATCCAGCCGATCCGGAGGCCGCCCCACAGGCTCTTGGAGGCCGAGCCGATGAGCAGCACGGGCGGATCGCCGGCCTTGCGATGGGCGTAGCGCGGCAGCGGCAGGAACTCGCCCACCCGGTCGATGTCGAGGTCGGCCGTCGTCTCGTCGCCGACCACGATGGTCCCGTGCGCGGCCGCGGCGGCGAGGATGCGCTCGCGGGTGGCTGGCGACATGGAGGCCCCCGTGGGGTTGTGGAAGTCCGGGATCAGGTAGGCCAGCGCCGGGCTCGCCCGCCGGATCGCCTGCTCTGCGGCGTCGGCGTCCCAGCCGTCCTCCTCGGCGGGTGCGCTGCCGTCCGGTGCGAGCGCGAGCGGCGCGTCCTCCGGGGGCGTGACCGTGATCGGCAGGAGCCGCGCGCCGGCCAGCCGGAGCGCCTCGGTCGCGTGCGGGTAGGTGGGCATCTCCACCAGCGCACGGTCGCCGCGCGACAGGAAGGTGCGGGCGATGAGCGCGATGGCCTGCTGCGCGCCGACCGTGACGAGCACCTGGTCCGCCGTCGTCGGGAGGCCGCGCTCGGCATAGCGGTCGGCGATCGCCTGGCGGAGGTGCGGGAGGCCGACCGGGTCGTAGCCGGAGTCCGGGAGGAAGTGCGGCAGCTCTTCGGCGGCGGCGCGTGCGGCGGCCGGGAGGAGGCCGCGGCGGGCAGGGCGGCCTTGGTGAAGTCGAGCATCCCCTCGCCGCCGGCGATCGGGAGGGCGAGCGCCGGTCCGGGGAGGCGCGCGACGCTGCCGGAGCCGCGCACGCTGTCGAGGAAGCCGCCCTCCCGGAGGTGCCGGTAGGCCGCGCTGACCGTGGTGCGGCTCAGGTCGAGCCGGCCGGCGAGGTCCCGCTCGGCGGGGAGGCGCGTCCCGATCGGGATGCGGCCGTCCAGCACCAGCAGGCGGACGCGGTCGGCGAGCGACTGGTAGCCGGGGGCCGCGCCGCGCCAGTCGCCGAGCAGCGACTCGAGGGAGCGGGCGGTGAGTTGAGCGTCGGGCATGCGGGCCACTTTATCCGGATTGGCATCTTGATGTAAGGCCAATCGAGCGATTGGATTATCAGCATGTCCCGCTTCCTTCTCACCCGGCGCCTGGCTCAGCTCCTGGTCGGGCTGTTCCTGTACGGCATCGCCATCGCGTTGATGGTGCGCGCCGGGATCGGCGTCTCGCCGTGGGACGTGCTGGCGCAGGGGGTGTCATACAAGACGGGCATCCCGTTCGGGCTCGTGACCAACCTGGTCGGCCTCGTGGTGCTGGCCTTCTGGATCCCGCTGCGGCAGCGGCCCGGGCTCGGGACCGTGCTCAACGTCCTCCTGGTCGGCCCGAGCGCGCAGCTCGGGCTCTGGATCATCCCGCAGCTGACGGTGCTCTGGGCGCAGGTGCTGGCTTTCGCCGCCGGCCTCCTGCTGCTCGCGGTCGCCACCGGCCTCTACATCGGGCCGAAGCTGGGGCCCGGGCCGCGCGACGGGCTGATGACCGGCCTCCACGCCCGCACCGGCCGGCCGATCTGGGCGGTGCGGACCGCGATCGAGGTCACGGTGCTCATCATCGGCTGGTTCCTCGGCGGCAACGTCGGCGTGGGGACGCTCGCGTTCGCGCTGCTGGTCGGGCCGCTGTGCAGTCTCACCCTCCCGTTCTTCGCGATCCGGATGCCGGAGCCCGCACCCGCGGACGCCGAGCTGGAGGGCGAGCTCGAAGGCACGGCGGAGCAGGGCCTCGGCCTCCGCGCGGAGGGTGCGGACGAGCGGGATGCCGTCCGTTTCGACGTGCGAGACGGCATCCTGCTCGAGTCCGACGCGGCGACCCGCTCGCGCGCGATCGACCGCGCCGCCTCCCCGCTGGTGCGCGGCCCGCAGCCCGACCGTGGCCCCGCCGAACCCGCGGCCCCGCGCCGCCCCTCCCGCCTCATCGAGGCGCACTGGCTCGACGACCGCCTCACCGGCCGCGCCCGTCGCACCCACCCCCGCCGCGCCTAGCCCAGCCGAGCAGCCATCAGTTCCTCACTTTCTCCCGCTCGCGCCCGGCGTTTTGCGGGAGAAAGTGAGGAAGCGACTGCTCAGGACAGGGAGGCGGCGTAGAGGCGGAGGGCGTCGCGGACGAAGGCGGCGCCCTCGGTTCCGCCGTAGTCGGCGGCGAAGCGCGGGTCGGCGACGTACATGTCGCCGAGTCCGGTCAGGTACGCGGCCGGCGGGGCGCCCGTGCCGTAGCCGGGCGTGCCGGGGATGTCGGCCAGCCACTCGGCGTGCCGGCGGGCGAGCGTCTGCGCCTCCTCCGACGCCGGGTCCACCCCGCGCGCGGCGGCGGCCGTCCAGTCGGCGGCGAGCGCCTTCTGCCGCTGCTGCCAGCCGGCGCGCTCCTCGGCGGTCATGCCGCGCCACCACCGGTCCGAGGCGGCGTACGCGTCCTTCCCCCAGCGCTCCTCGACCTCCTCCTTGTACTGGGTGTGGTCGAAGCCGTCGAACATCTCCTCAGCCACGATCTCCCCTCCTTCCTCCACAGCGTGGATCGTCGACTCGACCGACGCGATCTGCCGCGCCAGCCGTTCCCGCTCGCTGCGTAGCCACGTCAGGTGGTCGCGCAGGGCGGGGACCGCATCCTGCCTGCTGTCGAGCACGCGTGCGATGGCCGGGAGGCCGAGCCCGAGGTCCCGCAGCAGGAGGATGCGCTGCAGCCGCACGAGGGAGTCGCGGTCGTAGTGACGGTAGCCGTTCGCGGCGATCCGGCTCGGCGGAAGCAGGCCGAGCTCGTCGTAGTGACGCAGCGTCCTGCTCGTCGTCCCGGCGATGCGCGCGATGTCCTGGATGCTCCAGTCCACGGTCGTCTCCACCATGTCCGTCTCCTCTCGTGGGGTGCTGAAAGACCACGGTAGAGGTTGACGTTACGTCAAGGTCAAGTGCCGGCGCGATACTGTCGTGCTTGTGCGTGATCTCCGTTCGCTGACTGCCGTCGCTCCGGGCATCCTCTTCGTCGAGGGCCCCGCCTCCAACTGGACGGTCTTCCACGGCCGGGGACACGTCGAGCTGGTGGACTGCGGCTATCCGGCCGACCGCCCCCTGGTCGAGAAGTCGATCCGCTCGACCGGGCTCGATGTCTCCGCGCTCACCCGCATCATCGTGACGCACGGACACTCCGACCACCTGGGACCGGCGCGCGACTACAGCGAGCGCTTCGGCGTGGAGGTGCTGGCCACCGCGAGCGAGCTGCCGAACGTCCGTCGCGAGATCACCGAGCAGGTCACCGTCGCCGACCTGATGCCGGTCGCGCTCCGCCGCGGCACCATCCCCTGGGCGGTGTCGGCCATCCGTGCGGGCGGCCTCGGCGACGTCGGCGTCCCGTCCGCGCAGGCGATCGCCGCCGACGTGCTCGAGCTGTCGACCGGGCACCGCCTGGAGGTGGTGCCCACGCCCGGCCACACGACGGGCCACGTCTGCTTCTTCGAACCGGACGCCGAGGTTCTGATCACGGGCGATGCGATCGTGACCGGGCACGCCCTGCTCGCCGCCGAGGGGGAGCTGCAACAGCTACCGACGTTCTTCCACCACGACGTCGACGGAGCGGAGGCGAGCGCGCGGCGGCTCAGCCTGTGCGACGCCCGCTGGGTGCTGCCGGGACACGGGCCGGCGCTGCGGTTGTAGGCGCGCGCTACCGCTTCGCCCGGGCCGGCACGGTCTGCTGCTCGTCCGAGCCCTGCGACGTCCGATCCTCGGCACCCACCGGCGGCACCGCCAGCTCGCCCGGCGCCGCGAATTCGCTCTGCTGCCCGAGCGTGATGGGCGTCGGGTGGATGTGGATCCGCGCACGCGCGGCCGAGGCCGGCGTCAGCGGGCGCCGCGCGACCGGGCGCACCGGCTCGCCACGGCGGTCCTGGCCCGGCAGCGGGCGCGAGCGGCGGCCGTAGATCAGCGACGACGAGTCGAGCAGCCACGGCACGAGCGCCACGGTGACGCCGTGGCACAGCATGAGCTGCTTGCTCAGCCGGCGGGCGCGGTGGTTGTGCAGCAGCGACTCCCACCAGTGGCCGACGATGTACTGCGGCAGGTACACGGTCACGACCTCGGAGCCGTGCTCCTCGCGGCGGTGCTTGAGGTACTTGATCAGCGGCACGCCGAACTCGCGGTACGGCGACTCGATGATCGTCAGCGGGACGTGGATGTTCTGCTCGATCCACTGCCGCTGCAGCTTCTGGGTCGCCTCCTCCTCGATGGAGACGTGCACGGCCTCGATCGAGTCGTGGCGGGCGGCGATCGCGTAGTCCAGCGCCTTGAGGGCCGGCTTCTGCATCTTGCCGATGAGGACGACCGCGTGGTCGCCGACGCTGCCGAAGGTCGTGACCGGGTCGACCTCGACCTCCTTCTCGACATCCCGGTAGTACCGGTTCACTCCGAGCATCAGGAACCAGAGGATCGGCATGAAGATGAACACGAGGTACGCCCCGTGAGTGAACTTCGTGATCGTGACGACGATGAGCACGACGAAGGTCAGCGTCGCGCCGAACGCGTTGATGCAGAGCGACCGCACGATGCTGCTCCGCTCGCGCGCGCCGATCACCGCGTTGCCGTCAGTGCCGCTGCCGCGCAGCAGCGTGACCCAGTGCTTCACCATCCCGGACTGGCCGAGGGTGAACGAGACGAACACACCGATGATGTAGAGCTGGATGAGCTGGGTCAGGTTCGCCTGGTAGACGAGCAGCAGGACCGTCGCGGCGAGCGCCAGCAGGATCATGCCGTTCGAGTAGACGAGGCGGTCGCCGCGGGTGTTGAGCGCCTTCGGGGCGTAGGAGTCGCGGGCGAGCACCGAGCCGAGCAGCGGGAAGCCGTTGAACGCGGTGTTCGCGGCGAGCAGCAGCACGACGGCGGTGGCGGCCTGCACGATGAAGAAGAAGAAGGTGTTGTTGCCGAACGTCGCCGCGGCGATCTGCGCGATGAGCGAGCGCTGCGGGGAGGTCGCGCACTGCGCCCAACCCTGGAGGTCGCAGGGGTTCTCTGCGTAGTGCACGCCGCTGATCAGGGCCGTGGCGGTGAGACCGGCGAACAGGACGATCGCGATACCGCCCATCATCGCCAGCGTGGTGCGGGCGTTGCGGATCTTGGGCGTGCGGAACGCCGGGACGCCGTTGGCGACGGCCTCCACACCGGTCAGAGCGGAACAGCCGCTGGAGAACGCGCGCAGCAGCAGCAGCACCATCGCGGCCTGCGTGACGCTGCTCGTGTGCACGGTGTAAGCGGCCGACTCGGCGACAGGCGCGTGGCCGAGCACGGTGCGGACCAGCGCCGTGACGACCATCACGAAGATGCTGCCGATGAAGATGTAGGTGGGGAGCGCGAACGCCTTGCTCGACTCCCGCACCCCGCGGAGGTTGACCGCGGCGAGGATGATGACGCAGAGCACCGCGAGCCCCACCCGCCACGACGCGAGGAACGGCAGCGCGGAGATGACGTTGTCCACGCCGGACGCGACCGACACCGCGACGGTCAGCACGTAGTCGACCAAGAGGGCGGAGGCCACGATCAGGCCGGCCTTCTCACCGAGGTTCTTGTGCGCGACCTCGTAGTCACCGCCTCCGGAGGGGTAGGCCTTGACGAGCTGGCGGTAGCTCAGCACCACCGTCACCATCAGGACCACGACCGCCGCAGCCACCCACGGAGCGAACGTCAGGAACGACAGACCGCCGAGCAGCAGGATCATCAGAAGTTCCTGCGGAGCGTAGGCGACACTCGAGAGTGCGTCGGACGCGAAGATGGGTAGCGCGAGGTGCTTCGGGAGTAGCTGTCCTTCGAGCTTCTCGCTCGGAAGCGGGTCTCCGATCAGCCACCGCTTCGGGGATCTCCCCTCATTTGTCACGAGGGACGAGAATACTCGCTGCCAAAACGCTGTCAAATCGGCGCGTCGCGTCGTCGCCGGAAGGCGATTCCGCCAACACTGGGTCGGCACCCCGCAGAGCATCCGTTTCCGCGGATTCTCGCGGAAGTCGGCCCGTCATCGGCCTCACTGGGAGTGAGATGAGCGTGGGCTGGGACTTTCTGGGGAACTGTTCTCAAAACCCGCTCTCACCGGGCGGTTCAGCTGCTGCCGATCGCCTCGACGATCGCGCGCCGCACGCGCGTCAGCTCCTCCTTGAGAAGGGGCACGACGCTCTCCGGGAGGCCGCCGCGTGCCGCCTGCGAGCGCAGGTCGGTGCGGAGCTGCTGGCGGAACTCGTTGATCGCGACCTCCGCCTCCCGCGCCGCGGCGTTTGCCGCCGCCCGAGCGTCGCGGCCGGCCTCGCGCGCCTCCTGCCGCGGGTCGACACGGGTCGCGTCGCGCTTGGCCTCCCGCGCCGCCGAGGCCAGCTCGGCGCGCAGGGTGCGCATGGCGTCGTTCACGCCCGCGCGGACCTCGTCGGCGAGCCGGCGGACGGAATCGGTGACCTCGTCCTCGATCGCGTCCAGTTCGGGCTCGCGGGCCGCGAGCTCGGCGCGGCCGGCGTCGGTGATTGCGTAGACCGTCTTGCGCCCGTCGGTGGTCTTGGTGACCAGCCCCTCCTCCTCCAGCTTCGCCAGCCGGGGGTAGATGGTGCCGGCGCTCGGCACGTACGTGCCGCCGAAGCGATCGCTCAGCGCCTGGATGAGCTCGTAGCCGTGGCGCGGCTCCTCCGCCAGGAGGCTCAGCAGGTACAGGCGGAGGCTGCCGTGGGCGAAGACGGGGGTCACGCCGACGCCTCCTCCTGAGCCGCGGAGCTGCGGAGCACCGACACAGCGCCTGAGACCGAGTTGACCGTGATGTCCACCCAGTAGCCGTCGAGGCTGCCGGTGGTCGCCGTGTACCCCTTTCCGGCGGATCCGACGACCATGACGTTGTCGAGCTGGACCCGGCCGGAGACGGTGTTGGCGCGGTAGCGGGCGCCGAGCGCCTCCGGGATGCGGATGGTCGTGTCACCC
This sequence comes from Leifsonia sp. L25, assembly GCF_050632895.1. The sequence continues at coordinate 2,065,083 of NZ_JBODRZ010000003.1, read as the reverse complement.
GAGACGGTGTTGATCTGGACCTCGTCGGGTGTGCCCGTGATGTCCACCATGATGTCGGCGGAGACGCCGTCGGCGCTGAAGCGCGGGATGGCGCCGGTCGCGGTGATGTCCCCCGAGACCGTGTGCGCGCTGATGCGGCCGGTGTGGCCGCGGGCGGACAGCTCGCCGCTCACGGAGTTGAGCTCCAGGTCGCCTTCGAGGCCGTCGATGACGACATCGCCGGAGACCGTGCTGAGCCGGGCGTCGGTCTTCAGGCCCGAGATGAGGGCTCCGGCGGAGACCACGCCGAACTTGAGGGCGACGTCACGCGGCACCAGCACGCTGATGTCGGCGCGGGCGCTGGACCTCATCGACTTGAACACGTCGATGAAGTTGTCCCACCGCAACTGCGGGTGGTCGATTTCGAGGCGGTCGCCGTCGATGCTGACCTTGAGGTCGCGGCCGGAAACCGAGTGGACCTCCACCCGCGCCCCCGGCTCGTCGTGACCGATGATGTCGATCTGGCCGCCGAGCAGCCCGACCTTGAGGGAGCGGACGAGCTCCACGTCGATCGTGCGGCTCTCGCCGGGCTGGATGAGCCACTTCTCCTGTGCCATGCTCTCGCGCTCCTTGCGTCGTGTACGTGGGTACGTTTCGTACGTCGTTCGTGCGTTCGGGCTCCGGCGGAGCCCTCGGTGACTCGCGATATATCGCGATGTTGACGTATTCACGATATATCGCGAGTGGCCCCGCCGCAAGCGCCGGGAGCAAATCCCAGGGTCACCTCAGGGACATCCCCGACTCGGGCCTGCGCGGCCCGCGAGTACGCAGGAAATCAGACGAAAACCGCCGATTACGGCGATATTCGGCGTACTCGGCGGGTGGCTGGGCTCAGCGGCGCACGAGCCAGGGGTGCAGGACGCGGGTGACGAACGGGAGGAGGAAGTAGGTCATCGTCGGCGTGAGCAGCAGCGTCGTGATCAGCACGGTCGCGAGCGGCCAGAGCTGGTGCCAGCCGGGTACCAGATAGAACGTGACGTAGGTGAAGACGAGCGAGAGCGGGAAGAATCCGAGCCAGATCGTGACGGCCTGCTTCCAGCGCGGCGGGGCGGCCGGGACTCCGGGCTGCGGCTCGTCGAACCAGCCCTCGATTCCGGTGCGGCGCTCCACGCGGGACACCTCGACCAGCTCGCGGCCCTCGTAGAGCCATTCGGCGCGCTCGTCGGACGCCTCCCACGCCTCCAGCGACGCGGCGTCGGCGAAGCGGTACAGCATGTGCCATTCGTGCGAGTGGGCGTTCGCGCGCACCCAGCCGGAACCGAGGAAGCCCTCGTAGGTGTTGGCGAGGTTGACACCCGCCTGGACCCAATGCGTCACCTCGGGGAGGCGGTCGGGGTCGACGCGGCGGGTGATGGAGACGGTGACGGGGATGCGCGGGGGTGTGTCCGGGTTCTGCGCTTGTGGCGCGAAGAGGTTCGGCTCTTGTGGAGTCATGCGTCCATTCTCGCCGCCGTGCGTTTCGTGCGCGTTTCGCCGGATGCGAGCTGGACATTCGGCACGAATCGCGGCTTTCGCGCGCGCAGGGTCAACATTCGGCACGAATGTCGGAGGGATGCGGCTAGATCTGGGCCATGATCTGGCGCGCGATCACGCGGCCGGCGCGGTTCGCGCCGATCGTGCTCGCCTGCGGGCCGTAGCCCGCGAGGAAAATCCGCGAGTCGTCCCACGACGCACCGGACGCCACCGTGAGGCCTCCGGCCTTCTCGCGCAGCTTCAGCGGCGAGAGGTGCCGCAGCTCCGGGCGGAAGCCGGTGGCCCAGATGATGGCGTCCGCCTTCGTCGTCGAGCCGTCCGCCCAGACGACGCGGTCCGGCTCGATGCGGGAGAACATCTCGCGCTCCACCAGCAGCCCCCGGTCGATCCCGGCCGCGACGCGCCGTGTGCGCGGGACGCCGGTCCCGCTGACGATGCTCGGGAGGGCAAGGCCGGCGCGGGCCGCAGCGTCCTGGGCGGAGACGGCCGCCACGCCGCCCTCGATCGTCAGCTCCGACTCGTTGCGGAAGTCCACCGGGCGGCGGGTCGCCCAGGTCAGGCTCTCGGCGATGCCCTCCAGCTCCAGCAGAAAACCGATCGCGCTCGTGCCGCCGCCGACCACCACGACCGACTGCCCGGCGAGCTCCTCCGCCGACACGTACGACGACGTGTGCAGGTGACGGCCCGCGAAGTCGTTCATCCCCGGATACCACGGGATGAACGGCGCGCCCCACGTGCCCGACGCGTTCACGACGACCCGGGTGCGCGTCTCGCCGCGATCGTGCGCGACGACGAGGTCGGCGCCGCGGTCGAAAACCCGCGAGACGGTCACCGGCCGTTGAACCTCCAGGCCGTAGTGCTCCTCGTACCGGCGGTAGTAGCCGGCGACGATGTCCTTCGCCGGGAGGGCGCGGTCCGCCGTCTCGAAGCTGAGACCCAGCTCCGCCATTCCTGGGAGATCGTTCACATGGTGGGCGCTTCCGAGACGCAGCGCGTCCCACCGGTGCTGCCAGGCGCCTCCGGTGCCCGGACCGCGGTCCAGGATCACGAAATCCTGGCCGGGGACCAACTCGAACCGGCGCAGGTAGTAGGCGACCGCCAGCCCGGCCTGGCCGGCGCCGACGATCACCACCTGGGTGTCGGTCATGCCACTGATCACGCGCTCATTCCATCATCCGACGCTGTGCGGGAACTCGGGGTTCATTGGGGCCACCATGCTAAACTCGACGCTAGTTTTCACTGTTTCTGTTGGATCCCCGGTGCCATTCTCCGGGCAGGACCAAAAGGGGGTCACGCATGGGGCGCGGCCGTCAAAAGGCAAAGCACACCAAGATCGCTCGTCAGTTGAAGTCGTTCAGCCCGAACGTCAACTACGACGCGCTCGAGCGTGAGCTCACCGGACATTCCCACCACGACGACGAGCACCAGTACGACGCGTGGGCCGACTACAACCCGGATGGCGAGGACGACACCCCAGGGTACGACGACGCCGACGAGGACGAGTACGAGGACAGCGAGTCGGAGACGCCCAAGCGCGCCTGAGCCTGACCGCGTCATCCCGCCGATCACCTGAACCTCGACGCGGCGCACCGGCACCCGGCCCGCGATCACCCGAGCGGGCGCTCTGACCCGACGCCGACGGGTCGTGGTGACGCAGGAGCGCGCCCCTGCGCTCAGAGCCACCCTTGACGGGTCGCGATCGCGACAGCCTCGGAGCGGTTGCGCGCGCCCGTCTTGCCGATCGCGCTCGATAGATGGTTGCGCACCGTCCCGTCGCTGAGGTGGAGGCGGCGCGCAATGTCCGTGATCGTGCCGCCCTGGCCTGCCACCGCGAGCACCTCGGCCTCCCGCACGGTCAGCGGCGACGCTCCAGACGCCAGCGACTCGGCGGCCAGCGCGGGGTCGACGACGCGCAGCCCGGAGGCGACGCGGCGTACGGCGTCCGCGAGCTGGCCGGAGGGCGTGTCCTTCACGATGAACCCGGCGGCGCCGGCCTCCATCGCCCGGCGCAGGTAGCCGGGGCGTCCGAACGTCGTCACGATGAGCGAACGGCAGGAAGGCAGGTCGCGCGCGAGCTGCGCCGCGACCTGGATGCCGTCGAGCCCGGGCATCTCCACGTCGAGGAGGGCGACGTCGGCGGCGGAGGCGCGCGCCGCGCCCAGGACCTCGTCGCCGCGGCCGACCTGAGCGACGACCTCCAGGTCGGCCTCGAGGTCGAGGAGGGCGGCGAGCGCGCCGCGGACGAGGGCCTGATCGTCGGCGAGCAGCAGGCGGATGGTCACGGGGCGGTCCTCCTGATCGCGGGCCGGGCGGTGACCCGCGTGGCGGCGTTGAAGCGGAGGGTCACGCGCGCAGCCTCCGCACCGTCAGCAGGGTCCCCCACGCGGCCCGGCCTCCACCGTCACCGCGGCGCCGAACTCCCGCGCGCGGTCGGTCAGCCCGGCGATCCCGGACCCGAGCACGAGCTCGCGGCGCTCCGCGCCGAACGGGGCCGGGCCGCGGCCGTCGTCCTCGATGCGGAGGGCGTCCGGCTCCACCGTCACCCAGCAGTTGCGGGAGCCGGAGTGGCGGATCACGTTGGTCACGCCCTCCCGCAGCACCCAGCCGAACAGCTCGCGCAGCTCCGGTACGGCGTCTTCGCCGTTGCGCGGCAGGTGCGCCTGGATGTCGGCGGCGGCGAGCCCGGCCTGGGCGGCGGCGAGCTCCGTGGACAGGCTCATCTCGCGGTAGCCGGCGACGGCGGCGCGCAGGTCGGCGAGGGCGGAGCGGGTGAGGCGTTCGATGTCGGCGAGCTCGTCCTCCGCGCGACGCGGGTCCACCGGGATGAGCCGGCGCGCGAGCTCCGACTTCACCGTCACCACCGTCAGCGAGTGGCCGAGGACGTCGTGCATGTCGCGCGAGAACCGGGCCCGCTCCTCCACCACGGCGAGCCGGGCGATCTCGCCTTGCGCGTTCCGGAGGCGGCGGAGGGTGTCGATCTGGCGGGCGAAGGCGCTCATCATGATGCCGATGGAGACCGTGATCAGGGCGATGAACCAGGCGTCCGCGAACGTGTCCGTGAGAAGGAACACGATGACCTGCACCGCCCCGAGCGCGCCGATGATCGTGTTCGCGACCCAGGTGCGCGCGATCGACATCCCCGCGACGGAGGCGACGTAGACCCACGTCCAGAGCGTGTCCAGGCCGATGAACGGGATGAGGATCAGCGTCAGCGCGAAGTACGCCAGCACGCCGATCAGCCGGTAGCGCTCGCCCTCCCACCACAGGATCGGCGGGAGGGCGAGGAAACCCGCATAGACGAGGGCGAGCAGCGCGGTCGCGACGACCTTGGTGCCCAGGGCGCCGGGTGAGGCCCAGAGGCCGACGAGCACGGAGATCTGGTACAGCAGGCCGATGAACGCGCCGGGGTACCAGCGGTAGGCGGAGCGGTGCGTCAGCCGCGCCCGCACCCCGGTGGGACGGTACTCCTCGACCTCGCTGCTGAACACGTCCCTACCCTAGCCAGCCGCGGCCCGGCCGATCGCGGCCCATCGCCTGCGGCTCAGCCACGGGCCGCGTCACGCCGGTAGCGCCACACGATCAGAGCGCCGAGGGCGAGCGTCCACGCGGTCAGCACGAGTGCCGGGGTGAGGGCGTCGCCGCTCTGCAGCGCGCCGAGCTGCCCGACCCGGTTGAGCCAGTACGACGGCACGGCCTGCGCGACGTTCGCGACCCAGGCGGGGAAGATCTGCAGCGGGACCCACAGGCCGCCCAGCACCGCCATCCCCATGAACACGGCCATGAACAGCGGCTGCGCGAACTCCGGCTTGGCGAACTGCCCGATCAGGATGCCGAGGAGAGCGAACGGCACGACGCCGCCCCAGATCGCCAGGCAGGCGAGCATCCAGCTCACCGCGGGGAGGTCGGGGTGGTAGAGCGCGATCGACACGGTGACGATGACGACGATGCTGAGCAGCGCGAGTGCGAGGGCCGCGACGAGCTTGGAGACCAGATAGCCGGTGCCGGTCAGCGGGGTGACCCGGAGCTGGCGGTTCCAGCCGAGCGAGCGCTCGGTGACGATGTTGAACGCCTGCGAGAGGGCGGCCATCATGCCGCCGTACGCGGACACCTGGATGGTCGTGACGACGATCCACGGGAGGTGGGTCACCGCGTCGACCTGGCCACGGCCTCCGAACGTGCCGCCGAAGGCCAGCAGCATGACGAGCGGGACGGCGAGCGTGAAGATCATGGCGCGCATGTTCTTGAGCTGGCGCAGGGACTCGCGTCCCAGGTAGGCGATGCTCATCGGAGGGCTCCTTCGGGGTCGGACAGCGTGGGCCGGGACGGCGCGGCATCGCGCGGGCCGTCGTCCGGCGACTCGGTGAGGGCGAGGAAGGCGTCGTCCATCGTGTGCGCGGTGACCTCGATGTCGTGGAGGTCGCGGTGCGCGGCGAGGAGGGCGCGGAGGGTGGCGTCGGAGTCGTCGCTGACGATCGTGAGGCGCCCGTTGCGGTGATCGACGGACCGGACGCCGGGGAGGGCGCCGACCTCGGCGGCGACCGCCGGGGTCCAGACGAAGCCGGCGGTGGCGGCGATCCGGCGTCCGGAGACGACGGCCTTCACCTCGGCGGGCGTGCCGTCGGCGACGACGCGGCCGCGGGCGAGCATGACGATCCGGTCGGCGTAGGCGTCCGCCTCGTCGAGGTAGTGGGTCGCGAAGACGACGGTGCGGCCCTGCTCGGTGAACTCCCGCATCGAGAGCCAGAAGGTGCGCCGGGCCTCCACGTCCATCGCGGCGGTCGGCTCGTCCAGGAACAGCAGGTCCGGGTTCGACACGACGGCGACGGCGAAGCGGGCCCGCTGCATCTGCCCGCCGGACAGCTTGGAGACGCGCTGCTTGGCGATCTCGGTGCAGCGGGCACGCTGCAACGCTTCGGCGACGCTGAGCGGGTGCCTGTGCGCCGATGCGACGAGCGCGACCGACTCGGCGACGGTGAGGGTGGGGAGCAGCGCGCCGCCCTGCAGCATCGCGCCGACCCTCCCCTCCCGGATCGCGTGGCGCGGGTCGCCGCCGAACAGCTCGGCGATGCCGGCGGTCGGGCGTGCGAGTCCCAGCGCGAGGTCGATGGTGGTGGACTTGCCGGCGCCGTTGGGGCCGAGGAGGGCGATGACCTCCCCAGCGCGCACGGTGAGGTCGACGCCGTCGACGGCGGTGAGCGACCCGAAGGTCTTGCGGAGACCGCTGAGGCGGATAGCTGGTGAGGTGTTCACCGTCTCAGAGTGCCGGGAGGGCGGCCGGGCCGCGCAGGGAGTCCGTCAGGGATCCGGGGTGACGTTTGTCATGGGCGTCGGAGCAGCGGGCCAGAGCAGCGGGCCAGAGCAGCGCGTCAGAGCAGCGCGTCAGAGCAGCGCGTCGCGCGGGCGCACCGAACGGAAGAGGCCGACGACGCCCGCGATGCCTCCGACGACGATCACCCCGGCGCCGAGGAGGAACAGGAGGTCTTGGCCGACCGGGGCGCTCGCGACCGGCAGGTGCGCGGTGGGGTCGCCCTGCGGGAGTGCGGAGGCCGTCCCGGCCGCGCCCCCGCCGCCCGTGCCTCCCGCCGCCACCGACGCCACGGCCGCGGCCGGGACCGCCGGCAGCGACACCATCGCGACGGCGCCGCTGACGTCCGCCGTCGCGCGCTGCAGGACCACGAAGAACACGGAGGCCGGCGAGCCGGGGCGCGCGCAGGCAGGCTCACCGTCGTGGTCGTGGCGGCCTGGCCGGCGGCGAGGGCGAGCGTCCCGGACGCGGCGACATAGTCGGGTCCGGCGTGTGCCGTGCCGTCCACCGTCCCGAAGTCCACAGTGACCGGGTCGGAGGCGCCCGTGCGCGTCACATGGACGGTGACGGAGGTGCTGCCCGAGACGACGCTGTCGGCCGCGACAGCGAGGGAGCCCGAGGCCGCCGTGACGGTCAGGGGCGCGGTGGCCGTCGCCGGTCGGAGGGTGGACCCGCCGGTGGGGCCGAAGGTCGCCGTGATCGTGTGCGCGCCGGCGGCCGGGGCGGGCAGGTCGGCGCGGGCGACGCCGTCCACGCCGACCGCGACGCTCGTGGAGGCTCCCCGTCCACGGCGAAGGCGACGGTCCCTGCCTCTGGCGGCCCGAGCAGGAACCGGGTGACGGTCGCGGACACGGCGATGGTGCCGGAGGAGGCGGTCGCCGGTGCGCTGAGCACGATTGCCGTGGCGTCCGTGCACGCCGGGGCCGTCGCGTCGATGGCGACCGACCGGCCGCCCAGCGTCCAGGTCAGCGACGGCTCGGCCGCGGCATCCACCGTCAGCAGCCACGCGCCGTGGTGCTCGCCAGGCTGGAAGGTCGAGGGCTGCCCGCGGTCGGCCGCGCCCGGCGACAGGTCGTCGGCGCCGGAGCCGGGGGTCACGGTGACCGGAGCGGAGGCCGTCGAGCGGTAGCCGAGGACGACGGTGCGGGAGGTGACGACGCCGAGCGGGGCGTCCTGCACGCAGTCCACGAGCGGGGTGAGGGCGGCGGACGCGGCCGTCGGCGCCGGGGTGGGAGTCGGTGTCGGCGTCGGCGTGCTCGCGAACGCGGGCGCCCCCGCGAGCGCCACGGCGACGAGCGCCGCCCCCAGCGCGCACGCCGAGCGGAGGCGGGCACGGGGGTCACAGTGGCCACCCTAGCGGGAGGCCGCGATCGTCCGCGCCTCCACGAACGGGTCACGTGGAGCGATGTCGCCGACGGAGGAGATCAGGTGCCCGAGAGAGCCGGATCGCGGTCGGCGGAGGAGATCGGCGCGCGATCCGGGGAGGAGTCCTCCCGCGACGACAGCAGCGGCTGCGACTCAGCCGGCGTACGCCCCGACCAGTCGCACCGCGCCGCCGTCGACGCCCTTCGCGCCCTGCTCGAACCCGGCCAGATCGCGCGTCGCCGTCGACACCACACCCGCTCGCCACGTCGGGATCCCGTCCGCCGTGATCGCTGCCGCGATCGCGTCCGCTGCCTCCCGCGCCACGACGGCGAACATCCCGATGCCGAGGTTCCAGGTGCCCTCCGACGACTCCAGGGAGCTGCCGGCGAGGTCGCTCAGCACGCGGAACACCGGGCTCGGCGACCATGTCGAGCGGTCGACCTCCACCCACGAGCCGACCGGGAGGACGCGCGCCAGGTTCGCGGCGATGCCGCCGCCGGTCACGTGGCTGAGCGAGTGGACGGCGCCCGCGAACGACGGGGTCCCGAGCATGCGCAGCAATGGCGACGTGTAGAGGCGCGTCGGCTCCAGGAGGGCCTCGCCCACCGTGCCGCCGAACTCGTCCAGCGTGTCGGTGAAGGCGATGCCGCGCTGGGCGAGGATGTGACGAACGAGCGAGAAGCCGTTCGAGTGGATGCCGGACGACGCCAGCGCCAGCACCACGTCGCCGTCGCGGACGCGCTCCGCGCCCAGCAGCTCGTCGGCCTCCACCGCGCCGACCGCTGCGCCCGCGACGTCATAGTCGTCCGGGCCGAGCAGGCCGGGGTGCTCGGCGGTCTCGCCGCCGACCAGCGCCGTGCCGGTCTCCTCGCAGGCGCGGGCGATGCCGGCGACGATCGCCGCGATGCGCTCGGGGACGACCTTGCCGCAGGCGATGTAGTCGGTCATGAACAGCGGACGCGCGCCCACCACGACGATGTCGTCGACGACCATCCCGACCAGGTCCTGGCCGATGGTGTCGTGCTTGTCGAGCGCCTGCGCGATCGCGACCTTGGTGCCGACGCCGTCGGTGGAGGTCGCGAGCAGCGGGCGGCGGAAGGCCTTCAGCGCCGACACGTCGAACATGCCCGCGAAGCCGCCGACCCCGCCCAGCACCTGCGGGCCCTGCGTGCGTGCGACTGCGGCCTTCATCAGCTCGACGGCGCGGTCGCCGGCAGCGGTGTCGACGCCGGCAGCGGCGTAGGAGGAGGACGAGGATGCGGTGGGCTCGGTCACTGCTCCATGGTATCCGGGCGCCTCAGTCGCCGCCGACCGCGACCGCCGGACGCGGGGACTACTCCTGCCGCCCCGGGTCCCCGAACGACAGCAGCCGCTCGTACTCGGAGTCCGGCCCCGGCTCGCAGCCGTCGCTCGACGCGTCCGCGCCGGTGTCGGTCGGCTCGACCGTCGCCGCGCGCTCTGCCGCGTCGTCCCCCGGACGCTCCAGAAGGTTCTTGCCGAGGTGGTGCGCGTCGGGCAGCGGGATCGGGTACACGCCGGTGAAGCATGCGGTGCACAGGCGCTCGCGCGGCTGGTCGGTCGCGGCGATCATCCCGTCCTCCGACAGGTAGCCGAGAGAGTCCGCGCCGATCGACTGGCGGACCTCGTCCACGCCGAGTCCGGTCGCGATCAGCTCCGCGCGGGAGGCGAAGTCGATGCCGTAGAAACAGGGCCAGGTGATGGGAGGGCTGGAGATGCGCACGTGCACCTCCGCCGCGCCGGCCTCCCGCAGCATCGAGACGAGCGCACGCTGCGTGTTGCCGCGCACGATCGAGTCGTCGACCACCACGAGGCGCTTGCCCTTGATGACCTCCTTGAGCGGGTTCAGCTTGAGCTTGATGCCGCGCTGGCGGATGGTCTGCGACGGCTGGATGAAGGTGCGGCCGACGTAGGAGTTCTTCACCAGGCCCTGGCCGAACGGGATGCCCGACGCCTGCGCGTAGCCGATCGCCGCCGGGGTGCCGGACTCGGGCGTCGGGATGACCAGGTCGGCCTCCACCTCGTGCTCGCGGGCGAGCCGGCGGCCCATCTCGACGCGCGCCTCGTAGACGCCACGGCCGGCGATGGTGGTGTCCGGCCGGGCCAGGTAGACGTACTCGAAGACGCAGCCGGCACGCTTCTCCTCGGCGAACCGCTGCGTGCGGAGGCCGTTCTCGTCGATCGCGATCAGCTCCCCGGGCTCCACCTCGCGCACGAAGCTCGCGCCGACGATGTCCAGCGCCGCGGTCTCGGATGCGACCACCCAGCCGCGCTCGAGGCGGCCGAGCACCAGCGGGCGGACGCCCTGCGGGTCGCGCGCCGCGTACAGCGTGTGCTCGTCCATGAAGACCAGGCAGAACGCGCCGCGCAGCCTGGGCAGGACCTCCACAGCCGTGGCCTCCAGCGTGTGGTCGAGGTCGCCGGTGAGCAGCGCCGTGACGACGGCGGTGTCGGTCGTGTTGCCGCGGGACAGCTCGCCGTCGAGCTGCGGGTAGCGGTCGTGCACGAGCTGCATGAGCTCGGCGGTGTTGGTCAGGTTGCCGTTGTGGCCCAGCGCGACGGTGCCGCTGGACGTGCGGCCGAGGGTCGGCTGCGCGTTCTGCCAGCTCGAGGCGCCGGTGGTGGAGTAGCGCGTGTGGCCGACGGCGATGTGGCCGGTCAGCGAGTTGAGCGCGTTCTCGTTGAACACCTGGGAGACGAGGCCCATGTCCTTGTAGATGAGGATCTTGCTGCCGTCGCTCGTCGCGATGCCCGCGGACTCCTGCCCGCGGTGCTGCAGGGCGTAGAGGCCGAAGTAGCTGAGCTTGGCGACCTCCTCGCCGGGCGCCCACACTCCGAAGACTCCGCAGGCGTCCTGCGGCCCCTTCTCACCGGGCAGAAGATCATGACTCAGACGACCGTCGCCTCCGGCCACAGCGGGCCCCTTTCTCGAGGAATATCGGGATGTTCAGCTGTCGACGGAGGGCCGCGAGCCGTTGCTCTGCGTCCCGTCCGCATCGGGACCCGGCTCCGCGCCGCGCTCGGTGTCGAGCTCGGCGCCGGTGTCGGGAAGGCGCACGTCGATTCTATCCGCCTGAACGGTGCGTGCCCGGCGGGTGACCGCGCGGTCGATCAGGAGGGCGACGAGAGCGCCGACGGCGACGCCGATCGTGGCGCAGATCGCCAGCAGGAAGCCGAAGACCTGGCCGCGGTCGTAGGTGGGGTTCGCCGGGAAGGCGAAGGTGAGGATGAGCGCGATGATGCCGAAGACGATCGCGCCGGTGAGCATGAAGCGGAAGTAGCGCGGCGAGCGGTGGACGCGCACCTGCGCCTCGGTGACCGTGGCGTCGACCTCGGGGTCCGGGGCGGGCTCGGGCTGCTCGGGCTCGGCGGCATCGGCGGCGCGCGCCTCGTCGGGCACGGCGGACTCCTCCGGGTTCGAGCTCATGCCCCCATTCTCGCGCACCGCACCTGAGCGGATGCCCACTGCGGAGAGGGGCGCAACATGCCGTTATCGCCGTCGGATGACGGCATGTTGCGACCCCTGCGCGGCCGGCGGCGGGGGTCAGAAGCGGAGCGGGAGGAGGCCGCCCAGGGTCGCGCGCTGGCCGGACGCGTGCACGGAGCCGGAGGCTAGCGCGTCCGGCCACGAGAGGCTCCCGGAGGCCAGCGCCAGCCAGGTCGCGGCGTCGGTCTCGATCACGTTCGGCGGCGTCCCGCGGGTGTGCCGCGGGCCCGGGATGCACTGCACGGCGCCGAACGGCGGGACCCGCACCTCCACCGTGTTGCCGGGCGCGCGCTCGGCCAGGAGCTGGAGCAGGTAGCGCACGGCTGTCGCGGTGGTGTTCCGGTCGGCGTCCTCCGCGAGCGCGCTGCGGACCGCCGTGCCGCCGACCTCGTCGGTGATCTTCGCTCTGGCCATGTGCTCCATCCTCGCACCCGGGTCGGACGGCCGGGTCTGACGCCCGGGTCCGCGCCCTCTAGCATGGGTCGCGTGAAGATTCTGGTCCTCGGTTCCGGTGCCCGCGAGCACGCCATCATCACCGCGCTCCTGGCCGAGGAGGCCGGGCACGCGATCGTCGCGGCCCCCGGCAACGCCGGGATCGCTGCCGACGTCCCCGTCGAGCCGGGCCTCGACCCGCTGGACGGCGCCGCCGTCGCCGAGTACGCGATCGAGCACGGGATCGACCTCGTCGTCATCGGCCCGGAGGCTCCGCTGGTCGCGGGCGTCGCCGACCCGCTGCGCACGCGCGGCATCCCGGTGTTCGGCCCCGGCCGCGCCGCCGCGCAGCTGGAGGGCTCGAAGACCTTCGCCAAGCGCATCATGGAGGAGGCCGGCGTGCCGACCGGACGCGCCGCCCGCGCGAGCACGCTCGCCGAGGCCGAGCGCGCGCTGGACGAGTTCGGTGCGCCGTACGTCGTGAAGGCCGACGGCCTCGCCGCAGGCAAGGGCGTCATCGTGACCTCCGACCGCGCCGCGGCCGTAGAACACGCGCGCCACTACCTGACGCAGGGCGGCGTGCTGATCGAGGAGTTCCTGGACGGCGAGGAGGTCTCGCTGTTCCTGGTCAGCGACGGCCACACCGTCCTGCCGCTGAGCCCGGCGCAGGACTACAAGCGCCTCCTCGACGGCGACGCCGGGCCGAACACGGGCGGGATGGGCGCCTACTCGCCGCTCCCCTGGCTGCCCGAGAACTTCGTGGACGAGGTCATCGACACCATCGCCCTCCCGACCGTCCGTCAGCTCGCGTCCGAGCAGACGCCGTTCATCGGCCTCCTCTACTGCGGCCTCATCCTGACGCCCCAGGGCATCCGCGTGATCGAGTTCAACGCGCGGTTCGGCGACCCGGAGACGCAGGTCGTCCTCCCACGGCTGCTGACGCCGCTGTCGTCGCTGCTCTACGCGGCTGCGACAGGCGAACTGTCCGGGATGCCGCGCCCCGAGTTCGCCTTCGACACGGCGGTGACCGTGGTGCTCGCCAGCGAGGGCTACCCGGAGGCTCCGCAGACAGGCCGGCCGATCACCGGGCTGGACGAGGCGGCGCAGGTCCCCGAGGTCACGATCGCGCACGCCGCGACCGCGCTGGATTCGGAAACGGGCGCGCTGCTCGCGACCGGAGGCCGGGTGCTCTCCGTCGTCGCCCGCGGCACGAGCTTCGACGAGGCGCGCGAGCGCGCGTACGACGCGGTCGCCCGCATCCACCTCCCCGGCGCCCAGTACCGCACCGACATCGCCGCCCGCGTATCCCGCTCCTAACCCCGTCCAACCATCTGTTCCTCACTTTCTCCCGCCCCGCAGCGGCGTGTTGCGGGAGAAAGTGAGGAAGCGATGGCTGCTTAGCCGAGGAGGCGGGTGAGGAAGGGGTTGCGGAAGCGGGAGTGGGGGTCGAGGGACGCTGCGAGGGCGCGGAAGTCGTCCAGCTTCGGGTAGAGGGCGGGGACGACGCCGTCGACATCGAGGTAGAGCTTGCCCCAGTGCGGGCGCGCACCGAGCGGCAGGAGCGCTGCCTCCAAGGCCGGGAGCACGGCCTCCACTCCGGCCTGGTCGCGGAACCACGTGAAGTGGAGACCGACCGCATCCGTGCCGTACGCGCTCGACAGCCACAGGTCGTCGGCCGCCACGGTGCGGATCTCGCTGATCTGCAGCAGCGGTGCGATGACCGGGGCGAGCTCGCGCACCGCCTGGATGGCCTCCACCGCGCGCGCCCGCGGCACCAGGTACTCGGACTGGATCTCTGCGCCGTTGGACGGCGTGAACTCGAACCGGAAGTGCGCGAGGCGCTCGCTCCACGGCCCGACGACGCCGAGCTGCTCGGTCGTGTTGCGGACGTCCATCGCCGCGATCATGTGCCGAGCCTCGGTGAGCGCCGGTGCGCCGAAGAAGTCGTCTCCGATCTCCGTCTCGGCGCCGTCCAGCTCCTTCAGCCAGGCGAGCGAGACGGTGTCCTCGTCCCAGGTCGTGAAGAGCGAGACGCTGTAGGCCGCCGAGGTGACCTCGTCGAAGCGGCCGGTCACGGCCTCCCACGGGACACCGCCGAACAGCCGCTGCCGCGCGTCGAAGGTCGGCCGGATGTCGAGCACGACGTCCGTCACGACGCCGAGTGCCCCGAGCGAGACCGCCGCGCCCTCGAAGCCGGCGTCGCCGCGCGCGAAGTCCACGAGCTCGCCCGAGCCGGTGAGGATGCGCAGCCCCGCGACCGCGGTCGACAGGTTGCCGTTGCGGTCCCCCGAGCCGTGCGTCGCGGTCGCGATCGCGCCGGCCACCGAGATGTGCGGAAGCGACGCGAGGTTGTGCAACGCCCAGCCGGCCGCCTGGAGATCGCGGGCCAGGTCCCCGTAGCGCACGCCTCCGCCCACGGTCACCGTGCGCGCCTCGGCGTCGATGCGGATGTCCGCCGGGAGGCCGGCGGTGCTGACCAGGACGCCCTCGGTGTCGGCCAAGTCGTTGAAGGAGTGCCTGCTGCCGAGCGCACGCACGGACGTCGCGCCCGTCACGAGCTCGCGGAGCTCGTCCACACTGGTCGGGCGCGCGATCCGCTGCGCCCGGTACTCGTGATTTCCTGCCCAGTTCTTCTCGCCCACCAGGGTCCCTTCTCGACGTCGACGGCGGTGTCCGCAGGGTTCCAGTCTAGAGATGTGACCGTGCACATTACGCGCCTTCCGGCGGCCGGAAATCGGTCATTGCCGGGCTGAGTACGCCTGTGTATCGTCTGCCGTGAAAGCGGGACCGGCCCGCTGACGGAGGCGTGAGATGGCTGAATTCGAGTACGGTCCGGCGGAGTTCATCGTCGCCCAGTTCGACAACGACAGGCCGTCGCCCGGGGTGGTCCAGGCCATCCTCGACCTGGTGGAGAGCGGCACAGTGCGCCTCCTGGATCTCGTTTTCGTGATGCGGCACGCCGACGGCGGGGCCGAGATCGTGGAACTGGAGGAGATCGGCGACGAGATCGGCATGGCCGATATCACCCTGGAGGCCGGCGGCCTCGCGGGCGGGGAGGATGTCGACTCGATCGCCGAGCTGATCGAACCGGGAACGACCGGCGCGATCATGGTGATCGAGCACCTCTGGGCAAAGGAGCTCGCCAGCAAGTTCTTCCAGGCGGGCGGCCTGGTGGTCCACAGCGAGCGCATCCCGGCGCCGGTCGTCAACGCGGTCGTGGCCGGGGAGTTCGAGGACTACCTGGAGTCCGACACCGATGTCGAGACGGTCGAGAGCTGAGGAGTGGGGACATGCCTTTAGGACGAATGGGACGCCCGGGACTGATCGGGATGGCGGCGCGCACCGCGGTCGTCGCCGGCACGGCCACGGCGGTGTCGGGGAACGTGCAGCGGCGTCAGGCGCAGCGCGCGGAGGACAAGTACGAGCAGCAGGCCGCCGAGCAGCAGCAGCAGCAGGCGCAGATGCAGCAGGCGGCGGCGCAGCAACAGGCCGCGGCGCCGGCGGCGGCTCCCGCTGACGACATGATGACGAAGATCCAGCAACTCGCCACGCTGCACTCGCAGGGGATCCTGTCCGACGAGGAGTTCACCGCCGCGAAGGCGAAGCTGCTGGCCTGACCGTGCACCCGCCGAGTACGTGGATCGTTCGCGTACTCGGCGGTTTTCGCGCGTACCCGGCGGCCGGCCTCGAGTTCGTCCACCCGCGCGACGAGCCGTGGCGTGGCTCGCATCTCCCGCGGCGTGTTCGGGAGGAAGCGCGGAAGCGATGGCCGGGCGGGGCGACCCCTACGATGGACGGGTGAGCGAACTGGCAGGCTGGAAGCACGTCTACTCCGGGAAGGTCCGCGACCTCTATGTCCCCGAGGGGGCGGACGGGCTGGACGACACCACCGCCGTCCTCGTCGTGGCCTCCGACCGGGTCAGCGCCTTCGACCACGTGCTCGAGCCGGGGATCCCGGGCAAGGGCGAGCTGCTCACCACGCTCAGCCTGTGGTGGTTCGACCGCCTCGGCAGCGTCCCGAACCACCTCATCCCGGACCATGTGCTGGACGGCGAGCGCGTCGTCGAGCGCATCCCCGCCGAGGTCGCAGGCCGCGCGATGCTCGTGAAGCCGCTGGACATGTTCCCGATCGAGTGCGTCGTCCGCGGCTACCTGACCGGCAGCGGCTGGGCCGAGTACCGGACGACGCAGAGCGTCTGCGGCGTCCCGCTCCCGGCCGGGCTCACGGACGGCGACCGGTTGCCGGAGCCGATCTACACGCCCGCGTGGAAGGCTCCGCTCGGCGAGCACGACGAGAACATCAGCTTCGAGCGCACGGTCGAGCTGGTCGGCGCGGAGGTCGCGGAGGAGCTCCGCCGGCTGTCGCTGGATGTGTACGCGCGCGGCGCGGCCATCGCCGAGGAGCACGGCGTCATCATCGCGGACACGAAGTTCGAGTTCGGCGCAGACCGCGCCACCGGGGAGATCACGCTCGCGGACGAGGTGCTCACCAGCGACTCCAGCCGCTACTGGGACGCCCGCGTGTTCGCCACGGCCGCGACGCCGGGCGAGCGGATGGCCAGCTTCGACAAGCAGATCGTCCGCGACTGGCTCGCCGCCAACTGGGACAAGCAGGGCACCCCGCCCGCGCTCCCCGCCGAGGTGGTGGAGCGCACAGCCGCCCGCTACCGGGAGCTGCTGGAGCGGCTGACCGGGGCGTAGGTCCCCGCGCGCGGGCCGGCCGCAGCCTCCCGCGCATCAAGGCGCCCTCCGATCGCCCGGAGCGCGGCGAGGATGGTCGCGAGGTCGACCAGCTCCTGGATGAGCGCACCCGCCGTCGCCGGGATGAAGCCGAACGCCGCGATCAGCATCAGCACGACCGAGACGACGATCCCGAGCCAGATGCTCTGGAGGGCGATGCGCACGGTGTCCTTGCCGATCCGGACGGCGCGGGCGACGCCGTGGATGTCGTCCACGAGGATCACCGCGTCGGCCGACTCGCTCGCCGCGGTGGCGCCTTTGGCGCCCATCGCGATGCCGACGTCGGCCGCGGCGAGCACGGGGGCGTCGTTCACGCCGTCACCGACCATGATCACGGGACGCTCCGCGACGCCCGCCACCTCGGCGACTTTGTCCGCCGGAAGGCACTCGGCGCGCACCCGGGTGATGCCGAGTTCGGCAGCAATGTGCTCCGCCGTCTCCTGCGCGTCGCCGGTGAGCATCATCGTGTTCGTCACCCCGAGCGTTGCGAGCTCGCGGAGGGTGGCCGCCGCATTCCCTCGGAGCCGGTCCCTCGCCAGCAGCGCACCGGCGTATCGCCCGCCGACGGCGACGTAGACGGCCAGCTCGCCGGGTGCGATCGCAGTCCGCACCGCGTCGGGCACGTGCGACGCGACGAACGCGAACTTGCCGACCACCACCTCCCGGCCGTCGATCTCCGCCACGACCCCGTTCGTCGCGGCCTCCTGCGCAGAGGCCGCCTCGCGCAGTTCCAGCCCGCGCTCCCGCGCTGCCTGGATGAACGACGCCGCGAGCACGTGGGACGAGTACTGCTCGGCGCTGGCAACAGCGGCCAGGAGGCCGTCCTCGTCGAACGGCGGCTGCGGACGGATCTCGCTGAGCGCCGGGGCGCCTTGGGTGAGCGTGCCGGTCTTGTCGAACACTGCGGTGCGCGCCCGGGCGAGCTGTTCGAGCACGCCGCCGGACTTGACGATGATGCTGTTGCGCGCGCCACGGCTCATCCCGCCGATGAACGCGACAGGGGCCGCGATGAGCAGCGGGCACGGCGTCGCCAGGACGAGCACCTCTGCGAACCGCACAGCGTCGCCGCTCAGCCACCACGCCAGCGCGCCCAAGGCCAGCGAGAACACGGTGAACGGCACGGCGTAGCGGTCGGCAAGCCGGACGACCGGCGCCTTGCTCTCCGCCGCCTGCGCGACGAGCGCGATGATCTGCTGGTACTGCGACGAGGCGGCCGTCGAGGTCGCCCGCATCTCGACGGCCTCCTGCCCGTTCACGGAGCCGCTCAGGACCTCGTCGCCGGTCGATTTCTCCGCCGGGATGCTCTCGCCCGTGATCGACGCCTGGTCGAACGCCCCGCGCGCGGAGACCAGGACGCCGTCGACCGGCACGATCTCGGACGGCCGGACGAGCAGCGCGTCCCCCACCTTCACCTGATCGACCGGCACCTCCTGGTAGCCGCCGTCCACGACGAGATGCGCGAACTGCGGGGCGCGCGTGAGAAGGGCATCGAGCTCGCGTTTGGCCCGGCGGTTGGCGTAGTCCTCCAGCGCGTTGCCGCCGGTGAGCATGAGCACGACGAGCAGCGCGGCCACGAACTCGCCGACCAGCACCGTCGCGACGATCGCCGTGATGGCGAGGATGTCGAGGCCGAATCGGCCGTGCGCCATCGCGCGCAGCATCCCCACCGCCTGCCACGCAGCGACGACCAGCGCGTAGACGCTGAACAGCCACTGCACCAGCCAGCCCGCTCCCGCGAGCGCCAGTACGATGCCGACGACGCCGATTCCCAGCGTCAGCGTCACCACCCAGTACCGGCCGGCCAGCCGAACGATCCGTCTCATCGCGCCTCCCGGAACCATCCTTGGGCAGCCGACCGCTTCGGAGAAGACCCGAACTGGATCCGTGGAGAAGTCGCGCCGGTTATCGGGCTGTGGAGGACGTCGCATTCCCCCGCGCGCATGAGCGCGGCGGTAGCGTCGCGACATGGACACCAACGGCACCGCCGCATCCCTCCCCACCGCCGCCGTCGCCGACGCCGCGGTCCGCCTCGGCATCCCCGTCGGCACGGTGCCGGTTGCGCTCGTCCCGCTCCTCCCTGGCCGCCCCTTCCGCGGCCCCGCCGCGCCCGTCACCCACCTCGGCAGCGTCGACGTGCTCCTCGAGACCATCGACGACGCGCCTCCCGGCGCCGTGCTCGTCGTCGACAACGGCGGCCGGCGCGACGAGGCCTGCGTCGGCGACCTGATGCTGCTGGAGGCGCGGGAGGCGGGCCTCGCCGGTGCCGTGATCTGGGGCCTGCACCGCGACACCGCGCAGCTCCGGGAGATCGGCCTCCCGCTGTTCAGCCTCGGCGCGATCCCTTTCGGCCCGCGTCGGGTCCCATCTGCCGGGACCGCGATGCGCAGCGCCACGCTCGACGGCGTCGCGGTCGCGCCCACCGACTGGATCGTGGCCGACGACGACGGCGTGCTCGTGGTGGGCGCCGACCGCCGGGACGAGCTCTTCGCGGAAGCGCGACGCATCCAGACGGTGGAGGGAGCGCAGTCCGAGCGGATGCGTGCCGGTGCATCCCTGCGCACCCAACTCGACTTCGCCCGCTACCGCGAACTCCAGGCCGCCGACCCGTCGCTCACCCTGCGGCGCTACCTCGCCGAGACCGGCGGCGCGATCGAGACCTGAAATACCCCGGGCAGCTCCGGTGTTGCATTACCCATGCCCGAACTGCTCCCTGCCGACTCCGCGATGAGCGCCGTGACCCTCCGGGTCGCCGACCTCGACGCGATGACCGCCTACTACCGCGACGCCGTCACGCTCTCCGTGCTCGCCGCTGAGGGAGGCCGCGTCATCCTGGGCCGCGGCGCGACGCCCTCGGTGATCCTGGAGCATGCGCCGGAGCTCAAGCACGCCTCCCCCGGCGAGGCCGGCCTGTTCCACACGGCGATCGTGTTCGACAGCCAGGAGGCGCTCGCTGCGGCGGTCTACTCGGTCGCACGGCGCGCGCCCGGCACGTTCACCGGCAGCGCCGACCATCTCGTCTCGCAGGCCTTCTACTTCACCGACCCCGAGGGGAACGGCGTCGAGCTCTACTGGGACCGCGACCGCAGCCAGTGGAGCTGGACGCACGGTCAGGTGGAGATGGACACTCTCCACCTCGACCCGAACGCGTTCCTCCGCGAGCACCTCAGCGAACGCGGCGCGGCGCTGGCCGAGCTCCCCGCTCTGGACGGCTCGACGAACGCGGACGACCCGCGCTTCGGCGACGCCGTCGTCGGGCACGTGCACCTGTCCGTGGGCGACGTCGCGTCGGCGCGCACCTTCTACGTCGACCGGCTCGGGTTCGAGGCCACGGCCTCGCTCGGCTCGTCGGCCCTGTTCGTGTCGGCCGGCGGCTACCACCACCACATGGCGATGAACACCTGGAACAGCCGCGGCGCGGGCGTGCGACGGCTCGCGCTCGGGCTCGGGGAGGTGCAGCTCCGGCTCCCTGGCGCCGACGACGTGGGCGCGCTGACCGAGCGGATGCGGCACTACGGTGTGCCGACGCGGGATGACGGGCGGTCGGTGTCGTTCGACGACCCGTGGGCGAACGTCGTGCGGGTGGTCGCGGAGGCGTAGGCAGCGGAGGCGATCCGGCGCGCCACGCCGCCGGGACGCAGTGAAGGGAGGACTTCCGGGCCGGATGGGCCCAGGAGTCCTCCCTTCTTCACGCGATGGCGCCGTTAGTCGGTCGCGGGGGCGGCGTGGATGCCGTGGTGCTCCTCGCCGTCGCGGCCGCGGTCGGCGACCGGGTCGGCGGCGTGCGCGCCGTGCTGCACCGCATCGACCGGGCCGGCGGCCGCGTGCGCGCCGTGCTCCGGCGTGGTCGAGGCCACGTCCAGCGCTTCGCCCGCAGGTGCGCCGGGGACGCCGGCACCAGAGGCGTCGTCGGCCGCCGCCGCCGCCGCACCGCCATCGGCCACCGCACCCACCGCGACGGGCTCACCCGCGCCGGCCGGCCGCTCGGTCTCGGCGGGACGACCCGCCCCAGCGGCGCGCGGTCCCCACGCGGGCGGCTTCGGCTTCGCCCACCACACCACGACGAGCGCACCCAGGAAGGCCACCGCCGCGGGAAGGAGCAGAGCCTCCGACATCGCCTGGGTGAACCCGGCGTGCAGGAAGCTCGGCAACTCGGTTCCGGTGGTCGCGGTCGGGGCCGCACCGCTCGGAGCCTTCGGCAGGTCGGCTGCGAGGCGGCCGGTGATGAGCGCGGAGATCGATGCGCTTCCGAGCACGGCGCCGATCTGGCGTGTCGTGTTGAACACGCCGGAGCCGGCCCCCGCCTGGTTCATCGGGAGGTTGCGGGTGGTGACGGCCGAGATCGGCCCCCAGACGCCCGACATCGCGATGCCCATCAGCGCGCTCGGGATGAGCAGCCACCAGATGCTCACGTCCGGGGTCAGCATCCGCGAGTAGAGGAACAGCGACAGCGAGAACAGCACCAGCGCGGGCGTCGCGATGAACTTCGGGTTGATCTTGTCGATCAGCCGGCCCATGATCGGTGCGAGCACGCCGGAGAACACGGCGGTGGGGGCGAGCATCAGCGCGGACTGCGTCGGGGTGAGGCCGCGCACCGTCTGGAAGTAGAACACCAGCGGCAGGGCCATGCAGGTGACTGCGAAGCCCACGGTCGTGATGGCGCCGTTCGAGAGCGAGAAGTTGCGGTCGCGGAACAGCGGGAGCGGCAGCAGCGGCTCCTTCTTGTTCAGCGCCTGCCAGACCACGAACGCGGCCAGGACGACGATGCCGGCGATGATGAGACCCCAGACCGAGAACGGCCCGTCGCCGATGACGCCCCAGTTGTAGGTGCCGCCTTCCTGGATGCCGAACACCAGGAGGAACATGCCCACCGCCGAGAGCACGACGCCGAGGATGTCGAACGCGTGCGTGTGAGTCGGGAGCTTCGGGACGAGCCGCATCGCGAGGATGAAGGCCACGACGCCGACCGGGACGTTGATGAAGAAGATCCACTCCCAGCCGAGCCAGTCGACCAGCACGCCGCCGAGCAGCGGGCCGATCAGCGTGGCGACGCCGGCGACGGCGCCCCAGAGTCCCATGGCCGCGCCACGGCGGTCCGGCGGGAAGATGCGCGTGATGACGGCCATCGTCTGCGGGGTCATCAGGGAGGCGCCGAGGCCCTGGACGACGCGGGCGGTGATCAGCATCGCGATGCCGCCTCCCGCCATGACGCCGGAGAACCCGCACCAGGCCGAGGCGAGCGTGAAGATCACCAGGCCGATCAGGTACATGTTCTTCGGGCCGAAGCGGTCGCCGAGGCGACCGGTGATCAGCAGCGGAACGGCGTACGCGAGCAGGTAGGCGCTGGTGACCCAGATGACCGCGTTGTAGTCCGTACCGAGGTTGAGGCCCTTCATGATCGACGGGTTGGCGACCGACACGATGGTCGTGTCGATCAGGATCATGAAGAACCCGATGACGAGCGCCCAGAGGGCGGGCCAGGGCTTCAGTTCGCGTTCCATGTGATTCTTTCTCTCAGTGCTGCTTCTCCTCGTCCCAGGAGATGACTCCCGAGGCGAGGTCGTCGATGAGGGCTTCGAGGGCGGCGGCTTCGGCCTCCGCCGTCGTGCGCAGGTACCGCACGTCGAGCCAGTACTTCTCGGGCAGCCCCTTCGACCGGACACGGTGGATGCCGTCGTCGAGCAGGGCGATGTCGGCGCGCATGAGGCCGACGCGGTTGCGGAGGAGGTCGATCACGGTCTCGAGCGGGAGGTTGTGCGCCTCGCCGAGGCCGAGCGGGAACTCGGGGAACTCGTTGACCGGGGTCGCGATGATGTCCGCGACGCGTTCGCCGAGCGCCTTCGTGCCCTCCTCCGTGATCTCGTAGGTGGTGCGCTCCGGGCGGTTGCCCTCGCGCTCGGTGCCGGTCGCGCGCACGAGCCCCTGCCGGGCGAGGCGGTCGACCGTGTGGTAAAGCGAGCCCGGGCGCACCTTGACGAGCCGGTCCTCCGAGCGCAGCACGAGCGTCTGATACATCTCGTACGGGTGCGTCGGACCCTCGGCGAGCAGCGCGAGCGCTGCGACGGCGAGCGGGGTGAGGGACGGGGCGTGCGGCATGGGGTCTCGGAGGTTCTGTCGAGGCGATGATCGGAAAGGATTATTCCTTGTGGAATAGTACGCCCGGAGGATTCCTTGGTCAAGCGCTGCGAGGGACGTCGTTGTCACGATCCGCTTCTTAGCGGGCGGACGACAATAGCCGGATGTAACTAGCTGGTCTAGCTAAATCGTGTCCGTGGCGACCGATTCCCCCGCCCCACCGGGAAAAGAACTGTTCCACAAAATGGATAGCTAGTTATCCTAGCTATCGCTATACTCATCGCAGGTCCACTCGCCCCAGTGAAAGGACACCAGCATGGGCGCACTGATCTACGGCGGCCAATCGTTCGCGTTCGACGACCGGACGCTCGCGCACCTGCAGGCCGTCATCACCATGAAGCTCCGCCGGCGCGAGCCGTTCCTGCTGACCTGGTCACCGGAGGAGGCCGAGGGGATCGGCCGGCATGCCCTCTGGATCGACAACGCCATTCCCCTTCGCTACGAGTTCGCGTCCGCCGTCTCCGAACGTCTCGACGACCAGTGGCTGAACACGCTCGCCGACCTGGCGTCCCGGGCGAGCGGGCTCGTCGTGACGCCGCAACCGGCCGAACCCGCCGTCGTCTGACGCGGCGGAGCGACCCGGCCTATCATCGAAGCCATGACCACCGAGAAGGGTTCGGGTTCGACGCCATCCGCGTCCGGCAGGACGGACGCGGAACGACGACGCGCGCTCGACGTGCTGGAGGGCCTCCGGGGCTACCTGGTCGCCGAATCGGAGATGCAGCGCCGTTCCGAGAAGAGCATGAACCTGACGGTCAACGACATCTCCGCGCTGCGCTACCTCCTGCGGGCGCGCGAGCGCGGGATCGCAGTGGGCCCGAAGGAGCTCGGCGACTACCTCGGCATCCAGAGCTCCTCCGTCACCGTGCTACTCGACCGGCTCGAGAAGGGCGGCCACATCCGCCGTGAGCCCAGCCCGTTCGACCGCCGCGCGCTCATCATCGTGCCCGCGGTCCCGACCGACGAGCTCCATCGGGCGATCCTCGGCGATGTCCGGGAGGAACTGGTCGAGATCGCCGCGACGCTGGATGACGACCAGGCTCGGACAGTCGTCGGATTCCTCGACCGGCTCCGCGATGCGATCGACACCATCGACGATGTGACGACGCAGCAGCCCAAGCGCCCCGCGCGCTGAGCGCCCGCAGTCGCGGTCGCGCGGCGCTCAGCGTCCCAGCGCGTGGTTCAGTTCGATGAGCTGCTCGGCGAACAGCGCGGCGCCGCCCTGCGCGGGATGCCGGATCGCCGGGGCCTCCAGTCCGGCCGTCGCGATCGCACCTTGCGCCTTGCGTCCGACGGCGACGACGGTCTCGATCTCCAGCGCCCGGATCAGCTCCAGCGCGACCGGCGCTCCGGCGCGCACCTCGGCGGGCCGCGGCGTGCGGTTGCTGTGCGGCGTGCCCGCGACGAACGGGTGCAGCGGATAGACCGGCCACGACAGCGGAACCGGCCCGCGCCAGTCCTTCAGCGTCGCCCAGACCACCCGGCTGGAGGCCTCCCACGGCGCCTGCGGATGCGCGGGCAGCTCCAGCCCGGGCACGACCCCCGCCTCGGCCTCGCGCGCCGACACGAACGGGACGCCGGTCACCGTCATCCCCCGCCAGCCGGGCGCCTCGCCCAGCAGCAGTACGGGCGCGTGCGGCATCGCGAAATACCGCCGCAGATTGCGCTCTCGCCGCCGGCCCTCCGGATCGTCGCCGTACAGGGCCTCGGCATCCACCGGCTCGGGAAGCGCGCGCAGCAGTTCGAAGAAGCGGGCGAAGGGGTCGGCGGCCATCCCCCTACGATGCCACGATCGCCGGTCAGCGCGGCCGGACGGCGACCCGGGCGAACCCGGTCACCGTCAGCGCCGCGTCCACCTCCGCGAGCGGGAACACCGCGCCGACCTGCTCGGCGAACGGATACTTCGTGCCGGCCTCCGCGAGGAAGCGCACCGCCTGCTCCAGGTGGCGCGGCGCGTAGTTGTGGACTCCGCGGACGGTGAGCAGGCGCCGGACGAGCTGCTCCGGCACGAGCGGCAACTCCGGGCCGTCCGACAGCGAGCCCGCGAGGACCAGGACGCCGCCGACGTCGACCACGGGCAGCAGCGACCGCACGGCCGACGGGTTGCCGGAGAACTCCAGGGCGATCGTGGGCGCCGACGCCCGGCCGCCGGCCTTCGCCAGGGCCGCCGCCAGGCCCGCGCGGGAGTCCGGCGCGGCGCGCGGGTCGGCGACGGCCGCGGCGCCGAACAGCCGGGCGGCCTCCCGGCGCTCGGGGACGGGATCGCTGACGACGACCTTCGCCCCGGCCTCCGTCGCCATCGCCGACGCGGTCAGGCCGAGCATCCCGGCGCCGGTGATCAGGACGAGCGCGCCGTCGAGGGGGACGATCGCGCCGGCGGCCTCGAGTGCCGCGGCGACGGTCGCCGTCGTGCAGGATGCGGGCGCGAGCACGGCTGCGGGAAGCTCGTCCGGCACCGTCACGATCGGCGTGCCGTCGAGGAGGTGCGTGTGGGTCGCGAATCCGCCCGAGAGCTCCCAGCCGCGCCGCATCCGCGCGTGGCCGTACTTCTGGAGGTGGACGCAGCGCTGCGGCAGGCCCCGGCGGCAGCGCGCGCAGCGGCCGCACGGCACGGCGACTGACCACACGACACGTTCGCCGAGCGCCACGCGACGCCCGTCGGTCGTCTTCGCGCCGCCGCGGCCGAGCGCGACGACGCGGCCGACCTGCTCGTGGCCGAGCACGAGCGGTGTCGGCGCGAGGCGGTGGCCCAGCGCCGTGTGGATGTCCGAACCGCACACCGTCGCCAGCTCGACCTCCACGAGGGCGTCGCCCGGCGCCAGCCGCACTCCGGGGACGGCCACGGCCTCCTGCCGGTGCCCGACACCCTGCCACACCATCGCGGTCGCCGACGGGAACACGCTCACCCCCATCCCCAGGCTCGCCGGCGGCTCGACGACGCGCGGGGTCACTGCTTTGATGGTCACTGCCGGGTCAGCCCCTCCGGCTGGCCGAAGTCCTGCTCGTCCGGGTCGCCGAACTCGCGCTCCAGCTCGTCGGCGCGCTCCAGCTCGTCGGCGCGCTCCAGCTCATCCAGGCCGAGCAGCTCCGCCAGGTCGGCGATGCCGGCGATGACCGCGTCCGCGCCCGCGTCGATGAGGGTGTCCTCGTCGTGGGCGCCGGTCAGCACGCCGACGACGAGGCCTGCGCCGGCGGCGAGACCGGACGCGATGTCGCTCGCGGTGTCGCCCACCACGACCATCCCCTCGACGCTCGACGCTCCGGTGCGGAGCAGCGCCGTGAGCGGCAGGTCGGGGTAGGGCCGTCCACGGCCGGCCTCAGACGGGCTCAGCGTGAGGTCGGCGAGGTCGCGCCAGCCGAGGGCGTCGAGCACCGTGTCGTGCGTCGCGCGGGAGAAGCCGGTGGTGAGCACCACGGCGACACCGAGCGACTGGAGGCGCCGGATGAGGTCCTCGGCGCCGGGGACCGGGCGGAGGCCCTGGTCGGCGACGAGCTCGGCGTAGGCGGACTCGAAGACGGCGTTGGCGTGCTCCGCCTGGTCCTCGTCGTCCGTGAGCGCAGAGAAGACGGCGAGCTTCGGCTGTCCCGTCGTGGCGTGCGCGAACGCCCGCGCGCGGCTCTGCTCGTCGTCGGTGACGGCGAGGCCGACCGCGTCGAGGGCACGCAGGAAGGCACGCTCGACGAGGCCGTCGTCCACGACGGTGGTGCCTGCGAGGTCGAGCACGACGAGCTCGAGGTCCGCGAGAGCGTCCGGGTCGTCGGCGTCGACAGCGACGACCGCGGCGGCGTCGACCTCGGTGTCGATGATGGCGGCGTCGTCGAACTCGCTCGTGATGAGGCCTTCAGGAGACATGGCCGGTGCCTTTCTGTGCGGGGCTTGGGTGGTCGGCGGGGATGCGGGGCGCGGTGCGGTCCGGTGCGATCACCGTGTGCGCGCAGCCCCGGCGGCGGTCAGCACTCCCGGCGCGGTGGCGAACAGCTCGTCCACCACGCGGTCGGCGAGGCCGAGCCCGGTGGTCATCCCGATGCCGGAGGTCACCGAGACGACGCGGACGGACGGCGCGGGTGAGGACACGAGGAAGTCGTCGGTGGCCGACGCGTGGACTCCTTGCCAGCGTTCGAGCACGCGCACGCGACCGAGGCCGAACAGCGCCCGCGCGCCGTCCAGCAGCAGCTCGAACGCGGTCTCCGACTGGAACGGCGGCACGTCGTCGCCGCTCCGCCTGGCCGCGCCGAGCAGGACGGAGCCGTCCGGCCGCTGGGCGAACACCTGGTCGATGTCGAACGCGGCCAGGTCGGGACGCTCGGCGGCGAGGCGGTCCCGGAGCACGTCGATGCCGGGGACGCGCCCGAGCCCGGGGGCCCGCACCAGGGATCGCGCGGTCAGCACGGGCGCCGTCAGCGGTCGTTCGAAGTCGCCCTCCACGAGCAGCATGTCGAGCCCGGAGCGCTGGATGCCGTGGGCCTCCGCGATGCCCGGGAACAGCCGGTCGACCTCGTGGTCGACGGCGACCACGACAGCGTCGGCGGAGACGCGCCCTCGCGACGTGTGCACCCGGCCGGTCTCGACGCCGGTCACGGTGGTGTGCCAGAAGAAGTCGACCCCGTGCGCGTCGAGCCAGCGCGCGATCGCCGGCGCGGTCTCCCGCGGGTCGACTTGCAGGTCGCTGGGGAAGAAGGCGCCCCCGACGGCGATGCCGTCGGCGACGGGCACACGCTCGCGCACGTCGGCGGGGGTGAGCATCCGAACGCTGTGACCTCCGCGCGTCTCGCGGAACTCTTCGAGCACGGCCTGCTCGTCCGGCGCCTGAGCGACGACGACGGTGCCGGCCTCGCTGAGCCAGAATCCCGCCTCCACGGCCAGCGTGAGCCAGAGCTCGCGGCCGAGTTCCGCGTACGCCCTCGCCTCGCCCTCCTGGCCGGTGATGCAGAGGTGGCCGAAGCCGCGGACCGAGGCCCCGTCCACCCCGGTGGCGCGATCCACCACCGCCACGGTCAGCCCGCGCCGGAGCGCCGCAACCGCATGCCCGAGCCCGACGATGCCTCCGCCGACGATCGCGAGGTCGTAGTGCCTGCCCATTCCCGTCTCCCGTCCGCAGGAAGTCCCGGCACGACGGTAGAAGCCGGCGACGACGGAGGCGGCAACTCCCGGTAACCGGGCGGTGAACGGCAGCGAACGTCCGCGTGCCGGGCGTCGAGCGCCGATGGGCTGTTGCACTTCCCTGACGACCGGCGCAGAATTGCAACATGACGTCGAACCAGAACACGCGCGAGTTCGATCCGGACATCGTCACGGACTTCCGCGAACGCATGTCGTACGGGTCGTACCTCGACCTCGGCACGCTGCTCAGCGCGCAGAAGCCGGTCAGCGTGCCGGAGCACCACGACGAACTGCTGTTCATCATCCAGCACCAGACCACGGAGCTCTGGCTGAAGCTCGTGCTGCACGAGCTGGAGTCCGCGCGCGACCTGCTGCGCGCGGACGAGCTGCAACCGGCCCTCAAGCGCATCGCGCGCGTCAAGCACGTCCAGAAGACGCTGACGGAGCAGTGGTCGGTGCTGGCGACGCTCACGCCGACCGAGTACGCGCAGTTCCGCGGTTTCCTCGGCAACTCGTCGGGGTTCCAGTCGTACCAGTACCGCGCCGTGGAGTTCGTGCTCGGCAACAAGAACCGCCGGATGCTGTCGGTATTCCGCGAGGACCCGGGCGCGCTCGCGCTGCTCACCGAGCTGCTGGAGGCGCCGAGCGTCTACGACGAGTTCCTGCGCTACCTGGCGCGCGCGGGGCACGCGGTGCCCGCGTCGCTGCTCGACCGCGACGTCACCGAGGCCCACGTCTTCACCCCCGAGCTCGTCCCGGTGTTCCGCGACATCTACGAGCACGCGTCGGAGCATTGGAGCGAGTACGAGGCGTGCGAGGAGTTCGTGGACCTGGAGGACAACTTCCAGCTCTGGCGCTTCCGCCACCTGAAGACCGTGCAGCGCACCATCGGCATGAAGACCGGCACCGGAGGCTCCACCGGCGTCAGCTTCCTGCAGAAAGCGCTCGACCTCACCTTCTTCCCGGAGTTGTTCGCGGTGCGGACGGAGATCGGAGCGCCGGAGTGAGCGATGCCCGATCACAGGCCCCGACCATCCAGGTGGACGCCGCCTGGAGCGGTTGGGGGTTCGACGGCCCGGCGACCTTCCGGATCGACGGCGAGCGCCTCGTGCCCGTCGCCGCTCCCGCAGCCGCGTCGTCCCCTGACGACCCCACGCCACCGCTGTCACTGGGCGGAACGCTCTTCCCGTCGCTGACCGACCATCACACGCACCTCGGCCTCACCGACCCCCGCACGCTCTTCGCCGGCGGCATCACGCACGCGGTCGACCTCGGCTGGATCCCGAGCGTCGCGACCTCCTGGCTGGCCGACCACCCGGGTCTTCCGGCGGTCGCGATCGCGGGCGCATTGATCACCGCCCCGGGCGGCTACCCGGTGGCGTCCGGCTGGGCGCCAGAGGGCGCAGCGCTGGAGGTCGGCGGCCCGCGGGAGGCCAGGGATGCGGTGCGGAAACAGGTCATGCTGGGAGCCTCACGGATCAAGGTCGCGCTCAACACCGATGCGGGCGAAACCGTGGACAACTCGACCCTGGCCGCGATTGTGGCGGAATCCCACGCCACCGGCCGCCCCGTCGTCGCGCACGTGCAGGGCCCCGGCCAGACCGCCCGCGCGGTGGCTGCCGGTGTCGATCAGCTCGCGCACACCCCGTTCACCGAACGGCTCGACGACGCGCTCGTCGCGGAGTCCGTCCGCCGCGGGATGACGTGGATCAGCACCCTGGACATCCACGGCTGGGGCATCCCGACCGAGCACTACCGGGTCGCCGTCGACAACCTGCGCCGGTTCGCCGGCGCCGGCGGAAGTGTGCTGTACGGCACCGACCTCGGCAACGGCGACCTCCCCGTCGGCGTCGACGCGCGCGAGCTCGCCGCGCTGCAGGAGGCCGGGCTGACCGGCGCGGCACTCGTGCGCACGATCGCAGGCGAACCGACTGCGTCCCTCGGCCCGCGCGTCGCCTGGATCCCCACCCCGCCTCCGGCCGACCACCGCGACCTGCCCGCCTGGCTCGCCACCGCCCGCGGCGTACG
This sequence comes from Leifsonia sp. L25, assembly GCF_050632895.1. Next base: position 2,034,963 of record NZ_JBODRZ010000003.1, on the reverse strand, counting down.
CGTCCCCGACCTCCTCACCCTCCCCTCCCGACCGCTTGGACAGGACACCCCATGACCGACATCCCCGACGACCTGTTCGCCTACGACCCGCTCGACGACGAGGCCGCCGAAGCCGCTGCCGACACGCTCGCCGGCGACCCCCTCGACGCCGCGCGCGCCCTCGACGCCGCCGACCCGCTCGCCCACTACCGCGACCGGTTCGTGGGCGTCACCGCGACCGCGCCCGCCGACCTCGGCACCGCGACCCCGGTCGTCGCGTACTTCGACGGCAACTCCCTCGGGCGCCCCACGCTCGCCGGCATCGAACGCATCCAGCGGTTCCTCGTGGAGAGCTGGGGCGGCCGCCTGATCCGCGGCTGGGACGAGGAGTGGATGGAGCTGCCGTTCCGCATCGGCGACACGCTCGGCGAGACCGCGCTCGGCGCTGCGGCCGGGCAGGCCTTCATCGGCGACTCCACGACCGTGCTCCTCTACAAGCTGGCGCGCGCCGCCGTCGACTCGCTGCCCGAACGCAGCGAGATCGTGCTCGACACCGACAACTTCCCGACGGACCGCTACGTGCTCGACGGCATTGCGCGCGAACGCGGGCTCTCGCTGGTCTGGATCGAGGCGGACACCGAGTCCGGCGTGACGCCCGAGCAGGTCGCGGCGGCGGTCGGGCCGCGCACGGCGCTCGTCGTGCTCAGCCACGTCGCGTACCGCTCCGGGTTCCTCGCCGACGCGCGCGCGATCACGCGCATCGTCCACGACGTGGGAGCCCTCGTGCTGTGGGACCTCTGCCACTCCGCCGGCTCGGTGCCCGTCGAGCTCGACGCGTGGGACGCCGACCTGGCCGTCGGCTGCACCTACAAGTACCTGAACGGCGGCCCCGGCTCGCCCGCGTTCGGCTACGTGAACAGCCGCCTCCAACGCCGGCTCGAACAGCCGATCCAGGGCTGGATGGGCGTGCGCGACGTGTTCCTGATGGGGCCGGAGTACCAGCCGGCGGACGGCGTCCGGCGCTTCATCTCCGGGACGCCGCCGATCGTGGGGATGCTCGCCCTCCAGGACACCATCGCGATGATCGCGGAGTGCGGGATCGACGCGGTGCGCGCGAAGTCGGTCGCTCTCACGACGTTCGCCGTCCGGCTCGCCGACACCTGGCTGACCCCGCTCGGCGTCACGCTCGCCAGCCCGCGCGACCCATCGCAGCGCGGCGGGCACGTCACCCTCGACCACCCGGCGATGCGGGAGGTCACGGCCCGGCTCTGGGAGCGCGACGTCATCCCCGACTACCGCGACCCGGACGGCCTCCGGATCGGGCTCTCGCCGCTCAGCACGAGCTTCGAGGAGGTCGCGGTCGGGCTGGCGGCGGTGCGGGATGTGCTGGGGCAGCTGATCGCGGAATGAGCGCGCCGGTGGACGGGTCGGCACGGGAGGCAGCCGCCCGCGAGGACCTCGAAGCCCGCAGCGGTTCGGCCACCGCCATGCTCCGCACGGTCGTCGGCAGCACGCTGCGCCCGCTCGGCGGCTGGATGAGCGCCGCCGGCGCCGCGGAGCTGATGGCCGCGCTCGGCGTCCCCGCGACCACCGCGCGCTCCAGCCTCGCGCGGCTGTGCACGCGAGGCGTCCTGGTCCGCGAGCCGCGCGACGGGGTCGCCGGCTACGCGCTCCACCCGGCCGCGGTACCGATGCTGGAGCGCGGGGACGCCCGTATCTTCGGCGAGCGCGCCGCGCCGGCCTCCTGGTGCCTGGTGTCGTTCTCGTTCCCCGAGCATCAGCGCTCGCAGCGGAACCGGCTGAGGCGGGCGCTCGCAGCGCTCGGCTGCGGAACGGTGGCCGACGGGCTCTGGATCGGCCCCGACAGCCTGGAGGGCGAACTCGCGGAGGTCGGGCGGGCGTTCGGCGCCGACCTGTTCAGCGGCGCGAAGCTCGCCGCCGACCCGTCCACCCCCGACCTCGCCTCCGCCGTCGCCCGCTGGTACGACCTCCCCGCCCTCCGCTCACTCCACGAGAGCTTCCTCGCCCGCTTTCAGAACACGCCGGCCCCGGTTGACGACCGTGACGCCTTCGCCCTGTGGATCCGCCTCCTGGACGAGTGGCGCGTCATCCCCTACCGCGACCCCGGCCTCCCCGCCGCCGCCCTCCCCGCCGACTGGCCGGGCGCCGCTTCCGCCGCCCTGTTCGCGCGCCTGCACGCCGGGCTCGCCGGCCGCGCGCTCGCCTTCGCGGCCCAGACCGCCCGGGCGGACCGAGGGCCCTCCGCCCCACGGTAGAATCGCTGTGGCCCGGATGCGCGAGTGGAGCGGAGATCACCCTTTGTCGACGATCGTTGTGGAAGTCATGCCTAAGGCTGAGCTGCTCGACCCGCAGGGCAAGGCCGTCGCCGGCGCCCTCGCGCGGATCGGCAAGGGCCAGTTCTCGGGAGTCCGCGTCGGCAAGCGGTTCGAGCTGACCGTCGACGGTCCGATCGACGACGCGACTCGCGCCGCGGTGACGGAGATCGCCAACGAGATCCTCTCCAACTCGGTGATCGAGGACGTGGTGGGCATCCACTACCCGGGCGTGGACGCCTGATGCGCATCGGCGTCATCACCTTCCCGGGCTCGCTCGACGACCGGGACGCGCTGCGCGCCGTCCGCATCGCCGGCGCCGAGCCGGTCGCGCTCTGGCACGGCGACCACGACCTCCAGGGTGTCGACGCGCTCGTGCTGCCCGGCGGGTTCAGCTACGGCGACTACCTGCGCTGCGGCGCCATCGCCTCCCTCTCGCCGATCATGACCGAGGTCGTGGACGCGGCAGGCAAGGGACTGCCGGTGCTCGGCATCTGCAACGGCTTCCAGATGCTCGCCGAGGCGCACCTCGTCGCCGGCGGCCTCATCCGGAACGACCACGGCAACTTCATCCGCCGCGACCAGCACCTCATCGTCGAGAACGCGGACACCCCGTGGACCAGCGGCTTCGAGCAGGGCCAGGAGATCGTCATCCCGCTCAAGAACGGCGAGGGCGGCTTCATCGCGTCGGCCGAGGAGCTGAAGCGGCTGGAGGGCGAAGGCCTCGTCGTCTTCCGCTACACCGGCGTGAACCCGAACGGCTCGCTGGACGACATCGCGGGCGTGCGCAACGAGCGCGGCAACGTGGTCGGCCTGATGCCGCACCCCGAGCACGCGGTCGAGCCCGGCTTCGGCCCCGACACCGCCGCCGCCATGCGCTCCGGCATCGACGGCCTCACCTTCTTCACCAGCGTTATCCGCTCCACCCTCGTCGAGGCCTAACCCGCCCAGCAGCCATCGCTTCCGCACTTTCTCCCGCAACACGCCGAGTGAAGGCGGGAGAAAGTGAGGAAGCGATGGCGGACTACGGGAGGCGCGTGTAGACGACCACGCGCAGGTCGGGGTGGTCGGACGGGGTGAGCTGGTGGTGCTCCAGGGTGACCTCGCCCTGACCCGGGTGCCGGAAGCGGCGCTCGCGTGACGCGAAGCCGCGGATGTCGTAGCGCTCCCACGCCGCGCGGAACGCGGGGCTGGCCTCCCGCAGCCGCTCCACCAGCGCTCGCACCGCCGGGTCGCCGGCCCGCGTGCCCGTCTCGGCCCGGAACTCGGCCAGGAAGCGCGCGCTCGTCTCCTCCCAGTCGGGCAGCAGCTCCCGCACCGCCGGGTCGGTGAAGACCAGCCAGAGCAGGTTGCGGTCCTCGCGCGCCGCGCGCGCGACGTTCGGATACAGGTCGGCGTACGCCGCGTTCCAGCCGGCGATCCCCCAGTCGGGCGCGAGCGCGAATGCCGGGTTGGCGCCGAGCGCGTCGAGAAGTCGCTGCACGTGCGCAGGAGCGTCCTCCACCGGCCGGGTCGGCACGAGGGAGGGGAGGCCGAAGCCGGCGAGCGAGAGCAGGTACTCGTGCTCGGGCGGCGAGAGCCGCAGGGTGCGGGCGACGGCGTCGAGCACCGCGCGGGACGGGTTGATCCGGCGCCCCTGCTCGAGCCAGGTGTACCAGGTGACGCTGACGCCGGAAAGGTAGGCGACCTCCTCGCGCCGCAGCGCGACGTCGCGCGAGCGGCCGACGGGCGGGAGGCCATAGTCGGCGCGGGGCGCCTGCTCGCGCCGGCTGCGCAGGAAGCGGCCGAGCTCGCCGCGGCGGTCGTCCTGTTCGGTCACGCGGTCGATACTAGTGCTGTCAGTACTAGTAGTGTTGCCGACTTCCGCGTGTTCACCCGTGCCCGCAGCATGGAAGCATGCCAGCCCTCCGCTCCCGCACTGTCACCCACGGCCGCAACATGGCCGGCGCCCGCGCGCTGCTGCGCGCCGCCGGCGTCGCCCGCGAGGACTTCGGCAAGCCGATCGTCGCCGTCGCGAACAGCTTCACCGAGTTCGTCCCCGGCCACACCCACCTGCAGCCGGTCGGCCGCATCGTGTCGCAGGCGGTCCAGGCCGCCGGCGGCATCCCGCGCGAGTTCAACACGATCGCGGTGGACGACGGGATCGCCATGGGCCACGGCGGGATGCTGTACTCGCTTCCGTCGCGCGAGCTGATCGCCGACTCCGTCGAGTACATGGTGAACGCCCACTGCGCCGACGCGCTGGTCTGCGTCTCCAACTGCGACAAGATCACGCCCGGCATGCTGCTGGCCGCGCTCCGCCTGAACATCCCGACCGTGTTCGTCTCGGGCGGCCCGATGGAGGGCGGCCGCACGGTGCTCGTGGACGGCACGGTCCGCAAGCTCGACCTCGTCTCTGCGATGGCCGACTCGGCGAACGACGCCGTCTCCGACGAGGACCTGCTGCGCGTCGAGGAGGCCGCCTGCCCGACCTGCGGCTCGTGCTCGGGGATGTTCACCGCGAACTCGATGAACTTCCTGGTCGAGGCGCTCGGCCTCGGCCTCCCGGGCAACGGCTCCACCCTCGCCACCCACACCGCGCGCCGCGCGCTCTACGAGAAGGCCGGCGCGACCGCGGTCGAACTCGCGCACCGCTACTACGACGGCGAGGACGCGTCGGTCCTCCCGCGATCGATCGCGACCCGGGAGGCCTTCGGCAACGCGATGGCGCTCGATATCGCGATGGGCGGCTCTACCAACACGATCCTGCACCTGCTCGCGGCCGCGCGCGAGGGCGGCATCGACTACGACCTGGACGACATCGACCGGCTCTCCCGCCGCGTCCCGTGCCTCAGCAAGGTCGCGCCCAACGGCGCGGCACTCGTGGAGGACGTGCACCGGGCGGGCGGCGTGCCCGCGCTGCTCGGCGAGCTCGACCGCGCCGGGCTTCTCGACCGCGGGGTGCACAGCATCCACGCTCCGTCGCTGGAGGCGTGGCTGGCGGACTGGGACATCCGCGGCGGCTCGGCGACGGACGAGGCGCTGGAGCTGTTCCATGCGGCACCGGGCGGGGTGCGCTCGGCGCAGGCGTCGTCCCAGTCCGAACGCTGGGAGTCGCTGGACACCGACGCTGCGGGCGGGGTGATCCGGGATGTCGCGCACGCCCACTCCGCGGACGGCGGCCTGGCGATCCTGCGCGGCAACCTGGCGCCGGACGCCTCCGTGGTGAAGACCGCGGGAGTGGACCCGAGCATCCTGATGTTCTCCGGACCGGCGGTCGTGGTCGAGTCGCAGGAGGAGGCCGTGGACGCCATCCTGACCAAGCGCGTGCAGGCCGGCGACGTCGTCGTGGTGCGCTACGAGGGCCCGCGCGGCGGGCCGGGGATGCAGGAGATGCTGTACCCGACCTCGTTCCTGAAGGGCCGCGGCCTGGGTGCGAAGTGCGCGCTGATCACTGACGGCCGGTTCTCCGGCGGCACGTCAGGGCTGTCGATCGGCCACGTCTCGCCCGAGGCGGCGGCCGGCGGCACGATCGCGCTGGTGGAGGACGGCGACACGATCACCATCGACGTCGCGGCGCGCAGCATCCGGCTGGAGGTGCCCGACGCCGAGCTCGACGCCCGCCGGGAGGCGCTGGCCGCGGGTCGCGGGTTCAAGCCGCTCGACCGGGAACGCCCGGTGTCGGCGGCACTGCGGGCGTACGCCGCGATGACCCTCTCCGCCGACCAGGGCGCCGCCCGCGACGTCGACCAGCTCATGCGAGCGGCCGTCCCGACCCCCTGAACGGCCTTCATAGACACAGGGGTCGCAACACGCCGTTTTGCAGCCGCCGAAGCGGCGTGTTGCGACCCCTGTCCGCGTTTCGGGGTCGGTCGTGTGGTGCTCGCTCACGGTTTGGGCGTGCGCGGCTTCTTCTCCTTCGGCGGCATTCTGCCGACCTGCTCCAGCGCGACGCCGATCCACTCACGGAGCAGGTCGGGCTCGGCGCGCCAGGCGTCCGGGAGGGCGACATAGCCGCCCATCGGACGCTCGGCCGGCCCGTACGGACCGGTGCCGTCGATCGCCTGCAGCTCCTCCCGCACGGCGTCGTCCGGGAGGCGCACCCCGACGCTCTCGCCGAACAGGCCGGCGAACATGTTGCCGTTCACGAATGCGCCCAGGTTGGCGAACATCGGCTTGACCTCGACGCCGGGGGCGTCGGGCACCACCGAGCGGAACAGCTCCATCGTCTCCTGCGACGGGCGTGGGATCTGCATGGTCGGCCTTCTTTCCTGCAAGAGAGGGTGTGCAACGACACCTCTGCACATCCTCTCATTCGCCCGGGACGGCGCGCCCTCGCACCCCGGTAGAATGGCTCCCATCCCCCGCCACCGCCAGCAGCCTGGAGTGCCCGCGTGACCGACACCACCGTCCAGCATGTCGTCGACACCGTCGCGAACGCCGCCGCGACTCCGGAGAAGGAGCAGCCGTACGCGGCGCTCGGCCTCAAGCCCGACGAGTACGCGCAGATCCGCGAGATCCTCGGCCGCCGCCCCACCTCGGGCGAGCTGGCCATGTACTCGGTGATGTGGTCGGAGCACTGCTCGTACAAGTCGTCCAAGATCTACCTGCGCCAGTTCGGGCAGAAGGTCACTCCGGCGATGAAGAAGAACCTCATGGTCGGCATGGGCGAGAACGCGGGCGTCGTGGACGTCGGCGAGGGCTGGGCGGTCACCTTCAAGGTGGAGTCGCACAACCACCCGTCGTACATCGAGCCGTTCCAGGGCGCGGCGACCGGCGTCGGCGGCATCGTCCGCGACATCATCTCGATGGGCGCCCGCCCGGTGGCGGTCATGGACCAGCTCCGCTTCGGCCGCATCGACGACCCCGACACGGCGCGCGTCGTGCACGGCGTCGTCTCCGGCATCTCGTTCTACGGCAATTGCCTGGGCCTCCCGAACATCGGCGGCGAGACCTACTTCGACTCCGTGTACCAGGGCAACCCGCTCGTCAACGCGCTGTCGGTGGGGGTGCTGCGGCATGAGGACCTCCACCTCGCCAACGCATCCGGCGCCGGCAACAAGGTCGTGCTGTTCGGCGCCCGCACCGGCGGCGACGGCATCGGCGGCGCGAGCATCCTGGCGTCCGACACGTTCTCCGCCGGCGGCCCGACCAAGCGGCCGGCCGTGCAGGTCGGTGACCCGTTCGCCGAGAAGGTGCTCATCGAGTGCTGCCTGGAGCTGTTCCGCGACAAGCTCGTGGAGGGCATCCAGGACCTCGGCGCAGCGGGCATCTCCTGCGCGACGAGCGAGCTGGCCTCCAACGGCGACGGCGGGATGTTCGTCGAGCTCGACAAGGTGCTGCTGCGCGACCCCACGCTCACGGCGGAGGAGATCCTGATGTCCGAGAGCCAGGAGCGCATGATGGCTGTCGTGAAGCCCGAGCTGCTCGACGCCTTCCTCGCCGTGACCGCGAAGTGGGATGTCGAGACCAGCGTGCTGGGCGAGGTCACCGAGACCGGCCGGCTCGTCATCAACTGGAAGGGCGAGGAGATCGTCAACGTCGACCCGCGCACCGTCGCGGTCGACGGCCCGGTGTACGAGCGCCCGGTCGCCTACCCGACCTGGATCGACGCCCTGCAGGCCGACACCGCCGCTGTGCTGGCGCGCCCGACCACCGGCGATGAGCTGCGCGAGCAGGTCCTGGCCCTCCTCGGCAGCGCCAACCTGGCCGACAAGAGCTGGATCACCGACCAGTACGACTACTTCGTCGGCGGCAACACCGCGCTCTCCTTCCCCGACGACTCCGGCATGATCCGCGTCGACGAGGAGAGCGGCCTCGGCTTCGCCATCGCGACCGACGCCAACGGCCGGTACTGCCAGCTCGACCCCAAGCAGGGCGCGAAGCTCGCCCTCGCCGAGGCGTACCGCAACGTGGCCGCCTCGGGCGCCGTGCCCGCCGCGGTCACCGACTGCCTCAACTTCGGCAGCCCGGAGAACCCCGAGGTGATGTGGCAGTTCTCGCAGGCGGTGGAGGGGCTCTCCGACGCCTGCCTGGAGCTCGAGATCCCGGTCACCGGCGGCAACGTGTCGTTCTACAACCAGACCGGCGACGTCCCGATCTTCCCGACCCCGGTCGTCGGCGTGCTCGGCGTGATCGATGATGTCGCCCGTCGTGTCCCGGCCGGCTGGCAGGACGAGGGCGAGAACATCTACCTTCTCGGCGTCACCCGCGAGGAGCTCGACGGCTCCGCCTGGGCCGGCACGGTGCACGGCCACCTCGGCGGACGCCCGCCGGCGGTCGACCTCGCGGCCGAGCGCACCCTGGCGGAGACGCTGCACGCGGCCTCCGTCGAGGGCCTGGTCTCGTCGGCGCACGACCTCGCGGACGGCGGCCTCGCCCAGGCGCTGGCCGAGAGCGTCATGCGGTTCGGCGTCGGCGCGCGTGTCTGGCTCGGCGAGCTGCAGGAGCGGGACGGCGTGGACGCCGCGACGGCGCTGTTCAGCGAGTCCACCGCCCGCGTCATCGTCTCGGTGCCGCGCGAGGACGACGTCAAGTTCCGCGGGCTCTGCGAGGGCCGCGGCGTGCCGCTCCTCCGCATCGGTGTCACCGACGCCGAGGTCGGCGCCCAGCCGGTGCTCGAGGTGCAGGACCTGTTCACGGTCGGCATCGAGGAGCTGCGCGGCGTGCACCGCTCGACGCTCCCGGAGCACTTCGGCCCGACGGTCGCCTAGCCTCCATCACGTTCGTGCCGAATGTCGACTTTGGCCGCGCTAGAGGCGACATTCGGCACAAATCTCGGCCGCGCTAGTCGCGTGAAGAGGCGGACGCGCTGCTGCGTCAGCAGGATGCCGCACAGCACGACAGCCGCCCCGACCGGCTCGTTCCAGCTCAGGTGCTCGCCGAGCACGAGGATGCCGAGCGCGACGCCGACCACCGGCGTCACGTAGGTGACCCCTGAGGTGGCGGTCGGTCCCCACGCCCGCAGGACGTTCATGTTCCAGATGTAGACCACGCCCGTCCCGAGCGCGCCCAGCGCCAGCAGGCTGAGCAGCACGGGCCAGCTGAACGAGATCGGCGACAGCGCCACGACCGGCGTCAGCAGCAGCATGATCACCGCTGCGAGGCCGATGTTGAGGAACGCCACCGAAGTGGCCGGGATGTCGCGGTGGCTGATGAACCGCCGGATGTATCCGAAGCTGAAGCCGTAGCAGGTGACGGCGCCCAGGCACGCGAGCTGCCCCCACACGCTCCCGGACAGCGCGGCGATCGTCCACGGCCCGACCACGACGACCACTCCCACGACGCCGACGAGCACACCGAGCACCTGGTCGCGGTTGAGCTTCTCGACGCGGAACGCGGCCGTCGCGAGGATCGCCGTCGTGATCGGCGTGACGGCGTTATAGATACTGGCAAGGCTGGAGGACACATACTGCTCCGCCCAGGCGAAGAGCAGGAACGGCACGACGCAGTAGGTGACCGCCACGACCGCGAAGTGCAGGTAGACGATCGGCTGCTTCGGGAGCCTGCTGCGCGTGGCAAGCACGATGATCCCGAGCGTCAGCGCCCCGAACACGAGGCGCGCCCACGCCACCTGCCCGAAGGAGACGCCCTCGAGCGCCACTTTCATGAACAGGAAGCTGGCGCCCCAGACGAGACCCATCGCGACGAACTGCAGAGCGACCTTCACTCGTCGAGGCTACTGCCAGCCCCCGACGCCGACCGGCGGAAATCGGACGTGGCGGCTAGTCGTGGGCGGGACGCGCGGAGGCCTCGGGGAAGCCCTCCCCGGGCGCACCGTGTTCGCGGCCGTCATGTACTGCTTCCAGACCCGGTGGCGGAGCTGATCGGCCTGGATGCCGCCGACCGTGGACCGACGCAGAGACACGTCCCCGGTCACGTTGCCGACCCACACCGCGGTGGTCAGCCGGGTGGTGGAGCCCACGAACCACGTGTCCTTCTCGGAGTCGGTCGTGCCGGTCTTGCCGAACACGGGGATGCCGTCGTTCGGGTTGGACGCCCGTCCCGTGCCATCGCGGGTCACGCTCTGCAACGCCGAAGCCATCGTTGCGGCGACCTCCGGGCTCACCGCCTCCGAGCAGGAGGATTCCGGCACCGGGACCTCGGCGCCGTCCGGCCCGACGATACGGTCGATCGCGATCGGCGAGCAGTAGACGCCCGCGTTCGCGATGCCCGCGAAGGCGGCGGCCATCCGCACCGGGGAGACCTCGTTCGTGCCGAGGACATCGGAGACGTACGAGGTCAGCGGCTTGCCGTCGGCGCGCCTCACACCGAAGGCCTCCGCCGTCTTGCGGATCTCGCACTGGTCGAGCTTCTGAGCCATCGAGAAGTAGGCCCCGTTCACCGAGCCGGCCGTCGCCGCCCGCACCGAGATGTTCCCCGGCTTCTGACCGCTGTCGTTCTTCGGGGAGTACGAACCGGAGCCCGAGCCCTGGCAACTGTCCTTGAACGAGGACAGAGTGAGCGTGCGAGAGTCCCCGTTGACGGCATCGTTCAGCGATCGCCCGTCCTTCAGCCATTCGGCCAGCGTGAAGACCTTGTAGGTCGAGCCCGCCTGGAAGCCGTTCGACCCGCCGTAGGCCTCGTCGGTGCTGTAGTTGACGGCCGTGTTCTCCGGGGACGCCTCGTCCTGGTCGGCGTTGAAGTCCTTGTTCTGCGCCATCGCGAGGATGCGCCCGGTGCCGGGCTCGACAGTGACCAGCGACGAGCCCAGGTCGAGCACGTCCGTGCTCCGCGGAACATACGCGTCGACCGCGGCGACGGCGGACGCCTGGAGGTCGAGGTCGAGAGTCGTGTAGATGTCGTAGCCGCCGCTCTTCATCGTGCTGTACCGCGAATCGGCCGGGTCGGAGAGGACCTTCTCGTTCTCGATCACCCGCTGCACGTAGCCGCAGAAGAAGCCGGCCCCGAGCGGGTTCGCCGTGACGCATCCGGTGGACGGCGGCGTGATGTTCGGCTCGATCGGGGTGGCCACCGCCTCGTCGTGCTGAGCCTGCGTGATCCTCTTCTCCTCCAGCATCGCGGCCAGGACGTCGTTGTCGCGGCGGAACTTGTTGTCGCCGATGTTGTCCGGGTCGTCGATGCGGAAGTCGTTGGGCGCGTTGACCGTCGCGACGAGGGCGGCGGCCTGCGCGAGCGTGAGGTCGGCCGCGGTCACGCCGAAGTAGTACTCGGCAGCGGCCTCGATGCCGTACACGGACCCGCCGAAGTGCGCGATGTTGAGGTATCCGAGCATGATCTGGTCTTTCGGGAGCGCCTTCTCGAGCCCGATGGCGAGGCGCATCTCGCGGAGCTTCCGGTCCATGCTGGTCTTGGTGGCCTCGGCGTAGGCGGCATCCCGCTCGTCTTTGTCGCGGATCGCCTCGGCCCGCTGGATCAGGATGTTCTTGACGTACTGCATCGTGATGGTGGAGGCGCCGGAACCGACCTCGCCGGAGGACGCGTTGCCGATCGCGGCGCGCAGGGCGGACGGGATGTCGACGCCGCCGTGCGTGTAGAACCGCGGATCCTCCGTGGCGGTCAGAGCATCCTTGACGAAACGGGAGATGTCCTCCCAGCCCACGTTCTTGCGGTTCTGCTCGTAGACCGACGCCAGCAGCACCGGCTCGCCGTCGCGGTTCTTCGCATAGATGTCGGTCGTCTGCGCGAGCGCGTCGACCGTCAGCGCCTCCGGCATCGTCTCGAAGAGATGGATGCCGGTCTCGGTCGCGACTCCCGCGACCGCGACCACCGGCGCCACCATCGCACTGACCAGCACCCCGGCCGTCACGCTGAGCCCGACGAAGGCCGCTGCGGCCGCACCGCGACGACGTGGATGTTTCGATTCCTGCTCCCCCATAAGACCCAGCCTGCCCGACCCCGCTGAGAAAAGCCTGACGTGTGATATACGCACACGGTCGATGATCCTGGCTCGCCGTCCGCCCGATGCGCCATGCTGGTCTCACCCGCCGGGAATACTTCCAGCTCGGCGTCGTTATATGCGTTTGCATAGATACGGCGAGAACGAACCTGAGGAGCCAGCAATGCAGTACGGAATCTTCTCCGTCAGCGACATCACCCGCGACCCGGTCTCCGGCGAGACCCCGAGCGAGGCGGAGCGCATCGACGCGATCGTGAAGATCGCCACGCACGCGGAGGAGGTCGGGCTGGACGTCTTCGCGATCGGCGAGCACCACAACCCGCCGTTCTTCTCCTCGTCGCCCACCACCCTGCTCGCGCACATCGCCGCCCTCACCGAGCGGCTGATCGTGACGACCTCCACAACGCTGATCACCACGAACGATCCGGTGCGGCTGGCCGAGGAGTACGCGATGCTGCAGCACCTCTCGAAGGGCCGCATGGACCTCATGCTCGGCCGCGGCAACACCGGCCCGGTGTACCCGTGGTTCGGCCAGGACATCCGCCAGAGCCTCCCGCTCGCGCTCGAGAACTACAACCTCCTGCACCGGCTGTGGCACGAGGATGTCGTGGACTGGGAGGGCAAGTTCCGCACGCCGCTGCAGGGCTTCACCTCCACCCCGCGCCCGCTGGACGACGTGCCGCCGTTCGTCTGGCACGGCAGCATCCGGACCCCGGAGATCGCCGAGCAGGCCGCGTACTACGGCAACGGCTTCTTCGCGAACAACATCTTCTGGCCCAAGGAGCACTACCAGCGCCTGATCGCGTTCTACCGCGAGCGCTTCGAGCACTACGGCCACGGCACCGCCAAGGAGGCGATCGTCGGACTCGGCGGCCAGGCGTACATCGGCAAGACGTCGCAGGAAGCCAAGAAGGAGTTCCGCCCCTACTTCAACGAGGCTCCCGTCTACGGCAACGGTCCGACGATGGAGGAGTTCACCGAGGCGACCCCGCTGACCGTGGGGAGCCCGCAGGAGGTCATCGACAAGACGCTGACCTTCCGCGAGTGGGCCGGCGACTACCAGCGCCAGCTCTTCCTGATGGACCACGCCGGCCTGCCGCTGAAGACGGTGCTCAAGCAGCTCGACCTGCTCGGCGAGGAGGTCATCCCGGTGCTCCGCAAGGAGACCGAGGCCCGCAAAGACCCCTCGACGCCCGAGGCCCCGACCCACGAGTCGCTCGTGAAGGCGAAGTACGGCGACGCCGCGCCGCGCCAGCCGCGCCCGAACGCCAACCGCGGCGACAACGTGACCGGCGCCTCCCCTACCAGGACTCGGCCGACGAGTTCCAGGCGGAGTACCCGGCGCTCTGAGCGCCGGCGGTTCAGGCTTCTATTGCGAGAGAAGGACATCATGACCAGCACCGACCAGCGCCCGTTCCGGGTGGTCGTCGTCAACGCGGGCGTCAGCGACCCCTCGTCCACCAAGATGCTCGCCGACCGCCTCGCCCTGCGCGTGGAGGCCGCGGCCCAGCGCGACGGCCACACGGTCGAGACGCAGAACCTCGACCTCCGGGAGCTGCTTCCCGAGCTGTCCGGCGCGCTCGCGTCCGGTCACCTCGGCCCGCGTTTCACGGCCGCGATCGAGGCCCTCGCGGCGGCCGACGGGATCATCGCGACCGCCCCGGTCTACAAGGCCGGCCCGAGCGGGCTGTTCAGCTCGTTCTTCCAGGTGCTCGACAACGACCTCCTGATCGCGAAGCCGGTCATCCTCGGCGCGACCGCCGGCACCGCCCGGCACGCCCTGGTGGTCGACGAGCAGATGCGCTCGATGTTCGCCTACCTCCGGACGATGACGGCGCCGACCTCGGTGTTCGCGTCGACCGAGGACTGGCAGGACAACTCTCTCGGCAAGCGCATCGACCGGGCGGCGCGCGAGCTGGTCGTCCTCATGGAGACCGGCGTCGAGGCCCGCATCAAGGACACGTCCTGGAACAGCTACCAGCACGAGTTCGGCTCGGCCGGCGGCAACGAGCTCGGGATCGACCTGGGGTCGGACCTGATGCGGCTGGCGGCGGGCGGGACCCTGGGCGGCCCGGCGCGTAACTGAGGCGCGGGCGCGAGTAGGTGTGGAGGGCGGTTCCTGTTTCCACAGGGCGCCCTTCTTCCTGCGGCGAGTCGAGCGGGCGAGCAGAGTGGCCGCATGGATGACGTCGAGATCGCGATGTCCAGGCCCGACGAGAAGGACTCGATGATCCGGCTGATCGGAAACCTCATTACGCGGTGATCCCACCCCACCGCCGCTTCCTGTCCCGAGGCCCGCTCGCGGTACTCTGTGGGGAACGGAGGGGAGCCGCGTGGACGTGCTGGGCGTGCTGGAGTGGGTCGGCGTCATCGTGTGCCTGATCCTGGCGCTGACCGGGCTCATCCCGGTGGTCGCCGCAGCGGCGACGTTCGTCGTCATCCCGTTCCACGCCTGGATCAACCACTACACGAAGGCCGCGCCCTACCTCCCGCGCGTCGCCATCGTCGTACCCGCCTGGAACGAGGGCGCGGTGATCGGGACCTCCATCGACCGGCTCATGGCGCTCGACTATCCCACGGAGGCCCTGCGCATCTACGTGGTCGACGACGCCAGCACCGACGACACCCCCGTCGTCGTGGGCAGCCGCGCCGAACAGTATCCGGGCAACGTCTTCCTGCTGCGGCGCGAGCAGGGCGGCCAGGGCAAAGCGCACACCCTCAACCACGGCATCGAGCACATCCTCGCCGAGGACTGGATGGAGGCGCTCCTCATCATGGACGCCGACGTCATCTACCTGCCCGACTCGCTGCGGCGGATGACCCGGCACCTGGCGGACCCCGACGTCGGCGCCGTCTCCGCGTACATCCGCGAGGGCAGCCGCGACCGCAACTACCTCACCAAGTTCGTCAGCGTGGAGTACGTGCTCTCGCAGCCCGCGGCGCGGCGCGCCCAGAACGTGCTCGGCGCGCAGGCCTGCCTCGCCGGCGGCGCGCAGCTCCACACCCGGGAGAACCTGCTCGCCATCGGCGGGCGGGTGGACACTTCCACGCTCGCCGAGGACACCATCACCACCTTCGAGACGCAGCTCCACGGCAAGAAGGTCGTGTTCGAGCCGCACGCGCACGTGCTCGCCGAGGAGCCGCGAGCGGTCGACGCGCTCTGGAAGCAGCGGCTGCGCTGGGCGCGCGGCAACGTGTCGGTCACGGCGCGCTACTCGAAGGTCTGGTTCCGGCCTTCGCGCGTGCATCGCCTCGGCGCGTGGACGTTCGGCGTCGTCTGGTTCAGCCTGTGGCTGCTGCCGCTGATCATGGTGACCTCGGCCATCGGGCTCGCCGGGCTGCTCTTCCTGCAGAACGAGCTGGCCGCGAACGTGTTCCGCGTCCTCTGGATCTCGGCGGCGCTCGCCTATCTGTTCGTGCTCATCCTCGGCTCGCTCACCGATGCGAAGACGAGCCGCAGGGAGCTCGGGCACATCCTGCTGTTCCCCGGCATCGTCAACATGCTCGTGATGATCACGGCGCTGTTCCCGCCGATCACCCTGGTCTGGCTGCCCGGCCTGTTCGGGATCACCCTGAGCGACGAGGCGCTGTTCATCCTGACGCTCGTGATCTACCTCTGGATCCCGTTCTCAATGGTCGTCGCCTGGCTCGCCCGGCGGTCGGAGCGCACGCGCGCCGGACGCTGGCTGGCGCCGCTGCTGATCTACCTCGCGGGATACGGGTCGCTGCTCTGCGCGATCACGTTCGACTCCTACCTCAAGGAGCTGGCCGGCGCGGAGGCGCGCTGGGACAAGACCGAGAAGGTCGGGCGCGTCGCGGCGAACTGAGGCCGCGACCGCCCCTCAGCCGGTCAGTCGACCAGCGTCAGCTTGACCGGGACGTTGCCCCGCGTCGCGTTGGAGTACGGGCAGACGTGGTGCGCCTTCTCCATCGTCTCCTCCGCGGTGTCCCGGCCGAGGCGTGGGATGTAGACGTCCAGCTCGACCGCCAGGCCGTAGCCGCCCGCGCCGTCGGCCCCGATCCCCACACTCGCCGAGACGGCGGCGTCGGAGGTGTCCAGCTTGCCGGCGCGACCCACCGCGTGGATGGCGCTGAGGAAGCACGCCGCGAAACCGGCCGCGAAGAGCTGCTCCGGGTTGGTTCCCTCGCCCGAGCCGCCGAGCTCGCGCGGCGGCCGGGTGTCCAGGTCGATCAGGTCGTCCTCGCTGCGGACGTGACCGTCGCGACCGCCTCCGGAGGCGTGCGCGATGGCGGTGTAGGCGATGTCCATGCGCACAAGCCCAGTCGACTGGACTGAGCGTCCGCTGAGAGCGCGCCCAGGATACTGAGGTACGGCCCGTGATGCTGATGTACGGCCCGTGGCTGATCTACGGGCAGTCCGGTAGCGTTGCGTGCGATGAGAGTGCACGGCGTGACGCAGACCACCGAGACCCGCGAGCTGACCGCCGAGGCGGACGACGCCCAGACGGCACGCGCCCGCGTCGAGGAGCAGGTTCCGGCGGGGTTCGAGCTGTTGCAGGTGCACAACGCGATGCCCCGCGGCGGACGCGTGATCGCGACCGCGATCATCCGGGAGTCCGCGACGCAGCACATCCAAGCCGATGGGGCCGACTACGCGGCCGCCCGCGACGCGCTGCGCGCCAAGGTGCCCGAGGGGCAGCGGCTGCTCTCCATCGTCGTCGACGACTGAAGCGCGCGCCTCAGCGGACCGTGAACTCCTGACCCGAGGCGGCCTCCAGCAGCGGCCACAGCCGTGCCCCGGTCCGCGGGGAGCGCGACGACCGCGTCGGCCGCCCGTTCGCCGGCGCGCCCTTCGTGAGCCCGGCCGGACCGAGGTAGCCGCCGGTCAGGGTGGGGTCGAGCACCGCCCGCACCGGCACCCACGCGCCGTGGTCCTTGCCCTGAGTCCACGCGGCCTGGAGATTGTCGGCGAAACGCTTGGCGCGGCTCGGCTGGTTGACGCCGCGGACGCCGGGCGTGCGCCCGGAGGTCGAGTAGCCCGGATGGACGACCAGGCTCGTCACCCCGCTGCCCGCGGCGCGGAGCCGGCGCTCCAGCTCGAACCCGAAGACCTGCGCGGCGATCTTCGAGCCGGAGTACGCGCGCCACGAGGTGTACGACCGCTCGAGCTGGAGGTCGTCCAGCCGGAGCGAGCCCAGGCGGCTGGCAAGGGAGCCGAGCGACACGATCCGGCCGCCCGCGGCGCGCTCCAGGGCGGGGAGCGCGCGGGCGACGAGGCGGAAGTGGCCGAGCACGTTGGTGGAGAGGACGAGCTCGTTGCCGTAGCGGTCGGTGCGGCGCTCGCGCGGCGGGTGCACCATCCCCGCGTTCAGCACGAGAGCGTCCACCCGCTCGCGTTCGAGGAGGGCGTCGGCGAGGGCGTCCACGGAGGCGCGGTCCGTCACGTCGAGCGGCGTGGCCTCCACCCGGGCGCCGCGCACGCGCCGACGGATCGCCGCGACGGCGGCCTCCGCGCGCTCGGGGTCCCGGCAGGCGAGCACCACCCGAGCGCCGGCGCGGGCGAGTTGCTCACCTGTGAAGTAGCCCACGCCCGCGTTGCCGCCGGTGATGACGACGGTCCGGTCGTGGGCGTCCGGGAGCTCCGCGGGGTCCCAGGCCACGGCCCTAGCGGCCGTTCTCTGACGCGATGCGCTCGTGGTGGTGGATGACCTCCGCCACGATGAAGTTGAGGAACTTCTCGGCGAACGCCGGGTCGAGATGGCTCTCCTCCGCGAGCACGCGGAGGCGCTGGATCTGCTCGCGCTCGCGCTCCGGGTCGGCTGGCGGGAGGCCGTGCTCGGCTTTCAGCGCACCGACCTGCTGGGTGAACTTGAACCGTTCGGCGAGCATGTGGATGACGGCCGCGTCGATGTTGTCGATGCTCTGCCGGATGCTCCGCAGCCGCTCCAGCGCCTGCACGGTCGACTCGTTCTCAGCCATGCTCCGACACTACCGGGCCGGAGGGTACGGAGATCGCTCGTCGCGACTGCATTGCTTCGACAGAGGGGCTTGCGCAGTCGGTCGCCTCCGTTTTATTCTATGCGTAGATAATCTACCCATTGAGTAAAGGAGACTCATCATGTGGACGACTCAGGAGACCGCCGTCACCGGACTCGAGCGCGAGCACGTCTGGGAGGCCGTCCGCGACCTCCACACCGGCGCGCTGACCTATGACGGCGCCGACCGCTTCGAGCTGCACGGGGCGTTCGCCGTCGGCACGAAGCTGACGGTGACGCCCGTCGGGCAGGAGCCCATCACCTCCCGGATCGACGTGCTCGAACCTGAGCGCACCTACGCCGACGTGACGGAGTTCGGCGAACTCCGCCTGACCTTCCGCTACGACCTGGAGGACCACCCCGAGGGTGACGGCGCCGGCACGCGTGTGCGCTATTCGCTCGTCATCGACGGCGCCGGGGCCGACGCAGTCGGTCCCGAACTCGGCCCGCAGATCGCCGGCGACTTCCCCGAATCCCTCGCCGCCCTGCTGGCCGCCGCGGAGCGCCGCGCCGGACAGGCCACACTGGACGCATGACGGACTTCCCCGAGGGGCCGGCCACCAGCCCGGGCTTCCTCCTCTGGCACGCCACCCTGCGCTGGCAACGGGCGATGGCGGAAGCGCTACGACCCCACGATCTGACGCATGCCCAGTTCGTGCTGCTGGCCTCCACCTGGTGGGCGAACGGCCAGTCCGAGAGCCCCAGCCAGGCGCGGCTGTCGGAGCAGACCGGCTCCGACCCGCGGATGACGTCGGAGGTCGTGCGGCGGCTCGTCGCGAAGGGGCTGCTGGAGCGCGCGGCGGATCCGGCGGACAGTCGGGCCAAGGTGCTGCGCGTCACCACGGGAGGCGCGGCGACGGCGGAGGCGGCCATCGGGTCCGTCGAGGCGGCGGACGCCGCGTTCTTCGCGGAGGCGCAGGAGGCCGCGCCGGGCGCCCTGCTGCCGGTGCTGCACGCGATGGCGGGGCGCTGACGGGATCGGCCCGGCGCTGATCCCGGCGCCGGGCGGCTCTGGTCCCGCCTCGGACGGCCCTGTTCCCCCGTCGCACCGCCCCGATACGGTGGAGCAATGACCCAGACCCACCTCACCGCACCCCTCGACGAGGCGGCGAGCGGCGACCTGGCCGCGGCCGGACTTCGGCTCGCCCTGGTCGACCCGGCCGACACCGCCGCGTTCGACGCGTGGATCGTCGCGGACTTCCGCGGCTTCCACGGGCGCCGGCCCAGCGAGGAGGTCCTCGAGGAGGCCAGGGGGAACTACGGCGGCCGGCGCACCACCGCGGTCTACGACGAGGGCGTGAGCACGCCGGTCGGCACCGTCAACTCGTGGGTCGCGCCGCTCACCCTGCCGGGCGGCCGCGCCCTGGACACCTGGGCGATCAGCTCCGTCACGGTCGCCCCGACGCACCGCCGCCGCGGCGTCGCGACCGCCCTGCTCGGCGCCGAACTGCGCACCGCGCACGCGCTCGGTGTCGCCGCCGCGATCCTCACCGTCTCCGAGTCCACGATCTACGGCCGCTGGGGCTTCGGGCCCGCGACCTTCGTGACCGGCTGGAGCGTCGACGCCAAGCGGGTGCGCTGGGCCGGAGGCGCGACCCCGGGCCGGTTGTCGTTCACCACTCCCGACGAGTACCGCCAGACCGGGAGCGCCGTCCTCGCCGAGGCCATGTCCTCCCGCCACGGCGAGATCGGCCTCGAACGGCACCTGGCCGACCGCCTCCTCGGCCCGCTCAAAGGCGACGACGACGCGGCGCGCTATCTCCTGGTGCGCTACGACTCACCCGAGGGACGGCCGGAGGGCTTCGTCAGCTATGTGGTCCGGGGCGGCGAGGAGGACTTCTCCCGCCACGTGGTGGAGGTGAACTACCTGGCCGCGACAAGCGACGCCGCGCTCACCGCGCTCTGGCGCTACCTCCTCGAACTGGACCTCGTCGCCGAGGTGAAGGCGTGGACGCGCGGCGTGGACGAGCCGGTGCAGCTGCTCGTGCAGGACATCCGCGGCGCCCGCATCACGAACGTCCAGGACCACCTCTGGGTGCGCATCCTCGACGTCCCGGCGACGCTCACCGCGCGCCGCTACGAGAGCGACGGCGACCTCGTGCTGGAGGTCACCGACGGGCTCGGGTTCGCGGGCGGTCGCTACCGGATCATCGCGCAGGACGGCGAGGCGCGCGTGGAGCCGAGCACCGACGCTCCCGACGTGACCCTGCCGGTCGAGGCGCTCGGCAGCGTCTACCTCGGACACGACCTGGCACGCGGGCTGGCGCTGGCAGGGCGCATCCACGGGGATGCGGAGGGACTTGACCGGCTGTTTCGGACGGCGGTGCCGCCGCGGCTCAGCACGTGGTTCTGATGGTCGGAAGCCGGAATAGTCAGGGAGTTATTCCGGGTTAGGGGCGCAAGCCGGAATAGCGGGGTCGTCATTCCGGGTTACGGCGCGCAAGCCGGGATAAGGGGTCGCCCTTCTGCTCGGCGCCTGACCACTCGGCCCGTCAGTCCACCAGGTCGTGCCGCACGACTATCTCGTCGCGGGCCGGGCCCACGCCGATCGCCGAGATGCGGGCGCCGGAGATGGCCTCCAGGGCGAGCACGTAGTCCTGCGCGTTCTTCGGGAGGTCCTCGAACGTGCGGGCGCCGCTGATGTCCTCGGTCCAGCCGGGGAACTCCTCGTAGACCGGCACCGCGTGGTGGAAGTCCGTCTGCGAGGACGGCACCTCGTCGTGGCGGACGCCGTCCACGTCGTAGGCGACGCAGACCGGGATGCGCTCGATGCCGGTCAGGGTGTCCAGCTTGGTGAGGACGAAGTCGGTGACGCCGTTGATGCGGGCCGTGTAGCGCGCGACGGGCGCGTCGTACCAGCCGGTGCGGCGCGGGCGGCCGGTGGTGGTGCCGAACTCGAAGCCGCGCTCGCGGAGGAACTCGCCCCACTCGTCGAACAGCTCGGTCGGGAACGGGCCGGCGCCGACGCGCGTGGTGTACGCCTTCACGATGCCGATCACCCGGTCGATGCGATTGGGGCCGATGCCCGAACCGGTCGCGGCGCCCCCGGCCGTGGAGCTGGAGGAGGTCACGAACGGGTACGTGCCGTGGTCGACGTCCAGCATGGTGGCCTGGCCGCCCTCGAAGAGCACGTACTTGCCGTCCACCAGCGCCTGGTGCAGCAGCAGCGAGGAGTCGACCACCATCGGCCGCAGCCGCTCGGCGTAGCTCAGCAGCTCTTCCACGACCTCGTCCACACCGATGGCGCGGCGGTTGTAGACCTTCACCAGCAGGTGGTTCTTCTGGTCGAGGGCGCCCTCCACCTTCTGCCGCAGGATGTTCTCGTCGAAGAGGTCCTGGATGCGGATGCCGACACGGTTGATCTTGTCGGCGTAGGTCGGGCCGATGCCGCGACCAGTCGTGCCGATCTGGCGCTTGCCGAGGAAGCGCTCCGTCACCTTGTCGATGGTGCGGTGGTACTGCGTGATCACGTGCGCGTTCGAGGAGACCTTGAGGCGGGACACGTCGACGCCGCGGGCGATGAGGCCGTCGAGCTCCTGGAACAGCACCTCGAGGTCCACGACGACGCCGTTGGCGATGACGGGCGTGACGCCCTCGGTCAGGATGCCGGACGGCAGCAGGTGCAGCGCGTACTTCTCGTCGCCGACGACGACCGTGTGGCCGGCGTTGTTGCCGCCGTTGAACTTGACGACGTAGTCGATGCGGCTGCCGAGCAGGTCGGTGGCTTTACCTTTGCCTTCGTCGCCCCACTGGGCGCCGATAATCACTATCGCGGGCACGTTTCGTCCTCTCGAATGTCGGGAGTGCGTCGGCGCCTCGCGGACGACCGTCGCACTCGATCCTATCGCGCCGGGTTCCGGAGCCTTCCCGAAGGGCCGCCCGCCTCGCATTCGGCACGAATGTCGAGTATGGCGAGCGGAGAGTCGACATTCGGCACGAATGTTTGCGACGGTGAGACGGGCATTGTCGCGAAGCTGAGCAACGCTCTACATTGGCCCCGATGTCGTCGCTCCTGTACCTGCTGGGCCGCGCCGCTTTCCGAGCGCGCAGGCGGGTGCTCGCCTTCTGGCTCGCAGCGCTCGTGCTGCTGCTCGGCGGCGCGGCGCTCCTGAGCAACGGGACGGACAACACCTTCAGCATCCCCGGCACCGAGTCGCAGGAGGCCCAGGACGCGCTCGCACGCACCTTCCCCGAGGTCAGCGGCACCTCCGCCCAGCTCGTCGCCGTCGCGCCGAAGGGCTCGGACGTGCACGACCCGGCGTTCCAGTCCGCGGTGGAGTCCTCGGCGGCGGCGATCGCGAAGATCCCGCAGGTGACCTCGGCCTCCTCCCCCTACAGCGGTCCGTCGACGGGCAACATCGCGGCGGACGGGTCGGCGGTCATCGTGCCCGTACAGCTCTCCGTCGCGCAGACCGCGGTGCTGCCCTCGACCTCCGACGCCCTCCAGCGCGCCGGACGCGACCTGGAGGCCGCCCTCCCGACCGGGTCGCAGGTCGCCGTGGGCGGCCAGCTCTTCTCGCAGACGGTCGCCGGGATCAGCGTGACCGAGCTGCTCGGGATCGTGGTCGCCTTCGCGGTGCTGATCGCGACCTTCGCCTCGGTGATCGCGGCGAGCCTCCCGCTCCTCACGGCGCTGCTCGGGGCCGGACTGTCCCTGTCGCTGATCTTCGCGGCGACGCACTGGCTGACCATCGCCTCCACCACGCCGTTGCTGGCGCTCATGCTCGGGCTGGCGGTCGGGATCGACTACGCGCTGTTCATCATCTCCCGCCACCAGGAACAGCTGAAACACGGGATGGCGCCGGAGGAGTCCGCCGCCCGCGCGGTCGCGACGGCCGGGTCGGCCGTGGTGTTCGCGGCGGTCACGGTGATCGTCGCGCTGGTGGGGCTGAGCGTGGCGGGGATCCCGTTCCTCACGACGATGGGCGTCGCGGCGGCGCTCGCGGTGACGATCGCCGTTCTCATCTCGATGACGTTGACGCCGGCGCTGCTGGGGTTCGCGGGGAGGCGGGTGGTGGCGAAGCGGTACCGTCCCGGCGGGGACGCTCGGAAGGCGGGGAAGGCGAGGAAGGAACCGAAGGCGGGGAAGGCACCGAAGCCGACGGTCCCCCATCCGATCGCCGGCTTCTGGGTGCGCCTGGTCACCCGCATCCCGATCCTCACCGTCGTCCTCGTCGTCGCCCTGCTCGGGCTGGTCGCACTCCCGGCCGCCTCCCTCCGGCTCGCGCTCCCGGACGCCGGCTCCCTCGACGAGCACGCGCCCGCGCGGATCGCCTACGACCTCATCGGCGAGCACTTCGGCCCCGGCTTCAACGGTCCGCTCATCGCGACCGGCTCCGTGATAGGCAGCACCGATCCCGTCGGGCTGATGACCGATCTCGGTGCGGAGTTGAAGACGGTGCCCGGCGTCGCGGCGGTCCCGCTCTCCACGCCGAACGAGTCGGGGGACACCGGAATCGCGCAGGTGGTCCCGACCGGCGCGCCCGACTCGGAGGCGACGCAGGCGCTCGTGGCGAAGCTGCGGTCGATGCACGATCACTTCCAGCGGGAGTACGGGATCGACCTCTCCATCACCGGGTACACGGCGGCGGGCATCGACATCTCGTCTCGGCTCGGCGGGGCGCTGCTGCCGTTCGCCCTCCTCGTCGTCGGGCTGTCGCTGGTGCTGCTGGCGATCGTGTTCCGGTCGATCGTCGTGCCAGTGACGGCGGCGCTCGGCTACCTCCTCAGCATCGGCGCGGCGTTCGGGGTGACCAGCCTGGTTTTCATGGGCGGCTGGCTCGCCGCGCCGCTGGGCGTCGCGCACGTCGGCTCGATCATCAGCTTCATGCCGATCATCGTCATGGGCGTCCTGTTCGGGCTCGCGATGGACTACGAGGTGTTCCTGGCCAGCCGGATGCGGGAGGAGCACATCCGGGGCGCCGACACCAAGGACTCCGTCCACCAGGGCTTCCAGGGGTCGGCGAAGGTGGTCGCGGCCGCGGCGGTCATCATGTTCGCGGTGTTCGCGGCGTTCATCCCCGGCGGCGACGCGCAGATCCAGCCGATCGCGCTCGGCCTCGCGGTCGGGGTCGCGGTGGACGCGTTCGCGGTCCGGATGACGCTCATCCCGGCGGTGCTGGTGCTGTTCGGGAGGGCGACGTGGTGGATGCCGCGCTCGTGGGACCGTGCGCTGCCGGTGCTCGACATCGAGGGCGAGGGCGTGCAGGCGGAGCTCGACGCGGCCGGGTGGCCCGAGCCGGGGACCGTGTACGCGCTGGCCGCGGACGGCGCGCGAGCCAGAGGGTCTGGCGCGCTCGACGCGCTGGTCCCGCCGGGTGGGGCGATCGTGGTCACCGGGCCGGGCCACACCGCGCTCGCGCTGGCCATTGCGGGACGTGCGCCCTTGACGGCAGGACGGATGAAGGTGGACGGTCTGCTGCTGCCGGTGCGGAGATCGTCGGTGCGGGCGCGCGCGGGGGTCGCGCGGCTGAACCGGGCGGCGGACGCGGTGGCGGCGGTTCGCGATGCGGCGGCCGGCCGCCCGACGGTGGTCGTGGTGGACGGGGCCGAGGCCGTGGTCGGGGAGGAGCGTCGAGCCCTTGCCGTGGAGCTCCAGCGCGTGGCGGAGTCGGGGGCCGCGGTGGTGCTGGCTGCGACATCGCCCGAGGGGGTGGCGGATCTGCTGCCGGACCCTCCCCTCCCCTCTCATCCCCGCCACGCCCAGCCGCCCTCCCACGCACTCGATGCGCGCGGCGACGACGCGGCGCTCGACCCGCACCTCCCCTCCTGACAGGAGCGCACCATGACCGATCCATCCGCCGTCCGGGCGCCGTTCGGCGCGCGTGCCGGGACCGAGCGCACGCGCGTGATCACCCTGGTCGGGCTCGCGCTCGCACCGCTGCTCGTGACGACCGTGCTCGGCTGGGGGCTCCTCGCGCCCGTCCAGCACCTCGACCGGGTGACCGCGGCCGTGGTCAACGACGACACCCCGGTGACCCGGAACGGCACGACCATCCCGCTCGGACGTCAGTTCGCCGGGTCGCTGATCGCGGGCGCCTCGACCGTTTCGGCCTCCGGGAGCGCGAGCCCGACGGAGGCGCCGCCGTCCACCGACGCCACGAACTTCACCTGGGTGCTGACCAACGACGCGGACGCGGCGTCCGGGCTGGCCGGCGGGCAGTACGCGGCGGTGCTCACCATCCCGTCGTCGTTCTCGGCGGATGCGACGTCGATCGGAGGCGCCGCCGCGAGCGCGAAGCAGGCGAGGGTGACCGTCCAGACCAGTCCGGCGTCGGCAGTGGTCGATCCCGCTCTGGCCGCGGCGGTCACGCAGGCGGCGACGGCCTCGCTCGACCGGCAGCTCACCGCCCAGTACCTGCAGAACGTGTATGCGGGCTTCAACACGATCGACCAGCAGATCGGGTCCGCTGCCTCCGGCGCGGCCTCCCTGTCGTCCGGCGCGGCGACACTGGCGCAGGGGACGCAGTCGCTGGCGAGCGGCGCGACCACCCTGGCGACGGGGGCGCAATCGCTGGATGCCGGCGCCCAGTCGCTCGCCTCCGGCCTCGGCACCCTGAGCGCCAAGACGCAGTCCCTGCCGACGCAGACACAGCAGCTCGCAGCGGGTTCGGCCGCGCTCGCGGGCGCCGCGGACCAGGTGTCGGCAGGGGCCGACTCCGCGACGACCCAGTTCGCGCAGGTGGTCGCGCAGCTCTGCGGGACGGGTCCGGCTGTGCTGTGCTCACGCGCCACGGCGGCCCTCGCCACGCTGCAGCAGGCGAACAGCGGGCTGTCGGCCTTCGCCCAGGGATCGAACGCCGTCGCCTCCGGCAATGCCGCTCTGGCGAGCGCGATTCCGGAGGTCGTCGACGGGATCGACGCTTCGGCGTCCGGGGCCGCGCAGGTCGCCACTGGCGCGGACCAGACGGCCTCCGGCGCGGCGCAGGTGAGCTCCGGCGCCGCGTCCGCCGCGACCGGCGCGAGCCAGACGGCGCAGGGCGCAGCTCAACTCGCCTCGGGTCTGGCCCAGGCGACCCAGTCCATCCCGACCTACAGCGACAGCGACATGACGACGCTCTCCGCCGTCGCCGCGCAGCCGGTGGTCGCGGTCCAGAAGGCTCCGCCGACGGGCCTGGGGACGCTCCCCCTCTACGCGGTCCTCGCGCTCTGGCTCGGCGGGATGGCGACCGTGCTGGCGCGGCGGGCCGTGCCGTCGCGGATGCTCCTCACGACGACCCCCTCGGCGCTGATCGCGCTCCGGTCGGCCGGGATGGTGGCGCTGATCGGCGCTGTTCAGGGCGTCGTGGTCGCGGGCGCCGCGCAGTTCGGGCTCGGTCTGCGGCCGGACGTCTGGCTCGGGTTCGCGCTGGCCGCGGCCGTCATCGGGGCGGTGTTCGGCGTGCTCAACCAGGCGCTCGCGGCCGCGTTCGGAGGCGTCGGGCGGCTGGTGACGCTGGTCGTGGGGATCGTGGCGCTGACCGCGGGGCTGTCGTCGACCGTGCCCGCGTCGCTCTCGTCGATCGCGGCCGCCCTGCCGACCGCGCCGGCACTGGCGATGCTGCGGGCGGCGGCGACCGGGGACGTGGGAGCGGCGTTCGGCGCGGTCGGACCGCTGCTCGTCTACGCGGTCGGGGCGCTCGCGCTCACGCTGGCGGCCGTCGCGGCGCGCCGCAGCGTGCGGGTGCCGAAGGTCGCGGGAGGGGCGGTGGTCGCGCGATGATCGCTTAACTTGCACACTTGTGTGCAAGAAGAGTACGATCGTCCCATGCCCACCACCCCCGCGCCCCGCCCCGCCGCGCCCGCACGCGCTCCACGGCGCGACGCGACCGCGAACCGGGAGGCCCTCCTGGTCGCCGCCGCCGCCGCGCTCAACGAGGACATCGACGCCTCCCTCGAAGCCATCGCGGCCCGTGCGGGGCTCAGCCGGCGCGCGGTCTACGGCCACTTCGCCAACCGGGACGAGCTGCTGATCGACGTGTTCACGCGCGGCGCCGCCCGTCTGGCCGCACTGCTCGACCCGGTGTCGCATCCCGACGCCCGCGTCGAGATCGCGCTGTTCGGCGCGACGCTCTGGGCCGAGGTGGAGCACATCCGGGTCAGCGCCGCCCTCGCCGTGCGCGGGCCGCACCGCGAGCTGGTCGGCAGCGCGCTCGACCCGGCACGCGAACGGCTGCGCGGCACGGTCGGCCGCGGGATGACGGACGGGACGATCCGCACCGACCTCGACACGGAGACCGTCACCCGGCTCATCGAGCACGCGGCGGTGTCCGTACTCGACGAGGCGACGCGCACGAAGCTCTCCGACCGCGACGGACACCGGCTGGTCATCCTGGCCGCGCTGTCCGCTGCGGGGATGGGATGGCGCGAGGCCGGTGAGTTGCTGGCGGCGACGCCGGAGCTCGCGTTCGACGCCGTGCAGGGCGCCTCTGCCGGCACGGAGGCGACCGCCCGATGAAGATCATCCTCGACTCCGTCGCCAAGGGAGCGCGCGACGCCGCCCTCCCCGCGACCTCGGTCGCGTTCGAGACCGGCCAGGCCGCGCTCTCCCGCGCCGAGACAGAGCAGCGGCCGACCGTGCTCGGGCTGATCGCGTCCGGACGGATGCGGCCCGACTCCGGCACGGTCACGATCGACGGCCGTACCGACTTCGGTGCCATGCGCCGGCGCATCGCGCTGGTCGACGCTCCCGACGTCTGCGAGCCGGCGTCCGACGTGACCGTGGCCGGGATCGTCGCCGAGGAGCTGATGTTCGCCGGTCTCGCCTCCCACCCGCTCGCGGTGCGCCGCCGGCTCGCGGGGCTGGGCGCGGGCGAATACGCCCGGTACGCGATCGGGACCGTCCCGCCGACCGTCCTCATCCGCCTCCTCACCGAGCTGGCGCTGCTCCGGAAGGACGTCGAGGGCGTCGTGATCGTCTCCCCGACCGGCACGGCGGTGACCCTGTGGAGTGGTGGCGGTTCGCGCGCGAACTCGCCGGGCGCGGCATCGCCGTGCTCGTCGTCGCGGGCGATGCCTCCGCCGCGGCGATCGCGGCGTCCGCGCTCGTGTCACGGCAGTTCACCGGCGACGACGACGCCGACTCAGTACCTCAGACTTTCGACGAAGACCCGGCACGCGACGACACCGACGATCTGTTCCGTCCGGAATCGGGCGACCTGATCGTGGAGAATTCATGAAGATCCCCCAGATGATCGCGGCCGAGTTCCGCCGCCTGACCGCCAGCCCGATGTCCATCGTGGCGCTCATCGCCCTGATGTGCGTCCCGGTGCTCTACGGCGGCCTCTACCTCTGGGCCAACCAGAACCCGTACGCGAACCTCGACCGCATCCCCGCGGCGATCGTGGTGGACGATACCGGCACGACCGTCGACGGCAAGACCGTGAACTACGGCAGCCAGGTCGCCGACCAGCTCATCGCGGACGGCTCCTTCCAGTGGCATCGTGTCGCCTCGGGCTCCGCCGCGTCCGGCGTGGACGACTCGAAGTACGACTTCAGCATCACCTTCCCGTCCGACTTCTCCACAGCGCTCGCATCGGCCTCCGGAACATCGCCGCAGCGCGCGATCGTCACCCTGACCACCAACGACACCAACAGCTACCTGGCGTCGACCATCGGAACGCAGGCGGCCGAGAAGATCCGCTCCTCCATCGTCAAGCAGGTGAACGAGGAGGCCGCCCAGCGCTTCCTGCTCGGACTCGCCGACATCCGCACCAGCCTGGTGAAGGCGGAGGGCGGCGCCGCACAGCTCATGGACGGCAGCGCCGGCGCGCAGAGCGGGGCCGCCCGGCTCGCCGACGGGACCGCCCAGCTCGCGAGCGGGACGCAGACGCTGGCGAGCAAGCTCGGCGACCTGTCGTCCGGCGCGGCGCAGGTGCGCGACGGCGCGGCCCAGGTCAGCGCCGGCGCCTCCCAGGTCGCTGCCGGGAACGACCGGCTCGCGGCCAAGGCCACCCAGGCCGGTCAGGCTGCGGCGCAGCTCGCGGTCGAGGCGCCCGCCGCCGGGCAGCAGCTCATCGCGCAGCTCCAGGCGTCGCACGTCGAGCCGGCCGTGATCGCGCAGGTGGAGGCCGGGCTCAACGGCATCGACCAGAAGGTGCAGACCGGCAACACGCAGATCCAGTCCGCCGTCGGGCAGGTCAGCCGACTCGCGGCAGGGTCCGACCAGGTCGCCGCCGGGGCGGCGCAGGTGTCGTCCGGGGCGTCCCAGGTCGCCGACGGGGCGTCGCAGGCGCAGGCCGGCGCCGCGCAGCTCGCGAGCGGAGCCGCCTCGGCGGCGACCGGTTCGGCGAAGCTCCGGGACGGCCTCACGACGCTGCACGACGGCACCACCCAGCTCCACGACGGCCTCGCGAAGGGCGTCGCTCAGATCCCGGACAACTCGCCCGCCCTCCAGAAGAAGCAGGCATCCACGATCGCCGACCCGGTGAACCTGAAGAACGACTCGGTCACCTCGGCCGGTACGTACGGCGCGGGCCTGGCGCCGTTCTTCGTCGCGCTCGCGGGCTGGATCGGCATCTACGCGTTGTTCCTCATCGTCAAGCCGGTGTCCCGGCGGGCGATCACCGCCCTCCACTCGCCGGTGAAGATCACGCTCGCCGGGTGGCTCACGCCGGGCCTGCTCGGCGCTGTCCAGATGATCGGGCTGTTCGCGATCGTCTCGGGCGCGCTCGGCTTCGGCATCCATAACCCGCTCGGCATGTTCGGGATGATGGCGCTCGCGTCGGTGACGTTCGCGGCCATCATCCTCGCGCTCAACGTCTGGCTGGGGAGCGTCGGGCAGTTCCTCGGGCTCGTGCTCATGGTGCTGCAGCTCGTCACCGCGGGTGGCACCTTCCCGTGGCAGACGCTTCCGGGGCCGCTCGCGGCACTCCACCACGTGCTGCCGATGTCATATGCCGTCGACGGCATCCGCCAGCTCATGTACGGCGGCAACCCCGCGACGGCGTGGGCGGACGCGGGCGTCCTCGCGGTGTGGATGCTGATCGCGCTGCTCGTGTCGGCGATCGGGGTGACACGGATGACGCACTTCCGCACGCTGCGCGACCTGCGGCCGTCGCTGATCGGCTGAGGCGCCGGCAGCCTCGCTGGCGTCGGACCGTGGCGCTAGGGTGGGCGGCGTGACCGACCGACTCCGGATCCTCCACCTCAGCGACACGCATCTCTACGGCGACGGCCGCCTCCAGTACGGGCTGGTCGACACCCTCGAAGCGCTCGATCGGGTGCTCGTGCGCGCCGGCGAACTGGAGACGGTGGACCTGGTGGTGGTGTCCGGCGACCTGTCCGACGACGGGACGGCGGCGTCGTACCGGCTGCTGCGAGAGCGGCTGGAGCCCTGGGCGGCGGAACGAGGGGCGGCGGTCGCGTACGCGATCGGGAACCACGACCTCCCTGACGCCTTCGAGGAGGTGCTCGGAGAGCGGGAGCGGGTTCTCCCGGTCCGCGGCTTCCGGGTCGTGACGGTCGACACGACCGTGGCTCGGGCCGGCTACGGAACGGTCGGCGACATCCGGCTCGCGCGGCTTCGGGAGGTTCTCGCCGAGCCGAGCGCGAACGGGACCATCGTGGTGCTGCACCATCCGCCGGTCCCGCCGACCACGGGGCTGTTCGAGAGGCTGCGGCTGGTCGACCCGGACCCGCTGCTCGAGGCGTGCTCGGAAGGGGATGTGCGGCTGATCCTGGCCGGGCACTACCATCACGCGCTCATCACCTCGGCGGGCGCCGGGGACATCCCGGTCGTGGTGGCCCCCGCCGTCGCCAACACGACGGACGTGCTCTGGCCGCGCCCGCGGAGCGCGCCGAGCGCGGGGCCGGGTTCGCACTCGTCGAGCTCCCCGCCGACGGCGCAGTACGGGCACATGTCGTGCGCGCGCCGGCACCCGACGACGGCGCGACGGTCTACGACCTCGATGCCGACGCGATCGCGCGGATCGCGGCGGACGCCGGCTGGCAGGGCGCGGTGTGAGCGGCGCCGGCTACTCGGGCACGCCGCTCTGGAAGAAGCTCGGCCTCAAGCCCGGGATGCGCGCGCAGCTCCTGCACGCCGACCCGGGCTGGGCGGTGCCCGTGGAGGACGGGCCCGTGGACGTGGAGTGGCTCGCACCCTCATCGGCGGAGCCGGCCGGGCTCATCGTCGCGTTCTACCGGGAGGCGGCCGACTACGTCGCCGAGCTCGACGCGCTGGCGCCGCGCATCCACCCCGCCGGGATGATCTGGGCGGCGTGGCCGCGGAAGGCCGCCGGCCATGTCAGCGACATCGACGAGAACCTCATCCGCGACACCGCGCTCGCCCGCGGGCTCGTCGACGTCAAAGTCGCCGCACTCTCCGCCGACTGGTCCGCCCTCAAACTCGTCATCCGCCGCACCAACCGCTGACCCGACGCCATCGATTCCTCACTTTCTCCCGCCTCCGCGCGGCGTGTTGCGGGAGAAAGTGAGGAATCGATGGCTAGTCGAAGGGGACGTGCTGGAGGATCCAGGCGTGCATGGCGACGGCGGCGGCGGCCGACGCGTTGATGGAGCGGGTCGAGCCGAACTGGGAGATCTCGACGACGATGTCGGCGGCCTCCAGGGCGGCGGGTGAGAGGCCGGGGCCCTCCTGGCCGAACAGCAGCACGCACTCGCGCGGCATCCGGTACGTCTCGATCAGCACTGAGCCCGGCACATTGTCGACCGCCACGATCGGGAGGCCGGCCTCCCGCGCCCAGGCGACGAAGGCCTCCACGTCGTCGTGGTGGACCACGTGCTGGTAGCGGTCGGTGACCATCGCGCCGCGCTTGTTCCACCGTCGCCGGCCGATGATGTGCACGGTGTCGGCGGCGAACGCGTTCGCGCTGCGCACGATGGAGCCGATGTTCATGTCGTGCTGCCAGTTCTCGATCGCAACGTGGAACGGGTGGCGATGCTGGTCCAGGTCCGCGACCACGGCCTCCATCCGCCAGTAGCGGTAGCGGTCGATCACGTTGCGGGTGTCGCCGTGCCGCAGCAGCTCGGGATCGTAACGCTCGTCGTCCGGCCACTCGCCGGGCCACGGGCCGACGCCGTGCGTGGTCAGCTCGGCGGACGGCGGCAGGTCGCTGGGCTGGGGGGTCTCCGGACTCACCGACTCAGCGTAGCCGGAGCCGCCGCGGGCAGCCCGGGCAGGACCGTGTTCTTCGAAACAGCCCTGCTTGCCCCGGCCCCTTCCCCTGCCTAGGGTTTCCCCGTGGGCGGATTCTTCCGGTGGTTGGCCGATTCCGGCGTCGTCCAGGGTGTGATCATCGGCGCGACGTTCGCATACGTGACCACGGTCCTGCTGCTGAACGCCGTGGCGAGGTCCGAAACGACGACCGTGAACGGCTGGCGGGCGATCCGCCGTGCCGGCCGTCCCGGAAACGGGCTGCTGGTCCGCGCCGCACTGCAGAAGGCCCTGCCGGTCGTCAACAGCTTCGAGGAGGCCGCGTACTGGAGCGCCAACACCGATGCCACCGGCTCGCGGCTCAGCGGGGACCGTGGCTATCGGGTGCGTTTCGCGGCCGACGGTCTTCCCCGAACGGCGCGTTCTGGTCGCTCACCGCGACGGACCCGACGGGCTACATCGTCGAAACCCGGGGAGGACGGTCGAGCCTCGGCAGCCAGTCGGGTCTGCGCGCGGAGCCCGACGGCTCGCTGGAGATCCTGCTGCAGGCGCAACGACCGCCGGATGCTGCGCTGAACTGGCTGGCGACTCCCCCGGGCCGGTTCTCGCTCATGCTTCGCGCCTATCTTCCCGGGCGCGCGATCCTGGACGGCGACTACCAGCTCCCGCCGGTCGTCGAGGTGCGGTCGTGAATCGCCTGATCCTGAAGTACGCCACCCCGATCACCGTCGTCATCCTCGTGATCTTCGGCTGGGTCGTGTACCGGCGCATCGTGGATGGCGGCCCGGCCGCGATCGTCCCCCTCGGCATCGCGGCGGTGGTCGTCTGGGCGGCCGGAACGTTCCTGTTCGTCTACTTCTGGCCGCGCATCACGGTCGGAGGCTTCAGGCGCGTCTTCACGAAGCGCGGGATGGGCGGCGGCCCGATACCCGTGAACACGCTCTACGCCGTACCGGAGAGCGCGTCGCAGTCCGCCACGGCAGGCAGCGTCATCGCCACCGGCGCCGACGACCTCCTGTACCTGGGCGGCTGGCTGGAGGTCGCGGCCGGTCCGCAGGTGCTGCACGTGCCCGATTCGGCCGGCCGCTACCTCAGCATCCAATTCACCGATCCCGTCTCCGGCTCCAATTTCGCCTACGTGGGCACCCGCACGACGGGAACGGGTCCCGGGGACTTCCTCCTCTGCGACGCCGGCTGGGGCGGCACGACGCCGCGCGGGATGACGCGCATCGACGTCCCCCATCGCGCCGCTCTGGTCATCGGCCGGGTGTTCGTGGCCGACGATGCCGACCGCAGCGCGGCGTACGCGCTGGCGAAGCAGGCGCAACTCACGCCGTACCGGCCGGCGTGATGCGGCTTGGCGGCACTGCGCGTCACTCCGACAGCGGACCGAAACCTTCCTGCAACGCCCGGGCAATATGCAGCTCGACGGCGCTGCGCGTCACTCCGACAGCGGACCGAAACCTTCCTGCAACGCCCGGGCAATATGCTGGTGGCGTCACTTCACCATCGGAAGGGGTCCTGCGTGGCGCGACGCGACGAGATCGAATGCTGGCTGACCGACATGGACGGCGTCCTCGTCCACGAGAACTCCGCGCTCCCCGGCGCGTCCGAGCTGATCCAGCAGTGGCGCGACCAGGGCACACCCTTCCTGGTGCTCACCAACAACTCGATCTACACCCCGCGCGACCTCGCGGCCCGGCTGCGCGCCTCCGGCCTCGACGTGCCGGAGGAGTCGATCTGGACCTCCGCGCTGGCGACGGCCGACTTCCTGCGGTCGCAGAAGCCGGGAGGCAGCGCCTACGTCATCGGGGAGGCCGGGCTCACGACCGCCCTGCACGAGGCCGGCTTCATCATGACCGACACGAACCCGGACTACGTGGTCGTCGGGGAGACCCGCAGTTACTCGTTCGACGCCATCACGAAGGCCGTCCGCCTGATCGGCGCGGGGGCGCGCTTCATCGCGACCAACCCGGACGCCACCGGCCCGAGCGCCGAGGGTCCGTTGCCCGCGACCGGAGCGGTCACGGCGATGATCACGAAGGCGACCGGCGGCATGGAGCCGTACGTGGTGGGCAAGCCCAACCCGATGATGTTCCGCTCTGCGCTCAACCGCATCGGCGCGCACTCCGAGAACACCGCGATGATCGGCGACCGGATGGACACCGACGTCGTCGCCGGCATCGAGGCCGGCCTCCACACGATCCTCGTTCTGACCGGGATCAGCGACCAGGCGGAGATCGACCGCTACCCGTTCCGTCCGGACGAGATCCTGTCCGGCGTGAAGGAGTTGGTCGCGTCGGTGCCGGTCGAGTCGGACCTCTGAGTCGGCGCGCCGGTCAGCCGGTCGGACCCGGCCCCGCCACGGTGGACGTCAGCGGCTGGCCGCTGGAGCGGTTCGCGAAACAGTAGTAGGACCGCTGCCCGCTCTTCCACTGCGCCTCGGTCGCCGGGAATGCGCCCTGCACCTGGAGGTCCGGGTACGCGGCGGCGGCGTTGAGGTCGATCACGCCTGAGGCCGTGCACAGGGTGTTGATCTGCTGCGCGAGCGCATCGGTGCCCGGGTAGGGCGCTGCGGGGTCGGCGGAGACCAGGTTGGTGTAGACGAGCTGCGCGGAGTGCGGGGCCGTGCAGTCCACGACGGTGAACGTCTCCGCCCACGGGCTGGTGTACGGCTGAACGCACTCGCCGCCGCCGAGCGTGTTCCACGCGTGGGTGCCCGGCCCTACCGCCGCGGCCGGCTTCGGGCTGACGGTGGGAGTCGGCGTGGGCGTCGGCGTCGGCGTCGGGGTGGCCGACGGGGTCGTGGACGTCGAGGCCTTCGGGGCGCCCGCGGGCGCGCCGAACAGCGACGGGAGGCGGGTGCCGAGCGCGAACAGGCCGACCAGGACGAGCAGCACCGCGAGGACGCCGAGGATGAGGAAGAGGCGGCGGTTGGTGGGGGGCTGTTCGGAAGGCGGGGCCGGGGGTGCGGAGGTGGGGGGTGCGGAGGCGCCGGAGACCGAGTCGGCGGCGGATGTCGGCTGAGCGTCGCGGACAGGCGGAGTCGTGTCGCGGGCTGCGGCGGCGGCGTCGAACGCGACGGTCGGCGTGTCCAGCGCGTCGAAGGCCACCGTGGGCGTCAGGAGGGCGTCGAAACCGCTCGTCCCCGAACCGACCTGCGGACCCTCCAGCCCGGCCGACGGGGCGTCGAAGGCGAACTCGGCGCCGTCCACCGACGACGGGGCGTGATGCGCCGAGGCCTCGTGACGCGGAAGCGCATCGGACTCCGGGGGAACGTCCTGCTCCTGCTCAGTCGCGAGCTCGGGGAAGAGGATGGCGTCCATCCCCAGCGCGGCCGCGGGGAGAAGGGCGTCGGCCCCGTCCCCATTCGGCGCCTGATCGGCCGGTCCGGAGGGCATGCCGAACGTCGGAAGCGCCCCGTCCGCCACCGGCTCAGAGGACGACGGCTCGACAGGCTCGACCGGCTCGACCGGCGCGACCGGCACGGCGAAGGACGACGGCTGAACACGCTCGGCCGGCTCGCCGACCGGCGTGGGCCGGCCTTGGGCCGCCGACTCGCCGAAGGTGAACGGCACACCCTCCTCAGCGGCTTCCGCGGACGAGGGAAGCTTCCGCCCTCGGCGGCCGGCCGCTGGGCGTGTCCGTTCTCCTCATCGTGGGCGCCGTCGTCGGACTCCTCGTTGACGCCGAAGTCGCCGAAGAGCTCGGCGATGCCGTCCTGCTCGTCATCGCCCGGCTCGTTGGCGGCGTCGGGCACGGCGGACACGGGAAGGTCCGCCGCGCGCTCCGACGCCGGATCGGTCACGGGCGCGAAGACATCCGGTGCGGCAGCCGAGGCCGCGGCGAGCGCCTCCGCGTCGAACGGACTGGTCGCGGGAGACGGCGGCGCGCCGAGGACCGCCTCGGTCTGGGCGGCCCCGTCGTACCCGGCCGGCGCGACGCCCGGTTCGCTCAGGGGAGGCGGCGTTGGCACGACGTCCTGGCCGTCGCTGGCGCCGCCGGCGGCCGCCCAGGCGCGCGCCTGAGCCTCGGCCTCGGCTCGTGCTGCCGCGGCCTGTTCCTCGGCACGCGCGCGCTCAGAGGCCTCGGCCTGCGCCTGAGCCTGCGCCTCAGCTCGAGCCTGCGCCTCAGCCCTGGCCTGCGCCTCAGCCCTGGCCTGCGCCTCAGCTCTGGCCTGCGCCTCCGCCTGAGCCTGCGCCTCAGCTCGCGCCTGCGCCTCCGCCTGAGCCTCAGCTCGCGCCTGCGCCTCGGCCTGCGCGCGCTCGTCGGCGTCCGCCTGGGCTTGGGCTTCGGCCTCGGCCTGGAGTGCGTCCTTTCGGGTCAGGGGAGGGGCCTGGATGGGGATGATGCCCGTGGTGTCCCCGAGCAGCGGACGCGGAGCGGGACGCTCCTCCTCGAACATTCCGAGCAGAGCCGCCAGGCCGTGGCCCTCGATGGGGCCGGTCGGGGCAGGCTCGGCAACGGGCGGCTCGAGCGCATCAGGCCCCGCCGCTTCAGGTCCGGGTGCCACTGCGCCGGACGGCGCGGGTTCGGGCGCTGTCGGCTCGCGGCGGGGGAAGCCGGGCACGGCCTGATCCGGCGTGGCAGGCTCCAGAACCTCATCGGGACCGGAGAAGCGGTCGCCGACCTCCGGAGGCTGCGGTATGCGCAACGCGGCCACGAAGCCGGTGGGTTCGAACGCCTGAGTCGGCGGCGTCGCAGCGGGCGCAGCCGGCTCGGTCGGCACGGGTGTCGGCTCGGCCACGGACGCAGGCTCCGGCGGCGTCGTAGCGGGCTGATCTGCAGCCGGTGCAGGCGCAGGCACCGGTGCGCCGTCCGGCACCGGAATCGAGCCCTGCCCGGGTGCCGCGTGCGCCGGCTCGGCGCCGGACTCCGGCGCCGCCGGAGGAACGGGCGTCGGCTGCGAGGGGGTCGGCTCGACGAAGTTCGAGCGACGAACGGGAGGAGCATCGTCCTCGGCGTCCCCATCCCCGGCGTCCACATCCCCGGCCGGGCCCTCGGTCTCGTCGAACAGCGACGGGACCTCGGGTGCCGCGGCATCGCGGGACGTCAGGTTCCAGGTGAAGCCGGGGGCGGTCGGGGCGATGAGTGTTCCATCCGGCAGCGCGGCGGCACTGTCGTCGGCCGTGGACTCAGGCGTGTGCGGTTCGCGGAGGAGGTCCTCGAACGCGGACGAGGACGCGGGAGCCGAAGGGACGGGCGCGGCAGGCTCCGTCGGCGGCAGGGGCTCGTCGGAAGCCGCGGTCGGCGAGGCGAATGGCCAGACCGGTACCGAACCGGCCGGAGCGGCAGCTTCGGCCGGAACGCCACCGACCGGCGAAGCAGACTCAGACTCCACCGGGGGAGCGGAGGAGGCGGGAGCAGCGGGGGCGGCCGGTGCGGCCTGCTCAACCGGCGCAGCATCGGGAGCCGAACCCGGCTCCCCGGGCCCAGCCTCCGTGGCCGCGCTCTCCGCATCCGGCGCTTGCGGCCGCGTCAACGGGCGGCCGCCGCTGAGCTGCGCGAGGAACCACTCCGAGCTCCCCACCTCTGGCTCCGTCGCCTGCTCCCGATCCGGCTCGTCGCCCGCCGGGGGTTCGCGGTGTTCCGCCACTACTCCAGCCCCAGATCCTCGAGGCCGATGGCGGCGAAGTACGGGTAGCCGGCCGACTCGATGACTTCGCGCGCGCCCGTGTTGCGGTCGACGACCACCGCGACGCCGGCGATCTCCGCGCCGACCTTCTTGAGGGCCTCGATGGCCTTCAGCGGGGAGCCCCCGGTCGTGGACGTGTCCTCCAGCACGATGACGCGCTTGCCCTGGAGGTCCGGGCCCTCGACCTGCTTGCCGCGACCGTGGTCCTTCGGCTCCTTGCGGACGACGAACGCGTCGTACGCGAGCCCGCGGGCCGCGCCCTGGTGCAGGATCGCGGCGGCGACCGGGTCGGCGCCCATCGTCATCCCGCCGACGGCGACCACATCCGGGACCTCCGCGATCAGGTCGATCATGACCTGGCCGATCAGGGGCGCCACCCGGTGGTCGAGGCTCACCTTGCGCAGGTCGACGTAGTAGCTGGCCTTCTTTCCGCTGGTCAGCGTGAAGTCGCCGTGGAAGACGGCCTCGGCGGAGATGAAGTCGATGAGCTGCTGTCGTGCGTCGGTCACGTCTGACATTCTACGGTTAACCCGCTCCGGGCAAGGGGTCGGCGGTCCCCGATACGATCGGGGCATGCGCGTCGCCACGTGGAATGTGAACTCCATCCGTACCCGAGTCGCCCGGGTGGTGGACTGGATGGTCCGGGAGGACGTGGACGTTCTGGCCATGCAGGAGATCAAATGCAAGCCGGAGCAGTTCCCGTACGAGGCGTTCGAGGCGGCCGGTTACGAGGTCGTCCTGCACGGCCTGAACCAGTGGAACGGCGTCGCGATCGCCGCCCGGCTGCCGATCGAGGACGTCGAGGTCGGCTTCCCCGACATGCCCGGGTTCCTGAAGGACCACGACGGCCCCGACCTCCCGAAGGAGGCCCGCGCGATCGGCGCGACGGTGGACGGCGTGCGGTTGTGGAGCCTGTATGTCCCCAACGGCCGCTCGCTCGCCGACCCGCACTACGTCTACAAGCTGGACTGGCTGGCCGCCCTCGCCGCGGACACCCAGCGCTGGCTGGCCGAGAACCCGGGTCAGCAGCTCGCGCTGATGGGCGACTGGAACGTGGCGCCGCTCGACTCCGACGTCGGCGACCCGAGCCTCATCCCGGGCGTCTCCACGCACATCTCGCCGCCGGAGCGCACCGCGTTCGCTGCCTTCGAGAAGGTCGGACTGACGGATGTCGTGCGGCCGATCGTCCCCGACGGGTACACGTACTGGGACTACAAGCAACTCCGCTTCCCGCGCAACGAGGGGCTCCGGATCGACTTCATCCTCGGCTCGCCGGCGTTCGCCGACCGGGTGTCGGGCGCGAGCATCCACCGGAACGAGCGCAAAGG
Source organism: Leifsonia sp. L25 (assembly GCF_050632895.1). Next base: position 1,995,759 of record NZ_JBODRZ010000003.1, on the reverse strand, counting down.
CGACGCGCCGAGCGACCACGTGCCGGTGCTCGTCGAGCTGGCGGAGGTCGCGACGCATGAGGACGACGACGACCGGCCGATGATCTGGTGAGCACGACTCTCTGATTGCGCCGCGAGCCGCCTTCACATGGAGGTCGTGGTGCAGCCCGAGCCGATGATGCTGACTCCGCGCGCCTGGATGTCGGGGCGCGTGCCCAGCACCGAACCTGTGTGTGCGTCGACGACGGTCACGGTGTCGAAGTCGGGCGCGAGCCCTGGGAACGACGGCAACTGCCGCGCAACCCTTTCGCAACCGTTCGTTACGCCGCATTGCGCCCCGGGAGCGCCCGCTGGGCCGCTGTCGATAGCGTCGAGGGACCATGCCTTCCGCCTCCCCTGCGTCCGCGTTCTCCGTCGACTTCGTCGGTGTCGGGCGGGCGTTTCCCGGGCTTCGGCAGCGCGGGGCCGCCGCCTCCGTGAGGCCCGTTCTGCGGGACGTGTCGCTGAGCGTCGCGGCCGGTGAGGTCGTCGCGATCCTCGGGGCCAGTGGGTGCGGCAAGTCGACGCTGCTGCGCATCGCGGGCGGGCTCGACTCGCCCACGGCCGGTGCGGCGCGGATCGACGGGTCGCCCGTCGCGGGGATCGACGCCCGGTGCGCTGTCGGGTTCCAGGAGCCGCGGCTGCTGCCGTGGCGGTCGCTCGCCGACAACGTCGCGCTCGGGCTGCCGCGCGGGCTCGACCGGGCCGACGGGCGCGAGCGGGTCGGGAGGCTGCTCGAGCTGGTCGGGCTGGAGGCAGCCGCCTCGCTGCGTCCGCGGGAGGTGTCCGGCGGGATGGCGCAGCGCGCCTCGCTCGCGCGGGCGCTGGCCCGGAACCCGGGAGTCCTGCTGCTGGACGAGCCGTTCGGGGCGCTCGATGCGCTCACGCGGCTGCGGATGCAGGACCTCCTCCTCGACGTCCACACCGCGAACCCCGCCACCATCCTCCTCGTCACGCACGACGTGGACGAGGCACTCCAGCTCGCCGACCGCGTCATCCTGCTGGGCCGCGAGGACGGCCGTGACGGCGCGACCATCCGTCGCGTCGTCACGGTCCCCGGCACCCGACCGCGCGACCGGGGCTCCGCGGCGCTCGCCGAGCTCCGCGCCGAACTGCTCGACGGGCTCGGGATCGACCGGCACGGGAGGGCGCTGGACGACCACCAGGCGCCCGCCATCGCGCCGTTCCCGTACTGAGCCCGGCCAGCACAACCAGCACCAGCCACGGAACACAGCACCGCCCCACCAGACCCGAGAGGCACCCGATGCACCGCAGACCCACCATCCTCCCCGCCGCCGCGGCCGTCGCCGCCGCGGCCGCCCTCCTGCTCACCGGCTGCGTCGCCGGGGAAGGCGCCGCCGCCGGCTCCCAGAGCACCGCCGGCGTCACGAAGGGCGGGACGCTCAACATCGACTTCGCGACCTACAACCCGCTCAGCATGGTCATCAAGAAGGAGGGCTGGCTCGAGAAGGCCCTCAAGAAGCAGGGCATCACGGTCAACTGGGTGCAGTCGGCCGGCTCCAACAAGGCCAACGAGGCGCTCCGCTCCGGCGCGATCGACGTCGGTTCCACGGCGGGCTCGGCCGCCCTCCTCGCGCGCGCCAACGGCTCGGCCATCAAGACGATCGACATCTTCTCCCAGCCCGAATGGTCGGCCCTCGTGGTCGGCCCGAACTCCCCGATCACCTCGGTGAAGGAGCTCAAGGGCAAGCAGATCGCGGCGACGAAGGGCACCGACCCCTACTTCTTCCTGCTGCAGGCGCTGGAGGCCAACGGGCTGTCGGCGAACGATGTCACGATCCAGAACCTCCAGCACGCCGACGGCTGGGCGGCGCTGCAGAACGGCTCGGTGCAGGCGTGGAGCGGGCTCGACCCGATCATGGCCAACGCCCAGAAGTCCGGGGCGAAGCTGCTCTGCCGGAACGTGAAGTTCAACACCTTCGGGTTCCTCAACGCGACCGAGTCCTTCCTCTCGTCGAAGCCGGACGTCGCACAGACGGTCGTGAACACCTACGAGCACGCGCGCGCCTGGGCGCTGAAGCACCCGGACGACACGGCGAAGATCCTCGCGGACGTCGCCGGCATCGACCCGGCGGTCGCGACCACGGTCATCACCGAGCGCACCAACCTCGGCGTCTCCAACATCCCCGGAGCGGCCCAGCTCGCGGTGCTGAAGAAGGTCGGCCCGATCTTCGTGCAGTCCGGCGACGTGCGCACGCAGGGCGACATCGACACGGCGCTGAGCACCCTCCTCGACCCGACCTTCGCCACGAAGGCCGACCCGAGCGCGATCGGCGGTTGAGCGCGGGATGACGTATCAGAACGCGCCGGACGGCGACGGGCCGCTGATCGTCGTCGGGGGACCGGACGGCGGCCTCCCCGTCGCGCGCCGAACGCCGCGGGAGCCGACGCCGCAGGAGCCGAAGCCGCGGGCGGCATCGTCGCGCGCGCCGTTCCTCTCGCGCCGCTCGGTGCGGATCGTCGGCGGCTCTCTGATCCCGGTCGCGCTGCTCATCGTCTGGCAGCTCGTCTCCACGTCCGGCGCGTTCTCCTCCTCCCAGCTCCCCACCCCCGCGATGGTCGTGCAGGCCGGCGTCGACCTCGCCCAGCGCGGCCTGCTCGGCCTCTACATCGCCATCTCGACGCAGCGCGTCCTCATCGGGTTCGCGATCGGGGCGGCGCTCGGGCTGCTGTTCGGCGCGATCGTCGGGCTGTCGCGCCTCGGCGACATCCTGTTCAGCCCGACCCTCGGCGCGATCCGGGCGGTGCCGTCGCTCGCCTGGGTGCCGCTGCTGATCCTGTGGTTCAAGATCGGCGAGGACTCCAAGATCATCCTGATCGCGATCGGCGCGTTCTTCCCGGTCTACACGACCGTCGCCGCCGCGCTCCGGCACGTCGACCGGCAGCTCGTGGAGGCCGGCCGCGCGTTCGGGCTCGGGGGCGTCCGGCTGTTCACGACCGTGCAGTTGCCGTCCGTGCTGCCCGCGGTGGTGTCGGGGCTCCGGCTCGCGCTCGCGCAGGCGTGGCTGTTCCTCGTCGCGGCGGAGCTGATCGCGTCATCCATGGGGCTCGGCTTCCTGCTCAGCGACTCGCAGAACAACGGGCGCACGGACCGGCTGTTCCTGGCGATCATCCTGCTCGCGATCCTCGGCAAGCTGACCGACTCGCTGGTCGGGCTGTTCGAGCGGTGGGCGAACCGCCGCTGGGCCTGATCCCTCTTCCCACCATCCCGGCCGACTGTCGACCCCTCGAACGCCTCGGCGATCCCGCCTAGCGTCGACGCCGAATCCGTACACATCGAGATGCGCGATCGAGCCATCGAGATGCGCCATCGAGGAAAGGAATCGGCCCATGGCCACCGTGACCCAGAGCATCGACGTGAACGTGCCCGTCACCACCGCGTACAACCAGTGGACCCAGTTCGAGAGCTTCCCGCACTTCCTCGACGAGGTGGAGGACATCCGCCAGGTCGACGCCACCACGAACCACTGGCGCGTGAAGATCGGCGGTGTGACCCGCGAGTTCGACACTGTCATCGCCGAGCAGCACCCGGACGAGCGTGTCGCCTGGAAGAGCGTCGCGGGAGACGTCGTCCACGCGGGAGTCGTCACCTTCCACCGCCTCTCCGACGACAGCACGCGCGTGACCGTGCAGTTCGACTGGCAGCCGGGCGACGCGCTGGAGAAGGTGGGCGCCGCGCTGGGCGTCGACGACCACGCCGTCAAGAAGGACCTCCGCAACTTCAAGGAGTTCATCGAGGCGCAGCCGGCCGAGACCGGCGCCTGGCGCGAGGATGTGGACCGGGGAGGCGTCGCCTGACCCGAAGGGTCTGCTAGGTTCTCGCCCCATGAACCCTGGGGAGCAGCCGCCGGATCGGAGATTCGCGCGGCTGCTCCTGGGTTTCGACGAGACGCGCCGCAAGTTCAGGGAGACGACCGTCCCGCTGCTCTGCACGACCCGCGAGTCGCAGACCTTCCGCACGGCCGTGAGCGGCGCGATCGTCGGCGGCGTCGTGTTCAACGCCATCAGCGGCTCGCGGCACACGGTCGAGCAGCCCGACCAGCACGGCGGGAGCGAGACCGGGGCCAACGCGATGATCCACATCCAGCTCACCGGGGAGAGCGCCCTCGAGCAGGACGGCCGAACCGCCGTGGTGCGGGCCGGTGACATCACCGCGTACTCTGCCGCGCGCCCCTTCGTGCTCGACCACGGCGGGGAGAGCCTCATCGTGCGGATCCCGCACCGCGCGTTGCCGGTGCCCGCGAGCACGGTCGACGAAGTGGTGGCGGTGCGGTTCGAGCGGGAGCGTCCCCTCGTCGGCATCGTCCACCCGCTCGCCGTGCAACTCGGGCGCACCGCCCACCGGCTCGAGGGCAGCGCGGGCCGGCGACTGGTCGACAGCGCGGTCGGGATGCTGGGCGCCGTCGTGGTGGAGGCGCTGCAGGATCGCGAGACCGGCGCCAGGGAGTCCCAGCTCGACCGGGTCATCGAGTACATCGAGCTGAACCTCTCCCGGCCCGACCTGACGGTGGCGGAGATCGCGAGCGCCAACTTCATGTCGGTGCGCAAGCTCCACGCGCTGTTCGGGGAGCATGACAGCACGGTCGCGGCGTGGGTGCGGTCGCGGCGGCTGGAGCGCTGCCGGATGGACCTGTCCGACTCGGAGTTCGGCGGCCTCCGGATCGCCGAGGTCGGGGCTCGGTGGGGGTTCAAGGACGCGGCGCACTTCAGCCGGCTTTTCGCGGAGCGGTACGCCACGTCGCCCCGTGCGTTCCGGGCCTCGATCGCAGGGGTCGCGGCGCGCGGACGGGTGGCGAGCCCGCACCCGGACTCGCCACCCGCTCCCGTGCTGCGCTAGCGGCTACGTCCGGGTCGAAGGCTGCGTCCGCGCGGGCCGCCGCTTCATCGCCTGAGCGATGGCGAGCCAACCGCTCGTCACCAGCAGCACGATGGCCAGCGCCGCCATCTTCCATGCGTTCGTGAGCGCGTCGCCGGTGCTCGCGAGCGCGCCTGCCGGCGGGGCCGCGTCCGAGCTCACCGGGGCCACGCCCGCCTCATCGACCGACCGGTCGTCGAGGGGCGGCACCGTGATGTCGGTGTCGTCGTCGGAGCAGACGGCTCCCGTCAGGGGGTCGTCCTCGCAGACGCCCTCCGTCGTGATGGACGCGGTGTTCACGATCGACGTGCCCGGGCCCACGTCGGCACGGACGGCCGCCGAGACGACGATCTCGCGCCGCTCCCCCACAGCCAGCTCGCCGAGCTCCCACACCAGCGTCGAACCGGAGGACGCCGGGCCGGGCGCGACAGAGGACTCCACGAAGTCCAGGTGCTCGGGGAGGGTGTCGACCACGACCACGTCCGGTGCGGGGACGTCCCCGACGTTGGCGGCGACGAGCACGTAATCGAGGCGCTCGCCGGCGGTCACGGCCGTCCGGCCGTCGTCCTTGGCGATGGACACGGCGGGCAGCGTCAGCGGCTCCTGCGGCGGCGGGGTGACCGGCGCCGGGTCGCGGGCGAACGGGACCTCGAAGCCGCTCTCGAACAGGTTGGGGAGGACCGTCTTGATCTGGTCGTTCGCGGCACGGACTCCGCTGCCGAGCGGCGTCCCGCCGCCGAGGCCGTGTGCGAACATCTTGCGGAAGCCGAGCGTGACGGGACGGTCGAGCGGCTTCTTCTTGGTGACGTGGATGCTGCCGTCGGTCGACATCGTGGCCCCGAGGTAGTCGTCGTAGCCGGGCGTGGAGGCGGCGGGGTCGACCTCGAGGGTGAAGCCGCCGAGCGCGCCGGCATCCGTGAGGGTGACGCGGTCGGCGAACGTGAGGGGATCCGGCCCAAAGTCCGGGGTGGTCTCGAACCGCGCCAGCAGTGCGTCGAGTTCGGCGTGGAGGGCCGTCAGGTCGACGGGCTCGACCACGACCGTGACGCCATCGGGGCCCATGGTCCGCCGGTCCACGGAGAAGTCGCTCAACTCGAGGTACGGCAGCGGTTGCGAAACGTTGTCCCGCGCGAACAGGTGCCACGCTGCGATCTGCGCGGCGAGCATGATGTCGGACGCCTCGGCGGTGCGGAACGTCAGCGGCTGCGAGCCGTCGGCGGCGATCGAGAGGCCGCGCTCGGCGGCGAGCTGGAGGCCGGCGTTCAGGGTGCGCGAGATCCGAACCGCCGTCTCTTCGGGCACCAGGGTCGTCAGGTCGAAGTACTCGGAGCCGTCGGGCACGCGGTAGTCGACGTGGAGGATGTCGATGCAGACCAGGACGCTCTCCGGAAGGTAGGCGCCGGAGCCGGGGTCGCGGCCGAGGAAGTAGTACGGCATCCCGACCACCGGGTCCCCGTTGGAGTGCCGCAGCGCCGGGAGGGGCAGTCCGGCGTGCGCCGCCTCGATCCGCTCCACGTCCAGGCGGACGTGGCTGTAGAGGCCGCCGTAGAGGGTGGGCCTGGTGTCCCAGTCGACGCCGGCGATCGCCCCCGGCCGGGCGTGCGCCGCCCTCGGTGCCTCCGCGAGCGCGGCGAGCGCGACGCCCTTCGTGACGACGAATGCGATCGCCGCCGTGATCCGTGTTCCGATCCGTTTCATGTTGCGAGCCTTTCGAACGAACGGGCCAGGTTTCGGCCCGCACCTTCAGGCTCGGCGACGCGTGCGGCGCGGAGGGCGGACTGTGCACGGATCTCCACGTCCCGCCGCGGGATCGGCACGGATCGTCAAGTCGCGGACGGTCGCGGCGACCGGCCGGGGAGCGGTCGGCGGTCAGCGGCCGGTGAACTCGTCCATCGAGCTGTAGACACCGAACAGCCGCCCGGCCACGAGGTCCCAGGCTCGGGTGGGGAGGACGCCCTTCAGCGTCTTCGCGAGCCCGACCGACCACGGCAGCAGCAGGACCGGCTTGCCCGCGAGCATCGCCCGCCAGACCCGGTCGACCACGTACTCCGGGGTGAGGATCGGGGTGAGCAGCGGCCCGCGGGCGCCCTCGAACATCCCGGTGTCGATGTAGCTCGGCGCGACGGTCGTCACCTTCACGTGGCCGTAGCCCTGCTGCTCCAGCTCGAGGCGGAGGCTGTCGCTCCAGTTGATGACGGCGGACTTGCTCGCCGCGTAGACGCTCATGCGCGGGTTGGCCAGGGTGCCGGCCGCCGAGGCGATGTTGACGATGCGCGCCTCGCGCGGGCTGCCGATCATCCCGCGCAGGAACTCCCGCGTCGTGTACATCGGCGCGAGCGCATTGACCTGCATGGTCGCGCGGGTGTCGTCGCCGTTGTCGTGGTCCCAGAAGAACTTGCCGCGCACGATGCCCGCGTTGTTGATGAGCACGTCCACGCCGCCGAGCTCCTTGCGCACCGACTGCGCGGCCTGGGCGATCCCGCCCAACTCGCGGAGGTCGACCACGTGCGGGTGGATGCTCGTCCCGGCTGCCGTGCCTCCCGCCGCCGAACTCGGGGAGCCTGCTGGGGCGCCCCACGCGGTGACGGTGCGGCCCGCGAGCACTTCAGCGCGCAGACGATCGGTGAGCCGGGTGAGGCCGGCCTCGTCGCGATCCCACAGCACGACGTCGCGGGCGCCCTCCCGGACCGCGCGCTCCGCGTAGAGGAGGCCCATCCCGGAAGCCGCACCGGTGATCAGGACGCGTGCGCCTCGAACCGTTCTCGCCATTCGTCCATCATCTCAGGCCCTCTCACCTCCGGCGAGGGACCGCCCGATATGCGGCCCTCGCAGCGGGGTCGAGGTGCTCGGTCGTCGCCGGGGCCGGTCGTGAAGAAGCGCTGGAGGAAGACCGCGTCGGCGGGGTCGGCGACCGACGCCAGCGCCTCCATGACGGCTACGGCGGTCTGCTCCGTGGTCACGAGAGCACTCTAGGTGTTCGGAGGGCGGCGTGGTTTCGCCGGTGGCGCGAGTCCGCGGGGTGCTGTGATTTCGCGGGGTCCTGTGATTTCGCGGGGTGCTGTGATTTCGCGGGGTGTCCGGCGTTTCCCGAATGAACGGACACCCCGCGAGCAGCCTCCCCGCCAGCCGCACCGGTCGGCACGAGCACGTCCCGGCATGTGAGAGAGCGGGCGTCCGGGAATCCATGACGCGGCGGGAGGAAATCCTTTCCTCGGCACACTGCGGCGTTTTCGTGCGCGACCAGCCCCGGCTGCGCAGATTTCCGCCGAAACTGTCAAGAAATCGCCCGGACTTCGCGGTTAGGCTCGGATCGGAGCGCGGAAAGCTGCGCTCCATCGCAGTGCCGCTAGCGCGGCCGATCGTACGACGGGAGGTTCGTCATGTCTCAATTCGTCCCGCAGTTCACTGCAGGAGCCATTGTCGGGGAGCCCGAGGTCGTCGAGGACGCCCGCTCCGTCCGCGAGGTCGCGACGCATCCCGCGTGGCTGCGGCTCAAGGAAGCGGCGACCGCCCTCCAGGCGCTGCAGGTCAAGGACGGCTCGGTCGAGCAGGAGTCCGACAAGGCCGCCGCCGCCGAGCTCACCGCGACGATCGTCGACGCCGTCGCCGAACTCGCCCCGTTCTTCCCGCACGACGCGGCGTACCTCGACGCGCTTCGCCGCGACTTCGGCCGCTGGGCCCACGAGGGCTTCGGGGTGCCCGACTTCCTCGACGCGCTGAACGCGTTCCAGCCGCAGCAGCACCGCGTCGACGGGCTCGGCCACCTGGTCGTGTTCCCGATGTACACGCAGAACGGCAGCACGAACCGGTTCGTCGAGGCCGTGCTGGTGGAGGTCATCTGGCCCGAGTTCGTGGCGGCGCTGGAGGCCGGCGACTACGGCAACAAGCTGTTCGTCGCGCTGCGCTTCGTGGACTTCACCCCGGGCTACGACACCAACTCCGCGGTGCTGTTCCCCGAGACGGTCGCGATGCGCGAGATTCCGTCGTTCACGTGGGGTGCGATCTTCCAGGACCGGGAGGCCGCCCGCTACCGGCGGGTCGTGGCCGCTGCCGCACAGATCACGAAACTGGAACTCCCGGAGGATGCCGCCCTCATGCTGGAGGACCAGCGCCTGACGGAGGAGACGTTCGTGATGTGGGACATCATCCACGACCGCTCCCACATGCGCGGCGACCTGCCCTTCGACCCGTTCATGATCAAACAGCGGATGCCGTTCTTCCTCTACTCGCTGGAAGAACTGCGCTGCGACCTGACCGCGTTCCGCGAATCCGTCCGCCTCCAACGCGAACTCGGCGCCCTGCCCGAATCGGAACTGTCCCCGGCGCAGAAACAGATCCGCGACCACGCCAAACTGGTGCAGTACGCGGTGATCTTCGACCGGATCTTCCGGTTCGCGATCACCGGCAGCCGCATCCGCAACTACGACGGCCTCGGCGGCCAGTTGCTGTTCGCCTGGCTGCACCAGCACAACGTGCTGCACTGGACCGACACCCAACTCACCATCGACTGGGATCAGGTCCCCGACGTGGTCATCGCCCTCTCGGACCGCATCAACGACCTGTACTGGCGCTCCATCGACCGGCCCAAAGTCGCGCACTGGCTCGCCGCCTACGACATGCTCACCCAGACCCTGACCCCGAACCCGGCGTCGGTGTGGGCACGCGGACTGCCGGACGAAGTCCTCGCCGGACCACCCAAGGGATACACCGACGCCGTCCTGGACGACGAATTCCCCCTCTCCATGTTCTACGAAGCCCTCAACAAGAAGATGGCCACCGTCATCCAATCCACCTCCGGCATCACCGGAACAACGGACGAGGCGTGACGGATCAGGAAGGTTCGGCGTCGGCGCGGTTCTCACCCGAAGGAATCGCGCCGGCGCCGGCGAACGGCGTCGCCGGGCGCCTCGTGCTGATCGCCGGCGCGACCAGCGCGTCCGGCGAGGCGGTGGCGCGCGCGCTCACGGCGGCGGGCGCGACCGTGCTCGCGGTCGGCACCCGGCAGGAGGCGCTGGACTCCCTGGCGCAGGCCGTCCCCGGCGTCGACACCCGGGTCTGCGACTTGGCCGACCGCGACGCGGTGGCCGAGCTGGCGATGCGCATCCACCTCAAGTTCGGGCGCGTCGACGGCCTGGTGCACCTGGTCGGCGGCTGGCGCGGCGGTGGCGGCATCGCCGGGCAGAGCGACGCGGACTGGGACTTCCTCTTGCGCGGCTTCCAGACCCTGCGGAACACCACGCGCGTCTTCTACGACGACCTTGTCGCCTCCCCTGCCGGCCGGCTGGCCATCGTGTCCTCCACGGCGGTCGACAAGCCGTACGCGGGCGGCGCGAACTACGCTGCGGCCAAGGCGGCGGCGGACGCGTGGACACGCGCTATCGCCCAGGGCCTCGGCAAGGAGGCGCCGCAGTCGGCGGCCGTCGTCTTCGTCGTCAAGACGCTCGCCGGCCTGGAGGAGCGCCTCGGTGAGGAGGTCGTGCGCCTCTGGGACGTCGACGCTGCGCCGTTGAACGGTGCGCGCCTCCCCGTCGCCCTCTGACATTCGTGCCGAATGTCCACTTTCGCGGGGCCGTAACGCACATTCGTGCCGAATCGGGGCCGCGCTTTCAGCGAATCTAGGATGGAACAGTGACGCTTCAACTCCATGACCTCAACCTGCGCGGCTTCGCGTCGGACAACTACGCGGGTGTGCACCCGGAGATCCTCGACGCGATCGCCGCCGCCAACAACGGGCACCAGATCTCCTACGGCGAGGACGTGTACACCGAACGCCTCCATGAGGTTTTCGCGCAGCACTTCGGCGACGGCGTGCAGGTGTTCCCGGTGTTCAACGGCACCGGCGCGAACGTCGTCGGCCTGCAGTCGATGGTGCCGCGCTGGGGAGCGGTGATCTGCGCCAAGACCGCGCACATCAACACCGACGAAGCCGGAGCCCCCGAGAAGGTCGGCGGGCTCAAGCTGCTGACGGTCGAGACCCCGGACGGCAAGCTGACGCCCGAGCTCATCGACCGCGAGGCCTGGGGCTGGGGCGACGAGCACCGTGCGCAGCCGCTCGCCGTCTCCATCACGCAGACCACCGAGCTCGGCACCGCCTACAGCGTTGAGGAGATCCGCGCGATCGCCGACCACGTGCACGCCCGCGGCATGAAGCTGCACTTGGACGGCGCCCGGATCTCCAACGCCGCCGCCACCCTCGGCGTGCCGCTGAAGGAGTTCACCACCGACGCCGGCGTCGACGTGCTCAGCTTCGGCGGCACCAAGAACGGGATGCTGTACGGCGAGGCCGTCGTCGTCCTCAACCCGGCCGCGTCCGAGGGCCTGCTCTACCTGCGCAAGCTCAACATGCAGCTCGCGTCCAAGATGCGGTTCATCTCCGCGCAGCTCATCGCCCTGCTGCACGACGACCTCTACCTGCGCTCGGCGTCGCACGCCAACGCGATGGCCTCCCGGCTCCGTGGCGCGCTGGAGGCCGGGATCGCGGACGGCAGCATCCAGGGCGTCGGCTTCAGTCAGGCCACCGAGGCGAACGGCGTGTTCGCCACGCTTCCGGCCGGCGTCGCGGACCGGTTGCGGCAGCACTTCCGGTTCTACGACTGGGATGCGGCCCGCCACGAGGTGCGCTGGATGTGCTCCTTCGACACCACCGAGCAGGACATCGACGACTTCGTCGCGGCCCTGGTCGCTGAGCTGGCGGCCTGATCGGGCCGCACCCCCTCTACTGGGGACAGGCCGGGGTACAAACATGTCCTCCATTTGGCCGACACATGCGATAGTCTCTAAGAGTCGACGGAGGAACCCGAATAATCCTCCAGCGATAACCCCGAAACGTATGCCGGGCTGTGTGGAGTAACCCTAGTATCCACACCGCCCGGCATCGTGGTTAACGCCTGTCGTATCAGCCGAACCTCGGGGAGGGTCAGGTCGCGGGCACCGGCACGCCACCGCGCCAGGTCACCGGCACGGCATGGAGACCGCGGTAGGCGGCCGCGTCGTCCCAGGAGTGGAACAGCATCCAGTCCTTCCCACGGAAGGTCACCAGGTCGGCGCCGCCCGGGCCGAGGTAACGACCTCCACTGCCGGCCGTCGACACGATCGGGCCCGTGTGCTTCGCGTACGGGCCGAGGAGGCCGGCCGCCGTGGCCGCGCCGGTCGCGTACGAGTCGCCGCCGTAGTCGTTCGCCGAATACAGCAGCACGTACGAGCCGGCGTGCTTCACGATCACGGGCGCCTCGACCAGGTGGCCCTCCCAAGGCTCGGTCTGCTTGATCAGCTTCGTGCCGGCCCCGACCAGCGCGGTCCCGTCGGCGGAGAGCCGCTGCGCATGGATCCAGGTGTCGAGCCCGCAGCAGTTGCCGTCGTTCTTCCACACCAGGAACCGGGTGCCGTCGTCCTCCGTGAACACGCTCGCGTCGATCGCGCCGCCCTCATCGACCGGGCAGACCAGCGGAGTGGCGGACGGCGACGTGAAGGGGCCGGCCGGGTCGGTCGCGAACGCGGCGCCGATGCACTGACGGCCGCTGGCCGCGTCCGTCGCAGTGAAGTACAGCGCGAACCGGCCGCCCGGGAGCGCGGCAGGCCCGGGAGCCCAGGTCTTGCCCGGCGTGGCCCACGACGGCAGGTCCGGGAGGGCATCGGTATCGCTCATCGCCCAGTGCCGCATGTCGGCGCTCGTGGCGAACTGGACATTCTTGCCCGGCGCGTTCGTCGCGTACGCGTAGACGCGGTCGCCGACCACGAGCGCACCCGGGTCCGGGAAGTCGCGGTCGAGCTGGAACGCGGCGGTCGTCGGCGACGCACTCGGCGCTGCAGCGTCCGCCGAGCACCCCGCGAGCGCCCCGAGAGCGAACGCGGCGGCGAGCACAGTGCCCGCCGCCGCACCGACCCGCCTGCGCCTCACCCCTTGACCCCGCTGGTCGCGACGCTCTCCACGATCTGCTTCTGCGCGAAGAAGAAGAGGATGAGCACCGGGACCGACGCGACGACCGCGCCCGCCATGACGATGGCGAAGTGCGTCGAGTAGGCGCCCTGGAGCTGGGACAGTCCAGGCTGCAGCGTCAGGTTCTCCGGGCTCAGCAGCACGTACACCGGCCAGAGGAAGTCGTTCCAGTTGGCCAGGAAGCTCAGCACCGCGAGCGTCGCCAGCGCAGGCCGCGCCAGCGGGACGACGATCTGCAGGAAGATGCGCAGGTCGCCCGCCCCGTCGATGCGCGCGGCCTCCTCGATCTCGGCGGGCAGCCCGATGAAGAACTGCCGCAGGAAGAACACACCGAAGGCGCTCGCGGCTCCCGGGATGGTGATGGCCCAGATGGAGTCGAGCCAGCCCAGGTTCTGCACGATGAGGTAGTTCGGGATGAGGAAGATGACCGGCGGCACCAGCAGCGTCGCCACGATCAGGCCGAACACGATCCGCTTGCCCACGAACTCCAGCCGGGCGAGCGCGTACGCGGCGAGGGAGGCGGTGACCAGGATGATCACCGACTGCAGCGCCGCAGCCGCCAGGCTGTTGAGGAACCAGCGGAACACCGGCTGCTGCCCGTTCGCGATGGTGGCGTAGGCGTCGAACGAGAACGGGTTGGGCAGCGCCGAGTACGGGTTGCGGATGGCGTCGCCGTCGGTCTTGAACGACGTCAGCAGGATCCACAGCAGCGGCAGCAACACGAGGAGCGCCAGCACGATCAGCACCGCGTAGAGCACGCTCTTGCGGAGCGCCTGCTGCGGGGTCTGCTTGCGCCGCGCCCGGATGCGCCGGCTCGGCTCGGCCCCGTCCGGGGCGGGTCGCCCGGAGTCCGGGCGGGAGGTCACGGTCGTCATGAGGCGCTCTTCTCTGACCGCTCCCGCTGAATGCGGAAGTTGACGATGCTGATGATGGCGAGGAAGGCGAACAGCACGTAGCTCATGGCCGATGCCGCCGCCATGTTGTTCTGCGACAGGCCCTGGTCGGCGATGTACATGATCGCCGTGCGGGTCTGGTTGCCCGGGCCGCCCTTGGTGAGCAGGAACGACTGGCCGAACATGTTCGCACTGGCGAGGATCGTGATGGTCACCACGAAGGTCATCACCTGCCGGAGGCCCGGGAGGGTGACGCTGAGGAACTGGCGGAACGGACCCGCACCGTCGAGCGCAGCGGCCTCGTAGAGGTCGGCGCTGATCCCCTTGAGGCCGGCCAGGATGATGACGGTGTTGAAGCCCATCGTCCACCAGACCGTGACGCCGACCAGTGAGATCCACGCCCAGGGCACGTCGACGGTCCAGGGCAGGTTGTCGGGCAGGCCGATCATCCCGAGCACGTGGTTGACGATGCCCGACTGGGTGTCGAGCAGGTACTTCCAGATCACGCCGATGACGGCGACGCCCAGCACGTACGGGGCGAAGAAGATCGCGCGGAAGAACGAGCCCGCGCGGATGCGCTGGTTCAGCAGCACGGCGACCAGCAACGGCACGAGCAGCAGGAACGGCACGCTCGCCACGGTGAAGATGCCGGTGGCGAGCATGGACTGCCAGAAGTCACCGGAGGTCGCGCTGCCGGGGGTGAACAGCTCGAGGTAGTTCTTCAGCCCGACGAACGACTGCGTCGCGCGGAACGGGCTCCAGTTGGTGAGGCTGATCCACAGGCCGAAGACGGCCGGAGCCAGCACGAACACCAGGAACAGCACCAGGAACGGCGCCAGGAAGAGGTAGGCGACGCCCGTGCGACGACGGCCGCCCGGCCGTCCGGCCGCACCGCGTGCGGACCGGGTCGACCGGGCGGACCGTGCCGAACCGCGCGGGCGGGGCGCCCCGGTCTCCCGGGGCGCCACCAGCGAGTCGGTGTCAGTTGCCATAGGTGTCTTTGTTCTGCTTGATCAGCGCGTTCGCCTTGGCGACGGCGTCGTCGAGCGCCTGCTGCGGGCTCTTCTTGCCCGTGATCGCCTCGTTCACCGCGGTGGTGATCGTGGCCTCCACGCTGCTGATGCCGGGCGCCGTGCTCTCGTAGTGGGCGTACGGCAGCTCGTCGAGGAACGGCTTCAGGGCCGGGTAGTCCTTGACCAGCTTGGGGTCGTCGCGCACCGAGTTCTTGGCGGGCAGCTCACCGGTCTTGGGCCAGTCGGCCGAGTTGTCGTTCATCCACTTGACGAACGTCGCGGCCGCGGCGGTCTTGTTCTTGTCCTGCCCCTTGTTGTTCATGAACATCCAGTGGGTGGAGCTCGACCACACGGCCTTCTTGTCGCCGATCTGCGGCACAGCAACGGCCTGCCAGTTCAGCTTGCCGAACGCGGTGTTCGTGGTCTGCCAGACGCCGTTCCAGTTGAACGCGGTCTTGCCGGCGATGAGGGCGTTGATGTTGCCGTCCTGGGCGACGTTCGACGGGCTGTAGCCGTTCTTGATGAGGTCCGTCATCCAGGTCAGCGCCTTGACTCCGGCCTCGGAGTTGAAGGTGGCCTTCGTGACCGGCTTGTCGAAGAGGTCGCCGCCGTACTGCCAGAGCAGGCTCTCGAACTCGAAGGTGCCGGTGAACACGTAGCCGTCCACCCACTCGCCCTGGACTCCCGCCGTCTTGAGCTTGGCGAGGGCCGCCTCGTAGGAGGCCTTGTCCGCGGGGATCGAGCTCGGGTCGACGCCGGCCTTCTGGAGGACGTCCTTGTTGACGTAGAGGCCGAGCGGCGTCACGCTCCACGGCACTGCGTACTGGGCGCCGTTGTACTTGCCGGCGTCCATCAGGCCCGCGGGGAAGTCGTTCGCCGAGTAGCCGAGGGACTTGACGATCGAGTCGGCCTTCAGCACGAGGCCCTGGGCCGCGTAGGTGGCGATGTCGTCGCCGTGGCCGACGGCGACGTCCGGGCCCTTGCCGGCCTTGACCGCGAGCGGCATCTTCTGGGCGATGTCCGACCACTGCATCGGGACGTCCTTGACGACGATGTTCTTGTGCTCGGAGTTGAACTTGTCGATCATCTTCGGCACGAGGACCGGGGCGGCGCCGCCGGTCCAGCCGTTCCAGAAGCTGATGGTCACCTTCGGGCCGGTGTAGTCGCCCGAGGAGACCTCGGAGCCTCCGGAACCCGAGTTGCTTCCGCACGCCGTCAGCGCGAGGCCCAGCCCCACCGTGACGGCGGCTGCGACCGCGCGCACCGCGAATCGCTTCTTCATGTGATCTCTCCCTTGAGTGCTCCCCGCAGCCGCTGAGATGCGGCGGTCTGTTCCGAGGAGGGGCCGATGGTGTCCCTGCATGTTTACAGCGCTAGATATTTGCTGTCAAGCGGTAGCGGATTTCCTCCGACGGTACACTCGTGCTCACAGTGCCACGGAGACAGGAGCCGACATGGCTGTTCGCTTGCAGGACGTCGCGGAGTACGCGGGCGTCTCGATGAAGACCGTCTCCAACGTCGTGCGCGACTATCCGCACGTCAGCGCCAAGATGCGCGAGCGCGTCCAGAAGGCCATCGACGAGCTCGGCTACCGGCCGAACGTCATGGGCCGTCGCCTGGCGACGGGGCGCACAGGACTCATCGCGCTGGCCTTCGCCGACGTGCGGATCCCCTACTTCGCCGAGCTCGCCCGGGTCATCGCCGACGCCGCGGAGGAGCGCGGCTACCGCGTGCTGCTGGAGCAGACCGAGGGCACTCTGGACGGCGAGCGCGCGGTCGTCTCGGCCAGCGAGTCCGGGCTGGTCGACGGGATGCTCTTCCAGCCGAGCCTGATGAACTCGACAGAGCTGGCGCAGAACCGCGCGGACATCCCTCTCGTGGTGCTCGGCGAGAACGCGGCGCCGCTCACCGTCGACCAGCTCATGGTGGACAACGTCGCAGCGGCCCGCACGGCGACGGCGCACGTGATCGCGCACGGCCGCCGCCGGATCGGCTTCGTCGGCCACGAGGCCGGCGGCCTGACGCGGACCTCCACCCTGCGCATCGCCGGCTACCAGCAGGCGCTCGAGGAGGCCGGGATCACGCCGGAACCGGGCCTGCTGATCTCCACCACGGCGATCAGCGCGTCCAGCGCGGTCGCCGCCGTCGGGGCCGCCCTCGACGCCGGGCTGCAGTTCGACGGGCTGGTCTGCCGCGATGACCTCGCCGCGATCGGCGCGCTGCGCGCCCTGCACGAGCGCGGGGTGCGGGTGCCGGAGGACGTGGTGGTGACGGGCTGGGACGACACCCCGATGACCGAGGTCACCTACCCGTCGCTGACGTCCATCGCCCCGGACATGCGGGCACTGGCCTCGCGGGCCATGGACATGCTGCTGGAGCGCGTCGCCGGTTTCGGGGGCGTGGGGCGGCACGAGCTCGTCCCGTACACCCTGGTGACGCGGGAGAGCGCGCCCGCGATTTTCTGACTTTACAGCGCTGGATAGTTGCGGCATGCTTGGGGCGTGCTCGACTCCATCCCCACCAGACACCGCTCGTCCGGACCCGCCCTGCGCGCCAGCGACCAGGACGGCAGCCACCCGCGGCCGCAGCTGATCCGGCCCGCGTGGCTCGACCTGGGCGGCACCTGGACCTTCGCGTTCGACGACGACGACCGCGGCCACGCCGAGCACTGGGAGCGCCGCGACGACTTCCCCGGCCGGATCGAGGTCCCGTACCCGTCGGAGTCGCCGGCTTCGGGAGTCGGGGACACCGGCTTCCACCCGGTCGTCTGGTACGCGCGCCGCATCGCGGTGGACGACCTCCCCGAGGGCGAGCGCACGCTCCTGCACTTCGGCGCGGTCGACTACCGGTGCGAGGTCTGGATCGACGGCCGGCTGGCCGGCCGCCACGAGGGCGGCCAGACGCCCTTCACGTTCGACATCACCGACCTGATCGAAGGCGACGAGCTGACGATCACCGTCCGCGCCGAGGACGACCCGTTCGACGTCTCCCAGCCGCGCGGCAAGCAGGACTGGCGCGAGCGCCCGCACTCCATCTGGTACCACCGGACCACCGGGATCTGGCAGCCGGTCTGGCTGGAGGGCGTGCCCGCCCTCCATGTGGCCCAGGTGCACTGGAGCAGTGACATCCACCGCGGCATCGTGACCGCCGACCTGCGATTCTCCCAACGCCTCCCCGAGGGGTCGCGCGTGCGGCTGGAGCTGGCGCACGTCGAGCAGTCGCTGGCGTCGGTGGAGGTCGTCGTCTCCGGCACGCGCGCCGAGCTCGTCGTGCCGGTCGCCCGGCAGCAGAACGGCCAGGCCTACGAGGAGCTGCTGTGGTCGCCGCAGCGCCCGACCCTGATCGACGCCACCATCGCGGTGACCGCGGGCGGCGCGACCGGCGACGTCGTGCACTCCTACCTCGGCCTGCGGTCGATCGCGGTCGAGAACGGCCAGTACCTCCTCAACGACCGGCCGGTGTACCTGCGGTCGGTTCTCAATCAGGGCTACTGGCCGCAGTCGCACTCGGCCGCTCCCGACTCGGAGGGGCTGCGGCGCGAGGCCGAGCTCATCCTCGAGCTCGGCTTCAACGCGGCCCGACTGCACCAGAAGTACGAGGACCCGCGCTTCCTGTACTGGGCCGACCGGCTCGGTCTCCTGATCTGGGCGGAGGCGCCGGCGGCCTACGCGTTCGACGCCGACGCGGTCGAGCGGACGATGGCCGAGTGGATCGCCATCCTCGACCGTGACCGTTCGCACCCGTCGATCGTCACCTGGGTGCCGCTCAACGAGAGCTGGGGCGTGCAGCACCTCGCCCACGACCAGCGGATGGTCGCGTACGCCAAGGCGCTCGTCCACACCACCAAGACGCTCGACCCGTCCCGGCCGGTGGTGTCCAACGACGGCTGGGAGCACGTGGAGTCGGACATCCTGAGCATCCACGACTACGACGCCGACCCGGAGGCGGTCCGCGAGCGGTACCGTTCGCGCGAGCACATCCTGAGCTCGTCGCACACCTTCCCCGGCCGCAGGCTCGTCGTGGACGGCGCGCAGCGGCTGGATGTGCCGATCATGCTCACCGAGTTCGGCGGCATCTCCTACATCGAACGGCCGAGCGACGACGCCTGGGGCTACTCGTCCGCCGCGACGGCCGACCAGTTCGCCGACCGGCTCGACGCGCTGTTCGACGCCGTCCGGGCGAGCGACGGGCTCGCCGGCTTCTGCTACACCCAGCTCGCCGACACCGGCCAGGAGACCAACGGGCTCGTGTTCGAGGACCGGAAGCCGAAGGTCCCGCTCGCGCGCATCCGCCGGGCGGTGACCGGCCAGGAGGCCTGAAGCACCATCCATCCATCCAGACGAAGGAGTCTTCATGCGCACCACGACAATCGCTCTCGCGATCGCCGCCACCGTCGCACTGTTGCCGTTCGCGCCCGCGACGGCCGCGGAGCCTGGGGCGTCGTCGCCAGGGGGCTCGCCCGGCGTCGCGGCCGGTGTCTCGGCGTCGGGGCGCCCCGCGATGCCGGGGAGCTACCAGAACCCGATGACGCTGAAGCTCCCTCCGGCGAGACGGCGGAGAGCTGCGCCGACCCGTCGGTCATCCACGGCGCCACGAACGGCGACACGGACTGGTACCTCTACTGCACGACCGACGCGCTCACCGCGACCGAGAAGGCTGCGGACGGGTCGCTCGTGATGCACAACGTCCCGATGTACCGCTCCGCCGATCTCACGCACTGGAACTACGTGGGCGACGCGTTCCCGCAGAAACCGTCGTGGCTCGGAGCGAACGGGTCGATGTGGGCGCCGGATGTCGTCTTCCGCAACGGCCGCTACTTCCTCTACTACGCAGCCTCCGACTCGGCGCTGCCCGGCGGCGGCTCGGCGGTCGGCGTCGCGACCAGCGGCAGCCCGACCGGCCCGTGGACCGACACCGGCACCCCGGTCGTCGCCCCGCAGGCGCATCCGGCCGACCCGAACGCGCGGCGCTGGGAGTTCGACCCGGAGGTGATCACGACCGGCGGCACGAGCTACGTCTACTTCGGCAGCTATTTCGGCGGGGTCTTCGCCCGGAAGCTCAGCGCCGACGGCCTGGCCTCCATCTCGTCCACCGAGACGCCGATCGCGATCGACAACCGGTACGAGGGCACGAACATCGTGCAGCACGACGGCTGGTTCTACTTCCTCGGGTCCGCGACGAACTGCTGCGCGGGTCCGCTCACCGGTTACAGCGTCTTCGCCGCGCGGTCGCGCAGCCCGCTCGGGCCGTTCGTCGACCGGGACGGCGTGCCGATCCTCGCCAACCGCGTCGGCGGCACCCCGGTGCTCGCGCAGAACGGCAACCGCTGGGTCGGCGCCGGACACACCGCCGTGGTCACCGACTTCGGCGGCCAGGACTGGATGGTCTACCACGCAGTCGACAAGAACGACCCGTACTACGCGGGCGACGTCGGCTACACGAAGCGCCCGGTGCTGATCGACCCGCTCGACTGGCAGGGCGGCTGGCCGTCGGTGCGCGCCGGGGCGGGACCGTCGGACTCCGTCATGCCCGGCCCGGCGGCACAGCCCGGTCAGCGTACGGCGTACAAGCCGGCGTACGCCCCGGACCCGCGTCCCGGCCGCCCCGACCTCGCGCGCTCGACCGAGTTCGACGGGACCGCGCTCGGCGCGAACTGGAGCTGGGTGCGCCGGCCCGACCCGTCCACCTACGCGGTGAAGGGCGGGACGCTGACCTGGCAGACCCAGGCGGCCGACCTTCAGCCGCCCTCCACTCCGCTCGCGTCGGTGCTCACCGAGGCGGCGCCGTCGGGCGACTACGTGGTGGAGACGAAGGTGTCGGTGAGCACGCCGAACGACGGCAGCGTCCACAACTACGTGCAGGGCGGCCTCATCGTCTACGGCGACGACGGCAACTACGTGCGGCTGACGTCCAACAGCATCTGGAACACCCGGCAGACCGAGTTCGGCAAGCACGTCGCGCCGGTGCCCGCGGGATACCCGAGCTATGGGAACGGCGTGGTCGGGCCGGTCGCCGACCGGACATACCTTCGCATCGTCCACCGTGTCCAGCAGGGGACGGACACCTACACGGCGTACACCAGCATCGACGGCGGCCACTGGGACCGCGGCGACACCTGGACCGCCGACCTGGGTGCGCATCCCCGCATCGGGCTGATCTCGCTCGGCGGCGCCGGGTACACGAGCAGCTTCGACTACGTGCACGTCAGCGCGCTGGCGGGAGGGCCGGCGCAGTAGGAGCGGCTCAGCCCGCGGGCGCCGTCCAGTACGCGTGGCGCGATGCCGGACGGAAGCCCAGCCTGGAGTAGAGCGCATGGGCGGCCGCGTCGTCCGCAGCACCTGGAGTCACCAGGTGCCGGACTCCGCGGCCGCCTGCTGCGTCCGCGAGGGCGACGGCGAGCGCGCGGGGAAGGCCCCGGCGGCCGCGGGCAGGGGCCCCCGTCGACAGTGTCCGCTGCCGCGGCCGGCCGCGAAGGCGTACCGTTCGTGCCATGACCGACACGAAGGACGCCGCGCCCGCCGCCGAACCGTTCCCCGCCGCGGAGATCGCGGGCCTGAAGGCCAAGACCGTGGCGCACGTCGTCCACTACCGCAGGAAGACCTACGTCACCCTGCCGTCCGAGGGCTACGCCCTCCTGAAGCGCGTGCGGACCCTGCTGCGCGACGGCACCACCGACCTGGTCCCGCTGGTGCACCGCGACGGCTTCGTGTGGCTGGCGATCGGGCCGAACATCCCGATCGCGGTGGACGAGGTGGAGACCGACAACGGCGAGAGCGAGAAGCACACCCTCAAGCGACTCGGGCTGCGCTGACCGCCGCCGTCGGCCGCGCGATTGGACCTACTGCGGGCATCGGGCCGGGACTATGCTGACGCCGTGAGCGCAGACGCCGGCTTCGCACCCCGCACCGCCCGACGCGGCGGGACGCCCGCGCGGACGCGTCGCCGGGTCGCCGCCGCACTCGTCGGGGTGGCCGTGCTGGGCCTCCTGACCGGCTGCGACCTGCTGGCCCCGCAGGACACCAAGTACATCCAGGAGACCGCGGACGGCGTGAACGGCGACATCGGCCCGATCTTCATCGGCAACGCCGTGCTGCTCACCGCCCAGTCGTCCTCGCCGGTGAGCCTGGTCGCGACCCTCGTCAACCAGGGCGAGTCGAGCGAAGACGTGCGCATCGTGACGCCGGCCGGCTCCGAGACCGTGACGGTGAAGGCCGCCGAGTCGGTGCAGCTGGGCACCTCCGACGGCCAGACCGTCACCTTCGACGGCCTCGACGCCAAGCCGGGGTCGCTGTCGCCGGTGACGTTCCAGACCAGCACGATGACGGAGACGCTCTACGTACCGGTGCTGGACGGATCGCTGCCGCAGTACCAGGACCTGGTGCCCTGAGCGCTGCGCCGCGTCAGCGTCGCCCAGGCAGCGGCCGGGCGCGCGGGAAGTGCCACCACAACTGGGGCATCACCGCGCCCGTTTCCTGAGAACTCCATCACCGTCGACCGGCGACGACTCAGCGGGGAGGTCGTAGGTTGGAGCGTCAGCCAACGAGGAGGTCGTGTGTCGCAGCAGGTTCAGGAGGGGTCGCTCCAGCTTCGGGGGACGCTCTTCGACGGGGACGATCGCACGGACGTCGGGTCGCTCGCCGAGCTCATGGAGGAGTTGCAGACGTCGACCGCGTTCGGGTACCTCGAGATCCAGGACCCCGACCGACTGCAGCTCGCCGAGCTCGCCGACCGCCTCGGCGCGCACGACCTCGTCCACCCGCCCGCGTCGGCCTCCGCCGGGCACATGCCGATGGTCGCCGGCGAGCACGTGCGCCTCTCCACCCACCGGGTGCAGCTCGAGGAGCCGACGTTCCAGCTCGTCGTCGCCGACCTCCACATCTACGTGCTGCCGCGGCTGCTGATCCTCGACCACGACGGCGACTTCGACTTCGAGCCGCTGCGCGCGCGGCTGACCACCGAGAAGCGGCACCGCGACCAGGGCGTCGGCTGGCTGCTGTGGATCGTCCTCGACCAGTTGCTCGGTGAGGCCGGCGCCGCACTCAACGCCCTGGACGACGAGCTGGACGACATCGAGGATGTCCTCCTCGCCCCCGGCGCGAAGCCCGCCGTGATCCAGAACCGCGTGTACCAGCTCCGCAAGTCGGCCTCCCGCCTGCGCCGCTGCCTCCTTCCGCTCCGCGACGCGGTCGACGCACTGCTGCGCCGCGAGGCGGACTGCGTCAGCTCGGGGCTGTTCCCGCTGTTCCAGGGCCTGTACGACCGCGGCGTGCACCACGTGGAGTGGGCGGACTCGCTGCGCGACCTGGTGACGGCGCTGTCGGACACGCAGATCGCGATGGAAGGCAACCGCCTCAACGTGATCATGAAGAAGGTGACGAGCTGGGCGGCGATCATCGCGGTCCCGGCGGCTGTCACCGGGTTCTATGGGCAGAACCTGCCGTACCCGGGGTTCAACTCGATGGGCGGCCTGTGGATGTCCACGCTGCTGATGGTCGTGGGCTGCGGCGGGCTGTACCTGACGTTCAAGCGGAAGGACTGGTTGTAGGGCGCCAGAATTCGGAGACACGTCACCGAATTCTGGAATACTCTCCCAGGTCCATGTGTTCACATCGACATAGCCGGGCAATGGAGCCTCGTGATCCCGTATTCACCGTCGAGGAGTTCCATCCCATGTCGCTGACCGACACCATCACCCGCACCGCCGACACGTCCTTCCCGCTGCTGCCCGCGCTCGCCGAGCGCTGGAGCCCGCGCGCCTTCGACACCGAGGCCGTGATCGACGACGACAAGCTGACCGCCGCCCTGGAGGCCGCACGCTGGTCGCCGTCCGCCAACAACACGCAGCCGTGGCGGTTCATCGTCGCCCGGCGCGGCGGCGAGGCGTTCGACGCCATCGTCGCCAACCTGATGGGCTTCAACCAGGCCTGGGCCGGCGCGGCCGGAGCGCTCGTCGTCGCCCTCGCCGAGGTCGTCGACGCCGAGGGCAACGAGCGTCGCTGGGCGACCTACGACGTCGGCCAGGCGGTCGCGCACTTCAGCGTCCAGGCCCACCACGACGGCCTCCACACGCACCAGATGGGCGGCTTCGACCCCGCGGGGATCCGCGCGGCGTTCGACATCGAGGAGCGCTTCGTGCCGGTCTCCGTCACCGCCGTCGGCATGCTCGGCGACGTGGACTCGCTGCCCGAGCCGCTGCGTGAGCGCGAGCTCGCCCCGCGCACCCGCAGTGCGCTCGACGAGGTCGTGCTCGTCAACTCCTGAGACACTCCCGCCCCGCAAACCCGGAAACCCCCGTACCCGGAAACCCCCGCAACACGCGAAGGAGGGCACGTCGCGAACGCGACGTGCCCTCCTTCGCTTTGAGAACTACGGCCGCACGAGCGTCTTGATGGCGCGGCGCTCGTCCATCGCGGCGTACGCCTCGGCGATGTCCTCCAGAGGCAGCTCCAGGTCGAACACCTTGCCCGGCTCGATCGCGCCCGACCAGACGTCCTGCAGCAGCTCCTCCACGTAGTTGCGGACGGGGGCGACGCCGCCGTTCACGCCGACGTTCGTGCCGAACAGTGTGCGGATGGGCAGCTCGGCGCCGCCGTTCGGGACGCCGACGTAGCCGACCATCCCGCCAGGACGGGCCGACCGGATCGCCTGGTCCATCGACTCCTTGGTGCCCACGGCCTCCAGGACGCAGTCCGGGCCGACTCCGTCGAACAGCTCCTTGACGGCCGCGATCCCCTCATCGCCGCGCTCGGCGACGATGTCGGTCGCGCCGAACTCGCGGGCGAGCGCCTGGCGCGACTCGTGCCGCGACATGGCGACGATACGGGAGGCGCCGAGCCGCTTCGATGCGAGCACGGCGCACAGGCCGACCGCGCCGTCGCCGACCACGACGACCGTGCTGCCCTCGGTGACGCCGGCGGAGACCGCGGCGTGGTGGCCGGTGCCCATGACGTCCGACAGGGTGAGGAGGCTCGGGATGAGCTCCGCCCGCGGGTACTCCGGGGTCGCGACGAGCGAGCCGTCGGCGTGCGGGACGCGGACCTTCTGGCCCTGGCCGCCGTCGGCGAAACCGCCGAGCCGGTCGTCGGCGCCCCACCAGCCGCCGTGCAGGCACGAGGTGCTGACGCCGTTCTTGCAGTTCGCGCAGGTCATGTCGCAGTCGTAGAACGGGGCGATCACGAAATCGCCGACCGAGATCGTGCTCACGTCGGAGCCGACCTCCTCCACGACGCCGACGAACTCGTGGCCGATGCGGCGCGGTGACGCAGTCGGGGTGACGCCGCGGTACGGCCACAGGTCGGAACCGCAGACGCATGCGGCGACGACGCGCACGATGGCGTCTCCGCCGGTGGAGAGGACGGGGTCGGGGACTTCTTCGAGGCGGACGTCGCGCTCTCCGTGGATGATGGTCGCAAGCATGCCTCCCAGCCTACGCGAGGCAGGTGAATACCCCTCTCTGCGGGCCAGAGGACCGCCCGGTGGATGCCCTAAGCTCGCATCCGTGCTCCGCGGAACCCCGCCGCGACGAGCCGAGGAAGGATCGCCCGTGCCCGACGTGTCGCGACGTGCCGTGACGGCGCTGCGCACGCTCGTGCTCGGGGTGTCCGAGCGCGGCGCCACCGAGCCGCTGACCGTCCGGCTGCGGCCCGTCGAGCCGATCGAGGCGGTCGATCCGGTCGGCGCCGGGCCGTCCACGACACCGGCCGCCGTCCGGCCCGGCGCCGTGACGCTGCGGCCGGCGACCTCCGCGGACGAGCCCTTCCTCCGGCGCGTCTTCCGGGACGCCCGGCGCTGGGAGCTCCCGGGGGCGCAGAGCGCCGAGCTCGACCCCGCGCTCGGCCCCAAGTACCGCGCGCACTCGGCCGACCGTCGCGACCGCTACCCCGACGCCGAGACCTCCATCGTCCTGGAGGGCGCGGAGCCGGTGGGCACCGTCACGCTGCACCACGAGGACGGCCGCACGCATGTCGTGGAGCTCGCCGTGCTCGCCGATCGGCGCGGCCGCGGAATCGCCTCCAGCGTGCTGACCGGGCTGCTCGCCGCGCACCGCCGGCTCACCGTCACCGTGTGGGAGGAGAACCGCGGCGCGCAGCGACTCTACGAGCGGCACGGCTTCGCGGTCGTCGCGGAGCAGTTCGGCTATCTGCTGATGGCGACGGGGGCCGACCGCTGACGGCCGGCC
This sequence comes from Leifsonia sp. L25, assembly GCF_050632895.1. Next base: position 1,969,844 of record NZ_JBODRZ010000003.1, on the reverse strand, counting down.
CGCGCCTGCGTGACTAGGCCTCCTCGCGGACCGGTGCGACGGTCAGCCGCTCGCCGGACGGGTCGAGGTCGACGCGCACTGTGTCGCCGTCGCGGATCTCGCCGGCGAGCAGCTCGGTGGCCAGCCGGTCCTCGATCTCCCGCTGCATCAGCCGACGCAGCGGACGTGCGCCGTAGATCGGGTCGTAGCCGCGCTCGGCCAGCCAGCGCCGGGCGTCCGGGGTGACCGCCAGCTCCAGCCGACGCTCCTCCAGCCGCCGCATCAGGCGGTCGATGTTCAGCTCCACGATCTCGCCGAGCTCCTCCTTGCTGAGCGCCGAGAAGACGACGATGTCGTCGAGCCGATTGACGAACTCCGGTTTGAACGCCTGCCGCACCATCTGCAGCACGGCCTCCTCGCGCTCGGTCTCGTTCAGGGTCGGGTCGACCAGGAACTGGCTGCCCAGATTGGAGGTCAGGATCAGGATGGTGTTGCGGAAGTCCACGGTGCGGCCCTGGCCGTCGGTGAGCCGGCCGTCGTCCAGCACCTGCAGCAGCACGTCGAACACCTCCGGGTGCGCCTTCTCGACCTCGTCCAGCAGGATGACCGAGTACGGTCGGCGCCGCACGGCCTCCGTGAGCTGGCCGCCCTGCTCGTAACCCACATAGCCGGGAGGGGCGCCGACGAGCCGCGAGACGGAGAACTTCTCCCCGTACTCGCTCATGTCGATGCGCACCATCGCCTTCTCGTCGTCGAACAGGAAGGCGGCGAGCGCCTTCGCCAGCTCGGTCTTGCCCACGCCGGTCGGGCCGAGGAACAGGAACGAGCCGGTCGGGCGTCCGGGGTCGGAGATGCCCGCCCTGGTGCGGCGCACAGCGTCGGAGACCGCCTGCACGGCCTTCTTCTGGCCGATGATGCGGCGGCCGAGCTCGTGCTCCAGGTTCAGCAGCTTCTCGGTCTCGCCCTGCGTGAGCCGGTCGACCGGGATGCCGGTCCACGCGGCCACGACCGCGGCGATGTCGTCGGCGGTCACCTGCTCGTTCACCATGCGCGGGTGGCTGTGCTCGGCCTGCTCGGCCTCCGCCAGCTCGCGCTCGATGTTCGGGATGGTCTCGTACTCGATCTTGGAGGCTTCCTGGTAGCGGTCGTCGCGCAGCGCGAGGTCGCGGCGGGTCTTGGCCTCCTCGAGCTGCGAGCGCAACTCGCCCACCCGGTTGAGCGCGGCCTTCTCGGCACGCCAGCGCTCCTGCAGTTCCTCGAGGGTGTCCTCCTGCTCGTGGAGGCGCTGCCGGAGCTGCTCGAGGCGGTCCTTGCTCGCGTCGTCCTTCTCCTTCTTGAGCGCGAACTCCTCCAGCTTCATGCGCTCGACCTGGCGTTGGAGGGTGTCGATCTCCACCGGGGCGGAGTCGATCTCCATCTTCAGCCGGCTGGCGGCCTCGTCGATCAGGTCGATCGCCTTGTCCGGAAGCTGGCGCGCGGTGATGTAGCGGTTGGAGAGGGAGGCCGCGGCGACCAGTGCGGAGTCCTCGATGGTGACCCCGTGGTGCGCTTCGTAGCGGCCCTTGAGGCCGCGCAGGATGGCGACCGTGTCCTCGACGCTGGGCTCTCCGACGTACACCTGCTGGAAGCGGCGCTCCAGAGCGGCGTCCTTCTCGATGAACTCGCGGTACTCGTTGAGCGTGGTGGCGCCGATCAGCCGCAGCTCGCCGCGGGCCAGCATCGGCTTGAGCATGTTGGAGGCCGCGACCGAGCCCTCCCCGCCGCCGGCGCCCATCAGGATGTGCAGCTCGTCCACGAAGGTGATGATCTCGCCCTCGGCGTCGTTGATCTCCTTGAGGACGGCCTTCAGCCGCTCCTCGAACTGGCCGCGGTACATCGCGCCGGCGACGAGCGCAGAGAGGTCGAGCGCGACGAGCTGCTTGCCCTTCAGCGAGTCGGCGACGTCGCCGGCGACGATGCGCTGGGCCAGCCCCTCCACGACGGCCGTCTTGCCGACGCCGGGCTCGCCGATGAGCACCGGGTTGTTCTTGGTGCGCCGGGTCAGCACCTGGCTCACGCGGCGGATCTCGGCGTCCCGCCCGATGACGGGGTCGAGCTTGCCGCTCTTTGCGATCTCGGTGAGGTTGATACCGTACTGTTCGAGCGCGCTCTTGGCGTCCTCCTGCGTGGAGGGGGCGCCCTGCATGTTCGCCATACTCCTGGGTTTCCTTTCGAAGTCCTGTGACAAAGTTGAGTCTAATAGGCTCAACTTTGGTTGTGCCAGGGGTATTCCGACGCGACTACCCTGACTCACATGATCGACCCGTTGGACGCGCGAGTGGTATTGCTCGACGGCCAGACCGCAGCCACGCTCGCGCAGATCCTCCCGCTGCTGCTGCTGACGCTCATGGTCGAGCTGCGGCGCGTGGAGGTGCACCGCCGCGGGCGCATCCGGCTCACCCGCACGCTGCTGGGGGTGTTCTTCCTGGTGTTCGGGATATTGGAGACCGGGCTCGTGCTGTCGATCGACGGCACGCTCATCCCGTTCGAGTGGACCGATCTGGCGCTGGGGCTGGTGATCTTCGGGCTGCTGGGCCTGCTGTTCTGGCTGTCGCTGCTGGACGCGCCCAGCGCGAGGAAGCGCACACGGGACGACGCACGCGCCGAGCGGCCTCACTCCTGACCTGCCGCGGGGCACGTAGACGCCCTGAAACGTGCTCGTGGGGGCCTTTACGCGCCCCTCGGCGGTGGTCGGTCAGGGCGTGGTCGGGGGCTTGCGGCGCGTGAGCAGCAGGATGACGACTCCGAGCAGGGCCAGGACCACGATGCCGACCGCGATGCCGATGACCAGGCCGAGGTTGTCGTCGGACCCTGCCTTGGTGGGAACGGACGTCGACGCCGTGGAGGTCGGCGCGGGCGCGGCGGCGCCGGGGGTCGCCACGACGTTCGACCGGGCGGCGCAACCGGGCGCGGCGCTGCCGGGCGCAGCCGACGTTCCGGCCGGCGGGTGGTACGTGAAGCCGTACGACCCGGACGCCGTGTGGCCGTCCTCCGAGACGATCTGCCAGTCCACCGTGTACGCGCCCGCGGCGCCGAGCGCGACCGGCGCCGTCATCGTGGCGTCGAGGATGGTCGGGCATCCCGTCTCGTAGTGCCGGCCGCCCGCCGTGACCCGGAGGATCGCGGACGACCCGTCTCCGCCCAGGTCGAGCACGCGGTCGTTGAACGTCAGCTTCACCTGGGTGAGCGGTTCGGTCTGCGTGGCGCCGCTCGCGGGCGAGGCGTCCACCAGGTAGTCGTGGGCGCTCGCGGCGACGGAGGGCGCCAGAGCCAGCGCGACCGTCGCCAGGATGCCGCCGATCCCGGCGAGCACGCGCGTCGTCATTCTCGTCATGTCACTGCTCCTTCGGGGCCGCCGCCGTGCGCGGACGGCGGGTGGCGGCGAACACCGCGACGACGAGCGCGATGGCGCCCAGCGCGAGTCCGCCGATGCCGAGGCCGATCGCGACCGCCGCAGCGCCCGGCGAGGCGGCGGCGGGCGCGGTCGCGCCGGAGGTGGCGAGCACTCCCGACGAGGTGCCGTCCGCGGCCGGGGCCGCGTCGTTGAGGTAGACCGTCGGCGCGGGGTGCTCGGGCGCCGCGCCGGAGGCCGGCGTCTTCTGGTCCCAGTTCACGACGGTGCCGTCCGAGTAGTACTGGTGGACCGGGAGTTGGATGCTGCCGGTGTCGGGCATCGCGCCCGCCGAGAAGACGAACTGCTGGAACTGGCCCGGCGCCACCTGCACGCCGGACGCGGCTGTCCAGACGACCTTGACCGGGGCCTCGTTCACCGTCCCGTCGTCGGTCTTGATCGGCTTGGCGAGCTTCTCGGTGACCACCTGGGTGCTCCAGCCGGCGATGGGCTGATACACGACCGAGCCGAGCGGCGTGTCGGTCGGGAGGTCGACCTCCAGCTTCACGGTGCCCGCGGTCGCCGACTCGGTGGGGACCGTGAAGGTGAGCGTCGCGTAGCTGCCCGGCGCGGCCTGGTTCGGGCCGACGGTGACGTGCGCACTGGCCGCGAGCGGCCCGGAGAGAGTGAGGGCGACGGCGGCGAGCGAGGCGGCGCCGGCGATGCCCAGCGTCCGGACGCAGGAGGTGCGGGTGCGGGTGTGCGAGGTGCGGGTGCGCGCGGTCGTGCGCGCGGAGGTACTGTTCATGGGTTCGTCCGATTTCTCGGCCGCGCGGGGCGACCGGGTGGGGAGGTCGTGAGCTGGCTTCCCCGGACGGCGACGAGCGAAAGCGTTCAGCCGGCCGGGACGACGACCCGCGGCGGACCCCGGTGCCGAAGCGTCCCGAGCAGGGCTTCCACGGCGTGCAGGGTCGCAGGGACGGTGTCGATCGGCGTGGGGACACGGCCCGGCACCACCGGCGCCACCGCCGCGACCCGGTCGGCGAACCGCCGCAGCCGGAAGAACGTGAAGCGCGCGACGGCGAGCAGCGTCCGCTCGGCACGCAGCAGCACGGCGATCGTCAGCGCGGCGGCCGCGGCGTGGGCGAGCCACATCCAGACGTCCTCGCCGAGGAAGGCGGGGCCGACCGTCGCGGTGTCGGACACCGCAGCCGCGCCCGGCACGAGGGTCAGGTGCATGCCCGCGTGCAGGTGGCCGCCCATCGGCATTCCGCTGAAGCTCGCCGACGGGCTCAGAGCGAACAGGGCGTGGAAGAGGAACTGGCTGACCACTACGGAAAGCGTCACGCGCCAGAGTGCCACCCGACGGCCGACGAGGACGATGCTCGCGAGCGACGAGAAGACGAGGCTGAGCGCGAGGGCGACGGCGCTGGGCGCCTGTCCGCCTCCCGCCATGTGGAACAGCGCGGCGACGAGCGTCGCGACGCCGGCGGCCGCGAAGCCGCGGGCGACCCGTGCTCCGCGCGAACTCATGCGTCCCACTCTACGCGGCGTCGAAGACTCCGCCACGCGCGCGAACGCGACCGCCGAGCACCCCGGGGTCGGAGAATGCTCGGCGGTCGGGTCGGGCCGGCGGGGCCGCGCTCCGCTGGGTCAGAGCGCGGCCGGGTCCCTGTCGTCGATGTTGGCCGGCGCCTTCGCGTCGAGCTCATCCGGCAGTTCGAGGGGACGGCGCGTGTAGTAGCCCTTGCCCTTGCGGTAGAAGAGCACGAGCGGGACGATGCCGACCACGATCAGGCCGACGCCCAGGATGTTGACGATCGGATCGTTCTGCCCGATGCCCTGCACGAAGATGTAGCCCATGAAGATCGCGCCGGCGAGCGGCCAGAGGAAGATCAGCAGGGCGTTCTTCACCGACTTGAACAGCACCCGGCGGTAGGCGACCACCACCGCGAGACCGGCGAGCGTGTAGTAGAAGGCGATCTGCATGCCGATCGACGCGATGGCGTTGGTCATGATCTCGCCGACGGAGCCCAGCAGGTTGGAGCCGACGAACAGGACGACCGACACGCCGACGACGATGAGGGTCGCGAACGCCGGGGTCCGCCAGCGCGGGTGGATCCGGCCGAACGCCTTCGGGATGGTGTGGTCGCGGCCCATCGCGAACAGCGTGCGGGTCACCTGGATGAGCGTGGTCTCCAGCGTCGCGATGGTGGAGAGCGCGACGGCGACCACGAGGATCTTCCCGCCGATGCCCGGCCAGACCGCGTCGCCGAGGACCGAGAGGATGTTGGCGCTGTTGTGCTCGATGGTCTTCGACGGGAGCATGACCAGTGTCGCGATGGTGAAGATCTCGAACAGCAGGAACACGATGACGATGCCGATGATGCCGGCGGAGCCCGCGTTCTTGTGGCCGTCCTTGGTCTCCTCGTTGAGGTTCGAGGAGACGTCCCAGCCCCAGTAGTAGAAGGCGGCGATGAGCGCGGCCGAGACGAAGACGCCCTGGCCGGTCAGGTGGCTGAAGCCCAGCCAGTCCCACGAGAAGGACGGCCCGGCGTGGCTGCTCGTCGCGGCGCGCACGATCATCAGCACGGCGAAGAGGATGAGGATGCCCACCTCGATGAGGGACATGATCCACTGCGCCCGCGCAGTCACGTGCACGCCGAAAAGCACGCACGCCGCCATCACGAGGAACCAGATCGCGCCCACGCCGGTGATCAGCCACGCGTTGTTCGCCTGGTCCGGCGCGAACAGCGTCACCGTCATCGCGCCGGCCGGGAGGGCTCCCGCGACCATGAAGATCGTCGCCGAGACGACCAGCGCCCAGCCCGACAGGAAGCCGAGGATCGGGTGGAGGGCCCGGGCGACCCACGAGTAGGTGGCACCGGCGTTCACGTCGGCGCGACCCAGATAGAGGAACGCCCACGCGATGCCGAGCATCGGGAGGCCGCACCAGAGCAGTGCGGCCGGAGCGCCGAGTGCCGCCGCGCCGACGAGCGTCGCGGTGGTGGCCGCGATGGAGTACGCGGGCGCGCTGCCCGCCACGGCCATCACGATGGAGCCGGCGGCGCTCACCCCGTTCGCCTGCAGCTCGTGCTTGTGTTCGCCCCCGCGAGGGTCGGCTCCGCTGTCGGGTGCGGCGGAGTCCGGCCGGGAATATTCCTGCGTCATTGCTCTCCCTGGCTAGGGTCGCGTATGCGACAGGGGGACGTTAGCAACTCCCGGACCTGAGAACAAGCCTTTTCACCACGAAATCGGTCGTCGATTCAGAAGAAACAGACGGAAACCGAGGCCGATGTGGGTCCACTCAGAGATTCTCGACACTTTTCGTCCCGAAAGGCGGGGTCTCGACGGCCCCGCGCGACCGCTGGGCCGACCGTTCGATGGCGTGCTCGGCCTCCGACAGCACGAAGGTGGCCCGCCGGCCCGTCCCGCCCGCGAGGCGGAAGCCCAGCCGGAGCGCCAGCCGCGCCGACGCCGTGTTGGTCCGCTCGATGACCGCCGTCACGAGGCACGCGCCCAGCTCGCCGAAGGCCAGGTCGAGCATCGCGCGGGCGGCCTCTGTCGCGTAGCCGTGGCCCCCTCGGCCGTGAGCTGCAGCCAGCCGATCTCCGCGGTGCGCGTCTCCGGCGCGACTGTGCGCAGGTGCAGGGACACATCGCCGATCACGTGCCCGTCGTGCTCGACCGCGAGCACCAGGAGGTCGCCCGGCCCGGCGAGGACGGTGTGGCCCGTGCGGGCGAGAAGGTGCTCGTGCGCCTGGCGCGCGGTGCGCAAGGGCCAGTCGAGGCCCTGCCGCACCTCCTCGTCGTCCTCGATGCGGCGCCAGTCGGCGTCGTCGGTCGCGCGATAGGGGCGGAGGACGAGGCGCGCCGTCCGCACCTCGTGCGCCTCGACCGGCAGCTCGAGCACCGGGGAACTCCAGAGCGAGCGGAGCGACCCCAGGCCGTGGACGAACCCGTGACGGCGCAGCGGGCGGCGTGGGAGAGAGGTCACAACGTCCTCCTCTCCTGCTTCGACGGTAGAACGAGCGTGCTATGGCTGCGCTGCGACGTCCGCGGGCAGTGTGAGAAGGCCGGAAGCGTCGCACAGCCCACGCACACAGAGCGGTCCGGTCGACTCCCGACGGGGTGGCTTCAATTCGGAGGCCGAGTGTGCCTAGGGTTGCCCATGAGCGACGACGAGGAGCAGCACCCCGGGAAGATCTCCCGGCGCGCGGTCATCGGTGCGTCCGTGGGCGCCGTCGCGGTGCTGGCCGCGGGCGCGGTCGGCGTCGGCTCGCTTCTCTCGGTGTCCGGCCGGCCGTCGCCGGGAAGGACGCCGTCGCCCGGCGGTTCCGCGATGCTGACGGTCGCGCACCACGGCGGCTCCCGGGACTGGCCGGAGATGTCGATGCTCGCCTACCGCAACTCCGTGCTGCTCGGGGCCGGGGCTCTGGAGGTCTCGCTCGCACGCACCCGCGACGGTGTCTGGTTCGGGCTGCACGACGCCACGCTCGACCGCACGTCGGGGACCACGGACTTCGTGGCGGCGGAGCACACCTGGGCAGAGGTCTCCCAGCACCGCATCTCGGCCGAAGGGACCACGAACCCGTCGCAGCCGGCGCAGCCGTACGCCCGCTTCGAGGACATCGTCGCCGCCTTCGCTGCGACACATGTGCTCTACGTCGACCCGAAGGTCGTGCCGGGCACCTACTTCCCGGAACTGTTCGCGATCATGTCCCGGTCGCCCTCGCCGCAGCGGTCCTTCGTGGCCAAGGGCTACTGCACGGGGACCGACTGGCCGACGCAGGCCGCCATGCGCGGCTATCGAGGCTGGGGGTACTACTACGCGTCGGAGGTGGAGGCAGACGCGAAGCTTCTCCCGTCGACGCAGGCGCGCTGGACGACGCTGGGCCTCGACTTCAACGGCTCCCCCGCGGTGTGGGAGCGGATGCGGAAGCTCGGCCGGCCGGTGCTGGCGCACGTCGTCCCCGACGCCCCGGGCGCCGAGACGGCGCGCCGCCGCGGCGCCTCCGGCATGATCGTCTCCGGCATCCGCGAAGTGCTCTCGCCGAAGGGCACGTAGACGCCCTAAACCGTTGCGGGGGCGGTTACCCGCCCTTCGGGGGTGGCGGTGGAGGCGGTGACGGTGAACTTGGGGTTTCGGGCGATCTGACGCGTGGGGCCGACCGCGCGCTCCAGGGCGGCGCGGTAGCCGAGGTGCGAGTTCCACACCGTCCACAGCTCGCCTCCCGGGGCGAGCACCCGGCCGGCGTCGGCGAACATCCGCTGAGCGATCCCGGTGTGCACAGCCCCGCCGATGTGGAACGGCGGGTTCAGCACGATGAGGTCGGCCGACGCGTCCGGCTGCGAGGCAAGGCCGTCGTCGCGCACGACCGCCACCCGGTCGGCGACGCCGTTCGCCGCGGCGGTGGCCCGCGCCGACGCGACGGCTGCCGCGGACTGGTCGGTCGCGATCACGCGCAGGGCCGGCCGGGAGACGGCGAGCGCGGAGGCCAGCAGTCCCGTTCCGCAGCCGAGGTCGATCGCGGTGCGGGCTTCGGGCACGGCGTCGCCGAGGACGGTGAGCAGGAACCGCGTCCCGATGTCCACGCTCGCGCCCGCGAATGCCGCACCGTGGGCGCACACGTGGAGGCCGGTCGCCTCGTCGAAGGCCCGGTCCGGCCAGCGGTCGAGCGCGATCGCGGCGGCCGGCTCGGGTGTTCGGGCCGTGAGCACGCGGGCCTTCTGGCGGGCGAGCGACGCCTGCACGTCGCCGAAGACCTCCGCCAGCACGCCGTTCATCGCGGTGGTCATGTGCTTGAGCATCCCGCCGGCGAAGACCCCGACCTCCGGATGCGCGTGCTCGGCGGTCAGCGCGGCGATCTCGGCGAGCGCCTCCAGACTGCGCGGGAGCCGCAGCAGCACAGTGCGGGCGCCGGCGACGAGGGAGGCGTCGAGCGGCCGGTGCTCGAACGTGCCGCTCAGCCCGAGATCGGCGGCGTTGGCGTCGAGCGCCCGCTCGGCGGTCAGCGGGTCCTGGTGCACGCGGATGCCACGGGCGCCGCGGGCCGCGGCAGCGAGGGTGAGTGCACCGTACGCGTCGCCGATGACGACCAGCCCGCCGCGGAGCACGTCGTCGCCGGCGAGGTCGGCGAGGAGGCGGTCGGCGGCGTCCGACGCGAAGAGGTTCGGCGCCTCCACATCGGGGCGGCGCCTCAGACGCTCGTAGGGGAACACGCGTTCAGTCAATCAGACGGGACTGCGCGGTGTGGCTGGCTGGAGCTGCAGGAGCATGCCGCCTTCCCTGCGGAGCACACCACGATCGACCGCGTGGAACTGCTCGGGCCGCTGGAGCAGCGCCGCTGCCTCCGCTACACCGTGCGGCGCGGCGAGGCGACGATGGTGTTCTGGTTCGCCGTCGACCTCCCGGGATGCCGATCCGGGTCGAGCGCGCCGAGGGCGGGGAGACGCGGACGACTCTCGAGGTGGTGTCGGTCTCCGGGGTGCCTGCCGTCAGAAGGTGACGTCGGCGGTCCCGACGACCTCCGCCGTGCGCCCGGGGGCCCGGTGGTTGCCCCAGTACAGGTTGGTGTGGGCGATGACGAGGTCGGGCGTGGGCGCGCCCCACTCGCTCAGGTCCTCTGTCGTGTGGGCGTCGCCGACCAGCGTCACGTCGTAGCCGCGCACCAGCCCGCCGTGGATGGTCGAGCGGATGCACTCGTCCGTCTGCGAGCCGGTGACGACGAGCCGGCTCACGCCCGCGGCGGCGAGCACGTCCTCCAGCGGTGTCTCCTCGAACGCGTCGGCGTAGTGCTTGGGCACCAGCGCCTCCCCCTCGTCGCGCGACAGCTCGGGCACGTACTGCCACGCCTCGCTGCCGTACTCGACGTTCTCGTCGGAGTGCTGGATCCAGACCACCGGGACGCCCTCCGAGCGCGCCCGATCGACGAGCGCACGGATGTTCCCGACGACGTCGTCCCGGCGGTACGCGCCGCCGATGACACCGTTCTGGACGTCGATCACGAGCAGCGCCGAGCCCTCGCGGCCGTGGAGTGTGGTCATGCGATCCCCCTTACCCGGCCGAGAGTACTCGCCTCCGCGGGGTCGCAACACGCCGTTATCCGGTGCGGAAACGGCGTGTTGCGACCCCTGCGTGGGCAACGGGTCAGACGGTGAACCGGATCGGCTCCCCGAGGGTGGCCACCGACGTGCCCACCTGCACGGCGTACTCGCCGGGCTCGGTGCGCCAGGCGTGGTCGTCCACCGACCAGTAGTGCAGCGAGCGCGGCTCAAGCTCGACGGTCGCGACCGCGGCCTCCCCGCCTCCGCCCGGATCAGCGCGTACCCGGCCAGCCAGAGCACCGGGCGCTCGATGTCGGAGTCCGAGACGCGCGAGAGGTAGACCTGGACGACCTGCTTGCCCGCGCGATCGCCCACGTTCGTGACCGGGACGCTCACCGCGTGGTCGTCGAGGGTCGCCTCGCCGAGCTCCCATTCGGTGTAGCCGAGGCCGTGCCCGAACGGGAGGGCCGGGGCCGGCCCGCCGAGGGCTGCGCGGCGCAGCCACTCGCGGTAGCCGACGTTCAGCTTCTCGTCGTAGAACAGCTTCCCGTCGATCGGCTCGACCTGCCAGACCGGCACGTCCTCCTCGTCCGCCGCCCAGGTGGTCGGGATGCGGCCGCCGGGCTCGCGCGCGCCGGAGAGCACGTCGGCGAGCGCGCCGCCGGTCTCCTGGCCGGGGAACCAGGTGAGCAGCACGGCCGGCGCCTCCTCCAGCCACGGGAGGATGACCGGGCCGCCGGAGTTCACGACCACCACGGTGCGCGGGTTGACCGCGAGCACCCGGCGGACGAGTTCGTCCTGGCCGTCGGGGAGGCGCAGGCCCGCGCGGTCGAAGCCCTCCGACTCGAGGGTCTCGGTCGTGCCGACGACCACGACGGCGACGTCGGAGGCCGCGGCCAGCTCGACGGCGCGCTGCAACTCGGCCTCGGGGTCGGCGAAGGGCTCCTCGTAGCCGAAGGTGAACATGACGGCCGCCAGCCCTGCCTGCTGCTGGGGGCGGTGCTCCAGCCGCAGCGAGACGCTCTGGCCTGCCTTGAGGTCCAGCGGGAACGACTGCTTCGGCGGGTTGAGGAACGCCATGAACGGGTCGGTGCCCTCCGGGAAGAACAGTCCGTCGCTCTTGAGCTCGCCGCCCACCTCGAAGCGGAACAGGCCCAAGCCGGCGAAGCCGACCGAGTACTCGCCGTCCTCCGGCGCGGTGAACTCGGCGGTGGCCTCCACCACGGCGGTGTCGCCGAGGATGGGGTCGCCGAGCCAGACCAGCTTGCCGGAGGCGCGGTGCTCGTCGAGCAGCACGGCGCCGCCCTCGCTCAGGAAGCGGACACGCACCCCGGGCTCACCGGTCACCGGGTCGGTGGCGACGCGCGCGTCGATCGGGAGGACGGACTCCGACGACTTCACGCCGGCCGCGTACCGGACGCGCTCGGCGCCGTAAGCCTCCACCAGCCCGTCGAACGGAGTGACGACGTGGTCGGGGAACACGGTCGCCGAGCCGCCGCCCTGCGTGCGGACGATGCGGGCGTGCTCGCCCACGACCGCGATGGTCGGCGTGGACGCGGTGTCGAGGGGCAGCACGCCCTCGTTGCGCACCAGCACCATCCCGTCGGCCGCGGCCTCCCGCAGCAGGGCGTCGATGCGCTCCTGAGGCCAGGGCTCGGCGAGCGGGGTCGCGGCCTCCACGCCCTCGAGCGCACCGAGGCGGCCGGCGAGGCGGAGGATGCGGCGCACCTTCTCGTCGATCGCGGCCTCGTCCACCTGGCCGGCAGCGACGGCCTGCACCAGCGCGTCGCCCCAGACGCCCTCCGGGCCGGGCATGGCGAGATCCTGCGCCGAACTCCCGGCGGCGACGGTGTCGCGCACGCCCATCCAGTCGGAGACCACGACGCCGTCGAAGCCCCACTCCTCCTTCAGCGGCGAGCGCAGCAGGTCGTTCTCGGTCATGGTCACGCCGTTGACCGAGTTGTAGGAGGACATCACCAGCCAGGCGCCGCCCTCCACGACCATGCGCTCGAACGGGGCGAGGTACACCTCGCGCAGGGTCCGCTCGTCCACCTGCACGTCGACGGTCATCCGGTCGGTCTCGCTGTCGTTCGCCACGTAGTGCTTGGGCGTGGCGCCGACGCCGCACGACTGGATGCCCTTCACGAAGGCCGTCCCGATGACGCCGGAGAGCCACGGGTCCTCGCTGTACGCCTCGAAGTGGCGGCCGCCGCGCGGCGAGCGCTGGATGTTGACGGTCGGGCCGAGCGCGACGCCGACGCCCTTGCGGCGCGCCTCCGCCGCGATCAGCTCCCCGAGGCGGTGCACCCGCTCGACGTCCCACGACGCGGCGAGGGAGGTCGGCGACGGGAGGCTGGCCGAGGAGTCCCGCTCGTCCCAGAGCTGGCCGCGCACGCCGGCCGGGCCGTCGGAGACGACGATGGTCTCCAGACCGATCTGCGGTTCGTCGTGCAGGGTCCAGAAGGACGCGCCGGTGAGGAGGCGCACCTTCTGCTCCAGGGTGAGGGAGCCGAGCAGGCCGTCGAGGAACTCGTCGGCGATGTCGGTGGCGGTGGTGGTGTCGGTCATGACGGTGGTGCTCCTAGCGGACGGACTTGATCGGGAGGACCGCGATCGCACCCAGCAGGGCGATCACGATGCCGATCGGGAACAGCGGAGTGTAGACCTGGCCGAACGCCACCACGATCGCGCCTGCGATGCCGGGGGCCAGTGTCTGCGGGAGGGTCGCGGCGATGTTGAGCACGCCGAGGTCCTTGGCGAAGTCGTCCTTCGACGGGAGCACCTCGCTCATGAGGGCGGTGTCGACCGACTGGTAGGCGCCGAAGCCGAGGCCGGACACGAAGGAGAAGATCATCATGCCGGTCACCGTGGGCATCACCAGCGGGAACACCAGCGAGATGGCGAGGACGACACCGGCGATGACCACGACGATCTTGCGGCGCCCGAGCTTGTCGGAGAGCGGGCCGCCGATGAGCGTCGAGATCAGCGTTCCGGCAAGGCTCAGGATGCCGAGCACCGGGATCATCGTGACGGCGTTCCCCTTCAGGCCGATGTAGTCCTGCAGGATGTACAGCTGGTATCCCGTGACCATGAAGTAGCCGGCGAAGAGCAGGAGGCGCCCGGTGAAGCCCCAGAAGAAGTCGGGGTGCTCGACCGGGCTGACCCAGAACGTCTTGAGGAAGGCGACGACGTTGAACGGCGGCTTCGGCTCGGCCTTGTTGGACTTGTCGGGGTTCAGCACGACGAACAGCACGATGACGATCACGGCGACGCCGGCGAACACGAGGTAGCCGGTCGGGATGGATTTGGCGAAGGCCGCTCCCGCGATCTGGCCGCCGAGCGCGCCGAGCATCAGGCCGAGGCCGCTCAGCGCGGCGAATGTGCCGCGAACGGCGCTGGGCACGCGGTCGGGGAGGATCGCGCTCAGGGGGCCTTGCGCGAAGTTGTACGCGATCTGCACGATGACCCACGCGATCGCGATCTGGACGACGGTGTTCGCCGCCGCCATGCCGAGAAGGGCGAGGCCGCCGATCAGCACGCCCGCGACCATCCACGGCGCACGGCGGCCGAAGCGGCTGCGCGTGCGGTCGGACACCATGCCGGCGATCGGCTGAGCGACCATCGCGGCGAACGCGCCGATCGTGGCGACGATCGCGAGCGTGCCGGCCTTGGCGCCGTCGCCGACGATCCCCTGCACCTGCAACGGGAGCAGGATGCCGGGCACCGCGCCCCAGATGCTGAAGATCGCGAGGTTGGCGATCGACATCGACAGCATCAGCTTCAGCAGCTTGCCGCGCACCTTCACCTTCTGCGGCGTCTGGGCGGAGACGGCGGAGGTCGGGGCCGCCGAGAACGCCGAGTCGGCGGTGGTCAGCGTCGAGCCGAGGGCCACGCTGTCGGGAGCGCCGGAGAGGTTCGGCGGGAGGGTGGGCTGGACCGGGCGGGGGCCCTCAGGGAAGTCATCAGACGGCGATGTCACGGGGAGTGTCCTTTCAGAGCAGGCGACGTTGCGTGCTAACACGCGTAACCATACGTCACCCTCTTCCCCGAATACAACCCATCGCTCGGTTTTGCTGACGCGAGTAAGCAGATCCGCCGGTGAGACCTAGACTGAGCACACCATGTTCACGCCGCAGGTCGTCAAAGCCCCGACGAGCGCCGACGTCGCGCTCGCGGCCGGCGTCTCGCGTGCGACAGTGTCGTTCGTCCTCAACGACAAGCCGAACTCCCGGGTCTCCGACGACACCCGCCACCGCGTGCTGGAGGCCGCTCGCCTGCTGGGCTACACGCCCAACACCGCGGCCCGTTCGCTCGCCAGCGGCGAGGCCGTCGCCGGGCTGCTGGTCGCGTCGTCGGCCATCGACCACGGCGCCACCGTCGCACGGGCGCTCGACGTCCTCCTCGCCCGCACGGTCGACGACGGCATCGACGCGCTCCGGCACGCCGACACCGCGACGACGGGCGCGGAGGCCGGGCAGCTCTGGGCCAAGCTGCGCCCGGAGGCGGTGCTGGCCGAAGCCGCACGCTGCGATGCGGACGCCACCGAGGTCCTGCGCCTCGCCGGAGTGCGCGCGCTCGTCGTCCACGGCATGACAGCGGTCGACTACGCGCCGTCGCTGGTCATCCCGCAACGCCCCTTCGGCGGCCTCGCCGTCGAGCACCTGGCGGCGCTCGGCCACGAGCACTTCGTCTACCTCGCTCCCGCGACGCCCGGTCCCGCCGCCGCCGAGCGCCTCGCCGGGGCGCGGGAGACTGCCGAGCTGCTGGGCGTGCGGCTCGACGTCACGCACGCGGCAGCCTCCGCCCGGACGCTCCGCGACTGGGCGCACGGACTCCGTTACGACGCGCACGCACCCACCGCCATCGCGGCCTCCGACGACGGGCTCGCCATGGCGGCGATCCGCGCGCTGGCCGACGCCGGCCTCCGCGCGCCCGCCGACTTGTCCGTGGTCGGCGCCGACGACCATCCGGGCGCGGCGGACTTCCTCCCTCGGCTGAGCACGATCACGTTCGACGCGGACGCGCTCGCGGGGACGCTGCTCGACGCGTTCGCGCGGATGCGCGCGGGCGAACGCGTGGAACTGCTGGCGGCGCCGCCGATGCGGCTGGTGGCGCGGGAGTCGGCGGCGGCGCCGGCGCGCTGAGGGCAGTCCAGGGTCGGCAACGCGCGTCGACGGCCGACGTCGCTACTAATCCTGGGGAGCCCGTGATCGACGGGAGCAGCCGTCCGGTCTCCAGCGGTGGCGGGCCGCCGACCTCCGCCCCCAAGCCTCGGCGTGAGGCGGCATCCGACCACCAATCGCACGACCGGGAAGCCCGTTTGTGCGCATAATCACTTATCACTATGGTTAGATTGATATTCAACCAGAGATATGATGAGTGCGATCATTTGCCAGGACTGTTGGGCAAAGGTTATGTCGGGCCACGAACCCCAGCAAGTATCGAATTGGTTAGCGAGGATGCGAAGCAGTGAGTGTTGTGGAGTTTTCTGCGGATTCGTGGCAGGCGTCGTCGCCGGGTTTGCGGGAGGGTCTTGACCGTCGGATCGAGGTGTTGGCTGAGTTGGTGCAGGGGTTGGAGGCTCTGGCCGGGTCGGATCAGATCAGTGGTGTGGGTGCGGATGCGATGCGTGCGTATATCCGCGAGGTGCAATTGCCGGTGGCGCAGTCGGTTTGGGCCGGTTGCGGGGTTTCGAGGGGAGCTGACGCGGATCTCTGCGGGGGCGGCGCATCTGGTGTCGTTGGGTGGTGCTGGTGCGCGCGCGGCGGGGGCTGCGGTCGAGGACTTCGAGGGCATGCGGGCTATTGCCCGGTCGCAGAAGGAGACCTGGGAGGCGTATGAGGCGTCGGATCCCGGTTTCAACCAGGTCCGCGAGCTGATCGCTGAGCTGAAGGGTGTTCTGAAGAGCCTTGGGTCGTTGACGGTCGGTCGGGGCCGGTCCTATACGGCGGGGAGTTTCGATCTGACCCTGGCGCGGTTGGGTGAACTGACTTCGGGGATGTTCGAGTACTGCCAGGCGAACCAACAGGTCGCCTCTGAGGGCTGGGAGAGCATGTTCGCCGGGTACGCGGCGGATGTCGCCGCCCGGGCGGAGGCGGAACGGCGGGAGCAGGCCGGGTGGGACTTGCTCTGGGACGGGTTACAGATCCTCGCCGGCGCGGTGATCACCGCGGTAGGGATCGGGTTGACCCCGTTCACCGGCGGGTTCTCCCTCGGCCTGACCGTCCTCGGTGGGTCGTTGCTGGTCGGCGGGATCAACAACGCGATCAACCACGCCACGATCGCCGCCACCGGGAACGAGTTCAACCTGGTCGGGATGGCCTCCCAAGCGGTCGGGAAATGGTACGACGCCACCATCGCCCAACCCGCGATCAAGTCCGGGGACCCGCGCCTGGCGTTCATCGCCGGCGCCGGTGCGGCGCTGGGTGACCTGGTCGCCGGCGGCCTGCAAGTGAACGTGAAAGAGATCGGTGCGGGCGTCTCTGCCCTGATCACCGACCAGAACGCACGCGACCAGCTGTTCAACGAACTGAACAACACGTGGAACCAGGTCATTACCGGGGACGCGTATGTGATCGGGTACGCGACCACCACGGTCGCCAGCGTCCTGATCCCGGGTGTGGCGGCGGCGAAGTTCACCAGAACGGGTGATCTGTTCCGTAAGGGCGGGAAGGTCCCCGGGCTGGTCAAACCATCGGTGAAGCTCTCGACCCCGAGCGCAGCGACCAGCGCACTGGACTGGGCGAAAGACCGCGCCGGCGCGGGTGTCACCGTCGTCAAACAGCAGTTCAAACCGGCCCCCCGACCGCTCGACAATGAGGGCCCGCACCCCACCACACCGCACGGCGTGGATGGCGCGCGTAGTGCAGACCGTGGGCCCGGAGCAGCCATCACCGGTCTCACCGCCGCAGAACACGAGCTAGTCGACCAACTACTCAAGGATGGCGTCAAGGTGAGCAGCGAGCACGTCGTCTCCATCATGAGAGCGCCAGATGGAGCCTGACCCGCTTTTCCGGACACCTGAGTTGAGGCGATGATCGTCTCAGAGAGGAGTCCGTGAGATGCCTGCTGCTCACCCGCCGGAGTTCCGGCGTCGTGCCCTGGATTTGGTCGCGCAGGGGAACCCTGTCGCGCAGACCGCCCGTGATCTCGGGATCAGTGAATCCTGCCTGCGGAACTGGATGCACCGGGACGCGGTCGATTCCGGCCGCAAGGCTGGTGTCACGACCGACGAGCACAAGGAGCTCGTCGAGTTGCGTCGCCGGAACCGAGTGCTGGAGATGGAGAACGAGATCCTCAAGCGCGCGAGCGCGTATTTCGCGAGGGAGAACGTGCTCCCAAAATAGGGTTCCGGCTGGTCCAGGAGCTCGCCGCGGACGGTGTCCCCGTCGCGGTGGCCTGCCGGTTTCTGAACGTCTCGACCTCCGGCTACTACGACTGGGCCACCCGGCCCCCGTCCGCGCGGGCGGTCGCGGATGCCGAGCTGACAGCGACGATCCGCCGCATCCACGCCGACTCCCGCCAAACCTATGGGGCACCGCGCGTGCTGGCCGAGCTGCGGCTCGGGCTCGGCGTTCACGTCGGCCGCAAACGCGTTGCCCGGCTCATGCGCAGCGCCGGCCTGATCGGGGTCTCGCATCGCCGGAAGCGACGCGGATGGAAGCCGGACACGGCCACCCATGAGGATCTGGTGAAGCGGCGATTCCGCGCGGACGCACCGGACCGGCTCTGGTTCTGCGACATCACCCAACACCGCGCAAAAGACGGATGGGTCTACTGCGCGGCCGTGATCGACGCGTTCAGCCGCCGGATCGTCGGCTGGTCGATCTCGGATCGGATCACCACCGAGATCGTCGTCGACGCCCTCGAGATGGCCCGCTGGCGGCGGCGCCTCGAGCCCGGCACCATCGTCCACGCCGACCGAGGAGCGCAATACACCAGTTGGCTGTTCGGGCACCGGCTCCGCCAAGCCGGCCTGTTGGGCTCAATGGGCCGAGTCGCCTCCAGCGTCGACAACGCTCTCATCGAGTCATTCTGGTCGATCATGCAACGCGAGCTCCTGGACCGCACCGCTTGGGACTCCCGCACCCAGCTGGCCTCAGCAATGTTCGAGTGGATCGAGGGCTTCTACAACCCGCGCCGACGGCACACCAGCCTCGGCAACCTCAGCCCCGCCGACTACGAAGCCCTTCACACCGCCGCCGAAATCGCGGCATGATCAACACACCGAAACCGTCCGGGAAACCGGGTCAGGCTCCGATGGCCGGATAACCTGGCTCGAAAGAGGGACCACGCGCGACACCACACCGAACCCCTCAGGTCTCGCCCACATCATTGAAGATCACGGAGCCCAGTTCGCGCAAAGGGGGATAAGCGAGTCTCAGATCCCGGAGGTTTTGATGAGAGCTGTGCAGGAAGGCGAGATCGTCGGTCATCAAGGAGCAGGGACAGGTCGGCCCATCTATCAAGTCGAATACGACGGAACGACTCTAAAGGTCGCTATCACCGTCGGCAGTAACGGCTATATCGTCGGAGCGAACATCACAAAATGAACAACTTTCAAATCGCCCTCCCTGTTATCGAACCCGATGAGCCTCCGCGCGTCGACGTTCACTACGAGTGGACCCAGTATCCCCTTTGGCTCGACGGCAAATACGGGATCGACAGTGTTGACGGACATGAGATCGGCCTCAGCCCGGAACTCGTGCGCGATCTTCGAGCCTGGAGCGGTTCTGCTGATGCCCAATTCAACGCCGATGACCCGCCCAGCAGCACCGTACCCGCGAACTTCCTCGAAGACGGTTTTGAACTGGCGAAACGAGTGCGAGCAGAACTTCCCGCCGAGTGGATTGTGACGTCCTACGATCCGCGGGCCCGGAGGAAGGTCACACTGACGCCTGAGGGATAAGCTCGGCGTCGTCACGGAAACACCGTCGTTCCGCGGGCGCCAGGCGTTCCGGGCACTGAGGCCAGTCCACCCCTCCACGGGCGCCACCCGGTTACGGGGGCACCCGCCGGTCGTGACGGCCGAGCCCGCCACCTAGGCTGGAATCGTGGGGACTCTCGCCTGGCTCACGCTCGCTCTCGGGCTGCTCGCCGCCTACCCGGTGGCGCGTTTCGCCGTGCGCGGCTGGCGGTTCCGTGCCGGGTCGACCGTGCGCCTGGTGGTCGTCGGCCAGGTCGCCGGGCTCCTGCTCATTGTCGGGTGGTGCCTGTTCGCGCCGCGCGCCGACCTGGGAGGGATCGGCTGGTTCGCTGTCACGCTGGCCGCGCTTGCGTTCCCGCTCGCGCTCGGCGACGCCCTGCAGTCCGACGGGCGGCTCCGGGTGCTCGCGATCGCGCTCACCGCGACCATCGGGCTGGCCGGTGTCGGCGCGGGAGCGCTCACGATCGCCCCGAGCTTCACGACGGCGACGGTTGCCGGGAGGGTCGTCCCGGTCACCGAGCAGACGCTCACCGCCGGCGCGCAGTTCGCCGTGCACATCCCGCCGACGGCCTCCGGGTTCTCCGCCCGCGACGCGCGTCTCTTCGTGCCTCCTGGCTGGCTGCGCGACCCGTCGAGCACGCGTCCTGTGGTCGAGATGATGATGGGCCAGCCGGGCAACCCGACCCTGGGTGCGACGCTCGACGCCCTCCACGGTCTCGGCGCCGAGCGGCTGGGCGACGCGCCGTTCATCCTCGTGGTCGACCAGCTCGGCGACGTCACGGCCAACCCGCCGTGCAGCAACACCAGCGCAGGCGAACTCGACACCTACCTGTCGAAGGACGTCCCGGCCTGGATCCGCGAAAACCTCCCCGTGAGCGGAGACCGTGCGGACTGGGCGATCGCCGGATACTCGCACGGCGGCGAGTGCGCGGCCTACCTCGGCGCGAAGCACCCCGGGATCTGGGCGAACGTCGTCTCCCTCTCCGGTCCGGACAAGCCCGGCGAGCACCGGCCGAATTACACCCGCGACACCTACTACGGCGGCAGCCAGGCGGCGTACGAGGCCGTCTGGCCCGAGAACATCCTCGCGTCCACCCATTACCCGCAGCCGACGAGGGCGATCTTCGTCGCCGGCGCGCAGGACTCCCACTTCCGGCCGCAGGTGGAGGCGACCGCGACCGCCGCCGAGAAGGCCGGCTGGAAGGTCACCTATTGGGCTGTGCCCGACTCCACCCACACGCAGGCGCTGGAGGCGGGGCTGAAGACCGCGTACAACCAGCTCATCGGCGTGTGGGTGTCGTCCGGCGCCGTGGCGGCGCAGGCCGACCGCCTGCTCTGCAGTCCGGACCAGGACGCGCGCGCTTGCGGCCTGACGCAGGCGGGAGCCGTCGCCGGCACGGTGACGATCGTCGACCTCAGCGTGCTCGCCGTGTTCCTCGGGGCGCAGCTGCTGCTGTTCTTCCGCCGCGGGCGCCGCCTCCGCGTCGACGCCGCCTGACTCCGGCCGCCATTCGTGCCGAATGTGGCGTATCGCGGCGCTGTAGGCGCGATTCGTGCCGAATGTCTGCACCCGCGGTGGGCGCGATTCGGACGGAATGTCGCGTTACGCGGCGCGAAACGCGACATTCGGCGCGAATCGTCAGGCGGCGACGGCGTCCCGTGCCGCGCTGAACGCGGCCACGCAGCGGCGGATCTCGTCGTCGGTGTGCGCGGCCGAGAGCTGCACCCGGATGCGCGCCTTGCCGCGCGGCACCACCGGGAACGAGAACGCCGTCACGTACACGCCGTGCTTCTGCATCTCGTCCGCGATGCGGGCCGTGAGCGCGGCGTCGCCGAACATCACCGGCACGATCGGGTGCTCGCCGGGCAGAAGATCGAAACCGGCATCCGTCATCAGCTCGCGGAACAAAGCGGCGTTGGCGACCAGACGCGCGCGCAGCTCGTCCGACTGCTCCAGCAGATCGAGCGCGGCCAGCGTGCCGGCGACGATGGACGGGGCGAGCGTGTTCGAGAACAGGTACGGCCGGGCGCGCTGGCGCAGCAGGTCGACGACCTCCTGGCGGGACGACACATAGCCGCCGGACGCGCCGCCGAGTGCCTTGCCGAAGGTGCCGGTGTAGATGTCGACCCGGTCGGCGACGCCGCAGAACTCCGGGGTGCCGCGGCCATGCTCGCCGACGAAGCCGACGGCGTGCGAGTCGTCCACGAAGACCAGCGCGCCGAACTCGTCCGCCAGGTCGCAGATCTCGCGGAGCGGCGCGATGTAGCCGTCCATCGAGAACACGCCGTCGGTCACGATCACCGTGTACCGTGCCCCCGCATCGCGAGCCGCGGTGAGCTGCGCGCGGAGGTCGTCCATGTCGCGGTTCTTGTAGCGGAACCGCTGCGCCTTCGACAACCGGATGCCGTCGATGATCGAGGCGTGGTTGAGCTCGTCTGAGACGATCGCGTCCTCCGCCGAGAACAAGGTCTCGAACACGCCGCCGTTGGCGTCGAAGCACGACGAGAACAGGATGGTCGCCTCGGTGCCGAGGAACGCCGACACGCGGCGCTCCAGCTCGAGGTGCTGCTCCTGCGTGCCGCAGATGAAGCGCACGCTCGCCATCCCGTAGCCCCACTCGTCGAGCGCGGCCTTCGCGGCGTCGCGGAGGGTGGGATGGTCGGCGAGGCCGAGGTAGTTGTTGGCGCAGAAGTTCAGCACCTCCGCGCCGTCCGCCGTGATCAGCGCCGCCTGCGGACCGTGGATGCTGCGCTCGCGCTTGGTGAGCCCGGCCTCCTCGATCTCCGCGAGCTGCGCCGAAAGGTGGTTGCGAAACGTCCCGTACATCAGACCTCCGTCCAATCGAGGATGACCTTGCCGCCGCCGGCCGCGGCCGCCGCGGCGAACCCCTTCTCCCAGTCGCGGGCGGGGAAGCGGTCGGACACGATCGAGGCGATGGAGTCGTGCAGCGGCTTGGAGGTCTGCAGCATCGCGCCCATCGCGTTCCAGGTCTCGAACATCTCGCGGCCGTAGATGCCCTTCAGGGTCAGCATGTGCGTCACGACGATGCCCCAGTCGATCGCGATCTGCTGCGACGGCAGCCCCAGCATCGCGATGCGGCCGCCGTGGTTCATGTTCTCGATCATCGAGGGCAGCGCGGTGGGGGCGCCGCTCATCTCGAAGCCGACGTCGAAGCCCTCCCGCATCCCGAGCGCCCGCTGGGCCTCCCGGATGTCGTGCTTCGAGACATCGACGGTGAAGTCGGCGCCCATCCCTTTCGCGAGCTCCAGCCGCTG